>UQHB01000006.1 GCA_900540735.1 uncultured Megasphaera sp. | reverse complement strand
ACGCCCCAGACGGTCGATGCTCTTGATATAGAGCAGATCGTCTTTTTTCAGTTTTCGTACCATTTTCCGGTACTGAGGGCGCTCAAAATCCTTGCCGGACTGCTTATCAATAAACAGATTTTTCTCCGGGATAGATAGCTCTTTCAGGGCAAGAATCTGCCTGTCCTCATTCTGTTCTCTGGTGCTGACACGGATATAGCCATACAAATTTCCCATTGCTTTTCCCTCCCTTCTTCCGACCCGAGAAAACAGCTCCCAAATCAGACAATTTCTCACCTTCTATGGTACTGGGTAGTTGATGCTCCTGAATAAACAGACTGTGAAAATGCTGGGTGCAGACCCGGCATCTTGCTGATTTTAATCAACCGGCCACTACGCACCATAGGAAACCCCGGTGTGTGTACCAGCTCATAGGCGCTGGGTCTGGAAATCCCCATGATATGCTGAATATCCGTAATATCCAAAATCAGGGGCAGAGCGTCATAGTCGTTCCACTTCGTTTTTTCTTTCATATCGGTGCGCTCGCCCTCCGCTTTAGGAGAGGTCGTGGCGGTTTATCTCGGTTCAGACGGTCATTCAGTTGTCAAAGTACATGATGGAACGAAATTACCATCTGATGCCATCATATCGCCACAAACTTGACAAAACAATAGCTTTGCAGCACCATGAGTGTAACGGATATAACTGAATTATAAAATTACCATAAGGCAAGATGAGGAAATTGTATGGACTTTGAATTTGTGCGGCACGAACCGCTTTATGACCGTATTCTGATTGGAGAAGAACTGCAAATACGGTAATGAGTGCCAGAACTGGCGAAACAAAATCAATAAGGCAAAGAAACCCCCCGTTTTTCCTGCCGACCGTTTGGAAGAAATGCTGGCTGCTTTTGAATCCTTCAAAAAAGAAGCCTTGCAGCGGAAACAGGCTGTGAAAAAGAAAACAACCAGCCCGAAGGAATTTTCGGACTGGCTGCTCCAGCAGGGCAATGTTATCGTAAAACTGGCTGAACTGGAAGACTGACACTTCAGCAGTAAATCATTTCAGATCAAATAATTTCTTCTGCCCGGCTTCGAATGCTGTTCATCGCTCCGACCCATACCATCTGATCGGCTGCTTTCAGCTCCTCTGTTACGCCCTCAGATGCTTTCATCTGGTCGATAATGATTTCAAGGCGGTTCTGTGCTTGCTCGTTCAGATCAACCAGATATGTCCAGAGCTGACCACTCAGAATCAGGTCATTGTAGCGGATCGGACGATACTCTTTGAGGTAGTCCCGGTGCATCCGCCCCCATTTACCAATGGGGCGTTGTTCCTCGGAGGACAGGGTAAGAAAAACGGAGCTTATGAGACGATATGAGACCTTTCATCATGCCCGGTAAATCCTTCCATGGCAGATGAATAATATGTTTATCATACCTTATTTCCTCTCTATTCTATGAATTCCTTGACGATATCATCGTACGTGACCAGCGTAACATTACCTAAATCATTTGCTTTTTCCATACAACCAGACGTAAATCCTCGTTTAGCAAAAAGAAATAATGCCGTATGGGTATAGGAAAAAAGGCGGCTTCGATGTACCAATGTATCAAGTACTTGTTCGCTGACTAATTCATTACGCCATTTACATTCCCCAAAGAGAGCCGTCGTCTTATCTTGCTCACCCATAATATCAATTTCCGTCTGGCGTTGCCCCACGAGCAATAAGGGAGCTATTTTCTAGTACAAACCGATACCAAAAGCGAAACATATTATCGGCAATCGTATAAATAGATTTGCGTGATGTTTTTTCTCCATACGGTGTTTCCCGCTGTAAGATACCCAAAGAAATGAAATTTTTTACATATGCTGTACAGACACTTGTATCTTCCCCTACTTTTGTGGCAATTTCAGCCATCCGTGACGCACCAGTTGCAATAGCCGTAATAATAGCATTGTATAAGGCAGGCTCACGTACTTCTTGTTTTAACAGATTTTCTGGTTCTTCAAATACAGAAGACGTAGGGTTTAAAAAGGTCTGCTTTATATTTTCTTCTACACTGCAATTCGTCTGTAATTGCAATAAATACTGGGGAGTTCCGCCCATCATGCCATAGAGCAGTGCTTTTCTTCTGCTGTATACGAAACAAGATACTGGCACGTTTCGGCAAAATCAAAAGGCTGTATTTTCATTTGTACCGTTCTGCGCCCACATAAGGGGGCTTTATAGGCCAATACATGGTCTTCCATATAAGACATAGAAGAGCCGCAAAGAATTAACATAAGCTGCGATGTATCTTTGTACGTATCAATCAAGAGTTGTAATGTAGACGCTAAGCTGCGAGAAGACCGGGAAACGTAGGGATATTCGTCAATGACCAGTACTAATCGTTGCTGTGTTGAAAGTTGAAACACCACTTCTAAAGCTGCTTGAAAAGAAAGAAATGACGTATCTGTAATATGGCCAGTTTGATATTCGACAATACTTTGACTTAAGTTTTCTAAATTTTGTTTGGCATTACTTTCTACTCCCATAAAATAAATGGCTCGTTTATCTTTGATAAATTGCGTAATCAGTGCTGTTTTCCCGACGCGGCGACGACCATACATGACCAGAAATTCAAATTTCCCAGATGCATAGAGTCGCTCCATAGCCTTTAGTTCACGGGTTCTACCAATAAACATAATACAGCCTCATTTCTTTTCTTTAGTATACAAAGAATTTTTTATTTAATCAATTACGATTTACTAAGATATACATTAGTAAATCTTATCTTAGTAATTTTACATGTAAAAAAACTCCCTCTTGCAACGTAGGCAAAAGGGAGTAAAAATGACTGTCTTATTTATCTTCAAAGAGGCAGAAACCGCCTTGGCAGAAGGTGACATCGTTTTCTGCACTATAGGACATTGGCAAGTTGACCCGTTCTGTCATAGTCCGGTTCGAGAGCATGTAATGGACTTCATGGACGGCTAATTTATAGAGGACGAAGCTGTCTTGGTCATCTTTGCCGAAGTATTTATCCATATTCGGGAAGGTGTTGAAAATAGCTTTGCGGACAAGCTGATAATGGTCTGTTGCATGTTTCGTAGCATCCTGCAATTCACCGTATACGGTCAAATAGCTTTTATCTTTTCCTGTAAAGGCTAATTCGACGCGTGGATTGGCTTCGAATTCAGTAACTTTTTTGGAGTTATAATGGCTAAAGAGCCAGAGATGGCCTGTTTCATCGACATAGACGCGCATCGGGCGGATACGTGGACGGTTGCCGTCAACAGAAGCCATAAACGCTGTTTCGTTTTTGATGATATCTATTACTTGTTCTTCATACATAGTGATTCACCCTTTCTAATTTCCCTATCTACCGTAGAAATGATAGTCCTTATCACTTCACGTATAGTATATCCGTTTTATTTAAAAAAATCAAGACCTATAAAGTATAGATTTCGTAAAAATGAAAAAATCCCTAACTTCATGCTATGCCAACATGAAAGCTAGGGATTTCATCATATAGAAAGGAGAAAAACAAATTCATATGCCATGCTTGGAAAATTGGGCAGCTTTTCCAATGCATTCATATTGAGGGGGCATCAACAATTCCTTGTTGATACGTATAGTATACGAAACATTTGTTACAACAGCGTCACAAGACCATAGCATTTAAACTACACTTTACACGCATGTTGTTGTACGATTTATAACTGTTTGAGTAAGTTAACCATTTCGATGGCACTCGTAGCAACGTCGAACCCTTTGTTACCAGCTTTTGTGCCAGCCCGTTCGACAGCTTGTTCAATGTTTTCGGTCGTAATGACACCGAACATGACAGGTACGCCTGTTTTTAAGGAAGCCTGCGCAATGCCTTTAGCAGCTTCGTTGCAAACTAAGTCATAGTGGCTTGTAGCACCACGGATAACGGCACCGAGGCAGATAACTGCATCGTATTTGCCGGATTCAGCCATTTTCTGAGCAACGAGAGGGATTTCAAAGGCTCCCGGAACCCAAGCGGTTGTAATGTCGTCATCGTCGACACCGTGACGATGTAAGGCATCGTATGCGCCGCTTAAGAGTTTGCTGCAAATGAATTCGTTGAAACGAGCAACAACGATACCAAACTTAGAACCAGAACCAATTAATTGACCTTCTTTAATGTGTGCCATGTAAAAACACTCCTCATATGTTAAATTTAGTACGCTATTTAAAATCCATGACTGAGCAACGTTTCCATGGTCAAGCCGCCGCTTTTGCCAGCGTCTTTATAGGCCGTTGTAAAGTTATGGACGTACTTCCCAATGACATCGGTTTCCAAATTGACGGCAGCTCCGGCGTGCTTGCTGAGGAGCGTCGTATTCGCCATCGTATGGGGAATAATGGAGACCGTAAATTGACTATTCCCGACGGAGACGACAGTGAGGCTAATGCCATCAATAGCAATAGAGCCTTTTTCGACAATAAAAGGTTCCATCGATTTCGGAATAGAAATGGTAAATACTTTGGCAATGCCGTCGTTGACGACACGCGCAATATGGCCTGTGCCATCAATATGGCCGCTCACGATATGACCGCCAAAACGGCCGCCGAGCTGCATAGCCCGTTCGAGGTTGACTTTCGACCCTGGGCGAATGTCATTAAGCGACGAGCGGCGCATCGTTTCGTGCATGACGTCTGCTGTAAAGGCGGAATCTGTCATCGATGTAACTGTCAGGCAGACGCCGTTAACGGCAATACTATCGCCCAGTTGTGTCCCTTCCAGGACTTTTTCTGCTTGAATGGTCAAGCGAATGGAATCAGGCTGGCGGTCCATATGACCGACTGTGCCTAGTTCTTCAATGATGCCAGTGAACATATTCGCCCTCCCGATTGGCGTTATACGCCGTAATTAAAATATTATTTTCATGAAGCTCTACGCTGTCGTAGGTCAAAGGAAGGCATTCGTCCAGACTGTCTACTCCAAGGCCGCCAACAGACGATAAGGCCTTCGTGCCGCCTAAGACCTTACTGCCAATAAAGGCGTAAATCTTATCGACCATTTTTAAATCGAAGAAGCTCCCTTGAACGGTACTGCCCCCTTCGATGAGGAGACTCGTCAGCCCTTCTTTAACCAGCATATCAATAGCTGCACTCAGCTTAATGCGCCCATCGTCTTGCTGCGGTGCTAAGAGAACGGTCACACCAGCGTCTTTTAAAGTACGCATTTTTTCAATCGGGCAAAGAGCCGTCGTGACAACGATGGTCTTCGTCGTCTTATCGGTCACGACGAGAGACGTTAAGGGCAGGCGGCCTTTCGAGTCGAGAATGACCCGTACAGGCTGATGCGGTGCATCATGAGCTTCGCGCTGGACCCGGCACGTCAAGAGCGGATTATCCGTCAAAATCGTGTTGATGCCAACGACGATGCCGTCATAAATAGACCGTAAATAGTGGCCTTGCTTACGGGCCCAGTCGTTTGTAATCCACTGGGATTTGCCCGTCCGCGAAGCAATACAGCCATCGAGACTTTCAGCGAGTTTCACAGCAATGAAAGGCTTTTGGGTCATCATATTCTTAATGAAGACTTCGTTTAATTTTGCAGCTTCTTTGGAAAGCAGGCCTACTTCTACAGGAATGTCGGCTTGCCGCAAAATAGCTGCTCCCTTCCCGGCCACGAGGGGATTCGGGTCAAGCATAGCGACGACGACTTTTCCGACACCGTGCTTGACGAGGGTCCGTGCGCACGGTGGCGTCCGGCCATAGTGGGCGCACGGTTCGAGCGTGACGTAGACCGTCGCACCTTTTGCTTTTTCGCCGGCTTCGCGGAGAGCCCAGACTTCGGCGTGCGGCGTGCCGGCCTTACGGTGATAGCCTGTGCCGACGATTTCGCCGTCTTTGACGATGACACAGCCAACGGCCGGATTTGGTGACGTATACCCAAGAGCCAAGCGTGCTAAGTCCAACGCTTTTTGCATATAATCTATCGGTTCCAATCGATTCAGTCCCTTCTGATAGATATGGTATGGCATAAAAAAAGACTATGGAACGAGGCCATAGTCTTTTACGCGCAATCAAATAAGACATTCGTCTTTTCCCATCCAGACTGTACTGTCGGTACCGAAATTGCATCGGTTCAACCTTAGTTGCCTAAGGCTAGCGGACTGTCACCGCCGGTCAGGAATTGAAAGCAGTGCTTTCTCACCTTGCCTCAAAGACTATTACTTTTATATTTCCTGTATAATCTTATCACAAAACTGCATAGATGACAAGACTTGATTTTACCGCAGCGACGCAATAGCTGCGGCTCTATCTGCTGCGCCAAAGACGGCACTGCCTGCTACGAGGAAGGTCGCCCCTGCATCTTTGACGGCTTGGACCGTCTTAGCATTGACACCGCCATCGACTTCAATAACGCAGTCCGTATTGCCCACTGTATTTAAGAACTCTTTTGCTTCTAAAATCTTATCGAGTGCATAGGGAATGAAGGACTGGCCGCCAAAACCGGGATTGACGCTCATGACGAGAATCATGTCGAGTTGTGCAGCAACGCAGGATAAGGTCGACACAGGTGTAGCCGGATTGAGGGCTACACCAGCTTTCATGCCAGCTTCTTTGATTTGCTGTAAGACCCGGTCCAAGTGCGTGCATGCTTCTTGATGGACTGTTACGTACGTAACGCCAGCTTTGGCGAGACCGTCGATATACGTTTCCGGATGTTCCACCATGAGGTGTGCATCAAAGGGCAGTTTCGTGCAGCTCCGCAAGGCTTTGACGACAGGTACGCCAAAGGTTAAGTTCGGCACAAAATGACCATCCATTAAATCTAAATGAATGACGTCAGCTCCTTTTGCTTCTACATCTTGGATTTCTTCAGCAAGACGAGAAAAGTCTGCCGATAAAATAGACGGGCAAATTTTCACCATGGTTATCGTTTCCTTTCTGCTTCGATAGAATCTATAATTTTCGTGTATGTTTCATACCGTTCTGGTTGGATGTTCCCAGCAGCAACCGCGTCTTTGACGGCACAATCGGGTTCGGACCGATGGAGACACGAGCCAAAGCGGCACGCCCCTAAATAGGGCCGAAATTCGGGCAAGAGCTCCATGACCAGGCGCGGTTCGATATGCGTAAAGTCGAGGGAACTAAAGCCCGGCGTATCGACGACATAAGTCCCGTCGTCATCGACAGCCATGATTTCAGAGTGGCGCGTCGTGTGGCGACCCCGTTTAATCTTGTTGCTCACGGCACCGATAGATAAATCGTCGCGCCCTAAGAGCTGAGACAGCAAGCTAGATTTGCCGACACCAGAAGGGCCTGCAAAGGCGGTCATTTTACCAGGCAAGACGACTCGAATTGCTTCCAGTCCTTCCCCTGTTTTGGCCGAGACTAAATAGACCGTATAGCCGCAGGCTTCATAAAAGTGCTGGAGCTCGCGGGCTCCTTTCTCATTGAGGTCGCATTTGTTAAAGCAGAGCACGGCCGGAATATCATTGTATTCACAGGTCATGAGCATCTTGTCAATGAGGAACTGGCTCGGATCCGGCGAAGCGGCGGCCATAATGACAATCATTTGGTCAATGTTGGCAATGGCTGGACGACGCAAGGCATTTTGTCGCGGCAACTGCCCTTCAATGACTCCGTGCGCGTCATCGACCATGGTAATGGTCAGCCGATCGCCAACGAGAATTTTTTCTTTTAATTTACCGCGACGGCGGCACTCAATGAGCGCGCCGTCGCCAGTATCGACATAGTAATAGCCGTTGTAGTTTTTAATGACTCGTCCTGTACGCATACGACTCCTCTATGTTAAATATATTGGTCTTGGACTAAAGAATTATTGACGTAGACTTTGACTCGTGTCTTCCCTACGCCGTTAATGCTCTTACTGATGCTGGCACCGCCAGGCTGATTACGGTCATAAACGACACGTGACCCGTTATCATCGGAAACGACGATTTGTACGTGCTGGCTCGATGCGCCGGACGGCACGCTAATGTTGACTGTCCCGTAGTGAGGCGTACCAGCTGGTTCTTGATTATTAGCCGAGCCATCGGTCGTAGTCGTATTTGTATTGGCACTATCGGGGTATTCGACATTGAGGTCGACGACGTTGCCATCACGGACGGCTTGACCGGCAATCTTCGCTTGTGATGCATCTTTCGTAGCATCCATATTATTGACGTTACCCACTACATAGCCAGCAGTTTCGAGAGCCTTAATGGCAGCATCTAAGGTCATGCCACTCGTATTGGGCGCATCTTCTGCCGGTTTTTCGTGGTCTTTATCTTTCGGCTCATTTGTGCGGCAAACGACAAGGTCGACGGTCGTCCCTTTAGCGACTTTCTTCGGCGATGCCGGGCTTTGGCTAATAATCTTGCCATCGCCAATATGGGTATTGTCTTCATAGGTGATATGGCCTACAGACAAGCCGATTTCTTTTAGCTTCTTCTCTGCTTCTTGGAGCGTCAAATCACGCAAATCCGGCACGAGGACTTCACTGCCTTTATTCCCTTTGCTGACAGTAAGATAAATCGTACGGTTTGCCTTGACGACGGCTCCACCAGAGGGTGTTTGGGAAATAACCTCCCCGACCGGTACTTCTTCACTTTCGATTTCTTTGACCGATACGTCTAAGTTCTTGTCTTTTAAGATTTCCTTGGCAATTTCCACTTGTTTCCCTGTGACATCAGGGACCGTAATGGTTTCATTACTCCAGAAATTACCAAACGAGAAAAAGGCCCACATAAAGGCTGCCACAAAGACGAGACACATACTGATAATAATCGATTTCTTCGAATGATTACTAATAGAATCGACAATACGGCTGAAACGGCTCTTTGGCTGCGGCGGTTCTTCGGTCTTCATGGGCTGAATCTTTTGGGTGCCAAAATTATTTTTAATAATCGGCATAGCCCCTTTATTCGTATTCACAAAGCCCTGAGACAGGCGCAGTTCGGACATCATTTCGCCAATCGTTTGGAAGCGGTCATCCGGATTTTTAGCCATGGCCTTTAAGATGACTTGTTCTACCAGGCGTGGAATGCGGCGATTGTACTTCGTCGGCAAGGGAATGTCATCTTGCACATGCTGAAGGGCCACGCTAATGGCCGTATCCCCTTGGAATGGTACGACACCGGTCATCATTTCGTACATAACTACGCCGAGGGAATAAATGTCTGTCCGTTCGTCAATCTTGCCGCCGCTTGCTTGTTCCGGCGAAATGTAATGAACCGACCCCATAATGGAGTTATCGGCTTGGTTATTGACGCTCGAATTGATGGCTCTGGCAATGCCAAAGTCGGCGACTTTAATCCGACCGGCTTCGGTGACCAAAATATTATGCGGCTTAATATCACAGTGTACAATGCCGTTATTATGCGCATTTTCCAAGGCTTCGCCAATGTCGAAGGTAATTTGGATAGACGTATTAATCGGCAAATGGCCGTGTTTTTCGATGTATTCTTTTAATGTTTCGCCGCGTACAAATTCCATGACAATATAATGTACATTTTCATCGTACCCGACGTCATATATGTTGACAATATTAGGATGAGACAACTTTGCCGCTGCTTGCGCTTCCTGTCTAAACCGGACGATAAAATCGTGGTCGTTGGCGTATTTGGAATGCAAAATCTTGACGGCAACGGTCCGGTCGAGCAAGATATCCTGCGCCTTATAGACGCTGGCCATGCCGCCATTGCCTACTTTTTCTAATATCTTATATCGGTTATCTAAGATATGCCCAATCATGTTAGCATCTTCCACCACTTTCATAGTAGTAATCCTGATTATAAGGTGGTCAGAATGGCTGTCACATTATCGTTGGCGCCATTTTTATACACCTGCTCAAAGAGGTCATTGACAATATCCCGTTCATCCCGGTCATAGTCACTAATCGCAGCTTCTAAGAACTGCGGTTCAATAAAGGCCGCAAGGCCGTCAGAACAAATAAGGATGCGGTCACGAGGCTGTACCTCAAAGGCACCTGTATCGACGACTAAATTTTCATCGACACCAACAGCCCGTGTCAGGACATGACGCTGCGGATGGTGCATCGCTTCTTCCGGTTTGAGTTTGCCCTTATCGACGAGGACTTGGACAATCGTATGGTCTTCTGTGATTTGTTTCAGCACACCTTGCCGATAGAGATATACCCGGCTGTCACCGACGTGTCCCCAAAAGGCATAATGCCGCGCTAGCGTGACCATGGAAATGGTTGTCCCCATGCCTTTTAAAGTCGGGTCAATCATGGTTTTACTTAAAATAGAAGAATTGGCATATTGAATTGCTTTTTCCAGTTGTACCGGCGCAGCATAGGAAAAGTTTTTAAAATAATAGGCAATGGCTTCGACAGCCGTTTTGCTAGCTACTTCACCGCCTACATATCCTCCCATGCCGTCGGCTACGACGAGAATATTTTCATCTCGGCTAATATAGAACGAATCTTCATTGACTTTTCGTACTAAACCGATTTTCGATTCACCGTATGTGCCCAAACGCTCACGTCCTCTCACGGTTCAAATTACATGATACATCTAATTCATATCATATTCCCTTAGACATGTCAAATCTTTTCGCGCTGTATTCTGAGCTGACCGCACGCGGCCTGAATGGCACTGCCCATTTCTTTGCGCACTGTAGCGTGTATACCATGCTGTTTTAAATACTTCATAAAGGCATTGATATCTGCTTCTGCAGGCCGATGGAGGCCTACATCATAATTGTCATTAATCGGAATGGCATTAATCAAGATATTACGCCGTCCCATAAGGGCCGTCAATTCTTTGGCACAGTCTAAGGTACAGGTCAGGTCTTTGATCAAAATATATTCGTACGTGACTTGCCGCCCTGTGACATCAAAGTAATGGTCTGCTGCCGCTATGATTTCCTGCAAGGGGTAATGTGCTGCAATGGGCATAATCTGCTGCCGCAACGTATCATTCGGCGCATGGAGCGACACGGCTAAGGTAATAGGGATTTCTTCGTCTGCTAAGGCATACATTTTCGGCACAATACCAGATGTAGATACAGACATATTCCGATATCCTAAGTAGAACGTATCTTTTTCGTGAATGAGCCGCAAGAAAGACAAGACATTGTCGTAATTTAAGAACGGTTCGCCTGTGCCCATAATGACGATAGAATGGAGGCTCGGCGTGACGTACTTCGCAAAGGCTAAGAGCTGAGAAACCATTTCGCCTGTCGTCAAATTGCGGATAAAGCCGTTTTTTGCTGACGCACAAAAGGAACAGTTTACAGCACAGCCCACTTGAGACGAAACGCAAATGGAATTGCCGTAGTCATGCATCATGAGTACAGTTTCGACAGTCTGACCGTCAGCCATGGCTAAGAGCAGTTTTACTGTCGTACCGTCTGGCGCATCGAGACGAGAGACGATAGTCGGTACGTATATAGGAAATTCTTCTTGGAGAATGGCCCGGTCTTTTTTCGGCAATAAGACCATGTCATCCCAAGAGAATTTGTATTCTTGATAGATGTAATGAAAGATTTGATCAGCCCGGAATTTTTTCATGCCCCGTTCTACGAGAAAGGCTTGCAATTCCGCCTTGGTCATACTAAAAATATCAGCCATTTACTTCACCCTTTTCAGCCGTGCAATAAAGAAACCGTCTACATGTTCCCGTTGTGGCAAGAGCTGGACAAAAGGCCCTTCTTGGGCAACGTGACACAAGGGCGCAGCGTTTTCGGCAATAAATTCCGGATGGTCGCGTAAGAAGGCCTGGACTACAGCACTATTTTCGCCGTCATTTATAGTACACGTGCTGTAGACGAGAATCCCCCCTACTTTCACGCATTGGGCAGCACTATTGAGGATGTTCCGCTGCAAGACCGGTAAGGTTTCTAAATCAGACGGCTGTTTGCGCCACCGCAAATCGAGCTTACGCCGCAAGACACCGAGACCGGAACACGGCGCGTCGACGAGGACTTTGTCGGCTTTATTAGCATACCGTTTGCCAATGGTCGTACCGTCTTGGAGCATGGTCCGCACATTAATCAGGCCTAACTTCTTGGCATTGCTTTCGATGAGCTTTAATTTATGGTCGTGCACATCGCCGCCGTAGACCGTACACGTCGAACCGCCTAAGGCTGCAAGGTGCGTCGTCTTGCCCCCTGGAGCTGCACAGACATCGAGGATAATCTCGCCTGCCTTCGGTTCTACTACATGGGCTACAAGCTGAGACGGCTCGTCTTGGATAATAGCGAGCCCTGCTTGCAAGGCTGTAATACTGCTAATGGCTGGCGTGCCTTTGATATAAATCCCTTCAGGGCTGTACGCAGCCGGAACAGCTTCAAAGCCTTGGTCTTGTAATTGTTTCAACAATTCGTCACGGCTGATGCGCGCGGTATTAGTGCGCAAGCACAAATCCGGAATACTATCGAAGTATTTACAAATAGCGACGGCATCATCAAGGCCATAGTCAGCAATCCATTTGCGAATAAGCCAGTTTTGCTGATGATACGTCAAGGCTAAATGAGCGACGGCATTTTCTTCCAGCGTCGGAATCGTAAATTCATCGCGCTGGCGGATACTGCTCCGCAGAATAGCGTTAATAAATTTTGCCATACCGCGATTGCCAAAACGGTTCGCCAATTTGACAGCTTCGTTACACGCTGCCGATTCGGGGATTTTCGTCATGCCAAAAATCTGATATAAGCCAAGGCGCAAAATAGCCAGACACACAGGATCTAACTTCGATACTTTCCGCGTACTCAATTTACTAATAATCCAGTCTAAGAAATTGAGCCGCCGCAACGTACCGTAGACGAGCTCCGTATAAAAACGGCGGTCCCGGTCAGGGAGTTTATATTTCTGAATAGTCTGGGAGACGACGATATTGCTATAGCCATCGTCTTTACAAATGGTGACGAGACTATGAAAGGCTAATTCACGTATGTTCATGGTTTCTCCTCTACTGCACCGACGACATCACCAGCAGTGAGTGATACGCCTTGTAAGAATTGGGCCGTTGCCATGCGTTTCCGGCTTTCTGGCTGTACTTCCCGAATAGATAAAGCACCATCACCGGTCTGGACGGTAAATTGCTTTTTGGTCACCGAGAGAACCATACCCGGCGCAGCCTCTGTACCGTCGACGACGTCAGCAGACCAGATTTTCAGCCGTTTCCCATCGTACAGGGTATACGCACCAGGATGAGGGTCGAGGGTACGAATGAGCCGTTCAATGACGACCGCTGGCTGCGTCCAGTCGATAGCGGCTAATTCTTTACCAATTTTTTCTGTATACGTCGCTTTGCTTTCGTCTTGGGCCGTTGCCTTAGCAAGATATGCCGGTAAATCAGCCACGACTGGGAGCAACGCTTCGGCTCCTAAAGTCGATAATTTATCGAATAAGGTACCTGTCGTTTCTTTGGCATCTAACGAAATGCGGGCCTCCTTGAGGATAGCCCCTGTATCCATGCCTTCGTCAAGGAGCATAATGGTTACGCCGCTTTCGGCAACGCCGTCTTTAATAGCGTATTGAATGGGCGCAGCACCACGATAGGCCGGTAAGAGGGATCCATGGACATTGAGGCAGCCGTATTTCGGGATATCAAGGATGGCTTTCGGCAAAATTTTACCGTATGCAATGACGATGATCACATCGGGCTTTTCTGCTGTAAGTGCTGCAATGACCGCGTCATCTTTGAGCGTGTCCGGCTGCTTGACCACCAGGCCTAATTCCAAGGCTTTTTCTTTGACTGCCGAGTAAGATACTTTTTTGCCGCGGCCCCGTTGTTTGTCAGGCTGCGTGTAGACACTCGTAATATGATAGCCTGCATCGTGCAAGGCCACGAGAGAGGGCACGGAAAAATCGGGCGTACCCATAAAGACAATATTCAGGGCCATTTACTGTTCCACCTTCTGCAAATCTTCTGCTTTTTCAATAAAGAGCACGCCATGTAAATGGTCGATTTCGTGCTGGAAAATGCGGGCTAAAAAGCCTGTCGGTTCGTAGTAGACGACTTTGTTGCGACGATTCAAGGCTTTGACTTTAATCGATTCATACCGCGGTACGTGGCCATAATAGCCAGGCACACTGAGGCACCCTTCGACACCATCGACTATTTCGTCAGAGTGTTCTAAAATTTCTGGGTTAATTAATTCAATGAGACCGTTGCCGTCATCGAGGACGACGAGCTGGAGCGATTCGTTGATTTGCGGTGCTGCAAGACCAACACCTTCGGCAGCATACATGGTTTCTGCCATATCATCTAAGAGTTTTTTTATCCGTTTCGTAATAGTTTTGACAGGTTTTGCCGTTTCTTTTAATTCCGGGTCACCTGCTTTAATGATTTTTAATTTAGACATCTATATTCACCTCATGTATTTCCTATTCATATTTTTATATTATACCACAGAGAGGCCCTTTGAATCTACCATGCCGGGTCTACATCAATGATCACACCTGTTTGCCAGCAGCGTGACTCTGTGCGGATGTATGCTTTCATAGCAGCTAAAGCCGGTCCTTTGAGTAGGATGACGATGCGGTACTTGTTGCGGATTTTTTTGATGACATCGACGTATGGGCCAATAATTTCTGTTTCATCTGCTGTACGGTCCTTTTTCCAGTGCTGTAAGGCTGCAGCAATATCGTTGCCGCGCTGCCAAAGGGCCTGTTCATCTTCGTCAGTAATCATCATCTTAATGAGCTGATGGAAGGGCGGATACGAAAAAGCTTCGCGAAATTCCATATCTTGCTCGTAAAAGGCTTTATAATCTTGATTCTTTGCACACTGAATGACGTAATGATCCGGCGCATAGGTCTGCATGACGACTTCGCCGGGAATATCACCGCGCCCAGCTCTACCAGCAGCCTGCGTGAGGAGCTGAAAAGTTCGTTCCCCTGCCCAGTAGGCCGGTAAATTGAGGAGGCTGTCAGCCGAGAGAATACCAACGGCACTGACATCGGCAAAATCATGGCCTTTAGCGACCATTTGCGTCCCTAAGAGAATATCGTATTCATGACGGCGAAAAGCTTCGATAATGGCATCGCCGCTATTTTTTCGCGTCGTCGTATCTTGGTCAAGACGAACGACACGGGCTGACGGAAAGGTCTCGTGTACTTGTTCTTCTACCTTTTCCGTGCCTGTGCCAAAGAATTTAATATATTTACTGCCGCATGACGGGCATATTGTTGGAATCTCTTTTTCAGCATCGCAGTAATGGCATTTTAAATGGTGTACATTCTTATGGTACACCATGGGCACGTCGCACGTATCACACTTGACGACGTATCCGCATTTACGGCACATGACGAAGGTCGCAAAACCCCGGCGATTGAGCAAAATAATGGCTTGCTGTTTCGCTGCAAGAGTCTTCGTCAGGAGGGCTGTCATCGTGTCGGACAAAACGCGGTAATTGCCGCGAGCTAACTCATCGCGCATATCGACGACGGTCACGTGCGGCAAGGGCCGATGCATGACTCGTTCTCGTAATTCTAGTAAGACATATTCTCCGTGGAGAGCCTTATAATAGGACTCTACAGACGGCGTCGCACTGCCGAGGATGACAGGGCAATGGTAATAGGCTGCGCGCTGTCTGGCTACGGCTACAGCGTGATAGCGCGGTGTTTCATCTTGCTTATACGAGCTGTCATGAGCTTCGTCGACGATAATCAAGCCCAGGTCTTGGGCAGCTGTAAAAATAGCCGACCGGGCACCGATACAAATATGGCTTTCTCCAGTTGCCATACGGTGCCAATTATTTTGCCGCTCCCCTTTGGAGAGCTGACTATGCATGACCACCAAATCCGTACCAAACCGCCGCAAGAAGCGACGCACAATTTGCCCAGTCAAGGCAATTTCCGGCACGAGGACGATGACTTGCTTCCCTTGTGCTAAGACATCTGCGGTGACCTGCATGTACACTTCAGTCTTACCACTCCCTGTAACGCCGTGGAGGACGTAGGTCTTGCCGTCTTGGTCCTGCCGAATCGCGTCCACTGCGTGCTGCTGTTCTGCCGTGAGCTGCCACGTCGTATCCCCAGTAAGATGCTGCGAGAGGTTAGCCGTCCCTTTTTGCCGTTTTTCAAGATGTACTAAGCCAGTGCCGACAAGACGGCGTAAGACATCGCGGCTGTACCCAGCTTTGACAAGGGAGGCCACAGGCAAGGCCTGTTTTTCTTGGAGATACAGCAATAGTTCCTGTTGGCGCGGCCGATTTGCTAATAACCCTTCTGTATCAGCGTGGTCATAGACGAGCCATGGCTCTGTTTTATCAGCAATATTATTCTTTATAACGGCGGCTCCTTGGAGTACCTGTCGCTGCAGTAAGGACGCAATTAAAACGGCACCAAAACGCTTCTTGGCTTCTTTTTCTGGGACTGTGCCGCGCCTTTGTATGTACGCTAAGGCTTGCCGTTCAGCATCGGTCTCTCCCCTTGCTCCATCTACAACGGACCAGACTGTCTCTTTGGTCAATCCCTTTTTTTCTACCATAAACAGGCGCAATGCATCGGCGAGATTGCACAAATAATACTGACTAATCCAGAGCGCAGTCTGCACCATTTCTTCTTGGAATCCAGCCTGCGTGGACAAGACGTGGTCAATCGCTTTGAGTGTATACGGTACGTTTTCCCCAGCCCTGTCTGGCAAGAGCTTGACTACAATCCCTTCTTCGTAACGATGGCCAAAGGGCACGGCAACGCGGCTGCCTACAGACACAGCCATGCCGTCCGGCACGATATACGAAAAGGTTTGTTGTACCCGCTTTGCGGTTATATTCATAATGAGTTCTGCAATCATCGCTTCATTCCGCCTATAAGACATAAAGATAGGGCTCACGAAGTCGTAAGCCCTATGTATTGTATCACATTTTTGGCTGTTATGGGAGATTATAAGCCAGCTTCTTTGCGAAGAGCATCTGCTTTGTCCGTTTTTTCCCACGGTAAATCGAGGTCGTTTCGGCCGAAGTGACCATATGCAGCAGTCTGTTTGTAAATCGGACGTTGCAAGTCGAGCATTTCAATGATGCCAGCCGGACGAAGGTCGAAGTTATGACGGATTAATTCGACGATTTTTTCTTCTGCTAATTTGCCTGTGCCGAAGGTTTCTACGTGAATAGAAACAGGATGAGCTACACCAATAGCGTAGGCAAGCTGGATTTCGCATTTATCAGCAAGGCCTGCTGCGACGATGTTTTTTGCAACGTACCGAGCAGCGTACGCAGCCGAGCGGTCGACTTTTGTGGGGTCTTTACCGGAGAAAGCACCGCCACCATGACGAGCCATACCGCCGTATGTATCGACAATGATTTTACGGCCTGTTAAGCCAGAATCGCCTTGGGGTCCGCCAATAACGAAACGGCCTGTCGGGTTGATGAAAAGTTTTGTGTTTTCATCGAATAAGCCTTCCGGTAATTCCGGTTTAATAACGTATTCGAGCAAGTCTTTTTCGATTTGTTCGCGCGTTACTTCCGGGCTGTGCTGTGCCGAAATAACGATGGTGTCGATGTGGATAGGTTTGCCATCTTCGTATTCAATGGTGACCTGTGTTTTGCCGTCCGGACGGAGATATGCGAGGGTACCGTCTTTGCGGACTGTAGCGAGACGACGGGATAAACGGTGTGCCAAAGAAATAGGAAGCGGCATGTAGTCGTCTGTTTCGTTTGTTGCATAGCCGAACATCATGCCCTGGTCGCCAGCACCGATGCTATCGAATTCATCCGTTTCGCCGGCTTTCTTTTCAACAGCTTCGTCAACGCCCATAGCAATATCAGCAGACTGTTCGTCTAAGGATACGAGAATGCCGCATGTATCGCAGTCAAAGCCGTATTTTGCACGAGTGTAGCCAATGCCGCGAACGGTTTCGCGAACGATGTGCGGAATATCGACGTAGCAGTTCGTAGAAATTTCGCCGACAACATGAACCATGCCAGTCGTGACGAGCGTTTCGCAAGCTACGCGAGCATGTTTATCTTTTGCCAAAATGGCATCCAAAATGCTATCAGAAATTTGGTCAGCCATTTTATCGGGATGGCCTTCAGTTACAGATTCAGATGTGAAAAATTCACGATTTTTTGCCATGTATTGATCCTCCTTAAAAAAATCCCCTCTTCATCACAAAGAGGGGCATGTTAAACCCATCTTCCAGTACGTCAACTGTTGGAATTAGCACCTTTCATTACTGAAGGTTGCTGCGGCATCATCGGGCCAATCCCTCTGCCAGCTCTTGATGGAACTATTAAGTTGTTTTACTAGCCTATTGTATACTACTTGAGACGATTATGCAAGTAGTAATTACAAAAATGAATACGTTTTTCAGCAACTTCTTACTGACACAGTTTGCCGACCCGTTCTACAATGAGCGTTGCCAGCTGGAATTTACTCATTTTATCGAGCTTTTCCATACTGCCGTCTGGGAAGATAAAGGTTGCAATATTCGTATCTGTCTGGAAGCCTGCGCCTTCTGCGGTAACGTCATTGGCTACGAGCATATCGAGATTCTTTTTCTTTAATTTCGCTAAGCCGTATTCTAAGACATGCGTCGTTTCGGCCGCAAAGCCGACTAAGACCTGATGAGTCTTGCGCTGGCCCAGGCCAAAGAGAATATCCGGGTTCTTCGCCATTTCAATAGTCAGCGTATCGTCATTCTTTTTAATCTTATTCTTCGCCGGATGAGCAGCCCGATAGTCAGCTACAGCAGCCGATTTAATGACAGCGTCGCAATCATCGTAATACGAATCGACTGCTTTCTTCATTTCTGTCGTACTGCCCACATCTACACGGCGCGCAATGCCAATGGGTGTTTCCAGTGGCCCGGCACTAGCCCCGGCAATGAGGGTCACGTCAGCACCAGCCATAGCTGCAGCTTTGGCAATAGCAAAACCCATGCGGCCGCTGCTGTGATTACCAATGAAACGGACCGGGTCGATTGGTTCCCGTGTACCACCGGCTGTGACGATGACTTTCTTCCCTGCTAAGGCCGTGTTTTTACAAGCCGTAAATTCAATGTGGTCTACAATGACCTTCGGTTCCGGCAATCTGCCAATACCGATGACACCGCAGGCTAAATGACCGCTAGCCGGTTCTATGACCTGATAACCGTAAGATTTTAATGTCTTCAAGTTATCTTGGACAATAGGATTTAAATACATATTGCTGTTCATAGCCGGTGCAATGAGGACCGGTGCTTTCGTCGCCATGACCGTCGTCGAGAGCATATCGTTAGCAATACCGCCGGCGATTTTACCGATGACGTTAGCCGTTGCCGGCGCAATGACGAAAACGTCTGCCCATTGGGCTAAGGCAATATGTTCGACGTGAAATTCCGGGATATCACCGAACATATCCATCGCAACGGGATTGTTGGAAATTTCACGCATTGTCAGGGGCGTAATGAACTTCGTTGCATGTTCCGTCATAATGCATTTGACTTCTGCCCCACGTTTGCGGAGCATACTGGCGATTTCAGCAGCTTTAAAGGCAGCAATGCCGCCGCTAATGCCGAGTACGATCCGCTTGTTTTCTAATAACATGGTGGCCTCCGCTTATTTGATACCGTCTTGCGGTGCTTTGTACGTAATCTTGCCTTGGTCGATTTCTTCCATGGCAATGGAAACGACTTTCTTCGTATCTGTTTCGACGAGCGGTTCATCACCGTCAGTCAGTTCGCGAGCCCGTTTTGCGGCGAGGGTTACTAAAGTATATTTGCTGTCTACTTTCTGCATTAACGATTCTAAAGTCGGTTTAATTAACATAATATCTTCTCCTTCTTACGTGTACAATTCTTTCGTTTTCGCAATGGCTTTCGTATTGCGTGAAACTTTGCATTCTTCAGCGGCTAAAATAGCAGACGCTTTGGCAATGGCTGTATCTAACTCGTCGTTGATGATGAGATAGTCGTATTGGTCAATCCATTCTAATTCTTTCCGCGTTTTGGCAAGCCTCCCGGCAATGACCTCATCTGTATCGGTATGGCGGCCGCGGAGCCGTTCTTCTAAGACGGCCTTGCTCGGCGGTACGACGTAGATAAAGACCCCTTCGGGGTACTTTTCTTTGACTTGCATGGCCCCTTGGATGTCGATTTCGAGCATAATATGATTCCCTTGGGCGAGCATATCGTAAATGTACTGCTTCGGCGTGCCATAGTAGTGGTCATAGACCTTGGCGTGTTCTAAGAAGGCATCCTGCGCAAGGAGTGCCTCAAATTCTTCGTTTGTACGGAAATAATAATTGACGCCATCTACTTCGCCTGTACGAGGCAGTCTGGTCGTCATGGAAATAGAGTAATGAATCTTCGGAAATTGTTTGCGTAAGGCATCGCAAATCGTCCCTTTACCCGCACCAGACGGGCCGGACACGACGATGAGTAATCCTGTATCAGCCATGCTCTTCCTCCTCTGCTATGTCCTCTTCTTCTTGGCTGCCAACGGGCACAATACGGTGGGCAATCGTCTCCGGTTGGAGTGCCGACAAAATGACCTGGCCGTTATCCATGGAAAGGACGGCCCGTGTCTTTCTGCCAAAGGTCGCGTCAATAAGAATATTTTTTTCTCGCGCGTCTTGAATCATCCGTTTAATCGGTGCCGACTCAGGACTTAAAATTGCCACGACTTTGCGGCCCATGACCATATTGCCAAAGCCAATATTTAATAGATTACAATTCATAGTGTCACCGTTATTCAATATTTTGGACTTGTTCCCGAATCTTTTCGATTTCGTTTTTCAGGTGGAGCACGTGTTCCGTCACATCCAAGTCGCTGGCTTTAGAGCCAATCGTATTGGTTTCGCGATTCATTTCCTGAATGAGAAAATCCAGTTTACGTCCTACGTCTCCAGGACTTTCTAACAGTCCTTTTAATTGTACCACATGACTCCGAAACCGGACAACTTCTTCCGTAAAATCGACTTTGTCTGCATAGATGGCCACTTCCTGCAAGAGCCGGTCTTCGTCAGGTACGCGGTCTGCCTTTTCGAGGAGTGCCGTAATGCGCTTCGTGAGCCGTTCTTGGTACTGCGCCATAATCAGTTCTTTGCGAGACGCAATCGTTTCGACGATGGCTGCCATCTTTTCGGTGCGAGCCAGTAAATCACGGGCAATATTGGCACCTTCGCGGTCACGCATATCGACCATGCTGGCTAGTGCTGCGTCTAAAGCCTCTTTAAAGACAGGCCAAGCAGCGTCCGTATCGATGTGCGGCGGTTCTTGGGTAAACCAATCTTTGGAAAGTGCCGTAATCAAGGACAGGGACGTTTTCTGTTCTGGGAAAAACTGGGCATTTACTTGGTCTAAGGCCGCTTTGCACGCACCGACCATGGCCATATCCACATGGATTTGCGGTGCTTCTGGTGTCAGTTCTGTCACCGTGATGAAGACATCGACTTTACCACGATGTAACGTTTCTTTGATTGTACGACGAACATTTTCTTCCAAGGCTAAATAGGCATGGGGCATGCGAATATTTAATTCTAAAAATCGCTGATTGACTGCACGCATTTCAATCGTTACGCTCCGCGTGCCGTCACTAATCGTGCCGCTGCCGAACCCGGTCATGCTACGCATAGGAAAATCCTCCTTTATAGCCCTATTCTAATACCATAGTATAACGCAAATCGAAAATAAGGTCTACTCTCTTTTAGGAAAAAAGTGATTTTTCTCGCCATTCATGGTATGATACGTAGTATCTGCTTGATAAAGGAGAGATTATCATGAATCTCGATGGCATTACATTACATTCGATTACGACAGAATTGCAAACTATATTAAAAGGCGGGCAAATCTCTAAGATTTACCAACTCGATGCCCGTTCCCTATACTTTCGCGTCTTTAATGAAGCTGGCATTCACCATCTCATTATGACTCTCGACGACTCGCCGCGCCTCTACGTAGCCCCATCTATGCCGCCTACACCGGACGTTCCTACAGGACTCTGTATGTTCCTTCGGAAATACTACGAAGGCGGCCGCATTGCGTCCATTGAACAACTCCATTTAGACCGGCTCATCGACATTTCCCTCGATGTCCTCGACGTGTCCGGCAAACTAGCCACCCGTAAAATCCACGTCGAACTCATGGGTAAATACAGTAATGTCATCTTTACAGAAGACGGCATTATCATCGAAGCCCTCATCAAGACCGGCAAAGGCAAGCAAGCCTTGCGAACCATTGCCCCGAAAGAACCTTACGATTTTCCGCCAAACTTCATGCGCATGGACCCCTTCGATTTCTCGGCCGAAGAACTGGTCGACATGATGCAGACCGGTACAGATGAACCCCTCGGTAAATGGATACTCAAACGCTTTAACGGCATGAGCACGGTCGTCCTCAATGAACTCTCGTTCCGCACGAACGTCGACAAAAATGCCTTGCTCCAAGACTTATCGCCAGCAGACAAATTCGCTTGGTGCCGTGCTATTGAAGCCTTTGGCAAAGAACTAGATGGCGTGACGGGAGCATACGTCTATACAGTGGGCAAAAAAGAAATCCTCTTTCCTTTGGAACTTGCTAGTCTTGCAGCCTATCCGCGGCGGCACTTTGCGCTCATCGAAGAATACCTCAGTGAATATCAGGCCACGCACCGCAGCCTCAACGGCGAACAAGAAGAACTGCAAAAGAAAGTAGCCAAACTCATTGACAAACAAAAGCGGAAAATCAAGCGCATCGCCAGCGAACTAAAAGAAACAGATAAAATGGATACGTATAAACTGTACGGCGATTTGCTCATGATTTATGCCTACGAAAAACACGACCACGAAAAGAAGATTGTCGTCAAAAATCTCTTATCTGACACGCAAGAAAACGTGACCATTGCCCTCGACCCGGCTTACACGATGACTGATAACGCCAACCGCTACTACAAACGGTACACAAAAATGCGTAATCGTAAGCAAATGTCTGCTCAGCTCCACGAAGAAAATCAGCACCATTTAGAATACCTTTATTCTCTTGAATATGCCTTAGAAAATTTAGGCAATAAAAATGAACTCGCCGAAATCAAGGGCGAAATGCAGCAAATGGGCCTCCTGAAAACGTCGGCGCGCGATAAAATGAAACGGTCCAATCATCATGACATCCTCACCGTCGATGACGGCGGTATTCCCGTCTGGATTGGCCGTAATAATCGGCAAAACGATTACTTGACGACCAAAAAAGCTCATCCCTACGACCTTTGGTTCCACGTCAAGAATCAGCCTGGCTCACACGTCATCCTCGCCTGCCATAATGACGAACCAACAGACGAGCAAATCACCAAAGCTGCTGAGCTCGCCGCGTACTACAGCAAAGGCCGGGATAGCTCGAAAGTCGAAGTCGATTGTACCCTCGTCCGTAACGTCAAAAAGCCGACACACGCCGCGCCGGGGTACGTAATCTTCACAGACCAAACGACGTATATGGTCGAACCGAAAGATTGGAGCAAGAAATAGGAATTGACTTTTCCCTATGCATCTGGTATGATAAGCGAAAATTGCATAAAACATGCTGACACGTAATCACCGGATTGTATGTCATAAAGGCATTCAGAAGTTGACCGTAGGTACGGCGCAGATTGCGCTATAAGGTTAGCTTCTGAATGCCTTATTTATTTTTTAGGAGGAATAGTATTATAATGTATTTTAAAACGTACCAAACACTACTAGCAGATGCCATTTACATTCGCAAAGTAGTCTTTATGGAAGAACAAGGATTTACGACTGAGGGAGACGTATTTTTAGAAGAACATTGTCCCCATATTTGGATGTATAAAACGATGAAAGGAGAATCACGTCATGAGTAATCTCCCTCTTGCTTATGTTGTTCCTCTTTTGCTGGTAATTTGTGCCAATGTAGCGTACCATTTCGCGGCAAAAAGTACACCGCCTACACTTAATCCCTTTTTGAGTCTCTCTGTGACGTATGGTATTGCCTTGCTTTTCAGCCTTATCCTCTTTGCTTTGACTGCAACCAACAGCATAGCCATGGAACTAGGAAAACTAAAGTGGTCCAGCCTGCTCATGGGGCTTGCCGTGTTGAGTGTAGAATTTGGCTGGATATGGATATATCGCAACGGCTGGGAAATAAGCAAAGCCTCGATTATTGCTAATATTGGCGTTGCCATTGTCCTCTTAGTAATAGGCATCATGCTGTTCAACGAAGGCATTTCCCTCAAAAAGATGGCAGGCCTTCTGGTCTGCCTTGTTGGCGTATTTCTTATTAATGCTAACTGATTTTTACGCTTGCTTTAACTGTAAATAGGCTTGCTTTATAATCTTTGCCATTAATGCTCTTCGTTGTTGTAAAAATTCAGGGTATGGTAACTGTTCAACCCCTTCTGCTAAGGCATCCGCTAATACAGGGAATCCATTCTATATCATTATCAATCGCTTTTGTCCACACAGCCAATAATTCTGTATCCTTCAAGGGATGATACGAAATTTTTATGACTCGTTCCTGATATTTTTTATCTTTTACAGCCGTGCCATACAAAGCTGATAATAGTGCTGTAAGTCGTTGTTGCCCATCAATGACTAAATCACTTGGCCGGGAATACATCTTGTCATTATTCCCAATATGGCTCACATTCTCATACGAATCCGGTGCTTCTCAAATCATGACAAATCCCACAGGATATCCTTTTAACATCGAATCAAGTAAATCTCTGACTTTAGCGTCTGACCACACAAAGGGTCGTTGTAAGTCAGGCAATCCTATCCGTCCTGTGCGGACATCACGCAGTAGTGTATCCACTTTGCTGGGAAAACTATCAAATAATTGTGTACCCATTTTTTCCGTTCCTTTCTTATGTATATAGCTTTATTATACTGAGAGAACGTATCGACTTCAAGGTTAACCCTACAATATTCCATCATAATTAATACGCCATACCTAGCCACTACTAGAGAAATATGCTAAAATAAATTGTTTGCAAATATACATCAAAATTCACTGAAATAAGGGGTAGTTATGGCAAATAAGTTTATTTCCGGAACCTTAATCCTAACCTTGTCCGGCTTTGTCGTCAAAGCCATTGGCAGTATTAACTGGATTATTTTATCGCGTATCTTAGGCGGTGAAGGCATTGGCATTTACCAGATGGCCTTCCCTATTTATCTCTTGGCACTGGATATTTCTAGTGCAGGCCTGCCCATTGCGATTTCTATTGTCACCGCAGAAAAGCTGGCAAAGGAAGATTATCTGGGCGCGCAGCGGATTTTCCACGTGTCTATTACGATGCTCTGTATGACGGCGTTGTTCCTCAGTATTGTCGTCTTCTTTGGCTCCACCTTCATCATCGATTACGGCTACATCCGTGAAGCGCGGGCGTATTATTCGCTCATTGCCTTAGCACCGGCTATTTTCTTTACGACTATTATTGCCGGCTATCGGGGCTATCTCCAAGGGTGGCAGCAAATGACGCCGACTGCAGTTTCGCAGATTGTGGAACAGCTCGTCCGCGTGGTCATCATGCTCGGCTTTGCAGCTCTCCTCATGCCGTATGGCCTGGATTACGCCGCTGGTGGTGCCAGCCTCGGTGCCGGTGCCGGTGGTGTTGCCGCCTTCTTAGTACTCTTATATTACTACTATAAATTAAAACGACACTTACCGGAAACGACGAAGACTTTCCCAAAAGAAAAAATCAGTTCTATTCTCCATCGTCTCGTGGTCTTAGCCATTCCGATTTCCTTATCGAGCATTATGCTCCCTGTCGTGTCTAACCTGGATTTATTCATCGTCCCACGCCGCCTTGAAGTGGCAGGGTATGCAACGGCCCAGGCGACGACGTTGTTTGGCTATTTGACAGGTATGTCTGTACCGCTCATCAACCTCGCTACGATTTTAACGGCTGCTATGGCCATGAACCTCGTGCCGACGATTAGCCATTTCTTCACGCTTGGGGACAAAGAAGAAATTTATGCGAAAACGGCGAGTGCCATGCGCATTGCCCTCCTCGTGACGATTCCCTTTAGTGTTATTCTCTACGTCATGGCCCGGCCTATTGTCACGTTTATTTACAATGCACCAGCAGCGACGGATGCAACCCAAGCCGTGGCGATTGCCATTTGTTTCCTCGGTATTCATCAGATTACGACGGCCATTTTACAAGGCTTAAAGAAACCAAAAATTCCAGTGGTCAACATGGTCATCGCTTGTGTTGCCAAAGTGGCTTGTAACTGGTTTCTCGTAGCTATCCCTGCCTTTGGCATTGCCGGTGCGTCCTATGCGACTGTTGCCGACATCGGTGTCGCTGCAGCCCTCAACTTATGGTTCATTTACCGCCATACAGGGTATATTGTGCAGGTCTCAGTGGTCTTGAAAAACGTCATCTGTGCGGCTATCATGGGGACTGCTATGTATTACCTCTATGCTTTTCTCAGCGTCCACACAGGACTTTTCCTCAGCCTCTTCGTCACGTGTGCCCTTGGCTTTGCCCTCTATTTAGTGCTCATGGCCGTCTGCGGTGGCGTCACGAAGGACGATGCCCAAAAGCTCCCCTTCTTTGGCCGTTTCTTTTAATTAACATTCAAAAACATATAAAAAATACCTAGCTTGTGCTCCTCATCGTGAGGAACATAGGCTAGGTATTTTTTTACCGTTCTTGTGCAGTATGTGTATCTGTAGCAGCTTGTTTTGTTGCTGTATGTTGTAACGCTCCCGTATGGGCCTGTTGGGTCGTCATCTGTTGTTTTTGGTCTTGCCATTCTTTGAGGCTTGGAAATATGGGCGCATCTTTCGTATTCATTTTATTGACGAGTTTCGTACTGCCTGTAGGTGCATTGCCTTTGTAGCCGCCGCCATGCCAGAGCTGCTGCCGTGTCGCTTCGACCGTCTGGACATACGCTTGCGTTTCAGCGTAATGAGGTACGCCACCAGCCGCATCAACAGCACCAGGCCCGGCATTATAGGCCGCTTCAGCGTAGATGAAGGGATTATCCATGCCTTTGTAGCGGTTGAGCATTTGGCCTAAGTATTTTACACCGCCGTAAATATTTTCTTTCCGGTCATAAGGATTGACGTTGAGGTACGCTGCTGTGTCGGGCATCAACTGGGCAATACCGACAGCACCTACGCCGGAGACAGCAGAGTTGTCGAAATGGCTTTCAGTCGTAAAGACAGCCGTTGCCAGTAAAGGGTCTACGTCGTACGCATAAGATGCGTCAAGAATATCTTGGGCAATACGGGCTCCTTCGTCACCACCGACGTATTGCTGGACATGATGATAGACAATTTCTTCTTCTGTTACAGCATAGGCTGTACAAGAAGCAGCTAAAGACAAGAGACAGGCTGCAGCCGTAACATATCGTTTAAAACGTAACATGAACGCTATCAGGCTCCTTTCGCGCGATTGCAATAAAAAGAACCTAGCTGTCAAAGCCTAGGTTCTAGGGAGAACTTCTTGTATATAGTATAGCACAATTCTCAACTTTCGCCAAATCACAGTTCCGTTACAGCGAAAGGCACATCCACAAGACCCAAATATACATGCACGTTTTCGGGGCCATGAGCATGCCTATTTTCGGGTACCGATGGGCTGCGCAAACGACAGGTGCATAAAAGGCAAAGCTTAAGAGGACGGCAATGCCCATGTGTTCCAGCGGCGAACCGGGCAACGCATTCGCCCAAAAGAGAACGACTACCATAATTCCCATGATAAAGAAGGGAATATTCCGCAGGATGCCCATGCGAACGGGCGGATGGGCATGGAGCCATTCATTTTGCGGCAATAAACATAAGACCAAGCGAATGATGGTCAAGACGAGGAAGAGTACCGTCCAAACAGGGTGGTATACATGATAGTACAAGAGACCGATAATCCACAAGAGAACATAGAAGACGGTCATCGTAATGGACGTGACAAGTTTACCAAAGCCCAGAGCAGCGTGCATATCTGTGCGCATGACGCTGGATAACACACGAGGCACCAAATGAAAGGCATCGCCCAAGCCCAAGGTCAAGGCCATCATACCGGCTAAGAGCGACGGTTGGGACACATCACTGCGGCCAATGAGGACACAGCCGACAATGACGGCAAGAGCTAAATAGCAGACATTGAAAATACTTTCAAAACGACCAAAATTCTTTTTCACAATCTTACCTCCTACAGTACGAGCATGTTCGAAAATGAGTATGCATTTCGCTATATACTCTACCATAGGACTAGAAATTTGCCAATACCTTAGGGTAAGTACGAAGCCCATTCCTCTTTCAGTGCTAAATACGCATGAATATGACAGGCCAGCATAAAGGTAAAGCGGCTTTCGCTATCTTGTAAATCATTGTGTACGAGCTGCTTGATTTTTTGCATGCGATAGGACACGGTGTTGCGATGCACAAAGGTCTCCGCTGCCACAGCCCGTATACTGCCGTCATGGCGTAAATACGATTGGAGTGTAGCATATAGATTGCGGTGATGGGTCATGTCGTACGTCAAGAGCGGCCCTAAGACTGTATCATGCAAATGTTTCATTGCTTCTTCATTTTCTTGGGAAAAGAGAATGCTGTACACACCTAATTGCTGAAACTGAGCGACATTCTTCCCTTCTCGCCGTGCCCAAACGACAGCCTGCAAGGCCTGGGTATAACACCGGCGCACAGCCAAGAGAGACTCAACGGTCATACCGCAGCCTAAGGTAATGCCCTGCAGCGTCGGTGCAGAGGGTAACGTTTGGCACAGCGAATGGACTGCCGTTTCGTGATAAATATAGCAGACTAAGACGTAGCCTGTTTTCGCAGGGAATAAAATATATGACACGCCGAGTTCATTGAGACAGCCCTTATACGTCGTCAGGCGTGCATCAGACACATTTTCATCATGAATGGCAATGACTTGGTACATCGCTTCTTTCGGAAAGCCATGGACCGTTAACGTCTGCAAGGCTTTTTCTTCATTCCCTGTCGTATAGAGCAATTCTTTACACGCTTCGATTAATTCATACTCTTCTTGTTTCGTCAAAAAGAGGGCGTACAAAAAGGACTGGGTCACATCAGCTAAGCGAATTTTCCACGGCATAATAAAGAGCGGAAAATGATGGGTATTGCATAGGTCGAGAATATCATCCGTAATATCTTCACGCAAAATATACTTGCCCACGTTAATGACCACACCAGCTGAACCGGCTTCCATAAGGGCCACAATAAAGTCATGAAGCCAGTTTTCTTGTTCCTTACAGCCCATGCCTGTCGTAAATAACAATTCATCGCGCAGTAAAAAGGAGGCATAATCACTATCTTCCATGACTTGCACCCACGATACTTCCCGAGACAAGCCGTCTGCTCCGGCAAGGAGTTTCAATTCATAGGGATTATTCGTTTCATCATAGAGCCGTGTTAAGGGAATAGACATAGGCCCTCCTATTCTCCCAATTCGACGGGCACAAAGGAAAAGGATTCTACATCAAACAAACCCGTATCTAAAAGTTTTAGTTTCGGAATGACAGGCAGCGTCATAAAGGCTAGCGTCATAATGACATCGACAGCAGGACTTACGCCAAGTTCCATATGGGCTTTAGCATAGATGATTTCCATAGCATCATCGACGGTCTTGGCATCTTGGTCACTCATCAGGCCAGCAATAGGCAAGGCCAGAGACGCTAAGACCTGTCCGTTTAAGACGACGGCCATACCACCGCCAATATGACGGAGCGTCGTCACAGCCAAAGCCATATCGTCATTGTTAGCTCCGACAACGATGATATTGTGCGAGTCGTGGGCAATAGATACAGCAACGGCACCGCGTTTCAGGCCGTAACCTCGTAAGAATCCTACACCGACACAGCCTGTATCATGATGGCGTTCGACGACGGCAACCTTCACGATGTCTATAGCTGGGTCAAAGACAAAGTCACCGGTCTTATCGATGGCTACTGTTGCTTCTCCCTTTTCGGTGACCACACCGCCAGGTAAGATATCTATAGTCCGCACGTGCCCTTTTTGTAAATGGAGCCGTAACTTGTCTACAGAAAAATCGCCAATATGGACAGACCCGGCGACAGGCGCAATGGATTCTCGTTCAACAGGCAAAAGATACTGTCCATCCGCAGCGACGAGCTTCCCTTGAATGAAGGTCTTCGCTACGGCAAAATCTTCTAAATTACGGAATAAGACAATATCAGCCCGTTTTCCCGGAGCTAAGGCACCGCGGTCATCTAAATGATAGCATTCTGCTGCGTTGAGCGTCGCCATCGTCAGTGCTTGGACAGGCGTTAGGCCATTGGCTACGCAGATGCGGAGATGTTCATTTAAATGTCCCTTTTGAAAGATCGTCTTTGGATGTAAATCGTCAGAGCATAAGAGGAAACGGCGCAGCGTAGCCGGTGTGACAGCTTCCACCAGGCGCGGCAAGTCATGGCACGCCGACCCATTGCGCAAGAGGACATACATGCCGAGGGCAATGCGTTCCTTTACATCGTCGACTGTAAAGCATTCGTGGTCTGTCAAGATACGGGCACTGACATAGGCCTGCAACGCCTTGCCGGTCAGACCGGGGCTATGGCCGTCAATAGGCTTTTTCCCTTCCCAAGCAGCGACGATTTTGTCGAGCACATCGGGCACAGCATGGATGACGCCGGGCGCATTCATAAATTCGCCTACGCCCAAGATGCGCTTGTCCTGGAGGATATCTGCAATATCAGCTGCTGAAATCGTAGCACCGCTGTGGTCAAAAGGCGTAGCCGGTACACACGACGGCACCATATATTGAATATCTAAGGCCGTTCTTGCTGCAGCGCGCAGCATATAGTCTAGCCCTTCTCTACCGCAGACATTGACAATTTCATGTGGGTCAGCTACGATGGTCGTCGTCCCCAGGGGCACGATGAGGCGGCCAAATTCTTCAGGGCTCGTATAGGAAGATTCAATATGGATATGGCTTTCAATTAGTCCCGGTGCTGCATAGAGGCCTGTGCCGTCGATGGTTTCGTTCCCTTCATACGGGCCGCCAATGCCGACAATGACTCCGTCAGCAATGGCAATGTCACCGGTCGTGATAGTCTGGTTGTATACATTGATGATTTGGCAATTCGTAATAACCGTATCACCAGGCTCTTGTCCTTGAGCTACGGCCATACGCCGCGTTAGTATGTCTCGTGTCGTCATAATTCGTCTCCTTAGTACCTATAATATTTATTTCATTGTATCATACTTGCGCCCTTTTGGGGACATAAGTATGTCGAAATGGAATAGAAAAAGAGTTGCCCCAGCGAGTCTATATATCATATAATACGAGATGTTCCTTACAGTCATTATACATCTTATAAAAAGGAGTGAATGTACATGACAGAAACACGTAGTTTTCTCGACAAGGTCTTCCGCCTCACAGACAATGGTACGTCTGTACGGACGGAAATTCTCGCCGGTATTACGACGTTCATGACAATGGCCTATATTCTGGCCGTTAACCCTACTATTTTAAGTGCTACAGGCATGGATAAAGGTGCCGTTCTGACGGCAACGGCTCTTGCTGCCTGCATTGGTACGCTCTGCATGGCTATTTTTGCTAACTATCCCTTCGCTCTGGCACCGGGCATGGGGCTCAATGCCTTCTTCGCCTACACGGTTGTCTTGCAAATGGGCTATACGTGGGAAATGGCTTTGGCAGCCGTCTTCGTCGAAGGGCTTGTGTTTATCGTCCTTTCCTTGACGAATGTCCGCGAAGCCCTCTTTAACGCCATCCCCATGACGCTGAAGAAAGCCGTCTCTGCCGGGATTGGCCTCTTCATTGCCCTCATTGGTCTTTTAAATTCGCAAATCATCGTAGCCAATCCAGCGACGAAAATTTCGCTCTATTCCTTTAAAGCAGCCGTAGCGGATGGCACGTTCCATACGGTAGGTATTACGGTTCTCCTCGCCATGATTGGCATCCTCTTTACGGCTATTTTAATGGTCAAAAAAGTACGGGGCAACATCCTTTTGGGCATTCTCTTTACGTGGATTCTCGCCGTTATTTGCGAGCTTACCGGCCTCTATGTACCCAATCCGAGCCTCCATATGTACAGCGTCATTCCTGACGTATCTGCCGGGGCTGCATCCTTTGCACCGGTTAGTCTTGCGCCGATTTTTGGCAAATTAGACTTTACGGAAATGTTTTCGGTCAATTTCTTAGTCGTCATGTTTGCCTTCCTTTTCGTCGATATTTTCGATACTTTAGGCACGCTCATTGGGGTCTCGTCAAAAGCGAATATGCTCGATAAAGATGGTAAGTTGCCGCGCATTAAAGGTGCCCTCATGGCCGATGCTGTGGCTACGACCTTCGGTGCCGTCATCGGTACGAGTACGACGACGACTTTCGTCGAAAGTGCTACCGGTGTCAGCGAAGGCGGACGTACAGGGTTAACAGCGGTTTGCGTAGCCGTTCTCTTTGCGCTCTCTCTTTTCTTATCGCCTATTTTCATGGCCATTCCGGCTTTTGCTACGTCTCCGGCACTGGTCATCGTCGGATTCCTCATGCTTACGTCCGTTGCAGGCATTGACTTTGAAGATTTTAGCGAATCCATTCCGGCATACATTACGATTATTGCTATGCCCTTCTGCTACAGCATTTCCGAAGGCATTTCGTTCGGTGTCATTTCGTACGTAGTCATTAATTTACTCACAGGCAAACGTGAAAAAATCAGTATCCTCATGTATGTCTTAGCCGTCATTTTCGTCATAAAATACGTCTTACTCTAAGTCATACCTCTACTCCCTAAGAAAATTTTCTATTTCTTAGGGAGTTTTTTTGTACGGTTAGTTCAAAACGACAAGAATGAAGTATTCCATTACGTCCAGCCCCAGCATAAACGGGATTTTCTTGATTGTATATGGCACATTGGCGAAGCCATTCGTCAGCAGCATTACATTTCCATCCAGTACTTACGGCTCAAGGATAAAAGCGTCGTTACCCGCAAAATCAAGCCTGTAGCCATTATGTTTTCAGAATACTATTTCTACGTAGCCGCCTTCATCGAAGACCCAGACTTAGCAGAGCACGTACAAGGCTTGCACATTTCGCCGACTGTTTACCGTATGGATCGCATCCAAGACGATTGCAGCCGAAGTCTACGGCAAAGGTATCGATATGTGGCTGCGCAGTCAAGGCGACAAGGTACAAGTTCTTTCAACAATGCCAAAAAAACCACCAGTATAAGCTGGTGGTTTTTCTTTTATGAAGCTCGTTCGATTGTAAACCAGAAGGTCACGCCGTCCGTCTCATTATGGACACCGTACTGCTGTCCGTGGAGTTTGACGAGAGCAGCGACGATACCGAGGCCTAAGCCGTGACCGCCAAAGATGCGTTTGACGTTGCGGCTCCGGGCTGTATCGACTTTGTAGAAAGGCTCCCAAATCCGCTTCAGCGATTCTTCTGGGATTTGGATACCTTGGTTATAGACGCTCACTTTGTAGCGCAGTTTCCCTTCTTCGACCGTAATGACGATACGTCCCCCTTCAGGCGTGTAATCAATGGCATTGCTGAGGAAGTTGCTCAGAATGCTGTCGATTTGTTCCGGGTCACCGTACGTCGTCATTTCAGCAGGCAGTTTCCAAACCATAGTAATGTTCTTCTTCTGCACCGCTTGGGCAAAGCGGTCTTTCGTTTCGTCAGCAAGGGCACCGAAGTCAAAAGCTGTCTTTTCCAGTTTAAAGGAGCCCGTTTCGAGACGAGACAAGTTTAATAATCCTTTTACGAGATTATCCATCTTGACCGTTTCATTTTTAATGACGTGGCAATAATGCTGTTGTGTGGCCACATCGTTATCGAGGCTGTCGAGGCCTTCGGCATAGCCCTGAATGATAGCTAGCGGCGTTTTCAGTTCATGAGACACAGCAAAGATAAAGGACTTGCGCATGTGTTCTACTTCTTTCGCCTTTTCTAGCTGCGTGTGCAATTCAGCATTCGACTTCTTTAAGGCTGTCAATGCCGAATTCAGCTGATTCGACAAGGTGTTGAGACTGCTGCCGAGTTCACCGATTTCGTCTTTCCGCTTGCCGTGCCATTTTTTCGTAAAATCGAGGTGCGTCATGGCAACGGACAGGCTCTTTAATTCCAGTAAAGGCTTGACCATTTTATTGGTCAACATCATGCTGCAAATAGTCGCTAAAATGACCCAAATAATCCCGCAAATGAGGATAAATTGTTGCACAATGCCAATACTTTCCTGCATCGGTGCGACCGGGCGGCTAATGAGGAGATACGTGTGCTCGCCCAGGCGCGAAATGAGGCTGAAATACTGGAAGTTTTCACTAGGCTGATGGAACTGGACTTTGCCGATTTCTGCTTCGTCCGGTTTTTGTCCTTTCAGGAGCTCCAGCATTTCTTGAATATGCTTCGGCAGTACTAATTTACGCTGGAAATCGTTAAAATCTTGTGATTCCTGTTCTTTCCCTACAGCGACGACGACGTTATTGGCATCGAGTTTTGGCGGTGTGACGACGACGCGCCGTCCTGGCCGAGACGAATACACAAGCTGGCTGTTATCGACGATGAGCACGTCTGCGCCAAGCTTTTGGCTAATAGAATCATACTGTTCTTCACCGTTCATCCCTTTTTGGGCATAAATCTTACTAATGTCCTGGCTGGCATCAATCATATTTTCTTTCTTGATTTCATAGAAATAATAGTTAAAGCCAATACCAATAATCCCAAGGAGTGAAAGGATAAAGAATAAGGTGAAACAAATGACGTAAATCCCGGCTTTCGTCCGCAGTGATAAATGTTTCATCATTATTTAGAGTCGTAGCGATAGCCGTAACCACGAACGGTTTGAATGTATTTGCCTTTGTCGCCCAGTTTAATGCGCAAACGGTTAATATGTGTATCTACCGTCCGTAAATCGCCGTAGTATTCGTAATTCCATACTTTATTGAGGATTTGACGACGGCTCAAGGCTTTACCAGCATTGGTCATTAAGTAATTGAATAACTTATATTCTGTCGGGCTGAGATTGACGTTTTTCCCATCAATGACGACCATCCGTGCATCTCTATCAATGGATACACCTTCGTCGTTTTGGCATTCCATTTGGTCACGCTGGGTCCGGCGCAGGAGGGCTTTGACTTTAGCGACGAGGATTTTCGGGCTAAAAGGCTTCGTCAAGTATTCATCGACCCCTAAGTCATAGGCAAAGAGCTGGTCAATTTCTTCACCCTTAGCGGTGAGCATCATAATCGGTACGGTCGATTCGCGGCGAATTTCACGGCATACAGTCCAGCCATCGAATTTTGGCATCATCACATCGAGGATAATCAAATCCGGTGTCTTTTTATGATACATTTCTAAGGCTTCTTTGCCGTCTGCTGCTTCATAGACTTCATACCCTTCCGGTTTTAAGAAATCAATGACGAGCTGACGCATGAGTTGTTCATCATCAGCAATTAAAATTTTTTCCATCCTAATCCTTCCCTTCTACGGTTAGTTTTATGTAGTCATCTTATCATATTGGACGAATCATCGCTACATCTTTTGACAGTTTTTTTAGCCAAATTGCGATTGATTTTCCATTTAGTTGTAAATTCGGGGCAATATCGGCGAGGGGCACAAGGACAAAGGCCCGTTCCGTCACGTACGGATGAGGCAAGGTCAAGGTCGCACTGTGGCAGCTTTCGTCGGGACTATAGACGAGGTCAATGTCAATCGTGCGGGCACCCCACTTTTCATGGCGTACACGGCCTAAGCGTTGTTCAATGCCCAGGCACAGCTGTAATAGTTCTTCCCCAGAGAGCGTCGTCGTCACAGCCAAGGCACCGTTAATAAATCCTGGCTGATCCGTCTTGCCCCACGGCGGCGTTTCGTACCACGGCGAGACAGCTGTGACGGTTACGTCCGGTTCTTGCCGCAACAGGCCTACAGCCTCTTGCAACGTCCGTAAACGGTCGCCTAAATTCGCACCTACACTGAGGTAAAAAGTCTTCGTCATGCTTTCACCCGTTCTATCGTTACGGCAACGTCCGTAATAGGGCCGCCAACAGGTGCATATGGCTTATGGACCGTAATGGTGACGGCTTCGACAGCAAACTGCGCCAGAATGGTATCGGCTAAGACTTGGGCGAGCCGTTCAATGAGCTGATAGGGCTTTCCTTCTGTTATCTCTTTGACGAGGCCATAGACTTTGCTATAGTCAATCGTAGCTGTTAAGTCATCGGTCTGTCCGGCCTTTTCTAAGGATGTATACAAGATGACATCGATGATAAAAGGCTGACCATTTCGTTGTTCTTCCGGCAGGCACCCGTGATAACCATAGCAGGCAATGCCTGTAAGTGTAATCGTATCCATTTATTCCCCCCGAATGGCATCGGCCATTTTGCACATGCGCACAATAGGCAATACATCGTGGACGCGGACAATATCGCAGCCTGCTAAGATGCCGCTGACACAGGTCGTGCCCGTCCCTTCCATGCGTTCACTAATCGGTAAATCTAAGATTTTGCCAATAAAGCCCTTGCGCGACGTACCGAGGAGCAAAGGATAGGGCAAATTCGTAAGCTCATCGAGATGCTGAATGACGTAGAGATTCTGTTCTGCTGTCTTGCCGAAGCCAATGCCAATGCCCGGGTCAGTAATGATATTTTCTTGCTTGACCCCAGCTGCCGCAGCAATGGCCGCAGAATGAATGAAAAAGAGTTTAATTTCTTCCATCATATCGCCGTATTCTGTGCCGTCTTGGTTGTGCATAATGATAATGGGCACGTCGTGTTTGGCTGCAACTGCTGCCATTTGGCCCGGTTCTTCTGCGTATTGGAGTCCCCAAATATCATTCATCATGTGCGCCCCTAAGGACATAGCGTAGTCTGCCGTTTTCGCTTTATACGTGTCCACCGAAATGGGCACAGGGCATTCTTTAATCAAACGAGGCAAGATAGGTTCGAGACGGTCAATTTCTTCGTCTGCTGAAATAGGCGTAAACCCTGGACGCGACGATTCAGCACCAATATCGATAATATCGGCTCCGTCTGCCACCATTTGTTCCATATGGCGCAGCGCATCGTCTACCTGATTCCATTTACCGCCATCTGAAAAGGAATCAGGTGTATAATTTAAAATTCCCATGACGGCCGTTTTATTTCCTAAGGATAAAGTTTTCCCATCTTTCCAAGTGTATGTTCTATGTTCGCGATTATGCATGTGTGTCCTCCTCCATTATAATCTGCCACGCATCTGTATAAGCTGCTGTCCCGGCTGCCAGCGTCCCTGTGGCGGCTGTCGTAATAATGCCTGTATCCATAGCAAGGCGGTTGCGCATGGTCAAGCACAAGTGCGTCGCTTGGACAACGACCAGCACGCCTTCGGGATGAAGGCCCCGCATCAGGGACTGACAGAGTTCATCTGTCAGCCGTTCTTGGAGCTGCGGCCGCCGTGCTAACGTATCGACAGCGTCGACAAAGTGGCCAAAGCCAGCGATTTTTCCGTTTTTTGGATAATAAGCAATATGGACCGTACCAAAAAAAGGCAATAAGTGATGTTCACAGAGGGAATGAAAACGAATATTCCGCACTGCTACCAGGCCATTAGATTGCGTAATAATGGGCTGCTGCCATTGGTCATCAGGATTTTCTTGAAGGCCTGAAAAAAACTGGGCGTACATTTCCGCTACGCGCTGCGGCGTTTTTTCCATGCCTAAGTGCTGCAAATCAAGGCCTAAGGCTTCCAAAAAATCATGCATGGCCTGCACTGCTTTTTCATTTATTTCCATCAAATTCATCCCCTAGAGCATGTAGTAGTAGGCACCAATGAACAGCAAGCCGCCGACGATGATACAGACAGGGCTGGCGTATTGCTGCCATGGTCGTTCTTGGTGATATAAGTAAATGTCTTCCGGATTAGCCGGATTATACCGCAAGCTCACAGCATCACCAGCCACATAGGGCCATTCGGTATTGCCAAAGGTGTACCGCGCCTTGTACGTCGTACCATCGACCGCAAAGGTAACGACAGGAAAATAGAGATTTCCGCCTTTGCGTTTTTCTTCGACAAAGCCGAGTAGTTTCCCTTCTGCAGGCTGTGTACAACGCCGTACGAGACGACGCAGCCGATAGCCGTGATACGTTCCCATGGCGATTAAAAAAAAGCCAATGAGAGCCGGTATATAATATAATACATTCCACATATCCGTTCCTCCTGGGTGTGATTATATAGTCGGTATGCGCCGACTCAAATAGATGCCGAGAATACCTCCGGCAAAGCCCGTCCAGAGCTGGGGCCAGCTCATGGCAAAGAGAATCATATGCCGCACAGCATCGGGAAAGGCGACAAAACTAAAGAGCATATAAAAGGAGCCGTATAACACTACTGTTTTGCACACCGTTGCGGCAACGACACTAGCGTAGCCGTTTGTAATGCGCCACTGTTGCTGTACGTAGTATAACAGGACATAGACCGTATTGCCAAGAGCTACAGGCACTATAAACGGCGGCAGCGGCAGCATCCCTTCGAGCCAGGCGAAAAAAGGTGTCACACAGGCCACGATGACACCGGCCCGCCAGCTAATCGTGAGGACGGCGACGACGAGGCACGCATTGACCAGGGCACCGACGACAAACATACTCACTTGCGGCGGAATAGGAATGAGCAATCGCAGCCCTTGTAAGATGAGCGTAGCCGTTAAGAGCAAGGCTGTACGCGTACTTTTTTGTATCATATCATGATTCATCGTATACTCCCTACATAAATCTAAAAAATTTGTTATAATAAAGACGTTCTTATCTTATTGTATCTATAGAGGTGTCACATGTCAAAACGTTTCATTCATTCTATTAATTACATGCGCGGGTTGTGCATGCTCGGCGTCATTGCCATTCACGTCGGCTCTGTGGCTATTACGGTGCCGACGCCCAATCTCAGCCTCATTGCGGTCTTAGAGATTCTCTCGCGCTTTTCAGTGCCAGCCTTTTTCTTTCTCTCGGCGTTCGGCATGTTTTACAGCCAGCCCTTAGACCACCCCTTTCAATACAAGGACTATTTAAAACGCCGTATTCGCACAGTTCTCGTGCCGTATGTAGCGTGGTCCTTATTTTACATGGCCTACGTCTCTGTCCTCAGCCATAATTGGAATCTCTTCGAACCGGCGACGTTCATCAAGACCTTGTGGTACGGCCTGGCTATGTATCACATTTACTTTCTCGTCATTTTGCTCTGGTTCTACGTCCTCATGCCCTTGTGGCGGCCTTTCCTGCGCCTCCTTAACCGTGCGCCGTGGCCGTCCTTTACACTGCTCTTAGTGGCCAATATGGTCTTTAACTTTTACTCGAGCTACATTTGGACCGTTCAGTCTGCGAATCCCCTCATCCAAGATGCGTTTAATTACCGCTTAAATTACATCGTCTTCCACTACCTTTTCATCTTCATGTTCGGGGCCTTTACGGCAGAACATTTCCACGACGTTACAGCCTGGCTGACGCGGCACGGCAAACTGATTAATCTCTTCCAAGGCCTTACGACGCTCGGCATGGTTGCGGCTTATTACGAAGTCATGGATATCCTCCACTACGATGCCTTAGCAGCGGTCTTCACAGTCCATCAGCTCAGCCCCATTGGCATGTGCTACACCTTGTCGACGCTGCTCTTCCTCCTCTACTGGTGGGAATGCCGTCCTGTACCGGTGTGGATAGACAGTCTCTTTTCCATGCTCGGGAATTACTCGTATCCCATTTACTTAGTCCATCCTGTTTTCCTCAGTCTTTGTACAGGACTAGCCGCACACTTCCACTTCTATTTGCGGTCTCTTTACATCATCGCCATATACCTCATCGTTGCCTGCTGTGCTGCGGCGTACTCGGCTATTGTCAAGAAACTGCCTTTACCGAAATGGCTGCGCATTTGTCTCCAAGGAAAATAATTATAACACATTCATACGGCGCAATGCTTCGTCACTATGACCGGCATTGCGCCATTTGGGTACAATGTCATTCCACATAGCAAGTAACCCTTCGAGCCACTTTACTTCCCGCGGTGATGTGACGAAATGAAGGTTTGCCACAGCCGTCACAATGTGTTCGATAGATTCGCTAGCAGCGAGCATCATCAGGACAGACTGCCAGAGCTGGATTACTTCCCCTTCAGAGACGACCGTAATATCCAGTAAATCACTGAGTGTCTGGCTCAGGCGGTCCATAGGGACAAAGGCAATCATGCCTAAGTCAGCGTGTTCAATGACTTCTTTAGGCGGAATGAAAAAATCTACGTCCCGGCGATTCCAGACAATGGCCGCGGCTGTATCCGGTGCAATGTGCTTGTCATAGATTTCACCGTGACTAAGGGCAAAAGTCTGCGCTTCTGCCGGGATTTGTTGCAACATACGGGCTAAGTCTAGAGCCGTTTTCGGTGCGCCCCGGCGTTGGTTGTATACTTTCGTCAAGACAGCCATAGGCACACTGCCGTATAAGGTGTATATGGTCGCTAAGACGTAAGACAGCCACTGTTTCGTATCGTCTGTCAGTGACGTTGCAGTGGACTCACTCCCGGCGGCTGCACCGACGATGGAAGAAAATAAAAGACGATGAAATCCGTCTGGTGTATATGGATCAATCCGTTTCAAAGGCATTCCCTTCTTTCTCTAGTAACCTTAAGATATGCTTAAGTATACCATGAAATCATAGATTATACTATAAAGTACTCCTTCATTGTGGACTTTATCAAGTGAAAGTACTTGCCTCTCTCGTAAAAATACAGTAAAATAGGGACATCGTATATTTATATTCCTTATATTCTTTACTAGAGGGGGATTTATTTTCTATGTCTCACATTAATGTGCCTATTCTCGTGGCCTTTGCTATTTATTTAATAGCTATGTTGCTCATAGGCGTGTATTACTCGCGGTCACAACAACGCTTGAGTGACTACATTCTCGGCGGCCGCAGCTTGGGGCCATGGATTACATCCATGAGTGCGGAAGCGTCTGACATGAGCGGCTGGATGCTCATGGGCGTGCCGGGCTTTGCGTATGCAACAGGTATTTCCGCATCGTGGATTGCCATTGGGATTTCTATTGGTACGTGGCTGAACTGGCATTTTGTAGCCCAGCGTCTGCGCAACTATACAGAAGTTGCTAATAACAGCTTGACTATGCCGGACTATTTAAAAAACCGCTTCCACGATGACAAAAATATTTTACGGATTATTTCGGCCATTTTCATTTTGATTTTCTTCATGATTTATACGTCATCCGGCTTTGTCTCGGGCGGTAAGCTCTTTGAAGCTGTCTTTGGCATGGACTATTTCTCGGCTCTCCTCTTAAGTGCCGGCGTCGTCGTAGTCTATACCTTCCTCGGCGGCTTTATGGCCGTTTGCTGGACGGACTTCATTCAAGGGTGCATGATGTTCTTAGCTATCGTCCTCGTGCCCCTCGTCGGCATGATGGTTGCCGGTGGCTTTACGGAAACGATGACTCGTCTTTCTACAGAAGCACCGCATCTCCTCGACATTGCGCCTGATACATCCACGACCGGTGTCATTGCCATTATTTCTGCCTTAGCTTGGGGCGTTGGCTATTTCGGTCAGCCTCATATTCTCGTACGTTTCATGGCCATTGGTGACCCCTTAGAGTTACGTAAATCCAAATACATTGCCATGACCTGGGTCATTATCTCCCTCATTGCAGCAGTCTTCGTTGGTCTCGTCGGCAAACTCGTCGTGACTACACCGCTCACAGGGCCGGATACAGAAAAGGTCTTCCTCGTCATGAGTGACCAGCTCTTCCCGCCCTTTGCGACAGGTCTCATCCTCTCCGCCGTCTTGGCGGCCATCATGAGTACAGCATCGTCACAGCTCCTCGTCACGGCGTCAGCTATTTCCCGCGACCTGTATAATACGTTCTTCCGGCAGCACGCCAGCGATAAAGAACTGATTTATGTCAGCCGTATTACAGTGCTCGTCGTCTCTATGTTTGCTATCATTATGGCTCTCGACCCAAATAGCTACATTTTGACCATGGTCTCTTACGCGTGGGCCGGTTTTGGTGCTGCCTTTGGGCCGACTATCCTCCTCTCGCTCTACTGGAAACGCATGACCCGTAACGGTGCCTTAGCAGGCATTATCGTCGGCGGCCTGACCGTCCTCATTTGGAAACAATTCGGTTGGTTCGGCTTATATGAAATCGTGCCAGGGTTTATCTTCTCCCTCATTGCCATTTATGTCGTCAGCAAATTCGATACACCACCGACACCGGCTATGCTCGCTGAGTTCGATAAGGCTATCCATTTAAAACAAAAAATTACGATTCTTCGTGGCGAAGACCATCAGTAAGTCCATACTAAAAGCAGTTGTACTCATGTTGTACAACTGCTTTCTGTATATGCCAAACTTCTCCTTGCAAGGGATGTAAAAAACTTATATAATAAAATGTATTGTAAAGTTTAGGATTACACGTAGATGAGGTGGATTATGTCGTTACTTGATGAAGTAAACAGTCGTCGTACCTTTGCCATCATCTCCCATCCAGATGCTGGTAAAACGACATTAACAGAAAAATTATTACTCTACGGCGGTGCCATTCACTTAGCCGGTTCCGTCAAAGCCAGAAAAACAGCGAAACATGCCGTATCAGACTGGATGGAAATCGAAAAACAGCGTGGTATTTCTGTTACCAGCTCGGTGCTTCAATTTGATTACGAAGGCCACCATATTAATATCCTGGATACACCAGGGCACCAAGACTTCAGTGAAGATACGTACCGTACGCTCATGGCTGCAGATAGTGCAGTCATGCTCATTGACGTTGCTAAAGGTGTCGAAGCGCAGACGAAGAAATTGTTCCGCGTCTGTAAAGAACGGGGTATCCCCATTTTTACGTTCGTCAACAAGATTGACCATTTCGGCCGCAACCCCTTTGATTTAATGGACGAAATCGAAAATACCTTAGGCATTCATGCGTATCCTATGAACTGGCCTATTGGCATTAACGGCAATTATCAAGGCATTTACGACCGCGCCCAAGCATCGATTGAGCTCTTTGAAAAAGATACATCTCACGGCCAGCGGAAGTTAGCTTCGACGAAAGGCTCTGCTGATGACCCGGTCTTTAAAGACTTACTCGAAGACGAAGTCCATCAGGCCTTAATCGATGACATCGAACTCCTCGACATGGCTGGCGACGAATTCGATATGGAAAAGGTCAAACAAGGCCTCTTAACGCCTATGTTCTTTGGCTCGGCCATGACTAACTTCGGGGTCAAACCATTCCTGGAAGAATTCCTCCGTATGGCTCCAAAACCACAGCCGCGGAAATGCCAAGAAGGCGTAGTCGAACCGACATCAGACCAGTTTACGTCATTCGTCTTTAAGATTCAGGCGAACATGAACCCACAGCATCATGACCGCATCGTTTTCATGCGCATTTGCTCTGGGAAATTCGAAAAAGGCATGACCGTTACACACCGTCAGTCCGGCAAGACCTTGCGGCTCATGCAGCCCCAACAGTTCCTCGCCACAGAACGGACGATTGTCGAAGATGCCTACCCTGGCGATATCATCGGTGTCTTCGATAACGGCACCATGGGCGTTGGGGACACGCTCTATTCGGGCAAGAAGAAAGTGACCTTCCAAGACTTCCCAACGTTCCCACCGGAATTATTTGCCCGCATTCGCGCTAAAGACTCGATGAAGCGGAAACAGTTCCTCAAAGGCATGACCCAGCTCGCCCAAGAAGGGGCCGTCCAGATTTACGAAAATCTCGGCTCTATGGAAAGCTATATCGTCGGTGCCGTCGGGCAGTTGCAGTTTGAAGTCCTCGAATACCGATTAAAACACGAATACGGCGTAGATCTCGAGATGAACAATCTCCCCTACACGGTTGCCCGGTGGATTCAAAATAACGGCCATGACACGAAAGAACTGAAAAATATTGACAGTGCTATGATTGTCAAAGACCACAAGCAACGGTTAGTCTTGCTCATTGCCAACGAATGGCAAACGAACTGGATTGTCGAACGGAATCCGGAATTTACGTTCTGCTCCACACCAGACCAGCTCGCCCTTCCTGAAACAGACGAAGAATAATTACATATACAAAAATAAGGACGCTCTTAAGAGCGTCCTTTTTCATCGCTTAAATCTTCTTTAATTTTTTCTAATACCTTAATGGCCTTCCGTCGTCTATTCCAATACCAGAGACCGCCGTAGACGCTGGCGACGACGATGACGAGAATAGTCAGGCGCATGGAATTATCTTCCATCATAACTACGTCGTGGCCGACGACGACTTCGACCGCTACAGATGGCAGTTTGCCAATGAGACAGGCAATAATATAGTCACGGTAACTAATGTGGCTCAAGGCCCCTAAGGCCGTGACCAAGCCGTTTGGCGAATACGGTACAGCCCGGGCAATAATCATGGCTTTGAGCGTACTGTATTCATCGAGTTTAGTGAGCATTTTGCTGTGTTCAATGACCTTTTGCGCTTTATGGCGAAAGAGGGTGCGCATGAAAAAGAAGCTAATGACTACGCCTATCGTTTCGGCCAGCCACGAGACGACCGTCCCGGTCCAAATGCCAAAGACGACACCGTTGGCCGTCGAAATAAAGATAGACGGCAAAAAGCCAACCATATTGATGACTATATCGATAATCATGCTAATGGCCATAGCCCAAATGCCAAAGGAGCGCAAATATGCAATAGTCCCTTCCATGTTGCCACTCGTCGACAAGTCCCAGACGGTTACGTAAAAATCAGGCAAAGCCAAATGGATACCGCCTAAGACGGCCAGGAGGGCTGCAAAAAAGAGCATTTTTATATGCGATTCATTGAGTTTCATCATAGACATGCATCAACTTTCTGATGTAGAGTTTGCTTGCGTGCGCCGCCGTTTCAAGCGGTCGTGTTTCAGTTTCGTCAAATACATAGAGCCGCCAACGATACCTATACCGCCAAAGACCGTGAGCAACGTCAGGACTTCGCCAAAGACGACATAGCCCCAGAGAGCGTTGAAAAAGACGGCAATATAGGCGACAAAGCTGACGACGACGGCATTAGCTGACGCGTAAGCATCAGTCATCCAGACCTGGGCTAAGACCGTCACAATAGCCATGGCCACGTATAAAATCCATTCCTTAGCATTAGGCATTTGGAAATCAAAGCCCATAATGGCTGCACCGCCAACAGCAGCGCAGAAGAGGAAATAAAAGACGATTTCGTACTGATGGTGCCGACCAGATGCAGTCAACTTACTAACCGTCGTGTACGCAGCTGCCGCTAAAATAGCCTGAGCCAAGACAAATAACGAATAGACATTAAAGGACGAGAAATTCCAAGGCTGCACGATGAGGCAGGCTCCTAAGAAAATGACGATGAGCGGCAACCCGGCTCCTTTAGGCAATGCTTCTTTGAGGAAAATCGCTGCAAAGAGCATGACGAAGAAAGCCGACGTTTGGGATAAAATAGAAATATCTGCAAGGGGCACTTCACGAATGGCAAAAAAGAGAAACATCATGCCTGCACCACCGGCAACGCCGCGAAACCAGAGTGACGACCGGTCATACTTCGAGAAATGGATGCCTTGCCATTTCATTAAGCCTAAAATGATGAGGGCACTGAGGAAACCGCGAAAGAAGGCGATTTCCCCTGTTCCCATAGTGTACGATAATTCTTTGACAATGACGTTTTGAATACTAAAAGCCAGGGCTGATAGTATCATGTAAATGACGCCCTTATTCACAATAGATGCTCCTTCTTATGCCTTTTCATGAATCGCATCGACAAAAGATAAGACAGCTTGTTTCATATCTTCTTTAGCAATGGCCGTTTCAAAGCGAACCGGTTTCTGCTGCAAATCTAAGAGCGGTTTCGGTAAAGCCATGCCTGTTAAGATAGAAATTTCTTTTAATTCATCAAAGGGGTCTGCATAGGGCGTAAGTGCCAAGGCTTTGACAATAGTCGGTGGGAACTTGTACGGATGGGCCGTCGACATAATGACCGTATGACGGCCTGCGTCGAGACCTTGTTTATGACGATTTAAATAGACACCGTACGCTACGGCTGTGTGCGGATCCAAAAGATAACCAAAGTCGTTATACACGTGGTTAATGACTGCTTCTGTTTCGTCGTCATCAATCCAGCCGCCTACAAATTCATCTTGCAGGGTTTTAAGTTCGTCTTTAGTCACAGCCATTTTCCCTGTTTCGGCAAGGTCTTTTTCCCACTGCGCGACTTTTGCGGCATCTTGGCCAGCTACGTAGAACAAGAACCGTTCAAAGTTACTCGAAAGGAGGATGTCCATCGACGGGCTGTCTGTCGTGTAGAAATCACGATTCATATCATAGACACCAGTCTTAAAGAAGTCCGCTAAGACTTTGTTTTTATTGGACGCGCAAATGAGTTCGCCAATAGGCACGCCCATTTTTTTCGCAAAGTAACCAGCTAAGATGTTGCCGAAGTTACCTGTCGGTACGACTACATCGAACAGTTCTCCTTCGGAAATGGCACCGTTGTCGACGAGATTGACGTACGTCGAGACGTAGTACGCCACTTGCGGGAAGAGACGGCCAATGTTGATAGAGTTCGCACTGGAGAAGAGCACGCCCTTGTCGTTGGCATAAGCGTTGACTTCTGCATTCGTGAAGACTCGTTTTAAGAAGCTCTGTGCGTCGTCGAAGTTCCCGTAAATTGCAGAAACCTTGACGTTTGCCCCTTCTTGTTTCTGCATCTGCTGTTTTTGCATCGGGCTGACGCCTTCGCTCGGATAGAAGACCATAATGTTCGTACCGGGCACGTCTTTAAAGCCTTCGAGAGCCGCTTTCCCTGTATCACCGGAGGTCGCCGTCAAAATCAAGATGTCCCGCGTTTCTTGTTCCTGCTTCTTTGCAGCCGTCAAGAGATATGGGAACAAGGATAAAGCTAAGTCTTTAAAGGCTAAGGTCCGGCCATGGAATAATTCGGCAATGGACAAATCCGTATCAATCGAATGGAGCGGCACAATGCGGTCATCGCGGAAGGTCGTAGCATTATAAGCCGACGCAATCATGGCTTTCCGTTCTTCCTCTGTAAAGTTCGTGAAGAAATAGGACAAGACCACAGCGGCAATATCTTGATAGGATTTACCGGCTAAGGTTTTATAGTCTAAGACGTTTTCTGGAAAGGTTTCCGGTACATATAAGCCGCCGTCTTGGGCAAGGCCATGCAAGAGTGCATACGACGGTGTCACACATTCATTGGAGCGGGTGCTTTTAAATTTCATTATTGAGTCTCCCCCTTTTATACAAGAATTACTTGTATTATACCATAAGTCGCCTTAGACGACTTGGAATAGATAGAATTTTAAATAATTTGTTTCTGGTACGTTCCACAAAATAGGATGGTCCGGTGATTGCTGACGCCCCTCGATTTGGCGTAAATGCACACCTGCATCTTTCGCCGCATCAGCCAGCATTTGCCGGAATAAATCGTCCCGCATGAAGTGCGAGCACGAACACGTAGCCAGATAGCCGCCACGAGGCAAGAGCTTCATGGCTTTTAAATTGATTTCTTTGTAGCCTCGAATGGCGTTGCGAACCGTGTGGCCTGATTTTGTAAAGGCCGGCGGGTCTAAGATGATGAAATCATAGTCCCGGCACTTCTGTTCTGCCAGTTCCGTAAGCAAATCGAAGACATTGGCTTGCTTTGCTGTGACAACATCAGAAAGATTGTTACGGCGAATGTTTTCTGTCGTCATTTCGACGGCTTCATCCGAAATATCCACAGCCGTAACGGATGCTGCACCGCCTTTAGCCGCATTTAAGGCAAAGGCACCAGTGTGCGTAAAGCAATCGAGGACGTGACGGCCTGCAGCGATTTTCGCCACGGCCAGGCGATTGTATTTCTGGTCCAAGAAGAACCCAGTCTTCTGGCCATTTTCTACATCAACATCGTAGAGAATGCCATTTTCATCAATCGTCGTAATGATGCTCCCTGGTTCGGGCAAGAAATCGGCTTGGTACCAGCCTTTGTACTGCTCCATGCCGTCGAGTTCGCGGACTTTTACGTCATTTCGTTCGTAAATACCGCGAATGGTTACGCCCATTTTATCGAGTTCATCGACAAGAGCTGCAAAGATGATGGGCTTTACTTGGTCCATGCCGTAGCATAAGGTCTGGGCTACGAGGACATCGTTATACCGGTCTACCGTGAGGCCCGGCAACTGGTCAGCGTCGCCAAAAATCAAGCGGCAGCAAGCGAAATCTTTCGGCCCCATAACGGTACGCCGATAGTCCAGAGCGTATTTCACGCGCCGTTGCCAGAAGGCATCGTCAAAGCGGTCGTTGGCATTATCCGACAAGATGCGAACGCGGATTTTAGAAATATCATTGGCAAAGCCTGTTCCTAAATAACGGTCTTTATCGCTATACACATCGACAATATCACCAGTTTTGTACATACCATCTACGCGGACGACTTCTTCACCATATACCCAGGGATGGCCGCTGCGCGCAGCCTTTTCCCCTTTTTTCGTTAATACTAATTTTGCGTACGGTCTCATAATACTCCTTTAGAGAATGTAATGACTGAGGTCTACGTTTTGAACGACATCATTGAGCTTGCTCGTGACGAAGTCCTTATCTACAGCAATGTGGCCCGATGCTTCATCTGGTGCGCCATAGGCAATGTCTTCAAGGATTTTTTCTAAGATAGTATGAAGACGACGGGCACCGATGTTTTCTGTTTCCAAATTGACGCGATGAGCATATTCGGCAATGGCATCAATGCCGTCTGCTGTAAATTCTAATTCTACGCCGTCTGCACCGAGGAGGGCTTTATACTGTTTGACCAGAGACTGATTCGGTTCGGTCAAAATCTTGCGGAAATCATCGACAGTCAACGACTGGAGTTCTACACGAATGGGAAAACGGCCTTGTAATTCTGGAATCAAGTCGCTCGGTTTCGACACGTGGAACGCACCGGCTGCAATGAAGAGGATATGATCCGTTTTCACAGGGCCGTATTTCGTATTGACTGTCGCCCCTTCGACGATCGGCAAAATATCGCGCTGTACCCCTTCACGGGAAACGTCAGGCCCATTAGAACGGCCTTTTTCGGCGATTTTATCGAATTCATCGATGAAGACAATGCCTGCTTCTTCGGTCGCTTCAATGGCTTTATCGACGATGACATCCATGTCGAGGCATTTTTTCAGTTCTTCGTCTTTGAAGATTTCCCGTGCTTTGGCAATGGTCATTTTCTTCTTCTTTTTCTTCTTCGGCATAATGCTGCCTAACATTTCTTGGAAGTTATTGGTCAATTCTTCTTGGGAGTTGCCCATGAGAATGCCTTGAATAGCCCGTTCTTGTTCGGCTACTTCTACTTCAATTTCGCGGTCATCCATCTTGTGAGCCGCAATATCTTCGAGCATTTTCTGCCGTTTATCTGACGATGGTGCTTCGATTTGCTTCGGCTGTTCTTCTTCGTCTTTGTCATCACTAGAGAAGAAAATATCCATCGGATTTGGTACTTTTTCGGTGACAGACGTTTTCTTCGGCCACAGGACTTGGAGAATCCGTTTATTGGCTTCGGCTTCAGCCTTTTCTTCAAAACGCTGGCTTTCTTGTTCTTGTACCATACGGATGGCATTAGCTACGAGGTCGCGAATAATCTGTTCTACGTCACGGCCAACGTACCCGACTTCCGTGTATTTCGTCGCTTCCACTTTAATAAACGGCGCACCGACGAGTTTTGCCAACCGACGGGCAATTTCCGTTTTACCGCAGCCTGTAGGGCCAATGAGGAGGATATTTTTCGGAATGATTTCATCTTGCATATCTTCACTTAAATGCTTACGGCGCCAGCGGTTACGAAGGGCAATGGCCACCGATTTCTTGGCTTCTCCTTGGCCGACAATATATTTATCTAATTCGGAAACGATTTGTTTCGGCGTTAACTCTCTTTCGTTCATGCTATCCCTCTTTCTTAAATTTCTTCGACAATGACGTTATGATTCGTGTAAACGCAAATATCAGCGGCAATGTGAAGTGATTTTTCAGCAATATCTTTAGCCGATAAGTCTGTATTCTGCAACAGGGCCCGTGCAGACGCTAAGGCGTAGTTACCGCCAGAACCGATGGCAGAAATGCCGTCATCTGGTTCAATGACTTCGCCGTTCCCGGAAATGAGCAAAATCCGTTCTTGGTCGGCAACGAGCAAGAGTGCTTCCAGTTTATGGAGAATCTTGTCAGACCGCCAGTCTTTGGCCAGTTCTACAGCACTGCGGACGAGGTTGCCATTATATTCATTGAGTTTTTCTTCAAAGCGGTCGAATAAAGAAAAAGCATCGGCTACAGAGCCGGCAAAGCCGCTAATAATTTTGTCGTGATAGAGACGGCGTACTTTCTGTGCTGTTGCTTTCATAATGACGGCATTGCCCATTGTGACTTGACCGTCACCGGCAATAGCCGTTTTGCCATTGCGCTGGACAGCCACAATGGTCGTTGCGTGAAATTCAGTAGACATTAATTCTGCCATTTAGAGATTCTCCTTCATTGTATCGATAATTTCTAAGGCCCGTTTTGCTAAGAGGGCGTTCTTTTCTCGTTTTTTCATGCGTTTCCTGATGCCTAAGGGAGCCATAATGCCAAAGTTAATATTCATGGGCTGGAAATTGTCGTTCGGCCCAGTCGAAATATATTGGCTCAACCCGCCGATAGCCGTTTCTTTCGGGAACGTAATAAGTTCCATATCCTTGATCAGGCGCGCTGCGTTCAGCCCGGCTAAGAGCCCCATGGAGGCCGATTCTAAATACCCTTCGACACCCGTGAGCTGACCGGCAAAGAAGATGTTTATATTCTTCTTATATTGCAAGGTCGGTGCTAAAAGGACAGGCGAATTGATGTACGAATTGCGGTGCATCACACCGTAACGGACAAATTCAGCATGCTCCAGGCCAGGAATCATGGAAAAGACCCGTTTCTGTTCCGGGAATTTGAGATGTGTCTGGAAACCGACGATGTTGTAGAGCGTAGCACTACCGTTATCTTGGCGCAGCTGGACCACGGCATAAGGCATTTCGCCAGTGTCAGGCAATTCTAAGCCGACAGGCTTCATGGGGCCATAGCGCATCGTATCGACACCACGGCTGGCCATGACTTCAATAGGCATGCAGCCTTCAAAGACTTTATCATCTTTTTCAAATTCATGCAGTTCTGCGCATTCCGCCGTCGTCAGTGCTTCGTAGAAGGCTTCATACTGTTCTTTCGTAAAGGGGCAATTTAAGTAATCGGCACCGCCTTTACCGTAGCGCGCCGCCCGATAGACGATATTCATATCGAGGGAATCGACCGTCACAATCGGTGCCGCTGCGTCATGGAAATGGAAATATTCGGCCCCTGTCAGCTCTTGAATATACGAGGCCATAGCATCGCTCGTCAGCGGCCCTGTAGCAACGATGCAGATTTGGTCATCTGGAAGCGATGTCAATTCTTCGTGGCGAATCGTGACGAGGGGATGATTTTTTAATTTTTCCGTAATCATTTCGCTAAAAGGGAAACGGTCGACTGCTAAGGCTCCGCCAGCAGGTACGCGATGCGTGTCTGCTGCGTCCATAATGAGCGACCCTAAGCGGCGCATTTCTTCTTTTAAAAGACCGACTGCATTTTCTACATTCGCTGCGCGCAAGGAATTACTGCAAACGAGTTCGGCAAATAATTCTGTATGGTGTGCTGGCGATGCTTTGACAGGGCGCATTTCGACGAGCTCTACAGGCACTCCGGCCTGGGCTAACTGCCACGCAGCTTCCGACCCTGCCAGGCCTGCACCGATAACGAGTACACTATTCTTCATTCACTACCTCACCTTTTTTATGTTTTTCACAGTCCGGATTACTGCAAAAGATTTTATCCGGCCCTTTTTTATAATGTTTCACAACCATAATACTGCCACAGTCTGGGCATTTCTTATCGATAGGCTGATTCCACAAGACGAAATCGCAGTCTGGATAATGGCTGCAACCGTAGAAGACACGGCCCCGTTTCGATTTCCGTTTAATCAGCGTTCCTTTGCCGCATTTCGGACACGTAATGCCTAAGTCTTCGACAATGGCCTTCGTATTGCGGCATTCCGGGAAATTCGAGCACGCTAGGAATTTACCAAAACGGCCGAATTTATAGACCATAGGGGCACCGCAAAGTTCGCAGACTTGGCCTGAATCTTGCCCGGCGACAGTGACCTTTTCCATCTGCTCTTCGGCGACATCCATTTCGGGCTTAAAGACATCGTAAAACTCTTGCATAACGTGGACATACGTATCATTGCCTTGTTCGATGCCATCGAGCTCTTCTTCCATGTGCGCCGTAAAGCCGACGTTAATAATGCGTTCAAAATACTTTTTCAGTAAATCGACGATAATCGTACCGAGCTCGGTTGGCACGAATTGCTTATCTTTCTTTTCCACGTAATTGCGGTTTTGAATCGTATCCATAATGGGCGCGTACGTACTCGGACGGCCAATGCCCTTTTCTTCGAGAGTCTTAATCAGGCTTGCTTCCGTGTACCGTGCCGGTGGCTGCGTAAAGTGCTGCGCCGGTTCGACGCTCTTGTTATGGACGATGGTATCTGCCATTAAATGAGGCAATTCGGCTAAGGTCTTATCTTTCTTCACATCCTCGTAGAGCTCTGTAAAGCCTTTGAAGAGGACTTTATACCCAGCACTGCGCAGTTCGTACTTGCCGCTCGTAATGACGATGGTCATGTGTTCCGTTTCGACTGCTTCCATTTGGCTTGCTAAGAAGCGGTTCCAAATGAGCGTATATAAACGCAGTTGGTCTCGCGACAAGAAGGGCGACACGACATGAGGCGTTAATTCCAGCGATGTGGGTCGAATCGCTTCATGTGCATCTTGGCTGTTTTGCTTCGTCTTGTACACACGGGGCTTCTTGGGGATATATTCTTCTCCATATACAGACGACACATAATCCCGTGCAGCCTGCACCATGTCATCGTTGATGCGGACTGAGTCTGTACGCATGTACGTAATGAGCCCCACATGGCCTTGTTCGCCAATATCGAGGCCTTCATAGAGCTGCTGGGCGAGCATCATCGTTTTCTTCGCACCGAAATTGAGCTTGCTAACGCATTCTTGCTGCATCGTCGATGTCGTAAAGGGCGGTTGAGGCTGGCGTTTCCGTTTCCGCTTTTCCACTTTCGTAATCATATCCGGTTCGTGGTCCGCCTGGCCTTGCTGTTCCCACATGAGGTCATGAGCAATAGCCTTCGCTTCGTCGCCAGTCGCAATAGCTGCCTTTTTTCCGTCGATTTTTACGAGCTCTGCAGGAAGCGTAATGCCGTCATCGGTCTGGTACGTGCCGCTGACCGTCCAATACTCTTCAGGCACAAAGGCTTTGATTTCCTCTTCCCGTTCGCAAATAAGACGGACTGCTACAGACTGGACACGACCGGCACTGAGTCCTTTGCACACCTTTTTCCACAAGAGAGGGCTCAATTTATAGCCCACAATGCGGTCTAAGACACGCCGTGCCTGCTGGGCATCGACTTTCTTCAGGTCAATCGGTTCCGGGTCTTCCAGGCCCGAAAGGACAGCCTTCTTCGTAATTTCGTGGAACATAATACGGCACTTTTCATTCGGGTCAATATTCAATAAATAGGCCAAATGCCAAGAAATCGCTTCCCCTTCACGGTCTGGGTCAGTAGCGAGATAGACGTTCTTCGAGCGGACGAACTCGTGCTGCAACTCTTCAATCAATTTTCGTTTATCCCACATATTCGTGTACGTAGGCTGGAAATTATCGTCAATCTTGACACCAAACTGATTGCGCGGCAAATCCCGTAAATGACCGCGGCTGGCCATGACCTTGTACTCTGGACCGAGGAACTTTTCAATGGTCTTCGCCTTGGCCGGCGATTCGACGATGACTAAATTCTTAGCATTCTTGGGGAGCGGATTTAACTTCTCTAAAGGCTTCTTTTCCGGTAAATTTACGGTTCCATGAATGACCATCTTTTCGCCGTCTTCTTTTTTCTTGCGGCTGCGCTTCTTTTTCTTTGTATCATCAATAATAATCGTGCGTTTGATTGGAAATTCTAACAAGACTATCAACCTAACTTTCTGTATGTATCGAAAGATGCTATATAAATCTAAATATAAATGATACACTAATTTAGTACAGTCTTCAACCTTTTCTCTCTGTAAAGTACATAAACTCCTGTAAAAAGGGAGTTTTACACACTAAGAAAGCATCAAAATATACAAGAAATGTAAAAGGAAAGAGGTATGCTTTGTAAGACGCATACGGAACGTCCTAAGTCGTCAAAGCATACCTCTTTCCCACAATTGTTCTTATTGCATAGTGGGTAATGCTGCCCGCAACTCTTGGACAGCCTTCTTAATATCCGGCTGTGACACAACCGCACTAATCATGGCAAACGACCGAAACCCTTCATCCCAAAGCTGACGGATATTGCCGAGGTGGACACCGCCAATAGCAGCGACAGGTAAATCGAAATGGACGGCAAAGTCTTTCGCTTCTGGCGTAACGATAGGATCCGTATCTTTCTTTGATTCTGTTGGGAACATCGGTCCAAAGCCGACGTAATCTGCGCCATCGGCTTTGGCCTGCTTCATTTCATCAATCGTATTCGTCGAAACGCCGATAAACATATCCGGGCCAACGAGTTCGCGGACGATGACGGCTGGCGCATCGCTTTGGCCCACATGAATGCCGTCGGCATGGCAAGCCATGGCAAGGTCTGCCGAGTCATTCATAATAAATGTCACGTCGTATTCATGGCAGAGACGGCAAATGACTTCGGCTTCGGCGTATTTTTGCCGCCACGTCTTGTGTTTTTCGCGGTACTGAATGATTTTCACACCGTTATGAATGAGTTGTTTCGCTACTTCTAAGTTACTCCGTCCTAAGGACAATTCTTCGCCCATAATGACGTAAATCGGGTCATTATGAAGCCGTTGTATATGTTCTGCTTTTGTTAGCATAATAGTTTCTCCTTATTTTAAACGCGTAAAAAAGTCTCGTTTTGTCGGGTCTACGACGACAGGTACATCCCAGCCTTTTTCTGCACTGACCGCTTGGAGCCGTTGCTGCAAGTCTGTAACGACCGGCACTTCTGTACCATAATGGCTGCCGTCGGCGACGACGATACCTAATTTCACAGCGAGCTGAGCGTCATGGTACTTCACGTCGCCTGTGAGATAGAGGTCAGCACCTGCGTCTTTGGCGAGCTGAATAAAGCCTGCGCCACCGCCGCCGAGGAGTGCTACTTTGCTAACTATCGTATTCGGGTCGCCTGCATAGGGCAACACATCGAGGTGGAACGCTTCTTTGATTGTATGCAAGACATCGATAGCTTTCGTCGGGCCAGCAGGCCAATCACCAATACGGCCCATACTGCACAGATGGCCTTTATTTTCTAGAGGGTACACATCGTATGCTGGTTCTTCATAGGGATGGACAGCGAGCATAGCCTGTAAGACAGCAGATAATTTCGATTTCGGTACAATCGTTTCAATCCGTTCTTCTTTCGCCGTTGTCACTTCCCCTACTTCACCGATAAAAGGATTCGTTCCTTCGTGCGCTTTAAAGCGGCCTGTGCCGGTGACCGAGAACGAGCAATCGCTATAGTTGCCAATATACCCGGCACCGCTTTCGCCCAACGCCTTCCGTACGGCATCGGCGTGGCTTTCCGGTACGTACACCACGATTTTATAAAGCTTATCTTCCAATGTCGGCACTAAGCCCTTCGTGTGTTGTAACTGTAAGAGGCGCGCCATGACATCGTTGACACCGCCGTCAGCACTATCGAGGTTCGTATGGGCACTAAAGACGGCAATATGATGGGTCAAGAGCTTCAAAAACATTTCGCCGTCATACGTATCAGTCCGCAAATTTTGCAACGTATTTTTCATGATCAGTGGATGATGGCTGACGATCATATCCACGCCGTGTTCGATGGCGTAATCGACTGTGCCCATCATGACATCGAGAGTCGTCATGATTTTCGTGACTTTATCCTTCGGGTTGCCTACGAGGAGGCCTGGATTATCCCATGATTCTTTCAGTTCTAATGGTGCCCATTGCGTGAGCACTTGTACTGCGTCTCCGACTGTAACTGCCATATTCTATCCCTCCAAGCTTGATTTTCTTCTTGTAATTGCGTAATGAGAGCCGATTTGTCGGTCGCACTTTTTTGCAGGCCCTTGATGATATGCTCATTTTTTTCGATGAGACTTCCTATTTTACGTACTAGTAATGGCTCTTGCTGGGCCCAGTTGAGCGGGCCAATGGCGTACTGCCACGGTGCTAAGGGAACCTCTTTTCCCGGCACGGCGCGCATGATTTCATAGAGCCTGCCGTCATCGACGACGAGTGTTTCCCTATCGAGATGCCACCCGTGGTCGTACAGGAATTGCCGTAAAGCCGCACTGTCACTTTGGGGCTGCAAGACGAGGAACTCCATCTCTTGCCAGACCGTCGGCGCAGCTTTTAAAATCTGCACCATAAGAGGGCCGCCCATACCGCAAATAACCGCTCCTGCGACTTCGCCGGGCTGCAGACACGTCAGGCCATCACCAAGGCGGCATTCAATAGCCGTACCAAGGTCGGCACTTTCAACATGGCTCTTTGCCGCCAGCAACGGCCCTTCGCCAATATCGGCGGCAATCGCCTGCGGTGCGCCCCCTTCACTGCACATGTAGACCGGAATATAGCCGTGGTCCGTGCCAATGTCTGCAAAGGCTTTGCCTGCAGGAATGAAGCTCGCTGCTGCGGCAAGACGCTTCGTCAATTTCATATATACACATCCTTCTCGTTTATGTCTGCTTTATTATACCATATAAAAAGCAAAAATATATATGCAAGTACAAGCCCTTTTATATTGACAATTATTCTTCATCGTGCTACTATAACGTAAACAACAAAAGATTTTCATCGAGAGCAGCTGAGGGACTGGCCCTATGACGCTGCGGCAACCCCCAATGACGGGAAGGTGCCAATTCCAACGGAGATATCCGGCAGATGAGTGAGCGTATTAGTTTTCATGCCGTCCGTTGTGACGGCTTTTTTGTTGTTTCTAATCTTGTATACCGTTATTATAGGAGTTGATACTGTGATTAAGTTGGAAAATATTACCAAAACCTACGGCGGTAAAAATCTCGTCCATGCCTTAAACGGTGTAGACTTGACCATTAACGACGGCGAAATTTTTGGTATTATTGGCAAGAGCGGTGCCGGTAAATCGACGCTGGTCCGCTGCATTAACATGCTCGAACGGCCTACATCTGGTAAAGTCCTCATTGATGACCAAGACATGATGACCTTGTCTGATACACAATTACGAGCAGAACGGAAAAACATTGGCATGATTTTCCAGCACTTCAATTTATTATCGTCTCGTACAGTCTTTGATAACATTGCCTTCCCCTTGGAATTAGTCAATACGCCGAAAGACGTGATTCAGCGGAAAGTCGAATCTTTACTCGAACTCGTCGGCCTTACAGACCGGCAAAGCAACTATCCGTCCCAGCTCTCTGGCGGCCAGAAACAGCGTGTCGGCATTGCTCGGGCTCTTGCTAGTGACCCGAAGATTCTCCTCTGCGACGAAGCTACATCGGCCCTAGATCCACAGACGACCCAATCGATTCTCTCTTTGTTAAAAGACATTAACGAACGCCTGCACATTACCATCATCATCATTACGCACGAAATGGCCGTTGTCAAAGACATTTGCAACCGCGTAGCCGTTATCGAAGGAGGCGTCATTAAAGAACAAGGCCGCGTCGTCGATATCTTTACGAATCCGCAGTCCCAGACGATGAAAGAATTCGTCCGCTCCATTATTAACATGGAATTGCCTGAAGGCATTCGTAACCTCGGTGTCTCTGACCAGCCTGCACCAGACCGGGATATGCTCGTCCGCCTCCGCTTCAAAGGGGAAACGACGAATGATCCGTTCGTCTCGGCTATTGTCCGTAAATTTAACACGAGCGTCAACGTCCTTTACGGGAATATAGATTACATCCAGGACGAACCCTTTGGCTACTTAGTCATCGTCATTATGGGCGATATGGAAATCCAGGCGAAAGCCTTTTCCTATATTAAAACATTACCTGTAGAAAGTGAGGTTTTAGGTTATGTCCCCGGAAATCATTAAGTTAATGGTCACTGGCATTGAAGAAACGCTCTTCATGGTCGTTGTCTCCACTGTCATTGGTGCCATCATCGGTATTCCTCTTGGCGTGACCCTCGTGACGACGAGCAAAGGCCATATTTTGGAAAACCGTTTCATACATCAAGTCTTAGGTACCATCGTCAACATCATTCGTTCTGTACCGTTCATCATTTTGATGGTTGCTATTATTCCGCTGACTCGTCTCATTGCCGGTACATCTATCGGCACGACAGCCGCTTGCGTTCCACTGACGATTATTGCTATCCCCTTCGTCAGCCGTCTCGTTGAAACATCCATCCGCGATGTCGACTTCGGCCTCGTCAAAGCAGCCGAATCAATGGGCGCAACACCGTTCCAAATCATTTGGAAAGTCCTTATTCCTGAAGCACTGCCGACGATTATTAACAACATCACAGTCCTTGTCGTCAACCTCATCGGTGCATCGGCTATGGCTGGTGCCATTGGCGGCGGCGGCCTTGGGGATATTGCTATCCGCTACGGCTACCAGCGGTTCCGTGCAGACGTTATGCTCGCTACCATTGTCGTCCTCATTATAGGTGTCAACTTAATTCAGTATCTTGGTGATTTTATTTCTAAGAAGAAAAACAAAAGATAAGGAGTTGTTACTATGAATTCATTCATTAAAAAAGCCTTGGCTATTACAGCTTTGCTTGCCATGACTGTCGTTGCAGCTGGCTGCGGTTCTTCTACAGATAATGCTAAATCCGATAGTGCATCGCAAGAAAAGAAAGAAGTTACTCTCGGCGTAACACCGGGCGTACAAGCAGACATTGCTGAACAAGTCAAGAAAGAAGCTGCTAAACAAGGCATTACGATTAAATTAATGGAATTTTCTGATTATGTAACGCCGGACGTTGCCCTTTCGAATAAAGAAATCGACATGAACTCGTACCAGCACAAACCGTACTTAGACAACCTCGTTAACGAAAAAGGTTTGAACATTACCTCCATAGGCACGACCATCGTTGCGCCTATGGGTCTTTATTCGCACAAAATTAAAAGCCTTGACGAAGTTAAAGACGGCGATACTGTAGCTGTACCGAACGACCCGACCAACGGTGCTCGTGGCCTCTTGTTATTACAAAAAGCAGGCCTCATCAAGATTAAAGATGGCGTTAAATATCCGACTGTAACAGACATTACAGAAAATCCGAAGAACCTGAAAATTCAGGAACTCGAAGCTGCTCAGATTCCTCGTTCCCTCGATGACGTAACCTTCGCTGCTGTCAATACGAACTATGCAATGGAAGCTAAAATGGATCCAGTGAAAGACGCTATTCTCCGCGAAGACAAAGATACGCCGTATGCTAACATCATTGCCGTCAACAAAGACGACCAAGATAACCCAACATACAAGAAAATCGTCGAAATTTACCAATCTGACGTTATTAAACAATACATTGAAGAACATTATAAAGGTGCTTTAATTCCTGCATTCTAAACGGAATAAGGATAGTATATTGCAATAAAAAGGAAAGAATTCCGTTACAATTAAGGTAATGGGATCTTTTTTCTTATATTTTCCTGAAAATTTTGGTATACTAAAGACAATGTCTATATTTGATAAAAGAGGTGCCTTATGATTTCTATTTCTAATGAAACGAAAGAATCCATTCAAACCTTATATCCTGACTTTGAAAAGGCCTTGCACGCCTTCTTTAAGGGCGAACTCCCGGCCAACCAATACAAAGGGATTTCCGGTAAATTTGGCAGCTACGCCGAACGAGGCGGCAAAAGCGGCATGATTCGCCTGCGCTTCCCAGGTGGAACTATTAACCACAAACACATGCAGTTTTTACTGAATGAAATCCAGAAACACGATGTCAAAATCATTCACTTTACGACAGGCGAAGCCATTCAGCTCCATGGCCTGTCTGGCGAAACTATCCTCAGCCTCTACCAAGAAGCTTTTAACAATGGCATTTACTGTATTGGCGGTGGTGGCGACAATCCTCGTAACGTCACAGCAAGCCCACTCCGCGGTATTGACCCGAAGGAATACTTCGACATTACGCCCTATGTGTACGCTGCGTCGGCTTTCGCTATCTCCCTCATTCCGAAGCTCCACTTGCCGCGGAAATATAAAATCGGCATCTCTAACGGCACAGATAACGAAGGCCACGCAACCTTTAAAGACCTGGGCTTCTTAGCAAAACCAAACGGCACGTTCGATGTCTATGCAGCTGGCGGACTCGGTGCAGCGAACCCACAGCTCGGTGTCAAAGTCGGCACAGATGTAGCTCCTACAGATATTCTCTACTACATCGATGCGTTCCCACAACTGTTCATGAAATACGGCGATTATAAAAACCGTGGTAAAAACCGGTCCCGTTTCATTGCGACGAACTTAGGGGCTGAAGAATTTGCCAAGATTTTCCAAGAATTTTTGGCTGAATCGAAAAAACAAGACCTGTCCTTTACGCCGATGGATACGACTATTGCAAAGACCGGCCCTGTCGATGTGACCCCGACGAACCCACGCATTCACACGCAAAAACAGACAGGCCTCTATTATGTGTCCTATCATCCTCTCGCTGGCACAGCCAAGAAAGATGTCTTCTTAGAGCTCCTGACCTACCTCAAAGACGTAGATGGTGCAGAAATCCGCCTCAATTCCGATGAAACCCTCTATGCAGTCAACCTCACGGCAGCAGAAGCAGAAAAAGTCGCTGCAATCACAGCCAACGATACGGCTAAAAACACGTTCGAATCGTCTGTCTCCTGTATCGGTGCTGCTATCTGTCAGCACGGTATCCGTGACTCCCACGGCCTCCTCATTCGGACCATTGAAGACTTCCGGAAAGACAGTGTCGATACGACACACTTGCCACAGCTCCACTTGTCTGGCTGCCCATCGTCGTGTGCAGTTCAGCAAATCAGTGCCATTGGCTTCCGCGGTGCTGCTAAAAAAGTAGACGGTAAAATGGAACCAGCCTTTACGCTCTACGTTGGCGGTGACTATACAGCAACGAAAGAAAGCCTCGCTGATACTGCAGGCACTCTCACAGAAGCACAGATTCCTGATTTTCTCAAAGAATTAGCAGGTATTCTGAATGCAGCAGATGAAGATTTCACCGTATGGTATCCGCAACATACAGAAGATTTCCTTGCTCTTGTGAAAAAATACGACGCGTAAGAAAGCACCTCAGGAACTTTCATTTATAACCAAGATACTGAAGAGATAACAAATGCCGTCAACATAGACCGTTGACGGCATTTTTCTTACATATCGAGTTGTTTCATGAGCTTTTCTATTTTCTGCATGTTGCCGATGTTACTAGCGGCTTTGTTGAGGTCGTAGCAGATTTGCAGATTCTTATAGATGTACTCGTCTTTACTGCGGTATATTGCCACTAAGACGACAGCATAAGCCGCATTCAATATAGGGAAAATTCATAGTTAGCCTTTAGAAGCCTTCTGTATACTAGCTGTTATTCCCCGATACACTTTCAGAGAATGTTTCGTTACATTGCCATCTTTTGTTAAAATCGGCGTATCTACTACCTTTTTAAGAGCTAAGGCCAGAGATGCAGTCATCGCTATTCTTATCACTAGCATCAATAGCTTTCTTGGCCCCAACAAGACCAGCACCTACAGCAATAGCACCTAAAATAAACGGAATTGGCATATTCATCTACTCCTTTCAAAACATTTACAACTCTAAGAGAATATGATTAAGAATCATATGATTCGATTCTTCGACTGTTTCAAACTGGGGCTTACCACCGAGTTTTCTCGTAATTTGATTTACGCCCCCAATAAAGCCAGCTGCATCGCCAAGCTGCAGTGCTTGGTTAATATCTGCAAAAGCCCTATCAAATGTCGACTGGTAATCTGCCAAATAATCGCGCGTAATACGTTCAATTTCTTGACGGTACGCTCTCATGTCTTTGATTGCTTCTTGGCATTCTGCTTCAATGCGTTTTTGTTCTGCTTTAGCACGCTTTGTAGCTTCTAATTGATTCATTAAGCTACTATAAATACTACTCGTTAGCGTATAACCAACCATACTGCCGATTAAGGCACCGACTACAGGAATAGGAATCAAAGCTTTACCAGCTACAGCATAGGACATCGTCGTTATGATAGTGGCACCGCTCTTTCCCACTCGTTTCAAACATTCTGTACCATCAATACGACCATTGACGTAATCCCAAATAGCATCTTTAGAATCTACTATCGTAGTTACTGCAGCAGCAGGGAAATTCGTTTTCGATAGCTTTTTGGATTTCCTTGTCGATTTCTTGCTGAACACCGTCATAATAATCTGATGGCACTTCAAAGGGAACGTTATTATCGCGATATTTCTGATACTTTTTGCTCAGCAGCTTTTCCAAGCATTCACGAGGATTTTTGCCGACAAACTTCATTTGCGTGCCTGAGCCAGGAATGGGATTACCATGGGCATCGACTTCGACATGGTCATATAAGGAATCATTAACACTACCCATATCGTCTTTTTCTAGGTATAATTATTATATCCATATATATATATGCAATAGGGATTTCTATGTTTTTTATTAATAGTCGTCTTCATTTCTTGTTCTTTTCATCAGGATAGACAAACATACTATAAGAGTAATTCAACGCTTTAGAACGATATCCTATTATTGCCATATTCTAGCATTTCTGTCATCATATTTATATGAATCGTAATTCATTGAAATATAATTCATATAAATTTATTTCATATATTTTTATGAGCATAAAGATGAGACAATTTATTGGCAGAAAAAAAGAACTTGCAGCTCTACAAAATCTATATAATACGACCGGATTTCAAATGGTCGTCATGTATGGCCGTCGTCGTGTGGGTAAATCGACATTACTGCAAAAATTTATTGAAGGGAAAAAGGCCGTATTCTATACAGCCATTCGCAGCAGTTTACAACGAAATATAGAGCTTTTTGGCAACCGTATCTTAGAAAGTGTAGCACCATCTTACTTTTCAGGGCTTTCCTTTATATCAATAGAACAGCTTCTCTCTTTTCTTACAACCCTTTCGAAAGAAGAACGCCTCGTTGTCGTCATCGATGAGTTTCCCTATTTAGCCGAACAAGATAGTGCCCTTCTTTCTATTTTACAAAAATACATTGATACAGAATGGCTTTACAGTAACATGTTTTTAATTCTCTGCGGCTCTTCTGTAAGTTTTATGGAAAATGAAGTGCTCAGCGAAAAGAGTCCCCTCTTTGGCAGACAGACAGGACAAATGCATGTAAAACCATTTGGCTACCAAGAAGCTGCTGAATTTATCCCTAACTATAGTTATGAGGAAAAAGCCATCTGCTATGGCGTAACCGGAGGTATAGCAAAATATTTATCCTTATTTGATGAAACAAAGTCATGATCTCAAAATCTCATAGACCTATTCTTTTCTACAGCTGGGTATATGTACGAAGAACCAACGAACTTATTGGTACAAGAATTCAGGAATATTTCTTCATACAATGCGATTTTAGATGCTGTTGCTTCAGGTAAACAAAAGCTCCGAGATATTGTCGACGTGACTCATTTAGAACAATCGACAGTATCTCATGCCTTACGTAATTTGATATCAACCGGCATTATTGAAAAGATTCATGCCATTACAGATGAGGGAAATAAGAAAAAAACTCGCTATATCCTAGGAGACCACATGTTCCAATTTTGGTATCGCTTTATTCCAAATGGCATTGATATCATTGAGTTGGACAAAGGGGACATATATTTTAAAACCTTAGTACAACCGCATCTATTGGATTACATGGGCAGTGTTTTTGAAGATATGTGCCAAGAATACACGCTACAACAAGGTATTGAGGGAAAATTTGCCTGCCTTGTGACACGTGTCGGTAAATGGTGGGGCACAAAGCCTTCTAAAAAAGAAGAAACAGCTATTGATGTCGTAGGACTGGATATGCTTCATAACAAGATATGTATGAAAAAGTATAAAGAAAGAGCATGAATCCTGGAAATTTCTAGGATTCATACTCTTTCTTTATCTTAGGATACCTAATTTGCGTTCTATTATCGTAATAACCATTGATAATCTTGTTTACAATTTACAATATAATCTATATACACTATAGTATTTTGAATTTGGTAAATAACGAGATATTGCTTCCTGATAATTAATTTATGGTACTTGTTATATGGAATAAATTCACCTGTAAAAAACGGTATTCTTTCTGGAAATACCTGTCCTGAATCACAATATCCAAATATTGGTCTAAGTCAGCAATGGACGTGCCTGTATTACCATGAAGACGAGCTTCTTCTACACTCAATAATTGTTCCCGCAATGCTAACATTTTGCTACGACGATTAAACGACTCTATATCCATACCAATCATGTCTCCTTATATATTAGTATATGTAGATAGCAAAAAAACTTACCAAGCAAACTATCTGCTTAGTAAGTTTTTTTATAGGTCTATTATCTTCTATTGCCGTGCAATTCTTTGTCTAAGGCTTCTAATTTTGCAATGCGGTCAGCCGTAGACGGGTGGGTACTGAAGAGATTGGTCATCGCCCCTTTTACACCAGAAAAGGGATTGACGATACACATGTGTTCTGTTGACGGCGTAGCACCAGGCAGCACAGCGTGATGGGCATAATTGTCGATTTTAGCCAAGGCACGAGCGAGAGCCAAGGGGTCATCAATCATGCGTCCCCCTTCGTCGTCTGCCATATATTCACGCGTACGGGAAATGGCAAACTGCACAAGCGACGCTGCAATAGGAGCAACAATGGCTGTGACGAGCAAGGTAACGATATTAGAACCGCTATCGCTGTCATCATCACTACGACCAAAACCACCAAACATAGCCGCCCACTGGGCCATATTGGCAATCATAGCAATGGCACTGGCAAAGCAAGCGACCACCGTACTGATGAGGATATCGCGATGCAAAATGTGCGACATTTCATGCGCTAAGACACCGCGGATTTCGTCTTCGTCGAGCATATCGAGGAGCCCTTCCGTGACAGCTACGGCTGCATGAGACGGATTACGGCCTGTTGCAAAAGCATTAGGCACATCCGTCGCAATGACGTAAACTTTCGGTGTCGGCAAGTCTGCTCGTTTCGCTAAATCATCGACGATTTCGTAGAGTCGGCTCGTTTCGTCTACAGGCTGCGCACGGTACGCCTTGAGTACCATTTTATCGCTAAACCAATAGGAGAAAAAGTTCATCCCCAACGAAAAGATAAAGGCAATCATGACCCCGGACCTACCACCCAGGAGGCCGCCAATGACCATGAGGATACAGGCCATGAGGGTCATTAATAATACAGTTTTTACACTATTCATAAGGCATTCCTCTTTCCCAACGGGAAATCAAAAGTCAAAAGGTTAAGGTTTATATATTGATATTATTATATCGGTCTTTTGTTTGCTTGTCAATACTTCCCCTCTAATCGCTCAAGACATGGTTATTAAAACGCCGCAAGAGAACCGTATAGTTCCCATTGACATCTTTTTGCCCGTCAAAGGAAACGACGACAGTGACGTCATTTTGTACCCACGTGACTTTTTTGTCTGTTTGGGACTGCGGGAATGCTTCCATATTGGAGTACACTGTCGATACGAGGCGACTGTACATTTCTTTCGCTGCGTTTTTATCTTTCGTCACGAAGTAATTGTCAAAGGCTAAGACTTTAGCGTTGGCTGCAGGGCTTGCGGCTAAAATAGCAATGCCTTCGGTAACAGTGACGCCGTCATTAGTCGTCGTCCGTTCGGCTTTTTCTTCGTACGATGTGCTATTGCCCATATATTTCCAGTCTGGTAGCATAGCGAAGTTACCGCCAAAGTCAGCACGGGGCATACCGAGGTATACTGTATTGTACGCCGTAAGTGGATTTTCTGCGACTTCATCGACAGATTTTAAATAGTCAAAATTAGCAGCACCAGTGACTTGGCACGCAACCATGCCAGCCAGGGCAGTCATCAATAACGTACGTTTTAGGGTTTGTTTCATAAGGCCTCATCCTTTCTATAATAAAGGCGACAACATAAGCGAAAAAATACCAAAGATCAATCGCTGTAAGGGAATTAAAATAAACGAAAAGAACGGTGTCCACATGAGGGCAATGAGAATCAAGAAACTGTACCGTTCGATGCTCATCAGTTTATAGCACCATTCTGTAGGCAAGAAGCACATGAGAACCCGTGAGCCATCAAGGGGCGGCAAGGGAATCATATTGAAAATAGCAAAGTTAATGTTGTACACAACGACGAGACTCAGGACGTGTTGTAACGCCGTCGACGAAAAGAGGTCGAGACGAACCAAGATAATTTGTATTAACAAAAAGACGAAGGCAATGAGTAAATTTGATACAGGCCCGGCAAGAGCGACGCAAACATTTCCTTTGCGCCAATTCGCAAAATTATTCGGATTGATTTGCACAGGTTTTGCCCAGCCAAATTGCGCCACTAAGAGCATGAGCGTCCCGATTGGATCCATATGTGCTAAGGGGTTGAGCGTGAGCCGTCCCATAAAGCGCGGCGTGTCGTCCCCCATCTTCACAGCAATGAGGGCGTGGGCGTATTCGTGTATGACTAAGGCAATAAGCAAGGCCGGAATACTGGCCACGATTGCCAAGGGATTAAAATCAAACATAGAGTTACCTCCTAGTATATTCATTTTATCGTATATAGTTATACTAATATAGGTATACAAAAAAGTCAATGAAGAGGATATAAATAAATCATGAACGGTTCTTCACAATGTTGTAACAGAAATAGGCCCGAATATATATTCAGGCCTATACATTAGTGGAGTTTTTTCTGTTGTATTTGCTGACGCATGCGCTCCATATTTTCTTTGAAGGCTTTCGGTCGATTCATGGCCATGCGTGTATAGAGGACATCGCCAATGGCCATATGAATGAGCCGCGACGCACCAGCTTCGGAGGAGTAGCGCACTTCCCGCCCCATACCGCATAAGCAAATATCAGCTAGTTTCGCCAAGGGCGATTGGCCATGACTGGTAATGGCAATCACCATCGCGCCATGGTCTTTTGCTACGCCTACAGCTTGGAGTAATTCCGTAGACGCACCACTATGCGAAATAGCGAGGATAACGTCGTCTTTGCTAGCAAGGGCCGCAACAGTCACTTGCATATGACTATCATCGTATGCCGTAATGGCCAGGCCCAGCCGCACTAAGCGCGTCGCCAAATCACGGCACACTGTCGCCGAATTACCAAAGCCAAAGATGTAGACGCGCCGCGCTCCTTGCAGTGCCTTAGCGGCCGCATCAATCCGTTCGCAGCTCAGGAGAGACAGCGTATCTTGTAGACCGTCTGTAACGCTTTGGAAAATCTTTTGCACGACTTCCCGCGTGTCGTCTGTACTGCGAATGTCGGCAGCTGGTTCTTTCTCTTGGTTCCCCATTTCTGCAGAAATCATGAGTTTTAATTCTTTCAGGCCGCTGCAGCCAATTTTTTTACAAAACCGCGAAATCGTAATGTCTGAGCTCCCTGTCGCATTGGCAATGTCCGCTACAGTCTGCTCCATCATTTGCTCCGGATGTTCCACAATATAGTCGGCAATGCGCCGCTCTGATTTCGTCATTCCCCCATAAGCACTACGCAGAATGGGAAAGTCTTGCATGCCTGCCGGATGCATAAGACCACTTCCTTAGACGAACATGTCGAGGATGAGTACGCCAATGAGACCCATAACGGCAATAATCGTTTCCAAGGCGCACCACGTACGAATCGTTTCTTTTACAGTAAGGCCAAAGAATTCTTTAAAGAGCCAGAACCCAGGGTCGTTCGGCGGGCTGAAAATAACGGAGCCTGCACCGGTTGCGAGAACCATCAATTCCGGATTTGCCCCAGTAGCGACGCAAATAGGAGCGGCAATCCCACCAGCCGTCAACGCAGCGACCGTTGCGGAACCGCAAGCCGTACGGATAACAGCAGCCACGAGCCAAGCCAAGAATAAAGGCGATAAATTCGAATCAGCAACGAGCGTACCAATATACGTACCAACACCGCTATCGATAAGGACTTGCTTGAGCGCACCGCCGCCACCGACGATGAGGAGAATCATAGCAATTGCCAAGACCGCATCTTGGACGGTCTTCATGACATCAGCCATGGATTTGCCACGGCCGAGACCAAAGGTGTAAATCGCTACGGATACAGAAATGGTCAAGGCCATATCAGGCTGGCCTAAGAATAAGAGGACGTGGCGGATAACCGATTCGTCATGCATAGCAATTTTAGCAATCGCCGAAGCGGCCATGAGCACGACCGGCACGAGTGCTGTGAAGACAGAAATCCCAAAGCCCGGCATTTCGTCATCTTTAAAAATCTTTGGATTGTATAAACCTTCGGGAATTTCCGGGTTAATATCTTTCGTAAAGTTGCAATATACAGGGCCAGCGACAATCGCCGTTGGAATGGCAATAATGGCACCGTAAATGAGGGTCGTTGCAATATCGGCATTATAAATGATAGCAATCGCTGTCGGGCCCGGATGAGGCGGTAAGAAGCCGTGTGTTGCCGAGAGGGCCGCTGCCATTGGAATCCCTACTTTTAAGAGGGGAATCTTCGCTTCTGCAGCAATCGTAAAGACTAAAGGAATCAAGAGAACGAAGCCGATTTCATAGAAGAGAGCAATACCGACGATGAAACCCGTCAAGCACACAGCCCAATGGACTTTTTTGCGGCCAAAGAGATTAATCAGCGTCGTCGCAATCCGCTGGGCACCGCCGCTTTCAGCCATGAGCTTGCCGAGCATGGCCCCAAAGGAAACGACAATGGCAAGACCCCCAAGGGTTCCGCCTAAGCCTTTTTCAATGGTCGGAATGAGTTTAGCAATAGGCATGCCTTCAGCAATACCGACGAGGCCAGCTACTAAGAGCAAAGCCAAGAAGCTATTTAATTTTACTTTTACAATGAGGAAAAAGAGTATGAGAATGGCAACAGCCAAAATGACTAATGGCATGAGAAATATCCTCCTTTATTTCGTATAATGTTCGTACCATTGATGATGGAACGATCCGTCTTGGTCGATACGTTTAAATGTATGGGCACCGAAGTAATCGCGCAAGGCTTGGATGAGGTTCGCCCCAACGCGCGGACTACGATAGCCGTCGAGGTAGGAAATAGCATTGGCAAAAGCCGGGACCGGAATGCCTTCAGTCACAGCGAGGGCAACGATTTTTCGTAAGCTCTGCTGATTGGCATTGACCTTGTCTAAGAAGAACGGCGCAAAGAGGAGATTTTCCAGCTCTGGCTGTGCTTCGTACGCTTCTGTAATCTTATTGAGGAATTCAGCCTGAATAATGCAGCCTGCCCGGAAGATGGATGCAATCGTGCCATAGTTGAGGTCCCAGTAGTACGTATCAGACGCACTACGATAGAGCGAGAACCCTTGGGCATAGGCAATAATCTTTGCCGTATAGAGGCTCTGGCGCACAGCTTCAACAAAATCATCACCGTGATGCGGTGTAATAGTCGGTTTAGCAATGACTTCTTGTGCCTGTGCCCGTCCTTTCGCATTGGACATGACGCGCGTATTGCATGCTGCTGTAATCATGGAAATATCGACGCCTTGCTTCATGGACTCAATGCTCGTCCAACGGCCTGTGCCCTTCTGGCCTGCTGCATCGACAATATAATCGAGGACTTCCCCACCAGCCGGATCGTGTTCCGCAAAAATATTTGCCGCAATACCGATGAGATAGCTCTTTAGTTCGCCTTCATTCCACGTATGGAAAATTTCAGAAATAGCCTTGTTATCGTAGCCGCCGACGTATTTTAAGAGCAAGTACGCTTCGGCAATGAGTTGCATGTCCGCGTATTCAATGCCGTTGTGAACCATCTTGACGTAATGGCCTGCACCATCTTCACCAATGTAGGCGCAGCACGGTTTGCCGTCACTCGCTTTAGCCGCAATAGCTTCGTAAATAGGCTGAATTTCAGGATACGTCTCTTTGTTGCCGCCAGGCATAATTGCCGGACCGCGACGGGCACCGGTTTCACCACCTGAAATGCCCATGCCGTAGAAATGAATGCCTGCAGCTTTGCACGTATCATACCGGCGGCGCGTGTCACCAAAGTAGGAGTTGCCACCGTCAATGATAATATCGCCAGCGTCTAAAAGCGGAATAAGCTGAGAAATCATGCTGTCAACAGGCGCACCAGCCATAATCATGAGCATAATTTTCCGCGGTTTAGCTAAAGACTGGATAAATTCGGTTAAATCGAAGTAGCCTGTAATATTTTCATGAGGCCGTTCTGCTATAAACTTTTCTGTTAAATCAGGCGTGTAATTGTAGACACTGACCGTAAAGCCGTGGTCTGCCATGTTGAGAGCTAAATTCGAGCCCATAACAGCCATGCCGACAACACCAATGTTATGTAATTCCATGGATTCTATCCCCTTTCGTCTTCCTTACAGTTTATTCTGGTAAGCCGTAATATCGGCGAATTCAGGTTGTAATTTATCATAGAGGCGTACAAAAATATCATATAATTCTGTATAAATCGCTGTGTTTTCCGGAATAGGCGTATAGACCCGTTTCGGATGAACTAAGTGTGCCGTATCGGCAATGCTCTTCAATTTACCACTCGAAATAAAACCGAGTACAGCAGCACCAAAGGCCGCACCTTCGCTGTTATCAGGCAGCGTAATGGGCTGCTTTAAGACATCCGCTAAGATTTGCAACCATAAACGGGACTTCGTAAAGCTGCCACTCACGCGAATGTCCTTGACTTCGCCAAACTCTGCGAGGGCTTTCATGACGCTGTTAAGGCTGTAGCAAATCCCTTCCATAACGGCGCGAATCATGTGCGACCGGCTGTGATTGAGGGAAAAACCAAAGAACATGCCGCGCAATTCCGAATTCCAGTATGGAGCCCGTTCGCCTGTAAAATACGGCAAGCAAATGAGCCCCTCTGCACCAGCATCGACGTGTTCGGCTTTCATAGTCATCAAATCGTACGGGTCAATATCGAGCGTTTCTAAGGCACTGCCGCCGTAATGGCAAATATTGTCGCGTACCCAGCGGAGAATCATGCCGCCGTTATTGATAGCACCGCCAGCAACCCACATATCGTCTGTAAGATTGTAGCACCACGTGCGCATTTGCGGATCCGTCTTCGGCTGCTTCGTGAGCATACGGAGGGCACCGCTCGTACCAATAGTGCCGCTTAACTGGCCCGGTGCAACAGCACCAATGCCGACGTTGACGAGAACGCCGTCCGTTGCGCCAATAACGACAGGAAGACCAGCCGGTACATGGAGCTTCTTCGCTGCTTCAGCCGTCAAAGGATGGCTGTACGTCGTCGAAACAACTGGTGGCATTTGCTCCTTCGTCACACCGGCATAGGCCAAAATTTCATCATCCCATTGGAGAGTCCGTTCATTATACATGCCACTCGTCGAAGCCGTCGACTTATCAATGACCCATTTACCAGTCAAATTATAGAAAATATAATCTTTCAGGGACCCAACATACTTCATTTGATTAAATAACGACGGCTGGTTCTGGCGGAGCCAAATAATTTTAGCTAACGGATAGCACGCGTGAATGGGGCAGCCCGTCCGTTCATAAAAAGATTGGCACAAGGCCGGGTCTTTCTTCATGTCCCGTACAATACCAGCACTGCGGCTATCTGCCCACGTCTGCATGTCCATGAGGGGCTGCTTATCTCCATCAAGACCAGCAAAACTATGCATGACCGTGCTCAAGGCAATACCAGCTAAATTCTTATTCTTGTAGTGGAGCTGGTCCGCCGTCTTGCGCACCACTTCTTCGACAGCCTCCTGAATCTGGAGCGGACTTTCTTCTGCCCAGTCCGGATGAGGCGTCAACAGCGGATAAAACGCCTCAGACGAGCACACATTCGTCCCATCTTCGGTGTACGCAATAGCTCGTACGCCTGTCGTGCCTACGTCTACGCCAATCCAAACTTCTTGATTTGCCGATTCCATAATCATCTCTATCCCAACCTTTCGCGTTACCATTTCTTAACGAATTCTTTACACGCTTATTATACGAAGTTTTGATATATTTTGCAATATTTATATCATTTTAAATTACATTTCATGATACTTTTATTTCATAGAAAAAGAGAACTTCTTTTGTTTTAGATATACATAAAAAGACACTTACACAACGAGTGTGCAAGTGTCTTCTAAATCAAGCGAATGTATCAGTCCACATCCCCAGTTGTTGCCAAAATGGTAGCAGGAAATTGACTATATAGGTCATTCCATTCTTCAATATTAAGCACGACAACAGCATCAATCCAATTTTGTTGAAAATGTTCTTGTCGCTGTAAGGAAAAAGGCAGTTTTCCTGCCATTCTCTCTCTTACAAATTTTTTCGCATTCTTATATTCAATAAATAATATCTCTGTTTCTGTCTCTACAATAAAATCTACATCACTTAGTTGTACCTTAGCATTATGATATATCGTATTCAACTCATTAGTTGCCCAAATAGCGGCAGAAAAATCAAATTGACAGCTTTGGTTTTCATCAATAAAAATATATGCCATCATTTACCCACCTGTACATCATATACATCATCCATTAATGTAGAAAAGGAGTCCATAATTGAATTGTGCTGCAATGTACTAAATTCTCGTTGGGATTCACATAGCACGTCCTCACCTTGTTTATATAAAGAATGAAATAATATCTCATCCGTTTCCTTTGCTTTTATTTCTATATACTTAGCCAAAATATAGCTATGCGTACTTAGACATATTTGTACACCGTTACGCGATAAAATGAGCAAGGCTTCCACTAAAGAAGGAATAAACTTAGGATTTAAATTAGCTTCCGGTTCATCCCAACATAACACGCTCCCTTCTGTAATACTTTCATTCATCAATAACTGCCATAAAAGGCCTACTTTTTTTAATCCTTCCGCTTCCAGCTCAAAACTTACCTTTCGACCATCTCGCTTTTGCACGTAAAATTCTTCGTTTTCAATACATATCGTTCCTTGCATCATATCTTCTAAGACTGGAAGGATTGTTAATGCTAGCTTAGGCGGATTTTTTAAAATCCATTGGTTTGACTTTTCAATAATATCTAATAATGTATCATCAAAGGGAAAATCTTTATATCGTTTAGACATTGCTAATAACCCCTTTGCATGCGTAAGCATATCCTTTACTGGTATGTACGCAGCATCAATCATATGCTGTGGATAGGCAATATCATACTGATAGGTTATATTCGTGTCGGCATTAACAGTATCCACAAAGCTATATTCCTGACGCTTCACCTGTCCCTTTGCTAAGACTGAAAACATCGTATTTCCCAACATAGGATTGCGCACAAGAGAACACCGCGTATCTTCTAATTTAAAAATCTGAATGAACGAAGCTATGGTGTTACTTTTGCTCATTTTACACCCAGCATATATTGATTTTAACAGATGTGTTTTTCCTGTACCATTCTCTCCTATAAACACATTCATATTTTGTGCAATGGGAATCGTAATATCTGAGAATACAGAAAAATTTTTTGCTTTTACCGCTGTAATATCCATATGCATCTCCTCAGTAAAAATAAACTATATTCTTATTATACTGTATTTCTCAGTAAAAGCAAAAAAAGTGTCGACTCATTCTCAATATAAAAATAGACAGTATCACAATAGTAAAAAGTGATACTGTCTTGGCCTATATTACCAATATTAACGTTGGACTTCTTTGAGCATCTTCTTCGGATTATCTGCTGGCCGTACCTTTTGGAAAGCCTTGACAATCGTGCCGTCTTTTGGGTAAAAATATAAGATGACTTTCTTCCCAGCAAAGTCGTGCAACGAAACGTTGTTGCCATCTTTGTCAGGTAACGTAAAGTCTGGGGCTTTCGTTCCTTCTGCTAACATGGTACCACCTCCGCGTGATAGTTGTTTTCATCTAGGTACATCATAGCATGTTCATGGCCATCGTGCAACAGATGCTGCGTCTTAGGCTTCCTTTGGTGTCCCAATAGGGTCATATCCTTCGGATTTAGGCACAAGGGCTTCATCTACGCAAGATGGCGTGGGACAGACACCGTTTTTAAACAATGTCCGAATCGTTGCTACATAAGCTGGGGCAATAGTATCTAGCAGGCGATACCGTTTGCGGAATAGGTTTCGTTTCTGTGACTTAATTTCGTCATAAGTCCGGCGTTTTTCTTCAGTAGGAAGACGTAAATACCACGTTTCTTCGCCATCTGTAAAAGCACCTGATTCAAACCAAAAGGGATTGAGTTCTGTTTTTTTAGACCGATTCCCGCGGAGTAAATGACTATTTGTATAGAATCCTTCATCGCTAATAGCATATATCTTTTGAATTCCTAAGGTCTGCGCAAAAAGGCGCAACATATACAATAAAAAGCCTTTCGGACGATAACCAAAGAGCTTCTTCGTCAGCTCTCTCGTTAATGCCAACCCTTCCGTAGCTCCTTGAATCGTGCCAATATATATGGCTGCCTTTCCTTCCCTATCATAATCAAAGCGGAAATTAAAATGGTACATCATTTGCTCTTGATAATATAAATACAGCGACAAAAAGCCTTCTTTTCGTTGTCCTAAATCAAAACGTAGCGATACCTTTACGGGTAACGTTTCATCTGCTGATTGCCAAAGCGTATACCCATCTCTTGTAGTATATAGATGGGCAATAACTTCATCAGAAAAATACTCCTGCAGTATCATAAAATGATGTACAATAGCTTCTAACCGTTCTTTCATGGTTGAATTCTTGTACAAAAAGACACGCGTCAACACATCATAACATTCTTTGCAAGAGTGTTGTAAGAAATTGGGCAACGGCAAATAGTTTTGGAAAAAGTCATCTACCTTCTTAATGTACGAACGATGCGTAAGTGCTTGCAGAAAAAAGACGATTCGTCTCTTTTTAACGGAAAATTTCCGTGGATGGTACATTTGATAAGATAAATCCCAAAAATACGATATACTATACATAATTCCCTCTCTAGTTATATGTAAAATAATAGTAAAATTTGCATTTCTTATTATAGCACATGTAGTGAGAAAGTCTACAATAACTTTACTTTTCCATAGAGCCAAAGAAAAGTATTTCATTATGAACGCAATATAGTATCTGCTGGTTCTAATAACTCTGGATGACGTACCATATAGCCCGTCAAATCCATATACCCTTGCCGTTCCGCTTCATATGGCCACGGCCCTTCTTGCACGTCTCCTTCAGCATGTCCTTTTCCTAAGGGCTGGTACAAATGATTATCATACGTACCATATGCATCAGGACGGAGCCAATGGCGCGGCGTTACAATATGGTCGATTGGTTCTGTGAGCGACGAGAACAACGAATAATACGTAAAATCTTTAGGTGCAATCAATTCCATAATCGTAGGCATAATATTCATATGCCCACCAATTGTATTACCTGAAAAAATAGTTTGGTCAATATCGCGATGATACATCATAAATGTCGGGCAATGGAGCTCACGAATCGAGCAATTTCGCTGCATTAAAGAGGTCTTTTCCATATACGTCAAGGGAATGGCATGGTCTGCAGTGAGGAAAATCAAGACATCGGGATAGGCATTGCGAATCGTATCAACAAACTTTCCTGTCGCTTGGTCTGTAAGCCAAAAAGTCCCTAACATGCGCTGTAACTGCTTATTCTTCTTTATATCTTCCGGCGCATTAGGCATAACTTTTTCTACGTCATACCCATACTTTTCTACATCAATCTTAAAAGGACTGTGATACGACGTCGTATAGACCATATGGAACTCTGGCGCACCCGAATCGTGTTGCTGGATTAATTCAGCAGCCTTTTCTAAATAAATATTATCATATACGCCTACCCAGGTTTTCGGCGCATGAGGACCACAAAACTCTGTAGCCGACATAACCCTATCGAAACCACAAGCCGGTGCAAAATGACTAAAGTTGCCGTATGTTGTATTGCCGCCATACCAATACGTCGACGAATAACCAAGCTTCTTTAACTGCAATGGTAACGAAGTCGGCACCGTACCGTTCCACCATGGCTCTTTTTCATTAAGCTGTAACTCTAAATCAAAAAGTCCGGACATAAGCCCAACAATCGTAGGCCGTGAAATAACGCCAGACGACAAGGAATTATATAATACAGCCGTATGTGGGTCGTGCATTAACCGCTTACCACCACTCGTAATATTTAGGCAATCCAAATAGGGATCAAAAAATTGCTGTAAATAACTTTCGCCAACAATGAGGAAAATGTGAGACGGCTTTGCTATCTTTGCGCCCTTAGCCTTACGGGCAAAGGCATATACAGGATTTGTATACTCCTGAAGAGGCTTTGCAGTTTTTGGCACAATCTGAGAAATAGAATGTAAATCTTCCTCATCTGTATGGGTATATATTTCATTCAGCTTCTTGCGTTTGACTCGTTCTAACGCTACCAAATCATCTACAGCAGCTTTTGCAAAAAACGTATCTTGCTTTATCATACTGGGCATATTATCCCATTCTGGTTTATCGTCGTGCTTTAAGGTTCCGCCGTACCGAAACCAATAAAATCCTAAAATGGCCAGCATAACGACAAGGACATTAAAGGAATACATCAAAAGAGGAGACTCAAATTGAGGATATGGAATATTCGGTAATTTCAATAATAACGAAATAGATCCATACGAAATCACCCAGTACGGAATTAGCCCTAGTAACCACAAGGCACCGTGATCTTGATTGAAAAATGTATCTATAAGATTCTTCTTTTCTGCTTTGCCACCCATGCGAACAAGATGATTATACGTATCGTGGAAATGATTATAAAAAATCATTTTGCCCATAAAAGCAACATACAACACCGTTGCATAGACCATACCAATGACAATGCGAATAGTATCACTAATCGCATAATAAGAGGCTATCCAAACACTAGGAATCGAAATCAAAATAAAAGGAAGTAAAAAAGCATACGCATTAAAATCCATGCCCCACCAAAAGGCATAACGGAAGCAATTCCAAATCACATTTCCTTTGCCCTTCAAGGTCTTGTAGGGATTATATACTTTAATGAAAATAGCTCGAAATACAGCACAAACAACGGGAAAATATAAACACAGTTGAATGTCTTGCTGCATAGAAGAGAAAAATTGTCCAAACATCTGCATCACTCCATATACTAGAAGGTTGAAATACATTCCCAACAACCTAGAGATATTATAGACAAAAACAGAGTAAATGTAAATGTCTTGTAAATCTTCGCTATATATTTACATGTCAGTTACACATTAGTTGTACATCCTAGAACAATACAATATAAAAACGCACTCGCCATGGAGTGCGTTCGTAAAATGATATTATTATTTCAATACCTTGCAATATAACAGTAGTTCTATTTCAGAAATTTTTATTTATCCAGTAGTATTATTAGTACTATTTAAAGAATTTAAAGCGAAGATACTTCCAATATGCATATATGAATTTACCATGTTTTCCCATGATATAGTACATATTAGCGATATATCGCCAATCGTGATATGTCTTTGGTAATTCATAGGGAATATCTCTCCAAGGAGATTGTTTCGCACAATCTCGCCACGCTTTATAATATGGGTATTTCCATGAGTGTTCGTCTTTCCAATGGTCAGTATATTTTGTACCATAATGAGTAGTATATAATTTCCAAGGCTTTTTGCCACCTGTGAAGTGGATAATGCGCACTACATCAGGTAATTCATGATTTCGCACGGACATAGCGCAGTCATACGAATAGGTCGTACTGAAAATAGTCTTTCCTTCTAATAGGATATTTAATACGTCTTGATCCATAAAAGGATATGAATTGGTAGATGCCAATTTAATAGCTTTAAATCCAATATCTTCTTTTACATATGGTGCTATGTTAATTAACATAACACCAGCATTAAAATAATCTGTGCCTTTCATGCCAATTTTAGGACAATACGACTGCCGCATATTAGGTTTTGAAGTAGCATCCTTTTCTACAAAAGCAATTTTATCTTGTAAATCCATCGTCAATAAAGGAGATACATCATTTGTACAAAGAACGTCTGTATCTACATATAACACCCGATCTATTGATGCTTCGTGTAAGACATAGGGAACTACGAGACGATAATAGGTAGTGACAGTTATATTTAGTAAATTAGATTTTAAATCTTCAATAAACTTATTATTTAGCCAGTATATGACAATATCCGTTTGATATTGTGTTACTAACTGCTCTAACTTTTTTTCATCTTCTTTTGGCAACTGGCCGTTAAAGAAAATATGAAAGACACAAGGGATGCTTGTGTGTTGCAGAAAAGAAAATATAGTAACCCCTAAGGCCCGCAGTACGTTTTTATCACAGCACAACGCTATATTAAGTTTATTCGAGCATTCAACAATCTTGTTTTCTCCAATAACCCGTTTTTCTCTTAGCAAGTCCATAAAGCTCTCCCTATGCCTTAATAAATTTATGTTTCAAATATTGTCCATACGCAGCTATAGCCTTACCATATTCCTGATTGCGCCAATACATATCGGATACCCACCGCCATTCATGAGCATTTCTAGGAGCATCAAAGGGAACATCATGCCAAGGTGATTGGGCAGCATATTCCCGCCAAATTTTGTAATACGCATACTTCCAAGTATTACCATTTTTAGGTTTTGGATTTTGCGCAAAACTATTTCCCCAATATGATGTATATAGTTTCCAAGGCTTTTTAAAGCCTGTAAAATGTATGAGCTTTACGCTATTAGGAACTAAACTATCCGGAACAGACATCGTGCAATTGTATTTATGCTCTTCGTCAAATAAAACTTTTCCTTCTAATAAAATATTTAATACATCTTGATCCATATGTTCATATGACCTTTCTGAAGCTAGTATAACCGCTTGCTGCCCAATATCCTCTCGCACATATGGTTCAACATTTATAAGCATCATACCAGAATTAAAATATTCCATAGTGGACATACCAATTTCTTTACAATGCTTCTTCCACCATGTCTGATTTGCTGGTATTAAATTCAAATCTTTAACTACTAATGCAATTTTATCATTTAAATCAAAAGAAAAAATATTAGCAATATCACGTATACACAGTATATCCGTATCTATATATAAAAAGCGAAAAATTCCATGTTCTTTTAATACATATGGAACTAATAACCGATAATACGCAGTAACACTAATATGTCGTGACGTATGAAGCATATTAAATTGAGAGGCATCTAACCAGTATAACGAAATAGCTACAGAGAAATTCTTCCCAATCTCTTTAAAACGCGCTTCATCAACTCGAGACAAATCCCCATTAAAAAAAATATGAAACATGCATGGAATAGTTATATATTTTGCTACTGAATATATAGTAACACCTAGTGAACGTATAACATTTTTATCCGCACAAAGAACAATATGAGCTATATCATTTATATTATACTCTTTTTTACAGGGCCATAACTCTATACTACGTTTTACTAACTCCATATAAATTTCCTATCTCCTTTATATCGATATATCATAATATGCTGAATACCACTGAGCAAATCTATGTAATCCTTCTTCTATGCTCGTCTGCGGTTTAAAATCAAAATCTCGTTCTAATTCACTCACATCAGCATAAGTCTGATATACATCACCTGGTTGCATAGGCAAAAATTCTTTTTTAGCCGTTTTTCCAATAGCTTTTTCCAAGGTTTCAATAAAATACATGAGCTTTTCCGGCTTATTATTGCCAATATTATAAACCTTATATCTATCACCTTGTTCGTTTTCTTTTGGCGGATTGCACAGCATATGTTCAATCCCCGTTACGATATCATCGACATACGTAAAATCGCGATACATATCACCATGATTATAAATTTTAATAGGTTCACCGTTAAAAATCATATTGGTAAACTTAAAATATGCCATATCGGGACGACCATACGGGCCATACACCGTAAAGAAACGTAAGCCTGTTACCGGAATCCCATAAAGATGGCTATATGTATATGCCATAAGTTCATTTGATTTCTTTGTTGCTGCATAGAGACTAATGGGATGGTCCACATTATCAGTCGTCGAGAACGGCGTCTTTTCCTGATTCCCATAGACGGATGAGCTAGATGCGAAAAGCAGATGTTCTACCGGATAATGCCGACAAGCTTCCAACACATTAAAGAAACCAATGACATTGGAATTGATATACGACCGAGGATGGTCAATACTATAGCGAACACCTGCTTGAGCAGCCAGATTCACGACAATATCAGGATGATATGTCGTAAATACGCTATTGACTGCCTGTTCATCGGCTAAATCGCCTTTGACAAATGTAAATTTCAGATATTCTTTTAGAATTTGTAAGCGACTTTCTTTCAAACTTACATCATAGTAATCATTGACATTATCAAAGCCAAGGATAGTCGCACCCATAGCTAGCAAACGCTTGGCTAAGTGAAAACCAATAAAGCCTGCTGCGCCAGTAATTAGCACAGTTTTCTTGTTATCAAACGGTTTGTACATATTGCACCTCTAATCTCTATCAAACAAGTCTCGCGTATATACTTTTTCTTTTACATCGTCTAATTCATCATTCCAACGATTGGCTAAAATGACATCACTATCTTGTTTAAAAGCCTTTAAATCACGAACGACCTTAGAATGGAAGAAATCATCAGCTTCAAGTGTTGGTTCATAAACAATGACCGTAATGCCTTTGGCTTTAATCCGCTTCATGACACCTTGAATAGCAGATGCTCTAAAGTTATCTGATGCAGATTTCATAGTCAAGCGATACACGCCGACAACTTTCGGATTTTCAGCAATAATCATGTCCGCAATGTGGTCTTTACGTGTCCGATTAGCCGCGACGATAGCAGAAATCAAATTTTGTGGAATATCTTGATAGTTCGCCAATAATTGCTTCGTATCCTTCGGCAAACAATATCCGCCATAGCCAAAGGAAGGATTATTGTAAAAGTCACCAATCCGTGGGTCTAAGCACACACCTTGAATGATTTCTGCTGTATGGAGGCCACGCATTTCTGCATACGAGTCCAATTCATTGAAGTAAGCTACACGCAACGCTAAATAGGTATTCGCAAAGAGCTTAATCGCTTCTGCTTCCGTCGAGCCAGTAAAGACCATAGGAATATCTTTCTTAATAGCTCCTTGCGCAAGTAAATTAGCAAAAGTTTTCGCCCGTTCTGATTTTTCTCCAACCACAATTCGCGAAGGATATAAATTGTCATGTAACGCCTTGCCTTCACGCAAAAACTCAGGTGAAAACATAATATTATTGGTTTGATACTTCTGCTTAATTTCAGCAGTATACCCAACAGGAACGGTTGATTTTATGACCATGATGGCCTTTGGGTTAATTGCCAATACTTCTTCAATGACCTTTTCCACTGATGACGTGTCAAAGAAATTGAGTTTTGGGTCATAGTTGGTCGGCGTAGAAATAATAATAAAATCAGCGTCTGTAAATGCTTCTTTAGCATCTAACGTCGCTTTAAAATGAATGTCATCACGTTGCAGAAAGGCTGAAATATCTGCATCAACAATTGGCGATATGCCTTTATTCAGCATGTCTACTTTTTCTGGAATAATATCTAAGGCAACGACTTCATTATGTTGCGCTAATAGCACACCATTAGACAAGCCTACATATCCCGTTCCAGCAATAGCAATTTTCATGCAAAAATCACCTCTCTTTTTCTACCTTTATAGTTTTATTCTAAATACATTTATAACTTATATCTAAATCGAAGTACAGCATACCAAAATATACCATATAAATATCCTCTAAAGTTACCATTACGCTTTTGGTAATGTCCCCATTGCTGGAAATCATGATAATTTTCCGGCTTTTTGATAGGCAGGATATTCGTAATCGTGGGCCATGGAGATAACGCATTATATTGACGCCACATTTTATCAAATTGAGTTAAAACCATCTGCCATGGTTTCCGACGCCCTGTCCAATGTACGATGACACTGTCACCTTCATCATATTCACCGCCATCATACACATTATACTTTGCGGGAAGGAAAAAATTAGCTCCATCAAAGACAAGGTTCAATACATCTTGGCTTTGTCCTAAAAAACGTTTTTTAGGCTCACATTGATACGAGAACGCCTTTTCTGTAATCTGTTTCTTTTCCCAGATGTTTGTATCTACTAACATAATGCCATCATTAAAATATTTACCACTTTTTAATTTTAAATATCCTGCTCGATATGCAATTGCATCTGGTCTTTCCATTACTGCCCCCATTGCAGCACCTTTTAAATCTATAGAAAATAATGATTTTATTGATTGTATGCATATAGCATCCGCATCAACATATAAAAAACGGTCTGTCTTTTTGGATAAGACCTTCGCCATATACAAACGCCCATAAGTAATTCGGGAAAAGCGTGCTACTTTAATATGGAAATCTTGAAAAACGTCCATATTGAATACGTACAATACACATTTGCACTGCCATTGCTTAGCAATACTTTCCATTTTATTGGCATTGTCTTCGCTGTATCCATCTGTAAAGATATGAAAGACTAAGTTTAAATCTTTATTATTTTCAAGTATCGAAATAATCGATGCGCCCATAATATAAAAAAATGGGTCATTTACATTATAGCAAATATGATATTCTATAGATTTCTTTTCTTGTCTATAGTCATATTCTATGCGAGATAAAATAAAATTTTGTTCTGAAAAAAAATCGTTAGTAAAAGTTTTCATTATATCCTCTTTTTATATTGTAACATAATTGAAGCAAGTGTAATCCCTAAAAAGCCACTATATAATTTCAACGCATTTTCCATCATGATTCCTACATCAACTAGTCCATGAATAGTTAATGCCATAGAAGCCCACATACAGCCTACAATAAACGCATTATGTTGGCATCTTTTTAGTTGTTTAAATAAGTACCAATATACTCCTAGTGAATACAGTAGATAGCCACATCCTGCCAAAGTTCCTGTCGTCGAAAAGAAATATGCTGGTACGTTATGAGGAATATTAAGCTTGCGTTCCTTAGCGTCAGGCAATATATATTTTTGCTGATATTCAGTATCCCAATTATTTAATCCCACGCCAATATACAGATGGTCTGCCCACATATGATACGTAGAAATGAATAACTTTATCCGTTCATTATCATAAGATTGTTGCCACCCTTTGCCACTTAAACAGAAAAAACCACCTGCGAAAACACCGGCAATAGCTATACTAATGGACAACACTCTTAAAAGAGACTTTACACCAGTTTGATTTTGCCAAGCATATAAAATAAGGGTAATTCCGCCTCCAGCAATCAGCCCTATAATACTCCCTCTGGATCCAGATAGGATAAGGGCTATGCTTCCTATCAAACAAGCTATATATAAGAAGATTCGTAATTTCATAGTCCCTTTAAAAGTATACAAAGAACCTAATAGAAAGGTTAAGTTTAAGCTAATCATAGTCGCGAAATGATTGGGATTTCCAAACAGCCCTGATATATACATCTCTTGCGGAGCCTGAAGATATTGTAAAATACCATGGCCGCCAATGACAATCAGCGCTAACGCGATAGCTAATAAAATCAGTTTTTGATATTGAAAATACTGATACAATATGAACAATAAACAGAAAGGTAAGGACCAATAAAAATATTTCCAAGCCTGCTGAATAGAAAGCGTATCCCCTAATATAACGGAAGAGACCATAATACATAAAAAGAAAGGCCAATATACAAGATTAAATTTTTTTTCTGGCAATCCTATATTCCGATGTTTGACTTTTAAAAATTGCCACAAAACTGTCCCCCAAAGTAATGCACAACTAATACTATATACAGCGTTCCAACGCGAACCACTTAGGGAAAAAACATATATAAAAAAAAGCAACGGTAGAATTTGTCTTGCCATTATTGTTCCCATTCTAATCCACCTTAATTATAATTTTTGCTTAGCTTTTTCTTGTTGATGCCGAATATAACCATATACTTTACAAAATAACGGACAAGATACTGCTGACCAGCGTAAAAGTCGATGTTTTAATCCTACTTGCTCTTTTATCGCCGGAGTCCAAGATTGTTTAACAAACCGGATTAAGCTTTTTTTATCATCAACACATAATTTTTCTGAACTATAGTAATCAACATATAAAATTTTTATAGCTTCATACATCATGTGATACTTAGCCCAATGAATGACGTCCATATCTCCTATTTTTTGAGCCCAACGTAAATGTTCTTGATACGCTAAATATTTATAATAGCGATATTGTGAATTATACGTATAGGTACTTCCAGTTAAAGAATTAGTATTTCCTTTATTATAGTAGTATAAGGTATTATTTAATTTTACAGATTTTTGAGATTCCACAAAAACACTAGGGCAAATAAACAAATCCTCAAATGATTTTAAATGAGAAAATCGTTTATTTTTCCACATATTTTTTTTATAGAAAGCAGTCCATACCATATTTGAAATCTCATTTAACATAATCTCTTTCAATATACTTGCTGTATTACTTGTCATATCAATCATTGGTGTGTCATAGTCATGTGTTTTAGTGGCATCAATACGTTCCCATTCTTCATATTTAAATGTAACAATGTCAGCATTTTCTTTTTCAGCCACATCTACACAAAAAGCAATAAGGTTATCATCAATAAAATCATCCGAGTCAACAAATAGGATGTACTCACCATGCATATTATCCAATGCCCAATTTCGAGTTGCGCTAACTCCCATATTTTTTTGATGATGCGTAATACACCTTTTATCTTGCTCAGAATACATATCGCAAATTTGGCTACTACCATCACTAGAACCATCATCAACTAATATGATTTCTAAATTTTTATAGCTTTGTCGCAAAATTGATTGCAGACATTTATTTAAATATTTTTTTGCATTATATACAGGAATAATGATAGTTACTAACGGTCTCATAAATATAAAATCTCCCTATAAAAGACCCAAAAAATTTAGTTTAGGCTAAGAATATTTTTAATCAGCATATCTTGACCATATTTTTTATTAGCATCAATTAAACCATTTTGATATTCCACTGACTTATCCTTGAAAGTATTCACAAATTTCTCTAATTGTTTTGAAAAGACTTCTATAGTATCTATCTTCACTGCTTCACCAATGAAAAAATTTTGTAATACTTCTGGATTCATTTCTGGAGAACATAATACCGGTTTATAAAAACCTATGGCAGTAAAGAGCATAGCACTCCAATGGTAACGATACCGCCCAGCAGCATAGGGAATCATGATGACATCCATATCAAGCAGTGCTTTCTCCCAGTCTTCTCCAATCAAATTTTTATGCCAGAATGCAATATTTTTATACTGGCTATATTTCTTAGCAATTTGCTCAAACAATTCACCATCTGATGGCTTAGCAGTTGCCCCTTGAACGATAAGTTCTACAAGTACATTAAACTTAGCCTTCACAAAGGCATCTAAAAAGAATGGTAAATTTTTTTCTTTACGAAACTGCCCAAAGAATCCAATTTTGAGAGGTGTCGTTATAGAAACCTTTTCATTTACAGGTAAATCATGTGGTTTAAAGACAGGTGGTTCAATTAAATCCACATTGGTAAGACCACTATGTTTAAAATCATTGCGAAGAGTAATAACTTTTAAATGAATATTTTTATATGGTTCCACAAGTCGTGCTTGTTTTTCAAATTTCGGTTGTTCATGCGGATTAATACCATGGAAGATGAGATATACAGGAACAGGAGAATCTTTTAATTTGCTTTTCAATATAGTACGAATATATCGCCAAGTTCCAGTTGGTATAATAATCGCATCACATTGTTGAGCACACGCTTTTTCATACGCTGAATTAAACCAGGCAATGCGTCGTTTTTCGCGAATAATGGAAAGCCATAACTTCTTCAGTTTTCCAGCCCCTGCATACGTTACGACTTCACCACCTGATAAGTAGTCTACAGCACATTGATAGTCCAATTTAAACGGAAAATTTTCAGGCACAAAGAAAACCGGCTCATGATGCTGGCGTTTTAATTCATTTACTAATATCCAATCAAACTCTACTTCATGGCCAGCAGGCATGACGATAGATTCTAATATAGCAACTCTCATTTCACTTCACTCTTTCGTTGTAATTCATGGAGTTTTAAATATTTCATCATAGTATAGAAAAAATGGGTACAGCATAAATACGAGCCAATCATGCCATCCAGAAAACCAGCTCGTAAGACAAACATCTTAAAAAATCCGCCTAAGCTATGACCAAATATACTAGCCAATGATACTCGTTTACCCCGTTTAAATGCATCATTTGCCCAGAGAGTCGTATATAAGCAGAGTTTATCTTCCCATTCCTGCCAATCTGCATACGTATAATGTTCCATATATCCTGGTAATGTCTTTTTGGGCAAATTGCATTCTGGGTGTTCGTGAACCTTATGTACCCATTTTACAGATTCACGAGGAAACATACGAGTAACAAAATCTGGTTTCAATACACCATGATTAAAGGTGACACCGAATGCGACGGACTTGCGCTTGCATTCATATTGATATTTCATATCGTCAGACTGTAAAATTCGTCTAATTTCTTCTACAGTGTCCGGCATAAGCCGTTCATCCGCATCAAGATAGAGTACCCAGTCTGCATCTGTTTGTGCTAAGGCAAAATTTCGTTGTGCCGAAAAGTCCCCATCCCATTCTCGGTAGCAGACTTTTGCTAAATATTTTTTTGCCAAGGTAATGGTCTTATCCGTACTCCCTGAATCTATAATGATAACGTCATCTGTGCATTGCTTGGCATTGCTAATGACTTCCACAATATTATCTTCTTCGTTTTTTGTCAGAATTAATATAGCTAGTGATTTCACGCCATACCCTACTTTCCGATAGTAAGCTCAAAGTATAGTTATATTATAGCATATCTTGGAGTAGACAACAAAAAGACTTCTGAAAAAATTCAGAAGCCTCTTTTACTATATTTAGTCTACTTCATTTTGAAATTCTGGATACTTAGGATTATTGCGAATATACGCTCTCTTAAATGCTGCAAAAGCAGAACTACGCTTTAATAAGGCACATACCTTTCGTCGGTGATACTCACTTTTTTGTTTATTGTATTTAATAAGAGATTTGAAGAATGTATTCATTTCCTTTTTTAATTCATTTAATCGATATTGTGAAGTATAAATACGAATCCCACTATTTTTTAAATTAAACACATCATAAACTAATTTTGCAGTTTGGATCGACTTTATATCCTTATCCAATGGAATTATAAGAACATTATCTTCATCGTATTTATTTGTTGTAATGTATCTGACAACGTGGACGCATGAAAATACCCTTCAATAATCCCTTCATAGGGAACATTAGATAATCCGACTTTATCACGTACTAAAATATGGTTTTCTAAATCATAAATAACAGCATTAGAAATGGAATTTAAGACAAAAGGAGAATGTGTTGTAACTACAAACTGAATATTAGGAAATAAAGTTGTAAGTATTGGCATAATTTGCTTCTGCAAAGCAATGTGAAGATGTGTCTCTATTTCATCAATAAGAACGATACCTGGTATATTGTATTGTTTTCCTACATGTGTTTCCATGCGCATCATCAAATTAGTTACAATATCTAGTATAGCAGCATACCCTCTTGATAGAGTATCAAAGGAAAACGGTTCCTTTCCTGGTTCTATAATAGAAAATTCATATGATTCAATATCAAAGGATAAGTAAACATTTTTATTATCAAAAATCTTCTGCAATATATTATCAAAGTTTTTAAACCAAGCTTTTATTTCATTAGCCCGTTCTATTTTCCCGGATACTTCTGCCATAGCGGCTGTAGATTTCATATCCAATAAATATTTTACAAAATCTTTTCCCGGCCGGTCTTTGATTGCATAGTGGTCTTGAAATTGCATTTTAGTAATATGTGCTTCGTTAGATACAACATATTCACGTTCATCTGCATAATAAGCAAAAATAAATTCTCCATTGGATACAGCCTGTTTCAATTCTTCTTCGTTTTTTATATACACTTTCAAACCTGCATCTTGGACGGGCTTAGTAGAGCCTATTTTCATCGTATCCGATACTACGATATATTCTTCTAAATCTAATTCAGAATATCGTTCTACATATTGTTTTAGTGCTTCTATAAAACTAGTTTTGCCACTGCCATTTTTCCCTGTAATCATTACATTCTTCGGCTGATTTTCATCAAGAGGGATTTCTATATCATGTAAATGGCGTACGTGTTCAATTTGGATTCGAGTTATAAAATGATTTTTCTTCATTGTTTTTACCTCATATAGTATCTATATTTTTACTATACACGCAGTCACATATTAAGTCCACCTTGCTACTTCTTCGTCACATACGGATAGACCCATACTTTATCCTCGCTATACTCGGCAATATACACATCGCCCAGCGTATATCCTTGCGCGCTAATTTCCCCTAAGAGCCACGATTTATCTTTATCCAGGCTTTCGAGAACATCCTCGTCTATTTGGCCATTGAGAATCAAAGGCAAGCGAATATTCTTTTTACCGAATTTGACTAACGCATACATTCTTCGGTCCGCACTTGGCCCTTTTCAATCAGTATGACCGGTTAATCCTAATTTAGCAAAAATGAGGGAGTATCCAATGAGCATCGTCTATCCTCCTTTACGATTTCGTATCGACGACGCGAATGTCGTCATGAATGAGGTATATGCGCCGTAAACTATAGGCTGAAAAATCAGGATTAAATTCGACACGAAAGATTTCGTTATTGATTTTGACCATAAGGCCGTTCTTCATTTGCGTGCCATTGACAGCGATTTCATCAGTCGGCACGCGCAAATTTCGGCTAAGGGTATTCATGAGTTCGACCATATGGGGGCTGTCTTCTTGGTTATGCTGACTCCGGGCGTATTCGTCCCAGTTCGCACCGAGCAGAAAAATGACGGCTAAGAGCAAAAATGTCATCGTAATCTCCTTACCATATATCAGTATTGGTGAGCATATAAAGAACGGTTTCAATAGGTGTCATGCTGCTCGTATTGGTCACGCTTTTACTAGCTTTTACGACGGCCCCTGTCTGTGAATCATATAGTGTCTGTGTAAGAGACAGGGTAAATTCATAAGGTTCTGTTTTTACTTTTGCACCCGTTACACGACGCACGTATACGTACTGTTTCCCAGCACGCCTTGCTACGACTAATGCCCTAGCAAGGGACTGGGCATGGTCTGCCCACACTATACCATGAAAGCGATAGCGCAAAATGTCATCGGCACTGTCCTTCATATAGGGTGCATCGTCAGCAATCTCTTCTGGTAACGTTACGTCCATTGGCAAAATATAGATTGATGCTTCTTTGCTAGGTGTGATGGTTAACGGCACATCGTGACCTAAGGATGCCACATAAGAGGCTTTAGCATCATAATATTGCCGCAGTGCACTATCGACATAAACAACCATATCGTGATGAAAGCGTTGGAAATTCGGATTTTGCTGCCATATCATCTTTTTTGTAAATGGCTCGTATGCTGCAGAAAGGGATTGTAAAACGGTTGGAACTGGGTCGCCACCTATTGCAATAGGATAGAGTTGCAATTTCGGTTCATAAGTCTGCACAAAGGTAGCATTCCCTACAGAAGGTGCTCCAAACGTAACAACCGAGACAGGATTGGCATTCGTATCTGCTAAGCGTGCCGCTATGAGTGTAGCTACAGCCCCACCCAAGCTATGGCCCGTAAGGACGAGGTTATGTGTGCTACCCAATGTCTTTTCATCTTGTAATACTGCATCCGTATAAGCTGTAAAACCCATATGCGTTTTGATGCCATCATCTGGCGTATCTTGATGAAACGGAACCGTATGGATATTTAAATCGGCTTTAACATCGCCCCAATTAGCCGTTCCAGCCACAGCTAATAGCGTCATATCGCCCTGCGCAGCGCGCACGTAATGGGCCTTTGCATCTTCACTTACAGCGACAACAGGCTCTACAGTCCAGCCGTAACTTCGCAAGGCCTTTTGCGCAGTCTGACTAAGACGGTCATCATACGCGGCTAAGGACAGCCAGGCGGCCGTATATTCTAGTTTTGCCGTTTCATAGTCTGTCTGAGTTGATGCCCAGCATTTAGCACTAATCCCCAATACTTGCATCATGAGCAGACCAAGCACGATGAGCCATTTCCCCATAAAAGCCTCCTATTCGTTATAGGACAAAATCGAAAAGACCTCCCGATTGGGATGATGCGTATCTTCAAAGTGGAGCGTTTTCTTTAATTCCAGTTCTAAAGCTTGCTTACGCTTTTTATCTTCTAAAATAGCGAGGACATCAGGATGGGCACTGATGAGGACGTCCCCTTTGAGATGGCGCACGTGCACCATATGGCGGAGACGGCGCATAATCTGGATGGCCACAGACTCTGGCGAATAGAGATATCCCGACCCACCACAGACATTACACGGACTAAACTCGGCTTGATACAGGCCTTGACGCGATTTTTTCCGCGTAATTTCGACGAGGTTTAAGGCCGTCATGCCGAGAACGCGGGTCTTTGTCGTATCTGAGGCCGTTTCGCGCGTCAAGATTTGCAAGATTTCATCCCGTTTTTCAGCAGAAGCCATGTCGATGAAGTCAATAATAATGATACCGCCAATATCGCGGAGCCGCAGTTGCCGTGCAATTTCGCGAGCTGCTTCTTTATTGACGTGGAAAATCGTTTCTTGCAGCGTCCCATTACCCGTGTATTTACTGCTATTGACATCAATGACGGTCAATGCTTCGGCATGGTCAAAGACGAGATTGCCTCCTGACGGCAAGGGCACGACGCGGTCTAACAGATGGCGCACGTCTTCTTCTAATTGATACCGTTCAAAAATAGGCTGGTCCCCTTGGTAGAGTTCGACCCGTTCTTGCACGTCTTTCCCTGGGAATACCTGGTAAATCCGTTCATATGCGTCTTTGTCATCGACGACGACTTTCTTCACGTCGCTGTTGAAGTGGTCGCGCACCATACGCATAACTAGGTCCGCTTCACGATAGAGGAGCTTATTTTTCTTAGCAATCTTGTACCGCTGCTGAATACTGTCCCACGTCCGCAAGAGATATTGCAAATCTTGCGTCAGTTCTTCTTCAGACACGCCTTTGGCCACAGTACGGATAATGAGGCCCATGCCGTCGGGCTTGATGTCACGAACAATATCGCGCAGGCGGTTCCGTTCTTCTTCATCGCGGATTTTTTTCGACACACCAATATAATCCACCGTCGGTGTGAGGACTGCATAACGTCCGGCCAGACTGACGTTCGCCGTAACCTTACAGCCCTTCGTCCCTTGCTCTTCTTTAATGACTTGGACGAGAATGCTCTGGCCCACGGAAATATGCATTTGCTGAATTTCCTCTTTCGTCGCCGCCCGTGGGAAAATGTCCCCAAAATACAAAAAGGCATTCTTCTTACGCCCAATATTGACAAATGCCGCTTGTAGTGCCGGTAAAATATTCTGGATAGTTCCTTTGTAAATATGATTGACAATGTGGGTCTCATCATTCCGCTCGACCGAAAAGTCACGGAGACGACCGTCTTCTATAATTGCCATGCGCGTTTCTTCAGGCATGACATTCCCTATAATCGTTTTCATCAGTTTCTTCGGCACCTCACTATAGTTTCATTGTCCCTATTGTACCATAAGAAAGCTATTTTTACCTACATTGTTTTATCTTATTTTATCGTTGTTTTGAGTATCTAAATTATACATATTATACTATAAATTTTAGTTTTTACATTTTTTTGTGGTCAAAGTGTGGTCAAAAAAAAGGAGCCCTGCCATCACTGGCAAGGCTCCTTCGCTGGCTTGGATATTTGCGATAAGGAGACGAGCCCCTTACATAAACATCATACCAAACATTTATTTATTTTTCAAGTTGTTTCCTTTTGAAAACAACTCATTACATATAGCCGTGTTGTTTCAAGCTGTAATAAATGCCATCTCCGATAATGATATGATCATGGATGGCAATATGCAGCACCTTGCTCGCCTTCAATAGCTGGTGAGTTATTTGGATATCCGTCTTGCTCGGTTTGGGGTCGCCAGACGGATGATTATGTAACAAGACGACAGCCCCTGCATTATACTCGATAGCAAACTTAAATACCTCCCGTCCGCTAACAGGGCTCGCATCTAACGACCCCACGTTGATATTTTTGACCGTAATGAGCTGATTCTTTACGGTTAGATACATGGCATTGAAATGCTCTTGCGTCAAGTATCTCATATCTTCCATGACATAATTCGCTATGTCCTCTTGGTTTTCAAATGTATCAGCATTTCGCTTTGCGCCTGACTTTGCAATACGTTTTCCAAGTTCGACAGCTGCAATTACTCTCGCCGCCTGTTTTTCTCCCACGATGGGGATAAGGCGGTACATATCTGTTTCGCTAAGGTCATACAGCTTTTCACGCGGCATTTCTTTTAATAGTTTTACTGCCGCGCGTTTATTTCCTAATAGCATCTGTAGGACTTCAATGTCTTGCAGGTACTGTTCACCTGTGCCAAAGTACGCGGCTCTTTCCATAACTGTCATCATTGTAATCTGCCTCCTATTTTGATAGAATACAGATAGGACCCGACTCCAATCGCAAGTCCTATCTGTTGCCGTTATGAGTGTTTACTCCACTCGTAACGGCCTTTTTATTTATTCATCTACTACACCACAGAAGGTCTTCCACCTGCGTAGGAATCGTTTCAACGATTTAACTTCATCATTAAAGTTAGGGTTATCCTCTTTTGCATAAATCGTTCCTTCTCCGTTGTTTTCGTGGAGTTCAAGAACGTACTGAACGAGCTTATAGTCTTCTTCGGTATCACCTGTATAGGCATCTTCCTGGTAGCTACATTCTGCCATTACTTCGAGAAAATCAGCTTTAAAATCATTCATACGGTCAAGTAAATCATCCACTTTTTCCATTGCAGATAAAATCTTATCAAAAGCCATATTGGCTTTGTTTGCCATTCTGTCGTCCATATCTGTTGCATTGAGGATTTCTCCTTCAAGCGGGCGGATAACGCCTAAAGCGTTATTTAATTTATTTCTGAGTTCAATTAATTCTGTTCTTTTCATTTTGATTCTCTCCTTTTTTGTAAGTTGTTTATTTCTTATCTTTAATTATATTATATATTATTTTTACGCCAATGTCAATATATAAATGGCTTATTTTAGCAATTTTACACTAAAATAATATAAAAAATAGCATCACATTAAGTGATGCTATTAGTCATTTCTTTCATTATTGCAAGTATTACATTTTTGGTTAGCGCAGGGCATTCTGCGCTACCGCTCTCCCAATTTTGATACGAACGCCGGGATATACCAACTCTCTCACAAAGTTGTTGTTGCGAAAGACCTAATTGATTTCTAAAATATGTAAATGTTTCGGTATCCTTAAACGTTGGGACACCTTGGTTTATAAACCTTAAAATGGTTGGCATTTGCCAATTCCATTTTTTCAACTCCTCAGAATCAAGGCGCAACGCAACCTGATAGCTGATACTAAGCAGCTCAGCCATTTCCTTGAGCGACATGCCTTTTAACATGCGAGCCTTTCGAACTGCTGTCCATTCAGGATGATTAGCAACCAATTCCTTCAAAGCATTAAGCCGTGCCTGTATGGCTTCTTCCTCAGTATCAAATATGCCGAGAATTTTCTTTTCCTTGTCATATTGTAGCTGAGCAAGCCATTTATCCCGACTTTTATTCAATGATACACCATTCACTATATCACTCCTCTTTATTCTTATTTTGTCTCCATCTTTTTATAGTCAAAGCATTATTACTTTGATTATATTTGTAAATAACTCTCCCATATGGAAGATAGTTATTTACCTTTTGTTTTGAGCAGTTCAATCTATCAGAAATTTCTTGCATAGATAATCCTTGCGCTTTTAACGCAAGGATTTTATTCGTCAAAGGATACCGTAAAACCCCTTCTGAAATCAGTATTTTTCGAATTTTCCCGAAGGAAATTCCTGTGTCTTGAGAAATCCGTTTTAAGGATTCTCCTTTTTCAAATCGGTGTTTTATTTCCTCGATTATGTTCATAAAAAAATCCTCATTTTAAAATACCATAAACCATCTTTTCAAAAATATTTTTAAATTCTTCCTGGTCAGATGTACCAGTAAATTTATACTGAATTACCGGTTTCCCTGTTGCTACATCAACATAACTTTTTGTAGCTTTGACCTGAGCTTGAAATCTTCCGGAACGATTGACCATAGCCATAAAGTCTTCATCTTGATTCGCAACAGTTAAAGCATCAATGTAAAGTCGGTCATACTGGCCTTTTGTCCAGCGTTTAAATCCATTTTCTTGTAATTTTTTGATTTCTTCATTTTGTAACATTTTGATTCTCTCCTTTTTTGTAAGTTGTTTATTTCTTATCTTTAATTATATTATATATTATTTTTACGCCAATGTCAATATATAAATGGCTTATTCTAGCAATTTTACACTAAAATAATATAAAAAAGAAAGGCCATACCAACAATGGTATAGCCTTTTACGTTCACATTCTTTAAATAATCACAAACTATTTCAATCCTCGTTACCTTTCGGTACGTCACTTGTATTATAACTTATATCAATAATTAAAGCAATAAAAAAGAGCCTGCCGTACAAGGCCAGTAATGGAAAGCTCTTTGTAAATAACCTATATTTATTTTAGCACACTATACAATAATGCGCTACCAGCGACGACCGCCCACGTATTTCGCTGTCTTTCGAGGCGTTTATTCGTCTGCTCCAGCAAGGTTATTTGCTCGGTCAATATTTGCAAATTGCTGTTTAATGACTGCCAGTCGCTCTTCGCTATCGTCAAGGAGTACGCGGCTTTGTCCAATGCTGACTGCGAGTCCTTCAGCTGTTTTTCTAGCATCGCTATTCGCTCTTTGTCCTTCGAGGAGTTGGCTTTCAGTTGCGTTAAGTTGAGTTCCAAGGCGTTGAACTGTGTCCTCAAGCTGTTGTACTGTTCGTAAGATATTACGATTGTCTGCGGCGGCTTGACGGTCTCGCTTTTCGTAGCCGCTAAAGAAACCGATGCAAAAGGCAATAACAACAAACACAAAACAGCCAATAACATACGTTTTATGGTACTTTGGATATTTGTTTTCATCCACTGATTTACCTCCTAGTAGTAAAGGATTATTTTACAACTCAAAAGAGATGGTTAAACACGCTATATACGACGCAAACCAATGTAACCACTTCGACCGCACGGAAGAAATACGCCCCGTACTTGTTTTTAGTCGTATCCGTTACGTTGTCATGCGATGCCTTGATGTCTGCAAGCTGTTTTTCAATGTCTACCTTTAGTTCTGCGGCCTGTTCATTAACGTGTTGTTTAACTTCGTTTTTCCATACTTCTAAACTTTCTATCGTTACTATTTTTACGGCGTTATCTGTGGTCTGTTCATTTTTTGCACTTACCACCTGCGTTTTATTTTCTTCTGCCATGTTATCTACCTCCTACGTTTCGGAAAAATCATTATTGTTTTTCATGTCCTCTTCATCGGCATAAATGCACCAATCTTTGGCAAGTACGTCGTCTTGTTCCGGCCGCCATGGAATCGTAAAGCCAAACTTTGTATGTAAAGCTAGCATCGGACCATATTTCCAGCCTAAATCATCGTAACGGCCTTCTGGGACGTAATAGCAAAACATGTTTTCCTTTTCCCAGCCATTGCGGAGCATCTTCACGCCTTTTTTCATAAGGTCTAGGGCATCACTAAAATTAAGCATGCAATCTGTATCGTTCATCGTCTTATTCTCCGTCTTCGTACATAACATTGAGGTCAACGTCCATACCGCCTATATTGCCTTTGTCCGAATACTGCCAAAGCAATATACGCCGTTCGGGATGCTCAATTTTATAGTAATTTGTGTTACCGTAATTACCTACCCAAAACGGCACGTATGACGGAATATAGTCTGTATTGATGTAGTTGGTAAAAATGTCATACGAAGAATACACGCCAACATAATGCCCCGCTGCGTTCATTGTATTGACCCACGACATAATGACGCTGGCTAACTTATCACGCCCTAAGGCTTTTTGACTTTCTTCTTCCACGTCAAGCCAGATACCTGCTTTGAGTCCTACGCCGCTCAAATACGTACGCATGACATCTAACAGCCAAAGAGCTTCATTTGCGGCCTCGTCCTCTGTCGTAGCAAGGCTATAAAAGTAGATGCCTAGTTCCATGCCAGCAGCTTTGGCGGCGTTGATATTCTGCACAAAGTAGTCATCTAGTTCTTGACCGCCATACATTTTTGAGCGGCCAATCCGTACAATACAAAATTCTTTGCCTTCTGCCACGGCTTGATTATAGTCAAACCCGGCCTGGCAATAGCTTACGTCAATCCCATATTTCATACGGTCTTTCCTCCTTTATCTTGTACATTGTCACAAGGCATTACGGGCGGCCTATCGGGTTTATGAAATGGATTTGGATATTGCCCTGCCGGGCTGTTTTTCGTACTGTCTGTAAAGTATTTAAACAACCCGACGAGCCCCATACCACAAGCCGA
>UQHB01000005.1 GCA_900540735.1 uncultured Megasphaera sp. | reverse complement strand
TTTTCGCAACTAACGCTAGTTTTTCTGCTGCCGTCCATACTTTGTTTTGCGCCTTATGGCGCAGGGCTTCCGGACCTTGCGCTTCTTCTCTCTTTGCCCATCGGCGAATCATGTCTCGAAAATGTTGGGGATGTACTCCCTTTGGCGTAAGAAGCCAACTGCCTTTACGGTACAATGTTACGTACTGTCTTTTGTATTCATAGCTATATTTCATGAAAATACCCCTTTCACTGGGTTGTCCAGTAAAGGGGGTACGCATCAAAACTCCGTGAGGTTTTTTGTTGTCCCAATTACTGAGCAAGACTTGCATAAATTTCATCTAAGTTTTCTTTCATTCTATCGAGATAGGTAGCTGTGCCTTCGCCGCTTTCCATCGTATGGATTTGCTTGGTTGTGGCACCGACTTCTTTGGCTAAGGTTTCAGACGTTTTCGGGCTGACTATATCTTCGACAAAAATGGTTTTAACGTGATGAGCTTTACTATAATTGACCAGGTCTGCTAACTTTTGCGTGCTCGGTTCGCCGTCAGCAAAGACGTCTTCAACACTATTTTGGTGGAGTCCGAAGTCCCGGCAGAGATAGGCAAAGGCTGCGTGGCCTGTGACGAAGTCCTTATTAGAGAGGGCTGCAAATTTCGGTGCATATTCGTTTTGGAGTGCCTGAAGCTGTGCTTTATAGTCGGCTGCATTTTTCTGGTAGAAATCGGCATTTGCCGGGTCGGCTTTAGCCAGGCCGTCCGCAATATTTTGCACTTCGATTTGTGTTGCTGTAAGGCTTAAAAAGGCATGAGGGTCATCGGAGCCGTGGGCGTGTTCATCGCCGTGCTGGTCTTCATCTTGGACGTGGATGACATCGACCCCTTGGGCCGCTTCAATGGCTGTTAAGTCTTTATTATTCGCTGATTTGAGGACTTCTTCGGCCCATGGTTCCATGCCCAGGCCTTGATAGACAAAGACTTTTGCTTTAGCTAAGTCTTTCATATTTTTCGTAGTCGGTTGGAATTCGTGCGGTTCTGTGCCGTCCGGAATAATTTGAATAATGTCTACTTTGTCTTTACCGACTGCTGCTGTAAATTCTTTCATTGCATTAAAGGTGACGGCTACTTTCAGTTTGCCGTCTGCCTTGGCAGATTCATTCGTATTCGTGCCGCAGCCTGTGAGTAAGAGGGCCGTAGTGACGACGGCCAAGACTGCGAAAACCCATTTTTTCATGCGTATCAAGCCTCCTTAATTTTTAAATGCAAATAGATTGCATTTGCATTACGCTATATATAATAGCACTGAAAACGAATCTCGTCAACTAAATGCAAACGCCTTGCATTTCCTCTTAGGCCACTATATAATAAGTGAGTACATGAACAGATAAGGAGGGATTTGATGATTGCTATAGACCACGTCTATTTTGCCTATGACCGCGGGCCGTACTTGCTTCGCGATGTCAATATGAAAGTAGAAGATGGGGAATATATTTCTATTGTCGGTGAAAACGGGAGCGGCAAGAGTACGCTGCTTAAGCTCATGCTCGGTCTCTTAACGCCGTCAAAAGGGACGATTCGCAATACGTTCAAGCATTTAGGCTATGTGCCGCAGCGGTTTGAAACGCTCAACAGCCAGTTTCCCATTACGGTTTATGAAGTGCTTGATTGTTACCGCAAGGTCATGCATATTCATGATAAAGAAGAGATTACGCGCTGTTTAAATCATATGGGGATTTTCGATTTGCGGCACCATTTGATTGGCAATTTGTCTGGCGGCCAATGCCAGAAGGTACTCATAGCTAGAGCACTCCTTGGCAAACCGGATGTACTCGTCTTTGATGAACCGTCGACTGGCATCGATGTAAAGAGCCAAGAAGAGTTATATCCTTTTATTAAACGGCTCAATCGAGAAGAAAAGATTACGGTCATTACGGTGGAACATAACTTAAAATTCGCTGTCCACAGCGTGGACAAGATGTTCCACGTCATCCATGGGACAGGCCATTTTTGCTCGCCTCATGATTACATTCAAGAGTATGTCGATGACAATGTAGGAGGTGATGATAATGCTGGAAATGTTTAGTTATACCTTCATGCAGCATGCCTTTATCGTCGCGATTTTGATTTCTCTTGTATGCCCGTTGATTGGGATTTTCCTCGTCCTCAGACGGTATTCCATGATTGGCGATACCTTAGCCCATGCGTCTCTTGCTGGTGTGGCTGTAGGGCTCCTCGTGCAGGTCAATCCGATTTTGAGTGCCTTTGCGGTGACGTCGGTCTTTGCCGTGTTGATTGAAATATTACGACGAAAATTCAGGCGTTATGCGGAACTTATTTTGGCCATTATATTATCCTTATCCGTTGGTATTGCCATTACGATTATTAGTTCCGGCCTGGTCCGGGCCAATGTAGAGTCTTTCCTCTTTGGGAGTATTTTGACGGTTTCTTTAGAGGACGTTATTTCTGTGGCCGTCCTCAGTATTATTTCTATTATTGTCGTCTTTTTCTTATATCCCCAGCTCGTCATGCTGACCTTTGATGAAGACGGTGCGCGCATTGCCGGTGTGAAGAGCCGCATTATTAATTACGTCTTTGCTATTCTCGTAGCGGCTACTATTTCTGTAGCGATTCGCATCGTTGGGATTCTCGTCATTAGTTCCCTTATTGCCTTGCCTGTAGCGACAGCACTGCAGTTGCATCAAGGGTTCCGGCGGACCATGATTGCATCGGTCGTCTTTAGCTTCATCGATGTCCTCATTGGACTCGTGACGTCCTATTATCTTGATGCGGCTCCAGGCGGTGTCATTGCCATTGTCTCAGTCATCATGCTCATTGCTGTCATTTTGTATAAAGAAATCGGCATGGCCCGGCGTGGGGAGGTGTCGTCATGACGGACGAACACAAAGAGTATTTACATCGCTATGGCCTGAAGAATACGCGGCCGCGCAGTTTAGTCCTGCAGATTTTGATTCATCATCAAGGCCTGCTGACGGCTGAAGATATTTACCAAATGCTCTTAGAGCAAGGCCAAAGCATTAATGTCTCGACGGTTTACCGGATTTTAGAGATGTTTACAGAAAAGAAAGTTACAGAGAAAGCCTATTTGCCGGATGTGCGCAAGTACGGGTTTTCCCTGCATTCCTTAGGGCATACACACCGTCTCATTTGTTTGCGGTGCCATAAGGTGGTAGAATTAGGGCATTGCCCATTAAGTGATTTTGAAAAAGACGTAGCTCAGTCTACAGCCTTTCATATTGTCGGACATAACCTGGAATTATACGGCTATTGTCCGGACTGTCAAAAAACGATGGCACAGGAGGCCAAACATCATGGTTAAAAATTATATGGACCTTTCGTGGTTAAAAGAACGAATTAAAGCGCGTGTTCACGACGGCGTGCGCGTTTCCTTAGGGATTCAGGAACTCTCGACACCGTTCCCGATTTTATACGATAATCGGACCCTGCCAGCGGCAAGTTTAATTAAGATTCCTATTATGGCGACGGCTTTTAAATTACAGGATGAAGGCGAAATCGACTTGACCAATCGCGTGAAAGTTCACGATGCTGTCGAAGGCGGTTCTTTTGCGGCGAAAGAAGGCACGGAAATTACGTGGCAAGAAGCGGTCTTCCATATGATTGTGGAAAGTGACAATACGTGTACGAATATGCTCATCGATTTAGTCGGAATGGATGCGGTGAACGCAGAAATTAAACGGATTGGCCTGCATTTTACAGCGCTCCAGCGGAAAATGATGGATTTTGATGCTGTCGAAAAGAATCGCGAAAACTGGACATCCCAAAACGATATGGCCCAAATGTTCTATGCCTTATCGCAAAAGAAATGGCTTGGCCCGAAATTAGATACGCAAATGCTGCAGATTTTAGGGTGCCAAGAAGATAACTGCATTTTACCGGCACAATTACCGAATTACGTTCGTGTCGTCCACAAGACCGGCCAGTTAGACGGGCTCTATCACGACTGCGGTATTATTGAAAAAGATGGGGCACCCTATATTTGCTGCATCATGGTTGACGGTATTACGAACGAAGCCCAGACCATTTCTGATTTATCCTACTTAGCCCGCGATATTTACGACAGCATTTAAAAAAGGTACTGCCATAGAGACAGTACCTTGGGAGCTTATTACTTAGCGAACGAATTTAACGAAGTCCGGTTTCCGTGGCTTCGGTGCAGCCGGTGGTTCTGCAGCATAGCCGAGAATGCAGTGGCCTACGCCGACGAGGTATGTTGGAAGGCCCCATTTCTGGAGGAGTGCTTTGCCTTCAGGCGATTCAAATTCTTCTTTTGCTCGGTTAATCCAGCACGAGCCAATGGAAAGGGACGCAGCAGCATTCATTAAGTTGCCCATGACGAGGCATGCATCAGACCAGGCATTACGAGATTTTTCCGGGTCTGTAAGGACGACGATAATCGTCGGTGCGCCGTACATGGGATCGCTCGTCGTGCCCATGATTTTGGCATTCATAGCCGAGAGCTGTTTAATCGTGTCTTTGTCCTGGACGACGACCATTGTCACGGGCTGGAGGCTCATGCCGCTAGGAGCATTCATGCCGGCGGCGAGGATTTGCTGTAAATCGCCGTCAGAAATTTGTTCTGCTTTGTATTTCCGAATACTGCGGCGCGTTGTTAAGGTTTGAATAGTTTCATTCATGTCTGTTCACTCCTTTAATGATTGGATACTTTATTATACCACGATATGGGGCGGGTGATGCATAGTGTCATCAGAAACAGAGCAGCAACGGCTGGAAATGAGCGGTTTGCACGAACAACTATGCCAGCCTGTGCTGCCACGCGAATATATTCAGCCTTTGGCTGATATTTTTAAAGTCTTAGGCGACCCGACGAGACTGAGGATTTTGCATAGTCTCATGCACGGTGAGCGGTGTGTCCGCGATATTGCCGACCAAATCCAAATGGGTCAGTCTGCTGTATCTCATCAGTTGCGGATTTTACGGGATGCCCATTTAGTGCAGTTTCGCCGCGATGGGAAAATCGTGTTTTATTCTCTCGCCGATAATCACGTGTTTACCTTACTTTCGGTAGGGCTTGAGCACGTAGCAGAATAAAGGAGGAGTTACGATGTACGTATGCTTAGTGCGCCACGGCAAAGCAGAGCCGTATGGCATAGGCAAGGCTGATAAGAACAGAGAACTCATAGAAAAGGGAAAAGACCAAGTACGGACTATGGCCAAAGCGGCCATGCATTGGTGGCCGGATGGTGTCGTCTCTCTCTGGTCGAGCCCGTATGTGCGCGCTTGCCAGACTGCCGGGATTTTAGAACAGCAATTATCGCCGGTAGCCTTTCACACACATGAAGCCATTGCAGCCGGTGATTTACAAGGTGTCTACAACGATATTATTTGCAAAGATACGAGCGATGTCATTTGCATCGTCGGCCATGCGCCATCGTTAAATGAATGGGCTAAAAAATGGACAGGCACAGAAATCGATTTTAAAACGGGCAGTATGGCCTTATTCGATGTAGACCCCTATGGCGGAAAATTAGGGTCAGCTAAATTATTGCTCTATGTACAGCCGAAGGGTGCGGCCTTATTCCGCTAAGAGGAGGAAACGACGATGATGAAACATATTTTATCCATTGCCGGCACAGACCCATCTGGCGGTGCCGGTGCCATGGCAGATTGCAAAACTTTTTGTGCCCATGGCTGCTATGCTATGAACGTCATTACGGCTGTGGTTGCACAGAACACGCAAGGTGTCAAAGACTATATGGACGTACCGCCTGCACTGATTCGTTCGCAGTTACAATGTGTCTTTGACGATATTACGGTTGATGCTGTGAAAATCGGTATGGTTAGTGCTATCGACACGATTCACGTCATTGCCGATGTGTTACACCAATATAAGCCGTCTATTGTCGTCATTGACCCGGTCATGGTAGCGACGAGCGGCCATCGCCTGCTCGCACCGGAAGCAGAGCAGACCTTGCAAGACGTGCTCTTACCGCTGGCGACGATTGTCACGCCGAATATTCCGGAAGCTGAAGTCCTGACGGGCAAAGAAATCAAGACCTTAGCTGATATGGAAGACGCAGCAAAACAGATTGCTGCTATGGGGCCGAAAGCAGTCCTCGTCAAAGGGGGACACCGCATAGAAGATGCGACGGATATTCTCTATGACGGTACGCGCTTCCATTACTTCCCAGGCAAACGAGTCGAAAGCACGAGTACCCACGGCACAGGCTGCTCCTTGTCGAGTGCTATTGCCGCCGACTTAGGGAAGGGCATGACCCTCGCTGAAGCCGTTGGCGAAGCAAAGCAATACGTTTTTGACGGTATTGCTCATGCAGAAGAGATTGGCAAAGGCCACGGCCCAATCCATCATTTCTACGGCCTCTACAAGGCCGCAGGCATCGAATAACTTGTACATTCTTACGAGACACAGAGCTGCGACGTATATATACTAGACGGCTCTGTGTTTTTTAGTATGCCTTATACACATAGAGAGGGAAAGGATTCGTAAATTTTACGTTAAATTTCTGCAGAAATAGCAGAAAAATGTAGCAACATTATTGACATAGGGCGAGAAATAACGGAAAATATGAGGGAAGGATAAATCCACTCATGTTCGTTATATCTGTGTAGGCGTATACAGAATCGGACGGCTGGCAGTGAGTAAGGCTGTATACAATACCGAACCAGATTTGGTCTGAAGAGACGTATGCCGTAAAACGTCATACCCTCCAGGCAAAGAGAACGGATAAATACATATTGTACAGGAGGTAAAGAGCGTGGCTAAAAAGGAAAAATTAATGATCATTCCTTTAGGCGGACTTGGCGAAATTGGTAAAAATATGACAGTCATCCAATACGGTGATGATATTATCGTATTAGATGCGGGCCTGGCATTCCCAGATGACGATATGTTTGGGATTGACTTGGTCATTCCTGATATGAGTTATTTAATCGAAAATCGGGATAAAGTACGAGGCATTGTCATTACGCACGGCCATGAAGACCATATTGGCAGTTTGGCATACTTATTAAACGAAGTCAACGTGCCTGTATATGCGACAAAATTAGTCTGTGGTCTTATTGAAGGAAAGTTAAAAGAAAACCACATTGCAAATTATGAATTAAATGAAGTACACCATGGGGATGAAGTGCAAATTGGTTGCATGAAAGTTGGATTTATTCATACGAATCATTCCATTCCTGATGCGAGTGCTTTATATTTCAAAACACCAGTCGGTACGATTGTTCATACAGGGGACTTTAAAATTGATTTAACGCCAGTCGATGGCCGTCTCATGGACATTCATAAGTTTGCCGAACTCGGCCGCCGCGGTGTCTTATTATTAATGTCTGATAGTACGAATGCCGAACGGCCGGGCTATACAGAATCGGAAACGACTGTAGGCGTAGCCTTCCGCAAAGCCTTCCGCGAAGCGAAGGGCCGTATCATTTTGGCGACTTTTGCGTCCAATATTTCACGTATTCAGCAGGCTGTCAACACGGCTATCCAGTTTAAACGGAAAGTAACCGTTTTGGGCCGCAGTATGGTCAACAACGTCCAGATTGCCATGGAATTAGGCTATCTCGATATTCCAGATGGTGTCTTAATCGAACCAGATGAACTCAACCGCTACCCGGCAGAACAAGTCCTCATCTTGACGACTGGGAGCCAAGGTGAACCGATGGCTGGCTTGTCGCGTATGGCCTCGAACAACCACCGTAGCGTGAGCATTATGCCTGGCGATACAGTTATCATTTCGGCAACACCTATTCCGGGGAATGAAACAGGCGTTGGCCGGACGATTGATAACCTCATGAAACTTGGTGCCCATGTCATTGCCGGACGGGATAAGAAAATCCACGTCTCTGGCCATGCGAGCCAAGAAGAATTGAAGATTATGCTCGACCTCATTCGGCCGAAATACTTCATTCCGGTCCACGGCGAATACCGCATGCTCAAACAGCACGGTGAATTAGCCGTCATGATGGGTGTTGAAAAAGACCATGTCCTCATTGGCGATAACGGCCAAATCTTTGAATTTACGAGCCGTTCTGGTCACAAAACAGGCCATGTCAATGCAGGCCGCGTCTTCGTCGACGGCTTAGGTGTCGGCGACGTTGGCAACATCGTCATCCGCGACCGTCAGCAGCTTGCCATGGAAGGGGTCGTCATCGTCGTCATGACCTTGGCCAAAGGCACGAGCCATCCCCTCGCTGGCCCGGACATTGTATCTCGTGGCTTTGTTTACGTCCGCGATTCAGAAGAATTGATTGGCGAAGCTCACGATCGCGTCGCTGCCGTCCTCGAACGGTGCGAAGCCGGGAATATTCGCGAATGGGCTGTCATTAAGTCCCAAGTTCGCGATACATTGAGCCGCTATTTATATGAAAAAACGCGGCGCCGTCCTATGATTTTACCGATTATTATGGAAGTATAAGTACATAGAAACCGTGACAGGGGAGACATTTTGTCTCCCCTGTCCTTGTATTATCAGGCGTTTTAGTATACTATGGAGTATATTGAAATAGATTATTGTAAAGGAGTGTGTGCTCATGGAGCAGAGAAGCGCAGTATCGCTGACCAGTGCGGGCTGCTTTGCTGCCATTATTTTAGTCATTGCAGCGATTAGCGAGTATGTGCCGTTCTTTCGCTTTTTCGGCTTAATTATTATTCCCTTACCGCTGCTCTTGATGTATATGAAATTTTCCTTTCGCTATGCCATGCTCACGGCAGTAGCAGCGATTGTCCTCATGGTCTTTACGTTAGGGCCAGTCGTGGCCTTTATTGAAGGGCTGACGTGTTTAGTGGGCATTGCCATTGGCCTTGGCTTTAAGAAACAGTGGAATTCGACGAAACTCCTCATTGCTGTAACCATTGCCTTAGTCGTCTTGTGGAGTGCCGTCATGGCTGTGACCTTCGTCGTCACAGGGATTAATCCCATTATGGATTTACTACAAGCTATGTATGCCGTTGTCGACCAAATGGTACAGGCCCAGCAAGGGCAGCTCGACCCAGTGGAATTGATGAAATACAAGGCAGAAATGGAGAATTTTAAGCTCCTCTTGCCGTCGCTTTTGCCCTTTTTACTCTGTCTGGCCATGGCCGTTTTTGGCTATGCCAATATTAAATTGAGCCAAGTCGTTTTAAAGCGGCTCGGCATGGAAGTAAAGCCTTTTTTACCTATCCGATATTGGGAAATACCTCACAGTATGATATACTTATATGTATTAGGTATGGTCATGAAATATTGGGGTACTACACGGAATATTGACGGATTGACCAGTATTGGCCTGAATTTCTATATGATTGCCTATTTCTTTATTTGCGCAGCAGGACTGGCCTTTGTCTTTGCCATACTGCACCAACGAGTCAAGCTGAGAACGAGCGTCCAAGTCCTCTTGGCGGTAGTCTTATTTTTCTTCCCACCACTAGCGATGATGCTCTTTTTCCTGGGACTCTTCGATATGCTCTTGCAGTATCGTAAAAAGCATGACATGGTATAATTCGCAGGGGGCGGAACTATGTTTAAAACGTTGCTGTCAAAACGGAGTGAAGAACCATTTTTATACATTACCGTTTTGCTGCTCATCATCATTGCTGTCTATAACTGGGTTATCGCACTCTTAGCGTTAATTTTAATCGGCGGTGCCTACGTCTTGACCCGTAAGAGTCATAACGAACGGAACCGTGAAATTAGTCAGCTCTTTGATGCTATTTCTAAAAGTGTCGACCAAGCTTCGACGTATGCCGTACAAAACTTGCCTATTGGCATTGCCATCATCGACATGCAGTCGAGCTTATGTTGGGCCAACAGCGTCTTTCGCGATTGGGTTGGCGATATTGACAACGACCAGAAGTTAGACCACATTATGCCGAACCTCAACATCGATAAGTTTTGGGGGAAATTCGGCTACTTTTTCGAACACATTGGCAACCGCTATTATCGCGTCGTCTACAAGTATTTGCAGACTGAAACGACCAATGCCAATGACTACTTAATCCTCTATTTTGAAGACATTACGGAAACGGAAACGCAGAAAATGAACTGCATGGCTGCTGTGCCCGTCTTCTGTGATATTGAAATAGACAATATGGAAGAAGTGACAAAAGGCATGTCTGCCGTCCAGCAGACGACGCTCTGGACGAGTGTCAATAACTGCCTCGTTGGGGAACTAACGGCCCTGGGCTGTTTCATTCAGGCTTATGGTGATGAAAAATACTTTGCCTGCCTGAGCCGGAAAGCCTTAAATACGCTGAAAGACAATAACTTTTCATTCCTCGAAAAGATTCGCAGTATTCACACAGTCAATCGCATTCCCGTGACCATCAGTATGGGCGTCGCTGCTTTTCCGGAAGACGTCATGACCAAAGGCGAAGGGGATTACTCCGAGCTTGCCGATAAAGCACGGGCTGGCCTCGATTTGGCTTTAGGCCGCGGCGGTGACCAAGCTGTCGTCTACGAAGATGACGGGTCGCCTCATTTCTTTGGCGGCAAGACCCGGTCCATTGAAAAGAATACGCGCGTCCGGGCTCGCGTTATTGCCCAGGCTATTCATGAGCTCATCGATACGAGTGACCATGTCCTCATTATGGGCCATGAACGGGAAGACTACGATAGTATTGGTGCGGCCATCGGTGTGGCTCATATGGCCATGATTGCCGGGAAGACCGTCCACATTGTCGTCAGCAAACAGACTGATGCTGTAGAACGGCTCGAAACAGAAGTACGTAATCAGCCGAAGTTTAAAGACCTCTTGATTAGTGCCGAAGAAGCTGAAGATATTTGTAATTCTCAGACCCTCGTCTTCGTCGTCGATACGCATCGGCCTGATATGACAGTGGCTCCGGAATTGCTGAATCAATCGGATCGGCGCGTTGTCATTGACCACCATCGCCGTAGTTCTGATTTCATTAAGAAACCGATTTTGACCTATCTCGAACCGTCGAGCTCGTCGACGTGCGAACTCGTGACAGAACTGCTCCAGTACTTTGCCGACGACATTGAACTCGAAAAAATCGAAGCTACAGCCCTCTATGCAGGCATTGTCGTCGATACGAAAAACTTTGCCGTCCAAACCGGCGTGCGCACTTTTGATGCGGCAGCGTACTTGCGCCGTAGTGGTGCCGACCCGGCTATTGTCCGCGACTTATTTAGTTTTGATGTGAAGACGGTCATTAATAAATCGAAAATTTTGGCTGATGCAACCGTCAAAGACGGCGTAGCTATGGCCGTGTGCCCGAAGGGTACGAAGAATGCCAATATCGTAGCTGCTCAGATTTCAGATATCTTGTCGAACAGCGACGATGTGAAGGCTAGTTTTGCCTTCTATGATTTACCTGATAAAACCATCGGCGTCAGTGCCCGTTCGCGTGGTACCGTCAACGTCCAGCTCGTCATGGAAGCCTTGGGCGGTGGCGGCCACCAGACTGTCGCCGGCGCACAACTTAAGAACACCACCATGGCAGATGCCCAAGCGGATGTCCGCATGGCGCTGCGTGATGTCCTAGATAAAGATAAGGAGACTGATACAGAATGAAAGTAATTTTATTACAAGATGTCAAAAAATTAGGGAAAAAAGGAGATATTATTGAAGTATCCGAAGGCTATGGCCGCAACTTCTTACTCCCTCGTAAACTTGCTGCACCAGGTACATCGGAAAACATTAACGACGCGAAACAGAAACAAGCTGCAGCACAGCATAAAGCACAAGTTGCTTCTGATGAAGCCGTTATCTTAGCAAGTCAGCTGAAAAAAGTAGAACTGACCATTCCTGTAAAAGTTGGGGAAGGCGGTAAAGTCTTCGGTGCCGTCACCGGGAAAAATGTCAGTGACGCAGCAAAGAAACAGTATGATATCGACTTAGATAAGAAGAAAGTTGAAATCAAAGAACCGATTAAGACCCTCGGTACGTATGAAGTGGTCATTCGCGTTCATCCGACGATTACGAGCGTCATTAAGGTGCATGTAGTCGAAGGATAATTCTGCAAGGGGAAACTATGAAAGAATTATTAGATAGATTATTGCAGCGCCATAAATACTTAGAACCGACGGCGGAGGAAGAACTCCGTCGTCAGGTCAACGTACTTTACGGCGCTTTTACTGGTTTAATAGGGTCTGAAAAAATGGTCCTCCGGGCGAGCAAGTATTCGGCTTTAGCCTACGTCCATTCAGAAGACCCGCGACAGCGTCTCGTCGGCTTGCAGCGACTCATTTATGAAAATGCGTCGTATGACAAAGTGCCCACTGATGATGAAGTCGTCGATGTCCTCAATGAACTGGAATTAGTGCTCGCTGAAATGCTGGCCCGTCAAGCTGTAGAAGAACGGCTGGAAAAGAAGATTTCCCAGCGTATGGAAGAAAAGCAGCAAGAATACATCCAAGAAATTAAGATGCAGCTCATTAAGGAAGAATTGCACGATGTGGAAACGCCGCAGACGAAGCGAAAGTTAAAAGAATTAGAACATCTTGATGCGGTGAAACTGACTGAATCGATTATGGAAAAAGTACGGCCGAAAACTTTTGCTGCCGTCGTCGGTCAAGACCGGGCCATTGAAGCTATGCAAAGTAAGCTGGCCTCGGTTTATCCGCAGCATTTACTGCTCTATGGGCCGCCTGGTGTGGGTAAGACTACAGCAGCGCGCATTGTCCTCAACGAAGCGAAGGAGCTGCCCTTTACGCCTTTTGGGCCGGACGCTCCTTTTGTGGAAACGGACGGGACGACGCTCCGCTGGGATTCGCGGGATATGACCAATCCCTTGATTGGTTCTGTTCATGACCCCATTTACCAAGGGGCACGGCGCGACTTAGCCGATACAGGCGTACCAGAACCAAAGCCGGGCCTCGTCACAGAAGCACACGGCGGTATCCTCTTCATCGACGAAATCGGTGAAATGGATCACATGCTGTTAAATAAACTTTTAAAAGTCTTAGAAGATAAGAAAGTCAAATTCGAGTCGGCCTATTACGATGAAGACGACCCGGAAGTGCCGCAGTATATAAAGAAGCTCTTTGCCGAAGGGGCACCAGCCGATTTTATCCTCATTGGCGCGACCACGCGCGATCCGTCGGAAATTAACCCGGCCATTCGCTCGCGGTGTGCAGAAATTTATTTTGAACCGCTCTGTGTAGCCGATATTCAGCAAATCGTCCGTAATGCAGCCCATGAATTGGGAGCAACTCTCGCCGCTGGCGTAGCTGAACTCATCAGTGAATTTACGGTAGAAGGGCGTAAAGCCGTCAATATTCTGGCCGATACGTATGGGTTGGCAGTCTTTCAAAAGGGCTCAAAAGACGACGTAATTATTACGAAAGACCATGTCCATCGCGTTGCCCAAATTAGCCGTCTCGTGCCGTATGTGACGAAAAAAGCGTCATCTATACCGGCTGTGGGCCACGTCTTTGGCCTTGGCGTAGCTGGCTTCTTAGGCTCGGCTATTGAAATCGAAGCTGTTGCCTTCCCGGCGCGTGCTCCGGGCAAGGGCTATTACCGCTTTAATGATACAGCAGGCTCTATGGCGAAAGACTCTATGTTTAATGCCGCAGCCGTGGTCCGCAGCGTGACGGGCAAAGAATTGTCCGATTACGATGTAAATGTCAATTTCGTCGGCGGCGGCAATATCGATGGCCCGTCTGCTGGCTGTGCCATTACGACAGCTCTCATTTCGGCCATTACGAAGCAGCCTGTACGGCAGGACATTGCGTTGACCGGCGAAATTTCCGTCCAAGGCCGGGTTAAACCAGTCGGCGGTGTCTTTGAAAAGGCCTACGGTGCGAGCCAAGCAGGCATGAAAGGGATTATTATACCGAAAGAAAACGAGCAAGATATTCCGGCTCATCATTTAGGCCTGGCTATTCACTATGCCACGATGATTGATGATGTCCTCAAAATCATGCTCGTACAGGAGTAACCATACATGGAACAACGGATTCCACCGCAAAATGTAGAAGCAGAACAAGCCGTCCTCGGGGCTATGATGCTCGACCACAACGCCGTCATCGTGGCCATGGAAAAGCTCAGCCCGACGGACTTTTACCGTGAAGTGCATCGCACCATTTTTGAAGCCATGATGCACCTCCATAAAGAAAATAAAGAAATCGATGTCATTACCTTGCCTGATGAGTTGCAGCGCATGAAAAAGCTCGACGATGTAGGCGGCGTAGAATATATTCTGAGCCTGCCCAACATGGTCGCCACAGCGGCCAACATCGAGTATCATGCAGACATTGTCGTCAAGAAAGCGATGGCTCGTAACTTGATTACGACCTGTACGGACTTGACGACCGAAGCCTATGACGGCGAAAAGAACCCGGAAGACTTGCTCGACGAAGCGGAACGCAAGATTTTACAGCTCTCAGAAAACAAGAATCGCGGTGACTTTGCGCCAGTTGGCGAAGTCGTCGAAGCAACGCTCGATAAGATTACGAAGCTCTATGAAAATAAAGCCGGTCTGACCGGGCTGCCAACAGGGTTTCGCGATTTAGATAAGATGACCTCTGGCCTTCAGCAGTCAGACTTGATTCTCGTCGCTGCTCGTCCGAGTATGGGGAAGACGGCCTTTACGCTGAACATCGCCGCCAATGTCGGTGTACGGCAAAAGAAAACCGTTGCCTTTTTCTCCCTTGAAATGTCGCAAGAACAGCTCGTCCAGCGTCTGTTGTGCCAAATTGCGCGTATTGATTCGCAAAAACTGCGTACAGGCCAACTCAATAGCGACCAAGAATGGACGAGTTTGACCAATGCTTGCGATAAACTCTACGAGTCGCCTATTTACATTGACGATACGCCTGGCATTAGTGTTGCCGAAATGCGCTCGAAAGCACGGCGGTTAAAGTCCGAACATGGCTTAGATTTAATCATTGTCGATTACTTGCAGCTCATGCAAGGGCGTAACGCCGAAAGTAGACAGCAAGAAATTTCTGAAATTTCCCGTTCCCTCAAGGCCTTGGCGCGCGAATTAAAAGTGCCCCTCATTGCGCTCTCCCAGCTCAGCCGTAGTGTCGAAAGCCGACAAGATAAACGGCCTATGCTCAGTGACCTCCGCGAATCAGGGGCTCTGGAACAGGATGCGGATATCGTTTCCTTCCTTTATCGTGAAGACTACTACGACAAGGAAACGGAAAATCAGCATATTACAGAAGTTATTTTAGCAAAACATCGTAACGGTCCCGTTGGGGCGATTAAGTTGTATTTCAAAGGCGAATTTACGTTGTTCTTGAATTTAGATACGACGCACGACGACCCAGAAGGGCATGCGTAAGAGGTGTTGCTTCATGGATAGAACGAAAAAAATTCGAATTGTTACATTTGGTGTCCTTGTCTTCTTTGTCCTCGTCATCGTAGCCGGAGTCTTGTCTCGTACAGAAGACATAGGTCCCCTAAAAGAAGAGGGGAAAGTTGCGGTCATTCGCGTGTCCGGCCCCATTGTCGGCGGCAGTGGCGATGATTTTAGCTTGAGCGGCACCCAGACAGCTACGTCCGGTGCCTTAATGAAGCAGTTTCGTAAGGCCCGCATGGATGATTCTGTAAAAGCCGTCCTCTTGCGGCTTGACAGCCCTGGCGGCAGCACCGCCGCGACGCAAGAAGCAGCTACAGAATTACAGCGTCTCAAAGAAACGGGTAAGCCCGTCATTGTCTCTATGGGCGATACGGCTGCGTCCGGCGCGTACTGGCTTGCTGCGTATGGCGATAAAGTCTATGCTAATCCATCGACCATTACAGGCAGTATTGGTGTTTACATGTCGTACTATGATTTACAAGGCTTGAGTGAAAAAGTTGGGGTCAAAGAAGAAAAAATAAAATCTGGTGCTCACAAAGACATTTTTTCGCCGTTCCGGCCCATGACCGATGACGAACGGCAGCTCACGCAGACCATGGTCAATAATATGTATGACCAGTTCGTCACCGTCGTCGCCAAAGAACGGCATATGGATGAACAGAAAGTCCGCGCCCTTGCCGATGGCCGCGTCTTTACGGGACAGCAAGCCTTAGATGCAGGCCTCGTCGACGAAATGGGCAACTATTACGATGCCTTAGCTTATGCAGGACAGCTCATTGGCGACGATGACCCGGACAAGGTACCCACTGTGACCTATGATGATACGCCAACGTTACAGCAGCTCTTACAAGGCAAGATTACGGCTCTGCCGACATGGCAGGCTTTGCTTTCCCAGACGGGCAGCGGGGCGAATATTCACTTGCCCTTACTTTTAATGAAAGGAGTGTGGCAGCAGTGATAGACCATGTAAAAGAATCCTTTGTCCTGACCTATGACAGCTTGACGCACCCCAAAGAGACGTTGTCCCTAATTACGAAGGAACAACGCCTCTATGAAGGATTATGGATTTGGTTTTTAACGATTTTATTGACCGTTTTTTCCGTCTTTGCCCAATGGGAACGGTCGTCGGTCTTAACCTTTATTGGGATTTACTTAGGAGCCGGTCTCTTTTTACTCATTCGCCTGGCGTGCCTGCACGGTACGTCGCGCATGCTCGGCGGCAAAGGGACGATGAAAGGACTGCTCGCAGCCATTTGCTTTGCCGATGTGCCTATGAATTTGGCGACCTTAGCAGAAAGCTTCGTCTTTTTAATACCAGAAGAATTGGTTCATATCATTTCGATTGTAGCCAGCGTCTGGTCTTTTGTCCTCTTAGTCCTGGCTGTCATGGCAAACTATAAAATGTCTGCGTTACGCAGTGTTTTATCTATTATTTTGCCCGTTGTCATCGTTACGGGCTGTATTGTGCTCTTCTTTATTTACATTGCCGTGTCCGTCGTCACGTGGATTCCGGGGTTGTAAGTCTTCCATATAGGCTAGATTACGGAGGAGTATCTTTTTGCCGCGCCACGCAAAGGCGCGTGTGCCGAAGGTCCGCTGGAACTGCTTATTCGATAACGACTCTATATCTTCCGTACGAAGGGAGACGAGTCGGTCTTCATAAAACTCCGGCAGCGGCGTTTGCGCAATGCCTTGATTGTGGTGACACACGTCTTGGCACACATCACAGCCCCAAATGAGCGGCGTTTTTTGGATGACTTCTATTTCAGGCAGCGTTATGCTGCCTTTTTTTTGTGTCAAAAAAGATTTGCAGTACTGGTAGTCGTAGATGCCGTCATGAAAGCAGTGTCCCGGACAGGCTGCAGCACAACGGCCGCAGTGGTGGCATTCCTTAGTTAACGATTCGTCCGCCTCTAGGGGGAGAGACGTAAGGATACTGCCAATAAAGCAATACGACCCATAGCGGTCATTGATGAAGCAATGATTATCGCCGAAAAAGCCGAGCCCTCCTTGATAGGCCAGCCAGCGGTCATCTAAGACAGACGTGTCGATAATGGGTAAGGTTTCACACGTCCCTTCATGGTGGTGCAAAAAGTCTTCGATGCGCTGTAAATAGTTGTGGACGATGGTGTGGTAGTCACGGGAGCGGCTATAGCGCGATAGGTTGCCATGCTCTGGCCCGGTGTAGTACGGAAAGAGAATGACGATGATAGACTGGCACGACGGCAAGAGGCGGCACGGCTCATACCGTTCGCGCCCTGTACCGGCCGCTAAGGGACAGAGAGGAGAGGTAGTATACGATGGCGGCGGCAAGGGCACATCAGCTGGGACGATGCCCACTGCATCGAGCTGCAATGAGTGTAAAAAGGCAACGATATCTGTACGATTCATAGTAACTCCTTTAAGGGATTTCTTATGGTATTATATCATAGAAAATTTTTTGAAATAAATGCTTGCATTTTTTGACGACCTATAGTATACTAATCAAGTCAGCGGTTTTGAAGTATGTAAGAACTTCGTAAAGAAAACTTCAAAAAAGTTGAAAAAAGCTCTTGACAGAACGAACTTGTTCAGATATAATAAGTTACGTTCTCGCGGAGAACACAGACATGCCGACATAGCTCAATTGGTAGAGCAACTGACTTGTAATCAGTAGGTTGTAGGTTCAAGTCCTATTGTCGGCTCCACTGTGGTTGGGTTCCCGAGTGGCTAAAGGGAGCAGACTGTAAATCTGCCGGCGTCCGCCTTCGAAGGTTCGAATCCTTCCCCAACCACCAATTTTCATCGCGGGGTGGAGCAGTTGGTAGCTCGTCGGGCTCATAACCCGAAGGTCGTAGGTTCAAGTCCTGCCCCCGCTACCAAATTTTTTTGCTAAACATCGAGCCTCTAGTAAGGCGTGAATTGAATAGATTGCGTTGAACGGTAACAAGCTGTTGTAGCTCAGTCGGTAGAGCGTATCCTTGGTAAGGATAAGGTCACCGGTTCAATCCCGGTCAATAGCTCCAATCATGGCGGCTTAGCTCAGTTGGCTAGAGCATGCGGTTCATACCCGCAGTGTCCAGAGTTCGAATCTCCGAGCCGCCACCACACCTAATCACCTCGTCTGACGAGGTGATTTTCTATATGCAAATTTATTTTTTTACACTTATTTTTGAGTATAAAAGGCAAATTTGTGGTAGAATACTAAAGGATGGTAAGTTTTCCTGAAGGAGGAATTGAGTATTATGGCAAAAGGACATTATGAAAGAACAAAACCTCATGTCAACATTGGTACTATCGGTCACGTCGACCATGGTAAAACAACGTTAACCGCTGCTATTACTAAAGTATTGTCTAAGAAAGGCTTCGCTAAATTCGAAGACTATGCCGATATCGATAAAGCACCAGAAGAACGTGAACGTGGTATTACAATCAACACGGCACACGTTGAATATGAAACAGAAAAACGTCATTACGCACACGTTGACTGCCCGGGGCATGCTGACTATGTCAAGAACATGATTACCGGTGCTGCTCAGATGGATGGCGCAATCCTCGTCGTTTCCGCAGCTGACGGCCCAATGCCGCAGACTCGTGAACACATCCTCTTGGCTCGCCAAGTTGGTGTACCGGCTATTGTCGTCTACCTGAACAAAGCTGACCAGGTCGATGACCCGGAACTAATCGAACTCGTTGAAATGGAAGTTCGTGACCTCTTAACAGAATACGGTTATCCTGGAGATAAAACTCCGATTATCGTCGGCTCTGCCTTAAAAGCCCTCGAAGGTGACCCGAAAGCTGAACAGTCCATCCTCGACTTGATGAAAGCTGTCGATGACTACATTCCGACACCAAACCGTCCGATTGATAAGCCGTTCTTAATGCCGATTGAAGATGTCTTCACCATCACTGGTCGTGGTACTGTTGCTACAGGCCGCGTTGAACGTGGGGAAGTCAAAGTTGGCGACGCTGTTGAAATCGTCGGCCTTGCAGATAAACCAAAAGAAACGACTGTTACAGGCGTTGAAATGTTCCGTAAGATTTTGGACCTCGCTGAAGCAGGCGACAATATCGGTGCTTTGCTCCGTGGTATTGACCGTAAAGATGTAGAACGTGGTCAGGTCTTGGCTAAACCAGGTTCCATTCATCCGCATACTAAATTCAAAGCACAAGTTTACGTCTTAACCAAAGAAGAAGGCGGCCGTCATACACCGTTTTTTAACGGCTATCGTCCGCAGTTCTACTTTCGCACAACAGACGTAACAGGCGTTATCAAATTACCGGAAGGCACGGAAATGTGCATGCCTGGCGATAACGTCAAAATGGATGTCGAATTGATTACACCGATTGCTATTGAAGTTGGCTTACGCTTCGCTATTCGTGAAGGCGGCCGTACTGTTGGTGCTGGTGTTGTTTCGGAAATCGAAGCATAATCTGCGTATAGACGCAAAAAAGAGTTGCAACGTATGTTGCAGCTCTTTTTTTATAGCTACTCTATAGTAATCCTAAATGCATGCACGCGTGTAAAATGCCGCCTTTGTCGTTATCATCCGTAATGTAATCAGCTACAGCTTTTAACTGGGGCCGTGCGTTGCCCATAGCGACAGAGAAGAAGGGCTTATGGAACATGCTAATGTCGTTGAGGCCGTCACCAAAGACGATGACGTCTGCCGGGTCAGCCTGTAAGTGAGCCATCATGTCGAGGATGCCTTTGCCTTTATCCATCGGTTCGATGAGGTACGTGCTGTCTAAATACGTAAGGTGGGGGAGGTCGTGTTGTGGTACAGGCAGTTCGCCGTCTTTGGGGCGGGCGTACGTAATTTTATAGACTACTGTTAGGGCATCGATGTCGACAGGGCGGACGACCGTATTCATGTAGTTCTTCGGGTCGGCGTAGGGGAAGTCATCATACGGTGTGTAACGGTTAATGGTGTTGTCCGTGACGACGGCCCAAGGCAGGTGCCGTGCTGTCAAATCGCGGAGAATAGCTTTACAATTTGCTAAGGGCAACCCTTCCATAGAAAGAAGCTGGTCGTCTATGGTAATGCTGTTGCCGCCGTCGGCAACGAGGGAATGAATGTCGTAGCGCGATGCAAAGTTATACGCATCGTGCTGAAGCCGCCCGGTCGCAATGGCCACGAAATGGCCTTGCTGGCGGAGACGGCGCAGGCAATAGAGTGTATCAGCCGGGATGACGGCAGAAATATTAAGGCCCAACGTATTATCTATATCGAAAAAACAGTATTTTTTCTTCATAAAGCTCTTCCTTTCTAGTATGCAATTTATACTATGCATTATAGCCTATTTCAGGAATGAATTATACCGATTCTGCAAAATTTGCCTTGATTTTACACTATATAGGCTATTTTTTTATAATAAATTCGCCTCTTGCCATTGACAGACACTAGGGTTGTTCTTCATAATAGGATATGAATTTAACACACATAAGGAGAGATAAGACAATGAGTACCATTGATACGACCTGTGTAAATGCAATCCGCGTTCTTTCGGCGGATGCTATCCAGAAAGCCAATTCGGGACATCCCGGCCTGCCCTTAGGTGCAGCTGCTATGGCGTACGAATTATGGGGCCACCATATGAAACACAACGCCAAAGACCCGAAATGGGCTAACCGGGACCGCTTCATTTTATCTGGCGGCCATGGTTCTATGTTGTTGTATTCATTACTTCATTTCTATGGCTACGGCCTGACTCTTGATGATATTAAAGACTTCCGCCAAGACAGCTCCCTCACACCGGGCCATCCGGAATACGGCCATACAGTCGGTGTAGAAGCAACGACGGGCCCTCTCGGTGCTGGTATGGGCATGGCTGTAGGCATGGCTATGGCAGAAGCGCATTTAGCTGCTATTTTCAATAAACCAGGCTATCCTGTCGTCGACCACTATACGTTTGCTCTCGGCGGCGACGGCTGCATGATGGAAGGTATTTCGTCAGAAGCCTTCTCCCTTGCGGGTACCCTCGGCCTCGATAAATTAATCATCCTCTACGATAGCAACCGTATTTCCATCGAAGGCAGCACGGACATTGCATTCACCGAAAATGTCCAAGAACGGATGAAAGCCTTCGGGTTCCAGACCATTACTGTTGAAGATGGCAACGACCTCGAAGCCATCGGTAAAGCCATTGAAGAAGCAAAAGCCGACAAAGAACATCCGTCGTTCATTACGATTAAAACGGAAATCGGCTATGGCTGCCCGGCAAAACAAGGCTCTGCTTCGGCCCATGGGTCGCCTCTTGGAGAAGACAATATTATTGCAATGAAAGAAAACCTCGACTGGTTCAGTAAAGAACCCTTCGCTGTACCGGACGCAGTATATGCACATTATAAAGAATTAAGTGAACAAGCTGCTGCGCCTGAAGCAGAATGGCAGAAACTCTTTGATGAATATGCTAAGGCCTACCCGGATATGAAAGTCCTTTGGGATGCATACCATCACGATGTAGACGCACAGGCTCTCCTTGGCAACGAAGATTTCTGGACTTATGCAGACAAACCGCAGGCTACGCGCAGCCTTTCGGGCATTATGATTAACCGCTTGAAATCCCTTATGCCCCAGCTCGTTGGCGGTAGTGCTGACCTGGCTCCGTCCAACAAGACGTACATGGACGACGAAGGAGACTTCCAGAAAGGCAATTATGCTGGCCGCAATTTCCACTTTGGCGTTCGTGAACTTGCTATGGGTGCCATTACGAATGGTCTCGCCCTTCACGGCGGCGTACGTCCTTATGCCGGTACGTTCTTTGTCTTCAGCGATTACATGAAACCCATGATTCGCTTAGCAGCCCTCATGAAATTGCCGACGACCTATGTCTTAACACACGACAGTATTGGCGTTGGTGAAGACGGCCCGACACACGAACCGATTGAACAGCTTGCTATGCTCCGCGCTATGCCCAATGTCAACGTCTTCCGTCCGGCTGATGCAACGGAAACGGCAGCTGCTTGGTACTTAGCTGTGACGAGCACAGAAACACCGACAGCTCTCGTCTTGACCCGTCAGAACTTACCGCAGCTTGCTGGCAGCAGCAAAGATGCCCTGAAAGGCGGCTATGTCCTCGCTGATAGCACAAAAGCTACACCGGACGCTATCGTCATTGCTAGCGGTTCTGAAGTAGTTCTTGCAGTCGATGCCAAAGAAGTACTCGCTAAAGACGGTATTGACGTTCGCGTCGTCAGCATGCCGTGCATGGAACTCTTCGATGCCCAGAGCGATGAATATAAAGAACAAGTCTTGCCGAAAGCCGTTCGTGCACGCGTAGTTGTCGAAGCAGCCAGCGATTTCGGTTGGGGCAAATACATTGGCCTCGACGGTGCAACTGTAACGATGAATTCCTTCGGCGCATCTGCACCGGCTGGTGTACTCTTTAAGAAATTTGGTTTCACCACAGAACATGTTGTTGAAACTGTTAAATCGATTGTAAAATAACCGTAAGCTCTACGGTATCTATGTAAAGGCCAGTGTCCATGGATGCTGGCCTTTCTGTATACTGAAAAGGTATAGAAAAGATGCTAAGAACGACGAGATTCTATATGTCAAGGCTTGATTTTTTCTTAGGTTTTCAGTATACTAAGGTCAGAAAGAAACCCTACTGTGTACGTGACATGGTCTCGATGTTTTGAACCAACACTTTTTACATTGGGAGTCCGGACTCTGTATTGTAACGTAATGCCCCGTGAGGGACTACGGAGCCTTATGGGAGGACACCCACCTGCTCATAGCAGGATCAAAACTCGGTTATAAACGGCATGGCGGGGTTCTTTTTTGTCTGTACCCAAGTGTATTAGGCCGCTGAGTATTCCTTAGCGGCTTTCTATTTTCCTCAAGGAGCAAACAAATGAACGGAGACGACTTATTTTCCATGGCTGATGAAGCGCAAGGGACTAACTTTGAACCTTTAGCTGTGCGCATGCGTCCTATAACGCTAGATGACATATATGGACAAGACGCAATTGTCGGTAAGGGAAGTTTTTTGCGGCACATGATTGAACGGGATACGTTACCGTCCTTGCTATTGTACGGCCCGTCCGGTGTGGGGAAAACGACTATTGCCAACGTCATTGCCCAAGAAACGCACAGCCGTTTTATAAAACTAAATGCTGTGACAGCTGGTACAGCAGAGCTGAAAAAAGTTATTCAAGAAGCAAAAGATGCCATACACGTCTATCAACAGCGGACGATTTTATTTATTGACGAAATACATCGCTTTAATAAGAGCCAGCAAGATGTTCTCTTGCCCTATGTCGAAGACGGGACGGTCATCCTCATCGGTGCGACTACAGAAAATCCCTACTTTGAAGTGAATCGGCCTTTATTATCGCGGCTCCGCGTCGTTCAGTTACAGCCCTTATCCATTCAGGCGACCATATCGCTCTTAAAGCGGGCTTTGACGGACAAAACCAAAGGCTTAGGGCAGATGCATATTACCTCCTCAGATGAGATATTAGAAGCCATTGCCGGTCTTGCTGATGGCGATGGCCGCGTAGGCCTGAATATTCTCGAACAGGCTGCCATGTGTACTGCTGACGACGGTGTCATCACAGAAGCAGTCCTTACGCAGGCTGCAGGGAAACGGCTCTATCGGTACGATAAAAAAGGGGATAACCACTACGATATTGCGTCAGCTTTTATTAAAAGCATGCGCGGTTCGGACCCAGACGCAGCTCTCCATTATGCAGCTCGCATGATTGCCGGCGGTGAAGACCCGTCGTTCATTTCGCGCCGTCTCGTCATTTGTGCTGCTGAAGACGTGGGCTTGGCAGACCCGCAGGCTCTGGTCATTGCTAACGCTGCGGCCCAAGCGGTGCAGCTCGTTGGCTGGCCTGAAGGGCGGATTATTCTTTCAGAAGCGATTATTTATGTCGCTTGCGCCCCAAAGAGCAATAGTGCATACATGGCCATTGATGCGGCCTTAAGCGATGTGCGTAAAGGCGGCTGTGGTGACGTGCCGTCGTATTTACAAGACTCCCATTATGCAGGGGCAGCGAAATTAGGGCATGGCCAAGGCTATAAATACGCGCACAATTACCCTAATGGGTATGTCAAACAGCAGTACTTGCCAGACCCGCTCAAAGATAAAGTCTATTATGAAGCCAAAGACTATGGCAAAGAAAAAGATATGGCTGCGCAGTGGAAATTGCGGCGTAGCACGACGTAAGCATAGAAGGTGAACAGGATTGGCACAACGAAAGCCTCGCAAAACGAGGTCGACGAAAAAAGCAGTTGCAGCGAAACCGAAGACGACGCGGCGGAAACGCAAGTCGCCGTCAGCTGCGCCGTTATTAAAATTTGAAATTATTGGACTTATTTGTATTTGTTTTGCTATCTTTTCGATTGTCAGTATTTTAGGCATGGATACAGGCGTTATGGGGCACCAAGTGGATACGTTATTATCCTATACTTTTGGCTGGGGCCGCCTAGTCTTTGCTATTTCCTTGATTTTTTTAGGTCTCCGCTATATTGTGGTCCGTAAAGCTTGGCCTATTGGCCGGACCTGGGCACTCGGTGCGTGGCTCTATGCCTTAGTTTTATCGCTTATTCATGTGCTCTTAGTCTATCCGGGTTATGAATTCGTGCCGTCTTCTTTGCATGATGGTGGCGGCCTCGTTGGGGCAGTCATTACGTCTCTCTTGCGGCAAGTCGTCGGACAAGTGGGCTCCATTTTGATTCTCTTTGTCTTGGCTATTGTCACGATTTTGGCGTGGAAACAATGGTCTATTTCTAAGCCTGTGGCTATTGTCTCCGATAAGGCATCAGAAGAAGTGTCGAAGATTTCCGATAAAACCGTCAATGGCATTCAAGAAGCGTCTAAGTCGATTAAAGAATGGCACGAACGGCGGAAGATTTTCGATTTACAAAAAGAAGAAGAAAAAGAAAAACTACGGAAAAAGCAAGATGAAGCGGCTGCGTCTATCCCTGCACCAGAACCGACTGTGCGGCAGTTAGAAGATGGCGTAGAAGAAGTGCGCATTCCTGCGTATGATGCGGCACCAACAGCTAACTCCGTCATTCCACCGACTCCGTCCGCAGCTCCTGTAGTGGAACCGGCAGCATACGACGAAGACACAGACTACGGAGAATCGTATGATGACTACAGTGGTGACGACGACACAGCAGACGTACCGACACCGGAAGAAAATGAAACGCAAGCAGACAAACCGTCTCTGGCAGAAGTGACCGATGTACTCGAAGAAGACATGGCCGACTTAAAGCCTGTCGAAGTGGAACAGACAGCAACTGCTGCCGATATGGGCACAGAAGGGACGAGTGCTGTGCCGAAAGCCCAAGGCGGACGAACTTATCGCATTCCGTCCCTTTCCATGCTCCATCACGGGCCGCAGCAGACGAGCGGCGTAAGCGATGAAGTACGGCATAACGCCAAGATATTACAAGAAACGCTGCAAAGCTTTAATATTGACGCCAAAATCCTCAATGCCAGCCAAGGACCGGCCGTTACGCGCTATGAATTAGAGCCTGCAGCTGGCGTAAAAGTCAGCAAAATCGTCCATTTAGCCGATGATTTGGCGTTGAAACTAGCAGCTACGGATATTCGTATTGAAGCACCGATTCCGGGGAAAGCCGCCGTCGGTATTGAAGTGCCGAATAAAAAACTGACCGGCGTAGCCCTGCGCGATGTCCTCGACACAGATGCCTTTAAGCTTGCCGCTGGTGGTGTACCGGTAAGCCTGGGGAAAGACATTGCCGGGAACCCTGTCATTGCGGACTTGACGAAAATGCCGCACTTACTCGTAGCCGGATCGACTGGCTCTGGGAAGAGTGTGTGCATTAATACGTTCATTGCGAGCATCCTCTTTAAACAACGGCCAGAAGACGTGAAACTCATCCTTGTCGACCCGAAAGTCGTCGAATTATCCAACTATAACGGCATTCCTCATTTGCTTACGCCTGTCGTGACAGACCCGAAAAAAGCGGCCAGCGTCCTGCGCTGGGCTGTCCGGGAAATGGATGACCGGTACAAACGCTTTGCCCTGACGAAGACGCGGGACATTACGCGGTATAATGAACTTCATCCAGACGAAGCGATGCCCTTTATTGTCATTATTATCGACGAATTGGCAGACCTCATGATGGTCGCCTCTAACGATGTCGAAGAATCGATTTGCCGTCTCGCCCAGAAAGCCCGGGCCTGCGGCATGCATCTCGTCCTCGCTACACAGCGGCCGTCTGTCGATGTCCTTACAGGGCTCATTAAGGCAAACGTACCGAGCCGTATTGCCTTTGCCGTATCAAGCCAAATCGATTCGCGTACAATCCTCGACATGGCTGGTGCAGAAAAGCTCATCGGTAAAGGGGATATGCTCTTTGCTCCTATGGGGGCATCGAAACCAATTCGCGTCCAAGGGGCTTTCATTTCAGACTCGGAAATCGATAGTATGGTCGAATTTATTAAAGCCCAAGGCCAGCCTCATTACGATGAAGCTGTGCAAAAAGCTCAGTCCGAATCGTCTGACGAAGGGGGCGACTTCTTTGAAGACGACCTCATGCCCCAGGCTATTGATATGGTCCTCGAAACGGGACAAGCGTCTGCCTCCATGCTCCAGCGCCGTTTCCGCGTAGGTTATACACGGGCAGCGCGTATGGTCGATATGATGGAAGCTATGCATATCGTCGGCCCGAACAATGGCAGTAAGCCTCGAGAAATCCTCATGACAGCCGAAGAAGTACAGCAAAAATATTTATCCCAACAATCGTAACCGAAGTCCCCTGCATTATTTCGTAGTGCAGGGGATTTCAGCACTTCCCGAAGCATAAAAGATGTTATATAATAAAAGTTAAGTAGAATGGAGGAGACTTTGTCATGACGTCCATTGGAACAGTCTTACAAGAAAAACGGGTACAACAAGGGCGAACCTTGCAAGAAGTATCTGATGCCTTAAATATAAAAAAAGAATACTTAGAAGCACTGGAATCAGAAACGTATGACGTCATTCCCGGTGCTGTCTTCGTCAAAGGATTTATTCGTAATTACGGCAACTATTTAGGCCTCGACGGCCCAAAAATCGTTGAGCAGTATAAAGCCTCGTATGAACAGTGGCGGCCAAAACCAGAAGTGCGCCCTGTAGCAAAGAAAAAGAAGAAGAAAGTAAAACCGAAAAAACGGCAAGGAAAATGGCCGGAAATCACGATTATTGCAGGGATTGTAATCTTCTTTCTGCTATTGATTTGGAGTATTTGGTAAAGGAAGAGACATGACAGACGAATTTTTAGTGACAAGCCGTGCCGACATGAAGCGGCGCGGTTGGGATCAACTTGATTTTGTATATATTAATGGCGATGCCTATGTAGACCACCCCGGTTTTGCTGCTGCTGTCATTGGCAGAGTACTCGAAAGCCGAGGCTATCGGGTTGGCCTTATTTCCCAGCCTGACTGGCATAGTGCCGAGCCTTTTAAAGCCTTAGGAAGGCCCCGTTTGGCCGCACTCATTACAGCAGGGAACCTTGATTCTATGCTCAATGAAAAGACGGCGGCTAAAAAATTCCGCAGTAAAGATAATTATTCGCCTGGCGGCGAGCCGGGCCATCGTCCCGAACGAGCGACCATTGTCTATGCGAACCGCATGCGCGAAGCTTATAAAGACGTGCCCATCGTCATTGGCGGCATTGAAGCGAGCTTGCGCCGGTTTGCGCACTACGATTACTGGTCTAATAAGGTGCGCCATTCTATTTTGCTTGACAGCAAGGCCGATATTTTAAGTTACGGCATGGGCGAAAAATCAGTCGTCGCCATTGCTGATGCTTTAGCCGAAGGGAAAACGCCCGAAGAAATGTACAATATTCGCGGCATTTGTTACGTTACGAGCAAGCCGCCCATTTCCGATAAGACTGTAGTCTGCCCGTCGTACGAAGAGGTTAAAGCGAGCAAAGAAGCCTTTGCAAAAGCCGTTAAATTGCAGTATGACGAACAAGACCCGTTTTACGGCAAAACGATTATTCAACAATCCGAAAATCGCTACGTCGTGCAGACACCGCCGTCCATGCCCTTAACGACGAAAGAAATGGATGCCATTTATGAACTGCCTTTTACGCGGCGTTGGCATCCTGATTACGATTCCCGTGGCGGAGTGCCGGCTTTGCAAGAAGTGCAGTTTAGCCTGACTAGCCAGCGCGGCTGCTTTGGACACTGCCATTTCTGTGCCATTACGAGCCATCAAGGGCCAATTATTCAAAACCGCAGCCATGAGTCGCTTATTCGCGAAGCGAAACACATGACAACCATGCCGGGCTTTAAAGGCTATATTCATGATGTAGGCGGACCGACGGCCAACTTCCGGCATCCGGCCTGTGCAAAGCAGTTAAAAGCCGGTGTATGCCGTGATAAGCATTGTGTGGGCAGTGAATTATGCCCTAATTTAAATACGTCTCATGAAGACTACGAAAAATTACTTGCCGAAATCCGTTCGCTGAAAGGCATTAAGAAAGTCTTCGTCCGTTCCGGCCTGCGATATGACTATATTTTGGCGGACCATAATAAGAAATTCGTCGAAGACCTATGCAAATATCACGTCAGCGGCCAGCTAAAAGTAGCACCGGAACACGTGGTCAAACACGTGACCGATTTAATGGGCAAATCCAGTGTTGAAGACTTCCTGAAATTTAAAGACTGGTTTGATGAAGCGAACCGTAAATTAGGGAAAAAACAGTATTTAGTGCCTTATTTTATGTCTAGTCATCCTGGTTGTACCTTGCAAGATGCCATTGCACTGGCTGAATTTTTACGGGATATGCACATGCAGCCTGAACAGGTACAAGATTTTATTCCTACTCCTGGGAGCCTGTCGACAGCCATGTATTATACGGGCATTAACCCTTTGAACGGAGAAAAAGTCTTTGTTGCGCGGCGGCCTGAAGAAAAGGAAATGCAGCGTGCCCTGATGCAATATAAAAATCCTGCCAATTACGACATTGTCTACAAAGCCTTATGCCTGGCTGGACGGCGGGATTTAATCGGTTACGGCCCAAAATGTTTAATTGCGCCGCGAAAACGGACAGGACGTATAGGCTGTGAAGGTAGTCCGAAGGGACGGCGGCCAGTGAGTGCAACGCCGCGGACAACACGTCGCAGCGGCACTGCTTCGTATCACAGCAAACCGTCCGCAAAACAGGGGGCTGTTCGGGCGAATCGGAGAAAATCATTTAGGTGAATCACATGAAAAAATACTTGCCCATAGTGGCGATTGTCGTCTTTATTATGGGCCTCTTGTCCTTTACAGAATATATAATGGAACAGCAAAAGGCCGAAGCTGCGCAAGAAGCGTATGAAGAACAGCGTCATATCGTCGTTTATTCAACGTTGCCAGCAGACATTAATAGTGCCTTAGAAAAGGCCTTTTATGAAGATACGCACTGGCGCGTGTCCATTCAGACACAAGAAGACCAGCTCGTGAAACAATCTATTGCCGTGCCCAATCAGCATGCGGACGTAGTCATTTCATCGGAACCAGTCTTGCGGACCTTGGCGAAGCAGCATGTCTTAAAGCCCTATGAATCGGCTGCGACTGCAACCGTTGCGAGCCGCTTTAAAGATAGTCAGTACAAATGGACGGGCCTTTGGTTTAACCCCATGGTCTTCGTCGTTAGTCAGGACTACTATGTCCGCACAGGCCTCCATTTTTCGCGCTGGGATGACCTATTGACAGACCCGCTCTTGCGCGTCGTCGCCCCTGATTTAGCGTCTATGGATATGGCTGGCGATTTCTTATGCTCCTTTGTAGAAATGCGCGGCAAAGAGCAGACGGAGCTCTATTTAAAGACCCTCCAAAGCCACGTCATTCTCTATTCTAAGACTATGTCGCCTATTGTCCGGCGCGTCGCTAGCGGTGATGCAGATGTAGGTATTGTCGATGCTGTGACAGCCCGGCAGTACCGCCAAGACGGCGTTCCTATTTACATTTTATATCCTGCTGACGGCACGGCATACTGGCTCAATGGAGCCGCTGTGACCACAGCAAGTACAGATGAAGAAATTACAGGAGCCTTTATGGAATGGCTCTTTTCAAAACGCGTCGACACGCTCTTGAGGCAGCATCATTTATATTTTAGTCACACCAGCATAGACGGGCCGCAAATCGTCGACGACAGGGGACAACAAGTACAGCTGTTCCCTGTGCAAAAAAATTATACCGTACAAGGACGGAAAGAATTACAAGATTGGTGGATAAAAGCAGTTCGCTTTGGAAAGGAATTATAACTACATGGAAAAAATTGGCTTTGTCAGCTTAGGCTGCTCGAAAAACCTGATTGATACGGAAGTTATGCTCGGTATTTTGCGGGACCGTCATATGACCATTACGGATGATTTAAGCGATGCCGACATTATTATCGTCAATACGTGCACGTTTATTGAAAAGGCGAAAGAAGAATCGATTAATACGATTCTACAAGCAGCGAAATATAAAGAAGAAGGGCATTGCCAAATGCTCATCGTTACAGGCTGCCTGAGCCAACAATATAAAGAAGATTTACTGAAAGAAATGCCTGAAATCGATGCCCTCTTAGGGACGGGCTCGTGGGATAGAATCTGGGAAGCTATCGATACAGTGCGCCATGGCAAAAAAGCGTGCTTCATGGATAACGTAAGCCATCTCTATGACCAGCATACGAGCCGCTTGCGGACGACACCGAAATACACGGCCTACGTCAAAATCGGCGAAGGCTGTAATAATGCCTGTTCGTTCTGCATTATTCCTCATGTGCGCGGCAAGCTCTACAGCCGCCCCATGGAATCGATTATTGCAGAAGTACAACAGCTCGCTGTAGACGGCGTAAAGGAAATTAACCTTATTGCCCAAGATACGACGAGCTATGGTGTCGATGTTGCCGGTCATTCTCTCTTGCCCGATTTGTTACGGGAATTAGTCAAGATTGACGGCATTCGCTGGATTCGCCTCTTCTATTTATATCCTCATTTCTTTACAGATGAATTAATGGATTTAATCGTCAAAGAAGACAAAATCTGTCCGTACGTGGACTTGCCGCTCCAGCATATTTCTCAGACTGTCTTGAAGCGCATGAACCGCAAGGATTCCGAAGCAGATGTGCGTAAGCTCATTGAAAAGCTTTGCAAACATGGCCGGAAATTGACACTCCGTTCGACCTTTATCGTCGGCTTCCCTGGCGAAACAGACGAAGAATTCCAGCATCTCTGTGATTTCGTCAAAGAAACAGAATTTGATGATGTCGGTGTCTTTACGTATTCTCAAGAAGAAGGCACGCCAGCTGCAAAGATGGCTGATCAGATTCCGGAAGAGGTCAAAGAAGAACGGTATCATGAATTAATGGCCATTCAGGCAAAAGTATCAGAACAATGTAATCAAGACATTGAAGGGACGATTCATACGTTCCTCGTCGAAAAAATTGAAGAAGAAAATGGCATCTGTCAGGCCGTAGGGCGCATTGAAATCCAAGCACCTGACGTAGATGGCTTGACGTATGTCGAAAATGCCACAGGCCTCAAGCCCGGTGATATGGTTCCTGTCCGTATTGCCCAAGGCTTTGCGTACGACTTAGTAGCAGAACAAATTGACTAAGGAGGCTGCTATGTTAGTAGAACTCATTACGACAGGGACTGAACTTCTCTTAGGAGAAATTACGAATGTTAATGTCCAGTACTTGTCGAAAGAATTAAATACTCTCGGGTACTCCGTCATTTACCAGACCACTGTCGGCGATAACCCGGACCGCATGGAAGAAGCCTTGAAAACGGCCTTATCCCGTGTAGATATAGTCATTACGACGGGTGGTCTCGGGCCGACTCAAGGGGATATGACGAAAATCATTGGTGCTCGTGTTATGGATGTGCCTCTCGTCTATCATGAGGAAGTAGTTGCGTCCATTCAGCAGTGGGTGCAAGAACATCATCCGGACCGCCCTATGACGGAAAATCAAAAACGGCAGGCCATGATTCCCGAAGGGGCAACGGTCTTTTCCAATGAAGTCGGCACGGCTCCGGGCACAGCCCTGCAAAAAGGGGGCAAAGTCCTCGTCCATTTGCCTGGGCCGCCGCTAGAAATGAAGTGGATGTTTACGCATCGCTTAAAGCCTTATTTACTGCAAACTTTTGGCTCTCAAGGGTATATTGCTTCGCTCTATGTGAAGATTTACGATTTAGGCGAAGCGTATATTGAAGAAAAGCTCATGGATTTAATCAAAGCCCAGACCAATCCGACTATTGCCATGTATGCTCGTCCGGGCTTTGTAGAAGTGCGCTTGACGGCCAAAGCAGCATCGCAAGAAGAAGCAGAAGCTCTCTTGCAACCCTTGAAAGAAGAATTACAGCGACGGCTCCACCGCACAGCTGTGACTTATAATAACGAACCCATGGCAGCCCTTTTAGGGCGTATTGCTCTAGCTCAAGGGTATACGCTCAGTGCGGCTGAATCGTGTACAGGCGGCCTCGTCGGTTCGTTGATTACAGACGTGCCCGGTGCGTCCGCTTACTTCCGCGGCTCTGCCGGGACATACTGCAACGAAATGAAAGAACACATCCTCGGTGTAGCACACGATACGTTAGCCACATACACAGCGGTCAGTGCCGAAACGGCTGGCGAAATGGCTGAAGGGAGCCGCAAGCTCTATAGCTCCGATATTGCTGTCAGTACGACAGGCATTGCCGGCCCTGACGGCGGTACGAAGGAACAGCCTGTGGGCCTTGTCTATACAGGCATAGCCGGGCCGTGGGGGACCGTGACACACCGCGATGTCTATCCCGGTGACCGAGAAGAAGTAAAACGCCGCGCAGCAACACGGGCGGTCTATTATATGGTGCAATACATTTTACAACATACTCACTAGGAGGTTTTTATGGACGCAAAAACAGATGCAAAACAATTAGACGCTAAACAAACGGCCCTTGATAATGCTATGAAAAAAATTGAAAAAGATTTTGGTAAAGGGGCTATCATGCGCCTTGGTGATATGGCCGACAAAATGAATATTGAAGTCATTTCGTCAGGCTCGTTAGCTGTCGATTTAGCCGTCGGCGTTGGCGGCTATCCCCGCGGCCGTGTCATCGAAATCTACGGCCCCGAATCGTCTGGGAAAACGACGCTTGCTCTCCATGCTATTGCGTCAGCGCAGCAAAATGGCGGCATTGCGGCCTTCATTGATGCGGAACACGCTTTAGACCCAGTCTATGCGCGCCGCCTTGGTGTAGACACGGCAGATCTCCTTATTTCGCAGCCAGATAATGGTGAACAAGCCCTGGAAATTACAGAAGAACTCGTCCGTAGTGGTGCTGTCGATATTATCGTCGTCGACTCCGTTGCCGCCCTCGTACCGAAGGCAGAAATCGAAGGCGAAATGGGCGATTCTCATGTTGGTCTCCAAGCACGTCTCATGAGTCAGGCTCTCCGTAAATTGACCGGTATTATTTCTAAATCAAAAGCTATTGTCATCTTCATCAACCAGCTCCGCGAAAAAGTGGGTGTTATGTTTGGCAATCCGGAAACGACGACTGGCGGCCGAGCTCTTAAGTTCTACTCGTCCATTCGTATGGAAATCCGCAAAGGCGAAACCATTAAACAAGGCGGCGAAGTCATCGGCAACAGAGCGAAGATTAAAGTCGTTAAAAACAAAGTGGCTCCGCCGTTCCGCAACTGCGAAGTAGATATTATGTACGGCACGGGCATTTCTCGTGAAGGAACCATTCTCGACATCGGTACGTCTATGGATATTATCGAAAAGAGCGGTACCTGGTATTCGTACAACGGCGAACGCTTAGGCCAAGGCAAAGAAAATGTGAAAGTCTTCTTTAAAGACCATCCGGAAATTGCCAATGAAATTGAAAAAATCATTCGCGATACCTTAGCAGCAGAACCAGAAAAATTTGAAGATGTCTTAGAAGACCCGACAAAAGGCAACGGCATCGACGAAGAACCCTTACCGGCTCCGACGGATGACGAAGTATAATGGACTATCGTGAAGCTTACGCCAAGGCCTTAAAGCTTTTAAATGTGCGCTTTCTCAGTGAAGGCGAACTGCGCCAGAAATTACGGCAACGTAAGGTGGACGATGAGGTCATTGATGAAGTTGTAGAGACCTTCAAAGGAGAACACTTCCTCGATGACGACCGTCTGGCTCGTGCTGTTTATGCCTATTACGCAAAGAAAGAGCAGTACGGCCATCGCTACATCGTCCAGCGTTTGCAAAAACGGGCCTTGCCTGTACCGGAAGACCTGGAGCGCGTTGATGAATACGTCGTTGCCGAAAGGATTGTAGAAAAAAAATTCCCCGGCCCTGACCGGGACTACGCAAAAGCAGCCCGGTATTTGCAGTATCGCGGCTTTGCTGTGTCCGTCATTCGCGACGTCTTGGCATAACTTGCTTTTATTCTTGACATCGTTCACAAAAGACTTTACAATTAAATAGACCGGTTTGATACACTGGTATATATTTTGCATAATTGTAGGTTTTTGAAGATGATGTAAACAACACATACTCATATAAAAAAGCCGGACTGATGTTCGGCTTTTTTTGATGAAGGGGAGGTGAAGGTAGTACTATGTTAGCAATTATTGCTGCAGCTGTTGCGTGCGGCATTATTGGCGTAGGAACTGGGTATTTCTATCGCAAAAGCATTGCTGAAGGGAAAATTGGTTCAGCTGAAGTAGAAGCACAGCGGATTTTGACGACAGCGCAGCAGAGCGCAGAAGCTCGTAAAAAAGAACTGGTCCTGGAAGGGAAAGAAGAAATCCACAAACTGCGCACTGATGCCGAACGGGAACATAAAGAAAGACGGAATGAATTACAACGGTTAGAACGGCGGTTACTGCAAAAAGAAGAGCATTTAGATAAAAAAGCAGATTCTATGGAAAAGAAAGAAGATGCATTGCAGCGGAAAGAAAATGATGTCTTGAAGATGCAAGAAAACATCGAAGCTCTTCACGCGCAGAAAATGGCAGAATTGGAACGGATTTCGGGCTTATCCTATGACGATGCGAAAGAATTACTCTTAAACAACGTCAAGACCGAAGTGAAGTACGAAACAGCTCAGATGATTAAATCCCTCGAAGAAGAAGCGAAGGAAGAAGCTGAAGTTAAAGCACGGGAAATCATTTCTATGGCTATTCAGCGTTGCGCTGCAGACCATGTGGCTGAAACGACAGTCTCTGTTGTCTCCTTGCCGAATGATGAAATGAAAGGCCGCATTATCGGTCGTGAAGGCCGGAATATTCGGGCTATTGAAACGCTCACCGGTGTCGACTTAATCATTGACGATACGCCGGAAGCGGTTATCTTGTCCTGTTTTGATCCTATTCGCCGCGAAGTCGCGCGGATTGCCTTGGAAAAATTGATTGCCGACGGTCGTATCCACCCAGCTCGTATTGAAGAAATGGTGGAAAAAGCGCGGAAAGAAATTAACCAGAAAATCCGCGAAGCCGGTGAACAGGCAACGTATGAAGCCGGTGTCCATGGGCTCCATCCGGAAATGATTAAGATTTTAGGCCGCTTGCGCTACCGCACGAGTTATGGTCAAAACGTCTTGCGCCATTCCATTGAAGTGGCACAACTCGCTGGGATTATGGCTACAGAACTTGGTGTCGATGAGAACTTAGCCAAACGAGCAGGTCTTATCCACGATATTGGCAAAGCTCTCGACCACGATATGGAAGGGACTCACGTCTCTATTGGCGTGGACATTGCCAAGAAATACGGCGAATCGAAGCTGGTCATCAACTGTATTGCTGCCCATCATGGCGACGAAGAACCGCAATGCGTCGAAGCTGTCCTCGTTTCTGCAGCCGATGCCGTTTCGGCTGCACGGCCAGGGGCACGGCGTGAAACTTTAGAAAATTACTTAAAACGACTGACGAAGCTCGAAGAAATTGCTAAATCCTTTGAAGGTGTCGAAGAATGCTTTGCTATTCAAGCAGGCCGGGAAATCCGGGTTATGGTCAAACCGGAAAAACTGGACGAATCAGATTGCGTTCTCTTAGTCCACGACATTGTCAAACGGATTGAAGCAGAACTGGAATATCCGGGCCAAATCAAGGTCGTTGTCATTCGCGAAACGCGTATGATTGATTATGCAAAATAATGGTACATACAGATCCCTTACTTGCATCTTGCAGGTAAGGGAATTTTTTTGAAAAAATCTGAAAAAAGTACTTGCCAAATAGGAACCTTCGTGGTAAAATAATTTTTGTTCGAGGCACGAAGCACGAAAGCCTCGAAAGAATATGAAACGGCCCCGTGGTGTAGCGGTTTAACATGTCGCCCTGTCACGGCGAAGATCGTCAGTTCAAATCTGATCGGGGTCGCCATATTTGGTCAGGTAGCTCAGTCGGTAGAGCAGGGGACTGAAAATCCCCGTGTCGGCGGTTCAATTCCGTCCCTGACCACCACAATGCGGAAGTAGCTCAGTGGTAGAGCACCACCTTGCCAAGGTGGGGGTCGCGAGTTCGAGCCTCGTTTTCCGCTCCATTATGGCGGCATAGCCAAGCGGTAAGGCAGAGGTCTGCAAAACCTTCATCCCCAGTTCGATTCTGGGTGCCGCCTCCATAACCTTTTTTCCCTACCTGCCGAGGTGGCGGAACTGGCAGACGCAACGGACTTAAAATCCGTCGGTTAGCGATAACCGTACCGGTTCGATTCCGGTCCCCGGCACCAATTGCATATGATACGTAAGGAGTCCTTACGTTGCGAATACCCCTGAACGTGATGTTCAGGGGTATTTTATAATATCTTGAAAGACTGGCATTTTCAGGGCAATGCGAGTACAATGGAGGCAGTACGGTACAGAGGAGGAAGTATGATGGATGAGAGTGCAGCTATTTTGCTGAAATTACTCGAAGACAGTGCGATTTTATTTGTCTGTCTCTTTTTATTAGCTCGTTTGCGGCTCTTTCGCAGACTCTTTCAAAAGGAACAATACACGTGGCAAGACTATTGCTGGATTGCGCTAGTTTTTGCCATTTTTTCTATTTTATCTAATTACACAGGCTTACGCGTCGATGGGTCGCTGGCTAACGTGCGAACCTTAACCATTGTCTCTAGTGGCATTTTATTTGGCCCCGTTATCGGCGTGAGCACCGGGATTATTGCCGGTCTCCATCGCTATTTCATCGACATGGGCGGCATTACGTCCTTTCCCTGTCTCTTGAGCAGCATCTTAGCCGGGATTACAGCCGGTTTTGTGGGCAAATACATGCGCCGTCCCTGGCTTTGGCTGGCTGGTATCCTCATCGGCATGGCCATGGAAGTAGTGACGATGGCCTTTATCTTGTGGCTCGCCCAGCCCCACGTGCAAGGCGTAGAAATTGTGCGGCAAATCGGCTGGCCTATGATTGTCTCTCAAGTCGGCGTGGGCCTTATTATCATCCTCATGCAGAGCATTGAAAACGACAAAGAACGGATTGCAGCCTTTCAGTCTCAGCTCGCCTTGACTATTGCTCGAGAAACACTGCCATATTTCCATGCAGTGACTGCAGAAAATATGGAAGCTGTATGCCAAATCATTCGCCGTCACATCGGTGCGGCCGCCGTAGCTATTACGACAGGAGACAAGCTCTTAGCCTACGATGGCCTGGACAAAGAAAAGCATCCTCTTGGGCAAATGCTCAGTCCTATTGAAACGACGCGGGCTGTACACGGCAAAAACATTGTCCTCTGTAATCAATACGGTGTAAAACGGTCCGGCCCATTCCAGTCGGTCATCGTCATTCCCTTAAAAGTCCATGACCAAGTCATGGGTACCCTCCATATTTATCATACATGTGCCCACGGCATTACGTATTCGACGCAAATGCTTGCTGAAGGTCTTTGCCAGCTCATGTCGACGCAAATGGAAGTAGCTGAACTTCATGCCTTAGAAGACATGGCTCATCGGGCAGAACGGAAAGCACTGCAAGCACAAATTGCCCCTCATTTCCTCTTTAACAGCCTCCACGCCATTGCCTCACTCATTCGTATTCAACCGACGAAAGCACGCGATTTAATTGCCAATTTGGCCAGTTATTTGCGGTTTAATATCGAACTAGACCAAGACACGATTGACGTACAACAAGAATTGAAACAAGTAGCCGATTTCGTGGCCATTGAAACGGCTCGCTTCGGTGATAAAATAAAAGTTATTTACGACATCGATGACGTAGCCGTCCAGATTCCCAGTCTGTCTTTAGAGCCACTTGTAGAAAACGCCATTAGCCACGGCATTTTAAAACAGCCCCACGGTGGTACTGTGACCATTGCCGTAAAAGATAAAGGACCTGTTGTCGACATTAGCGTGACCGACACAGGCGTTGGCATTCCGGCTGATGTCGTTGCCAACTTAAAACAAGGCAAGGGCGGCGGCCATCACATTGGCCTCTATAACGTCGACCAACGGCTGCGCCACATGTATGGCCAAGGACTGACGATTGAAACGTTACAGCCTGGCACGAAAATATCCTTTGTCGTCAAGAAAGGGGAAGGAGCAGGGGAACATGAATAAGGTAATCGTAGTAGATGATGAATACCCAGCACGGGAAGAGCTCAAATATTTTATTAAAACTTATAGTAAACTAGAAATTGTCGGTGAATTTTCAGACGGCATAGAAGTATTGAAATTTCTTCAAGACCACGACGTAGACGCTGTCTTTTTGGATATTAACATTCCCTTGCTCGACGGCGTGCTCTTAGCGAAAAGTTTGCACCGCTTTGAAAATCCACCGAAGATTATCTTCGTCACAGCCTATAAGGAACACGCAGCGGATGCCTTTGAAATCGAAGCCTTTGACTACATCTTAAAGCCTTATACGGAAGAACGGATCAAAACGGTTTTAGCCAAGTTAGAACAGGCCTTAGCCCAAGAGCAGGCACCGGCTCCGGCCATACCAGCTGTGACGGCGGCTCCCAATACAGCACAGCCAAACGGCACAGTCTGTCTTTGGCAGAACGACAAGATTATTCTCGTTCATGTCCAAGACATTTATTACTGCGAAGCTAATAACCGCACGACTTACGTGTATACGAAGAAAGAACGGTATACAGTCAACCAGACTATTTCTGAATTTTACGACAGCTTACCTCATCCGCTCTTTTTTAAGTGTCATCGCTCGTACGTGGTCAATGTCGATAAAATTGCTGAAATCATTCCGTGGTTTAATAATACGTACAACTTGGCCTTAGAAGGAATGGACGAAAAAATCCCGGTCAGCCGCAGCAATGTCAAACAATTCAAGCAGCTCATGCACTTATAGTTGTAGTTAAACGCAAATTTCCGTCATTTCACTCGTAACGTCTCGCACTCTTCATAGAATGCGCTATAATCATGCCATAAGGTTAAGCAATGACTTAACGTAATGTATTAGACATGATGAAGTGTCCAGAGAGATGTTGAGGTGGAGAGTTATGGAAAAAACATCAGGAAATCGGTGGTTAGTCGCGGTGGGCACAATCATCGCCCAAATCGGTTTAGGCACCATTTACACATGGAGCTTATTCAATCAACCGCTGGCAAACAAATTTGAAACAAATATTAGTGACGTATCCATTACGTTTTCAATTATGAGCTTGGCTCTGGCCGTAGCCGCTATGTTTGGCGATGCCTTAGAAAAGAAATTAGGCATTCGTAAATTAACGACTATTGCTGCTGTTCTTTTAAGCGTCGGCCTTATCGGCACGGCCTTTGCACCAACTTTAAGCTTAGTCTATGTCTTAGCTGGTGTCCTCGTTGGTGCCGCTGACGGTGTAGCGTACTTGACCTGCCTTTCGAACTGCATTAAATGGTTCCCTGACAAAAAAGGCGTTATTGCCGGTCTGTGCGTCGGTGCCTATGGCATTGGCAGTTTGTTATTCAAAACGGTGTATGGCTTGTTCTTAGCCAATCTGAACGTATCTATGGCCTTCCTGTGCTGGGGCATCTTGACCTTAGTCATGATTGGTCTGGGCGCACAGCTCTTAAAAGATGCGCCTGTCGTTGCCCACGCTGTCATCCAAGAAGCAGCTGGTGCCCGTGAATACAGCATTAAAGAAATGCTGTGCACGAAAGAAGCATATATGCTCTTCGTTATCCTCTTTACAGCTTGCATGGGCGGCTTATACCTCATCGGTATTGTCAAAGACTTAAGTCAGCAAGTAGCTGGCATGAGCATTGCCGATGCAGCCAACGTCGTCGCCCTCGTTGCCTTATTCAATACAGCAGGCCGCCTCGTCTTAGGTAGCTTATCGGACCACATTGGCCGCTTGACAGTCCTCTTAATTACAATGGCCTTGACGACAGCTTGCGTCTTTACGCTCGGCTTTATCCCGACGAACGGCATCTTCTTCATCGCTTGTGTCGGTCTCGTCGCCTTCTGCTTTGGCGGCAACTTAACGGTCTTCCCGGCTATTGTTGGTGAAGCCTTTGGTGTCAACCGTCAGACTAGTAACTACGGCGTTATTTACTTAGGCTTTGGCTTCGGTGCCGTTTCGGCTTCAGCCATTGCGGCTCTTACAGGCAGTTTCATTATGCCTTTTAAAATCATCGGTGCCTTAGCAATCATTTCCTTCCTCTTTGCAGCGTACATGATGAGCACCACTGGCCATGCAAAGAAACAGACCGTTCCCTTCAATCCCCGTGCTGCACACGTTGCTGATTCGGCAAAATAAGTTTTGCCTGTATATAGATTTGCGAGATAGTACAAGACCAAATCATCTGGTTTGGTCTTGTTTTTTTATATTTTTTTATTTGCCAAATGAACTGTTTTGAAGTATACTGAGACTGTTAGAATGAGCCATAGTATGGCATATGGGTGAGGCTCCATGGGAGAGTACGAATACAAAGTATCCGATTTTGAAGGTCCTTTAGATTTGTTGTTGTATTTAATCGAAAAGAATAAAGTCGATATTTACAATATTCCTATTGTGGAAATTGCGGACCAGTTTAATGGGTATGTAAAACAAATCAAAACCTTTGACGTCAATTATGGCAGCAAGTTTTTCGTCATGGCTGCGACGTTACTGCAAATCAAGTCGCGCCTCTTATTGCCAAAACCGCCGAAAGAAGCGGAGCCAGACGAAGAAGATCCGCAAGAAGCACTCGTGCGCCAGCTAGTGGAGTACAAGCAAATGAAAGAAGTGGCTGTCATTATGGACGAGCTCTTTAAAGAGCGGGGCCAAATGCTCAGCCGCTTGCGTACGCCCTTAGCACAGGACTTGCGGTTTACAGGCTCTATTGATAAGAATGCCTTGTATAAAGCCTTCTCTGTGGTCTATCGGGGCTTGGAGAAAGAAGGGCAAACAGACATTCATTTGAGTCATGAAATATATAGTGTCGAAGAATGTATGGAACGAGTCACGTACCGCTTACAAAGCCACGTTGGAGCGACACCAGTGGTCGATATCTTCCGCCTGTGCCGCTCGAAAGTGGAATTAGTCGTGACCTTTCTCGCTGTCCTAGAGCTGCTCAAACAGGGACAGTGCCAGACGCTAGCCGAGGGAGAGGATGGAAATGCCGTCGCCTTGCGATACATCGAACCTAGCCGGTCTTGAGCCGACTGCTGTGCTGGAGGCCTTGCTCTTTTTGAGCGGCCAGCCCATGAAGCGCCAAGACATTAGCAAGCATACGGGCTGGTCTCTGGCAGAGATTGACCAGACGGCTCAAGAACTAGGTGATATCTTAGCACGCACCAATCGGGGACTGGCGATTTTGCGTGTTGCCGGAGGCTATCAGCTCGTGACCAAACCGGCCTTGCATGAAGCCATTCAATGGGTGCGCACAGGCACGACAGAACTAACGCCGATGGCCCTCGAAGTCTTGTCGATTGTAGCCTTTAAGCAGCCCATTACGCGGGCAGAAATCGAAAAGCTTCGCGGCGTATCGTCCGAACGGGTCTTGAGTACGCTCATGGAAGAAGGGCTCGTCACGGAGCTAGGACGAAAAGAAAGTCCAGGCCGCCCCATTTTGTATGGTACGACACCGTACTTTTTGGAATGTATCGGCATGGATTCTCTGGCCGATTTAGGGCAAAGCGTGCCCCTTGCGGCAACGACAGAAACTACGGAGGATAGAGATGGAACGGTTACAGAAAGTAATGAGTAACTGCGGCGTTGCATCGCGGCGCGCTTCAGAACAATTAATTCTCGATGGAAAAGTACGCGTCAACGGCGTAGTCATTCGGGAATTAGGGACGAAAGTTGACCTGGATAAAGATATTATCCTCGTCGATGGCAAACGGCTCGAAGCACAGCCAAAGCATTACTATTTATTTAATAAACCAAAAGGCGTTATTACGACGTCTAAAGACGACCAAGGCCGGGCTACGGTCATGGACTATTTCAAAAAGGAAAAAGACCGTATTTATGCCATTGGCCGACTTGACCAAAATACAGAAGGCCTGCTCTTGATGACCAATGACGGTGAACTGGCTAATATCCTCATGCATCCAAGCCGCATGGTCGACAAGACGTACGAAGTCAAAGTCAAAGGGCATATTGCCGATTCGGTCTTGCAGCACTTAGCAGACGGTGTCGAATTAGATGACGGCATGACCGCCCCAGCTGATGTATACTACGCTGGCTTTGATATGAAGACAGGCATTACGACCATTGAAATTACGATTCATGAAGGCCGTAACCGTCAGGTTCGCCGCATGATGGAACACTTTGGCTACAAAGTCCACAACTTGCGCCGCGTCCAGTACGCGTTCCTCACGCTGAGCGGTGTCAAGCGCGGAGCCTATCGCTCGCTGACGCGCGAAGAAGTAGCAGAATTATATCAATATAAATAAGGCAGGATTTAGAATATATGAAGGAAATCCTCGTCATTGGTGCTGGTCCGGCCGGTATCATGGCAGCTCTCACGGCCATTCGCCACGGCGCAGCTGTGAAGGTCTTTGAAAAAAATGATATTGTTGGGAAAAAGCTTGGCATTACAGGCAAAGGACGGTGTAATTTGACCAATGCCTGTCCCATGAATGAGTTCATTGCGCATACACCGGGACATGGCAAGTTTTTATTCAGTGCGTACGGTCAGTACACGAATGAAGATTTGCTCGGCCAGTTAAAGACGTGGGGCTTAGAGACGAAAGTCGAACGAGGCGGTCGGGTTTTCCCCGAATCAGACAGTGCTGTGGCAGTGCGAAAGTTCTTCTATTATGTCTTGCGCGATGCCGGTGTAGACCTGCATTTAGAAGAGCCCGTCACGGCTGTGCGGTCATGGGGCGACAAATTCGTCGTCCAAACGGCGCAGGGCACGTACGAAGGTGATGCTTGCATCATCACTACTGGCGGCGTATCCTATCCGTCGACCGGCTCTACTGGTGACGGCCACACCTTTGCTAAAGCCTTAGGCCATACGGTGACGGACTTAGTACCGTCTCTCGTGCCCTTTGTGACGCGCGAAGATTGGCCGACGACCCTTTCGGGCATGACCCTCCGCAACGTCGACGCGTCGCTCTGGAAACAAGGGAAGAAGCTGGCCTCAGAATTTGGCGAGCTCCAGTGCCTGCCTCACGGCGTGAGCGGCCCTATTGTCTTAAAGCTCAGTGCCTTTGCAGCGCATCATAAAAAATGCGTCTACCCCATGCAGCTGCGCATTAATTTAAAACCAGCTCTCACGCGGGAACAACTGGATAAGCGCGTACAACGGGATTTCCAAAAGTATCTGACTTTGCCCATCAAAGACGGGCTGAAAGAGTTACTGCCCCACAAACTGATTCCTGTCGTCTTAGGCGAAGCCGACATTGCACCGGACACAGCCATTAACCAAGTGTCTAAAGTCCAGCGTAGCGACCTCGTCGATACGCTCCAGAACTTGTCCCTGACCCTAACCGGGACGCGGCCGATTAGCGAGGCTATCGTCACGGCTGGCGGTGTATCTGTCAAGGAAATCAATCCGAAGACGATGGAATCGAAAGTCGTACGAAACTTATATTTCGCCGGTGAAGTCATCGACATCGATGCCTTTACAGGGGGATACAATCTACAAGCTGCCTTTTCGACTGGCTATGTAGCCGGACTGATGGCGGCACAAAAGGAGGCGTAACGGTGAAACCAATGACCGTTGCCATTGATGGCCCGGCTGGGGCCGGAAAAAGTAGTGTTGCCAAAGTCCTGGCAAGTAGGTTACACTATACGTATATTGACACAGGTGCTATGTATCGGGCCATTACGTGGGCACTCTTACAAGACCATGTAGACATTGCCGATATAGCCGCTGTCCAGAAGGTGCTGGAAACCGTCCAGATTCACCTCGTACCAGAACCGAATCTGTGCCGTGTCTATGTTAATGATATAGAAGTTACGGATGAAATTCGTACATCTGCCGTAGCTTCTCACGTTTCTGTCGTCGCAGCTCTTGCAGTCGTACGGGAAAAACTGGTACAATTACAACGTGACATGGCGAAAGCCGGTAATGTCATCTTAGATGGCCGTGACATTGGGACGGTCGTCTTACCAGACGCAGATGTCAAAATCTTTTTGACTGCTTCTGTAGCCTCACGGGCTAAACGGCGCTATTTGGAACTCCAAGAAAAGGGGAGTCACGAAACGCTTGCAGAAATCCAAGCAAGCATTGCTCAGCGTGACTATACGGACTCGCACCGCGATGTCAGTCCCCTTACGCAAGCAGCAGATGCAGTCTTAGTCGATAACAGCGACTTGTCCTTAGAAGGGACAGCTGAGGCGATTATCGACATAATTCGGAGTAAAGCAGAATGAATATAGTTTATGCGATTATTCGCAGTATTTTCAATCTCGTCACCTTCGGCCTTATTGGCATGAAAGTCCACGGTGAAGAAAACTTGCCCAAATCGGGAGCCTTCATCCTCGTGGCCAATCATGCGAGCTACTTCGATCCGCCCCTCATTGGGACGGCTGTACGGCATCGATTCATTCACTTTATGGCCAAAGAAGAACTCTTTCATAACCCCATTATGAACTGGTTCCTCCGCCTCATGCATACCTTCCCGGTCCACCGGGGGCGCATTGACAGCGAAGCCATTAAAGAATCGTTCCGTGTCTTGCGGAGTGGTGCCATTTTAGGGATTTTCCCAGAAGGAACGAGTAAAGACCAAGGCATACTTGGCAAATTCCACGACGGATTTGCTGGGATTGCCATTAAAGCAGGGGTTCCTGTCGTCCCGGCAGCGATTATTAATTCTCGCCACTTGCCGAAAAAGACAGGCCCTGTAGAAGTCATCTTCCACGAACCGATTTTGCCGCCTTCCGTAAAGACCTCTGACCGCGAAGCCGTCAAAGCCTTTACGGAAGACGTACGGCAAATCGTCTTAACGATGCTCGAAGATGCTCAAAAGGGGAATCGCCCATGAAAGTAACTGTTGCGAAAGCGTGCGGCTTTTGTTATGGTGTACGCCGTGCCGTGGACATGGCAAACGGTGCTGCACCTGGGACGCACACCCTTGGGCCAATCATTCATAATCCCCAAGTCGTCAATACACTGTCTGAAAAAGGTGTCTGTCCTGTCCAGTCTATTGAAGACATTAAAGACGGCTCGACGGTCCTCATCCGTTCTCACGGCGTAGGGCCGGAGATTTACAAGCGAGCAGACGAAAAACACTTACATGTCATGGATGCTACGTGCCCTCATGTCATGAAAGCCCAGCGCGATGCCAAAAAAATTGTGGCTGAAGAAAAAAAATTAGTCATAATTGGAGAAAAATCCCATCCTGAAGTAATTAGTATTTCACAATGGGGGGCAAATCGTGCTATTATAATAGATAAGGAAAAAGAAGCCGAAGAAATCCCTTACTACCTATCTATCGGCGTCGTCGTCCAGACGACCTTTTCCCAGGACCAATGTAAGCGCATCCTTTCTATTTTGCAAAGGAAGACAGCACATCTCGATGTGCACATGACCATTTGCACGGCGACACAACAGCGACAGCAAGCCGCCATAGAATTAGCCCGTACCGTTGATGCCATGATTGTCGTCGGCGGGAAGAATAGTGCCAATACCGGCAGGCTGGCACAGGTATGCAGTGAACAAGGTTGCCCGACATACCACATTGAAACAGCAGCTGAATTAGACACGGCAGCGTTTCGTGGCATGCATCATATAGGCATTACAGCCGGTGCTTCCACACCGGATTGGATAATACAGGAGGTTATTGAGATTATGGAAAATTTGCAATCTGAAAACACAGAAGTAATGAGTGAAGAATTATTGGACAAGTATGACTATGAAGAAAATCCAAAGAAAGGCGACGTAGTTAAAGGCATGGTTATTTCTGTGAATGATGATGCTGCCTATGTTTCCATCGGTACAAAAGCAGAAGCAATTTTGCCGAAAAAAGAAATGGCTGTGCCCGCTCCGGAAAAAGCGAGCGACTTCGTCAAAGTTGGCGACGAATTAACTGTTGAAATCGCAAACAACATCAAAGAAGAAGGCGCAATCGTCGTCTCCCTCGTCAAGATGAAAAAAGTCGAAGACTGGAAAGAAGTTCGCGATGCATTTGAAAAAGGCGAACTCGTTGAATGTACTGGTAAAGAAACGAACAAAGCTGGTTTGGTCGTTTCCATCAAATCCTTACGCGGTTTCATTCCTCTTTCCCAAGGCGATGTAAAATTCGTTAAATCCTTGGATTACCTCGTAGGCGAAACATTCCCGGTTAAAGTCATCGACATTGATGAACATAAAAACCGTCTCGTTTTATCTCGAAAAGCAGTCCTTGAAGCAGAACGGGAACAGAAACGGGAAGAAGCATTGAAAAACATCGAAGAAGGCGCAGTTCTCGAAGGCACAGTCGTTAAAATTATGCCGTACGGCGCATTCGTTGACCTCGGTGGAGTAGAAGGTCTCCTTCACATTTCCGACATTTCTTGGAAACGCATTAGCTCCGTTGACGCTGTCCTCAAAGTAGGCCAGAAAATCGAAGTTCTCGTACAGAAATTCGACGAAGAACGGAACCGCATTTCCTTGTCCTTAAAAGCATTGCAGAAAAATCCGTGGATTGCAGCTATCGAAAAATTCGAAGTTGGCGACATCGTCAAAGGGGAAGTTAAAAAATTATTACCTTTCGGTGCCATTCTTGCAATTGATCCGGAATTACAGGGTCTCTTACACGTTTCTGAACTCACAGAAAAACGCGGCGTTGCAGTCAAAGATTTACTCAACATTGGCGACGTTCTCAACGTTAAAATTATCGGCATTGACACAGACAAAAAGAAAATATCTTTAAGCGTCTTGGCTATTCAGAAAGATGAAGAAGACAAAGAAGTCCGCAATTATCTGGAAAATTCCCAGACCGAAACGGCTGACACCATTGGTGACGCTGTGGAAGAAGATAAATAATTCTTGCGATAAGAAGGATAGCCGGCACTACCGGTTATCCTTTTTTCGTATGAGAAAGGATGAGGCCTATGTATAAACCACTCGTAGCCGTCGTCGGACGGCCAAATGTGGGCAAGTCTACGCTCTTTAATGCGATTGTAAAGAAGCGTATTTCCATTGTCGAAGATTTCCCTGGTGTCACGCGGGACCGCATCTATTTCGATGCAGAATGGCTGGGCCAGGAATTTACCTTAATTGATACAGGCGGTATTGAATTCGTCGATTCGAATAACAATATTTTTACGAGCATGCGCTATCAGGCAGAACTTGCCATTCGCGAAGCCGATGTCATTCTCTACGTCGTCGACGGGAAAGTCGGCGTACAGCCTCAAGACGAAGACATTGCCCATATTCTTCGCTCCTGCGGCAAACCGGTCATTTTGGTAGTCAACAAAATCGACAGTGTCGAACAGGAAATGAACATTTACGAATTCTACAACCTCGGTTTAGGCGACCCGATTGGTGTCTCTGCAGTTAACCTCATGAACTTAGGGGACTTACTCGACGAAGTATTGAAGCACATCAAAGCCGTGCCGGAAGATGAAGAAGACGAAGATACGATTCACATCGCTCTCGTCGGCCGACCAAACGTCGGTAAATCGTCTCTGACCAATGCCCTGTTAGGACAAGAACGAGTCATCGTCAGCAACATACCGGGGACGACGCGCGACTCTATTGATACGCACTGGACCTACGGTGACCAGCATTTTGTCCTCATCGATACGGCCGGTATGCGCCGTAAAGGTAAAATCGACATGCCTGTCGAACGGTATAGTGTCGTTCGTGCCCTCCGTGCCGTCGACCGTTGTGATGTAGCTGTCCTCGTCATCGATGCCACTGTAGGCGTATCGGAACAAGATACGAAAATCGCTGGCTATGTCCACGAAGCCGGTAAGGGCTGTATCATTGTCGTCAATAAATGGGACTTAATCGACAAAGACAGCAAGACGAGCCAAAAATTCGAAGAAGACATTCGTCGTGAATTGGCATTCCTCCAGTACGCGCCCATTCTCTTTGCGTCAGCCTTGACGAAACAGCGCATTAACCGCTTAGCAGACATGGTCAAATTCGTCGCCGAACAGCAGCATCAGCGTATTTCTACGAGCGTCCTTAACGAACTCCTCGAAGACGCGCAGCTCACGAATCCGCCGCCGTCGAAGAGCGGCCGTATGCTGAAGATTTACTACATGACCCAAGCTTCTGTAGCACCACCGACGTTTATTTTATTCGTCAACGATACGACATTAATGCATTTCTCCTATCTCCGGTTCATTGAAAATAGATTGCGTGAAACCTTTGGCTTTGAAGGCACGCCTATTCGTCTCATTACGCGGAGCAAGAGAGGCGGTGAAGACGACCGATGATGGCGATTCTCTATTTATTCGCAGCCTATGTCGTGGGCGGCTTCCCGAGCGGCCTCGTCATTGGCAAGGGCATTTATAAAACGGACATTCGTCAGTACGGCAGCCATAACACGGGCGCAACGAATGCGTACCGTGTTCTTGGCCCGGTCGGCGGTGCAGCTGTGCTGCTAATGGATATTTGCAAAGGCCTCTTTGGTGTCTTCATGGGCCAAATGGCTGGGACTATCTTCCCGGAATACAGTGTGTACTTTATGATTGCCGGCGGCTTACTGGCGATTATTGGCCATTCGTGCTCAGTCTTTTTGAAATTTAAAGGCGGCAAAGGCGTAGCCACAGGACTTGGCGTTATTTTATTCTTAGCTCCTGTAGAAACGGTCATCGTCTTTATCGTTTGGGCTATTATTGTAGCCATTACGCGGATTGTTTCCTTAGGCTCTATTGTCGGTGCTATTCTCGTGCCGATTTTGATGTTCTTCTTTGGTGAAGCGATGGCCGTCGTTCTCTTTGGCCTGTGTGCGGCAATACTCGTTGTCGTGCGTCATAAAGATAACATTGTCCGCCTCTTGCAAGGGAAAGAACTGAAAGTAGAACGAATCAAAAAATAGACTTTCTAATATGTAGGATTTCTATTTGATAAGTCATAAAAAACGTGTATAATTAACTATGTACGAGCAGGTGATAAGGTGAGAATTATATCTGGGAGTGCCAGAGGCCGGATTTTAAAATCCCCTCAAGGCATGCTCACAAGGCCGACGCTGGATCGGACGCGGGAAAGTTTATTCAATATTTTAGCCGCCTACGATTTAGACGGGGCATCTGTGTTAGATATTTTTGCCGGCACCGGTGCTTTAGGACTGGAAGCGCTTAGCCGTGGTGCAGCACACGGGGTCTTCATTGACCATCGGACAGCACCGTTAATACGACAAAACGCAGAGTTGTGTCAATTTACAGGGCGGTACGAAGTCCTGCGCATGGACGTGCGCAAAGCCTTGGCACATCTCAAAGGCCGTCAGTTTCGATATATTTTTGCTGACCCGCCGTATAATAAGAACTTGGTGAACAGTACAATCGCTTTCATATGTCAATATGCATTGCTCGAGCCAAATGGGCTCATCCTTATGGAACGCAGTAAAGATGAAGAAATAGCAGACAGTCCATTGTATGAAGTCATCAGAGAAAAATCCTATGGAAAAGATACGCGTATTACCTTCATTCGCGTGCATCAGGAAGGAGTCTAATTGTGCGAATTGGCATCTGCCCTGGCAGCTTTGATCCTGTCACGAAGGGGCACATTGATATATTTGAACGAGGCAGTAAATTAGTTGACAAACTGATTGTCGCTGTATTTGGCAACCCATCGAAGAATCCCGTCTTTACGATGGAAGAACGAGCTGATCTCATTCGCGAAACGACGAAGCACATTCCCAACATTGAAGTTGTCAGCTTTGACGGCCTCTTAAATGAATACGCTGTAGAACATGGCGTGACGGTCATCATCCGTGGTCTCCGGGCACTCAGCGATTTTGAATACGAATTCCAGCGGGCCTTGCTCATGAAGCAAATCGAACCGTCTCTCGAAACGGTATTCATTATGACGAATAACAAGTATTCGTACATCAGCTCTACAGGCATTCGGGAACTGGCTTGTTTCGGTGGTAACTTAGATGGGTTGGTGCCAGAATATGTAGAACAGAAGCTGAAGGAAAAGTTTAAGGATAAATACGAGGCATAGGGGTGGAACACAATGAATTCAGATAAATTACTTGAAGATTTGGAAAGTTTGGTATTGAATGCATCAAAAGTGCCCTTTACCAACAAAAAAATGGTAGAAGAAGAAGAACTCCTTCAGATTATTGACGATTTGAAGGAATCCATGCCGACTGAATTGGAACAATCTAAAAAAGTCTTGGCAGAAAAAGATAAAATTATTGCTGATGCCCAGCATCATGCAGACAGCATGGTTGCCCAGGCCAAAGACTATATTGCCAAACTCACAGAAGAAAGCGAATTAGTCCGTCAGTCCCAGGAACGGGCCAGCCAAATTATTGCCGATGCGAACCGGTCTTCAGAAGAATTGAAAAACGGTTCTATTACCTATGCTGGCGATGTCCTGAAATACTTGGAATCGACCTTGGAAAAGACCTTATCCAGTGTGAAACAGAACCGCGATAGCTTGCTCCAGTCGAACGGCCAGCAAACAGCAGACAAAACGAAACAACAATAATAGTCCCAGTGGGCTCGTATAAGTGCAATATCCAATGGCGGGTATTGCACTTATTTAAGTTTAGCCTACCTTAGAGGGGACATAAAGCAGGTGAAACGATGCAATCGATTACATCACGAGACAACCAGTGGGTCAAACTGGCGTGCTCTTTAAAACAACGAAAATATAGAATGGAACAACAACGGCTCTTCATCGAAGGCTTGCGCCTTGTCAGTGATGCCGCGGCAAACGGCGTACACGATGCCATTTGTTTCGTCACGGCCAAAGCCCAGAGCCATGAAGAGTTTGCTCCTATTTACGAACAAGGCACGGCCTTAGGGTGGACCTTCTACGACGTAACGGACAGTGTGTACGATAAGTTAAAAGATACGAAGTCGCCTCAAGGGATTGCGGCTATTTTGCCGTTCTTTGCGTACACCATGGAATCGCTCCCAGCCGTGCCGCCGGATCAGGTCGTGCTCTACGTACGGGATATTCAAGACCCGGGCAATTTGGGCACTATCATCCGGACTGCTGCTGCAGCCAACGTTGGAGCTGTCCTCATCAGCGAAGGCAGTGTTGATGTGTATAACGACAAGACTTTGCGCAGTGCTATGGGGGCCGTTTTTAAAGTGCCTATTGTGGCGAACGTGACGGACGAAGAGTTAGACCAATTCTGTGCCGACGAAGACCGTGCTGTCTATGGCACGGCTGCCAGTGGTACCGTTTCCTATGTCGATGTGGACTACACGCAGCCTGTTATTTTGGCCTTTGGTAACGAAGGCAACGGCCTCGGTGAAGACTTCTTGTCGTGCTGCGATGATATTCTCACCATTCCTATGCGGCAAAATACAGAATCCCTCAATTTATCCATGGCTGTAGGCATTGTCCTTTATAAAGCGTGGGAAATGAAAGGATTTAGAGAATAAATGGATATTCAAGACATTTTAGAACAATATAAACAGGGCACTGTCGACCTGAATCAAGCTGTACAAGCTATTGAAGAAGCAGCCGATAGGGACAATACGATTGACTTAGGCTTTGCCCATCTCGACTTGCAGCGGCAAAAACGGTGCGGTTTCCCGGAAGTAGTCTACTGTGCCGGGAAGATCATTTCCCAATCTATCAAAATCTTGCGCATCCTCTTGGCGAAGTATGATAACGTCATCGGTACGCGTGCTGACAAAGCTGTCTACGAAGGATTGAAAGATGACTTCCCAGCCGTCCAGTACGATGACTTAGCGCGCATGGTCTATCAGCGCAAAGATACGACCAATCGTAACGGTGAACGGACGATTGCCGTCATTACGGCCGGGACGAGCGACATTCCTGTAGCCGAAGAAGCAGCCTTAACAGCAGAAATCATTGGCAATAAGGTAGAACGCATTTATGATGTCGGCGTGGCCGGTCTCCATCGGCTCATGGCGCGGCAGCGGCAAATACAGGCGGCTAACGTCAATGTCGTCGTGGCCGGTATGGAAGGGGCCTTGGCGAGCGTCGTCGGCGGCCTCGTCGATAAGCCCGTCATTGCCGTACCGACGAGTATTGGCTACGGTGCTAATTTCCACGGCCTGTCCGCTCTTTTAGCCATGCTCAACAGCTGTGCGTCCGGCGTGTCTGTCGTCAATATTGACAACGGTTTTGGTGCTGGCCGTTTAGCGGCCATGATTAACGAAATGAGGTAAGGCTATGGAAAAACTTTGGCAAATTGAAGCAAACATTGACGACATGAATCCGCAAAATATGGAATACGTCTTTGCCAAACTCTTAGCCCTCGGTGTGAATGATGTTTGGGCCATGCCTATGATGATGAAAAAATGCCGTATGGCGGCTATGCTCTGCGTCCTGTGCCGCAAAGATATGGTCGATGCTGTTTTAGACCTCATCTTCTACGAAACGACATCCATTGGTGCCCGGTACTTCCCAGTCCAGCGCACAGCTTGTGCACGGACCATGGGCACGGTCACCGTCGATGGCGAAGAGATTCACTGCAAGATTTGCTCCTATGGCGGAGACATTACGAATATTTCTGTCGAATATGACGATTGCCGCCGCGCCGCTGCTGCGAGCGGTATTCCTTTAAAAGAATGGCAGCGAAAAGCAAAGAAAGAGGCATACCGAATTTATGGACCCTATACTAGCGCAACAGATTAAGCACATAAAAGCATCCCTTCAGGGCGCAGCCATTTCCTGTACGGATGAAAAAGCCATTAACTACGGCTATCAACTGACGTGCAGCAAAGGCAGTGAGAGTGGACGCATTAATGTCTATCACGGCAAGAAAGGCATTTCTATCGTCGTCCAAGGCAAAGCCGGAGCCTTTAAAGATACGCTCACGGCCTTAGCAAAAAGGCAGGGACAAGGCAGTACAGCCCAACCGACTGCTATTAAGCAGACGCGCCCTGTGCCCAAGACTGCATCCTTTACACCGACGAGTACGCTGCTTCATCCGCCTGGCATTCCCGCTTGGATGGGTTGTGACGAATCAGGCAAAGGCGATGTCTTTGGCCCTCTTGTCGCTGCAGCGTGTCTGATTAAAGCCGACGAAGAAGACCAGCTCCGTGCCCTCGGTGTCTGTGATAGTAAGTTACTGACGGACAAGGACATTGCCGTCATTGCCAGGGGCATAAAAAAAATCGTTGGAAATCGATGCATTGTAAACATTCTTCTTCCCGTAGTGTACAATTCGCGGTATAATGAGTATAAGAGGAATCACCAAAACCTCAATCATCTTCTCGGCGATACGCACAGCGCGAATATCCGCAGCCTATTGTCAAAATACGAATGTCCCTGTATAATAGTCGATAAGTTCGGAAAAGAAGAATATGTCCTGCGCGGCTTAAAAAAAGAAGTGCAAACCCACACGATAGTACAAGTTACAAAGGGCGAACGGGATACAGCCGTTGCAGCTGCGTCCATCTTAGCGCGACAAGGTTTCGTCGAAGCTATGCGTGATTTGTCCGCTGCGTACAGTATGTTTTTCCCGAAAGGAGCATACCTTGGCATTAGCGACACGATCCGCCGTTTCCGCCGTCAATATGGCGACGAAAAACTGCAATTCGTTGGGAAACTGAATTTTAAGAACTTTGATTTTTTACGGAAATAGAAGGAATTATGAACAGACTGATTATTAACGCCGATGATTTCGGTATTCATACAGAAGTCAACCATGCTGTCATCGAAGCCTACGAACAGGGCGTGCTCACGAGTACGTCCCTTCTCGCGACAGGCCCGGCTTATGACGAAGCCGTAGCCTTAGCAAAAGACCATCCGGGCCTGGGGATTGGTATTCACTTATGCCTCGTCGGTTCTTTGCCGACGATTCTCTCGCCTAAGGAAGTGCCGACCTTGGTCGAACCAGACGGCCTCGTACCGGAAAGCTATGCAGAATTTATGAAGCGCGCTGTCATGGGCCATATTGATTACCAGCAAGTGCACCGCGAGCTCGATGCGCAAATGGAAAAAATCATGGCTGTCGGCCTGAACATTACACATGTCGACAGTCACCAGCATTTGCATATGCTTCCGCAAGTCTGGCCCATCGTCCAGTCCCTCATGAAAAAATACGGCATCCATCGCCTGCGCGTACCGCGTGAAGCCTATACCTTTAAGGCTCTCCATGCTAATCCGGTCCGTGTCATGGCTCGCAACAGCTTGACTTTCTTAGGCGAACGGGCCATGCACGACGTGCGCCGCTTAGGCTTTACGACGACAGACTTCTTCTGGGGCATGGTCGACGGCGGTAATATGAATGAAGAAAATTTGACATATATTTTAAAACGCTTGCCCTTTGGTGTCCACGAAATCATGATGCATCCTGGCCGGAGTACAGCCATCCTTAGCCAGACCTTTTCGTGGGGCTATCACTGGCAAGATGAGTTCCATGCCTTATTGTCTCCAGCCATCAAAGACCTTATGGCAGCACGGGACATTCAACCCATTTCCTTTGGTGATTTACCATAAGGCCGATAGGAGTGACAACTTTTGAATATACTCGTAACTGGTGGTGCCGGTTTTATTGGCTCGCACTTAGTCGATGCTCTCATCGATGCAGGTCATACGGTCACAGTGATTGATAATTTAAGTACTGGCAGTAAAGAACATCTCAACGACAAAGCCATTTTCTACGAAGAAGACATTCGCGACCGCGCTAAAATGGCCGCTATCTTTCAAGCAGGCAAGTTTGACATTGTCTTTCATGAAGCGGCGCAGACCCTTGTGCCGTACTCGATGGAACACCCAGCAGAAGATGCGGACTTAAATGTCATGGGCCTCATTTCCATCTTAGACCAATGCCGAACCTATGGTGTTAAGAAATTTATTTTCTCGTCGTCTGCAGCAATCTATGGCGACAATCCGCACGTACCCATCAAAGAAGACGAACCCTTGCAGCCAACGTCCTTTTATGGCTTAACGAAAGTGGTGGCTGAAAAATATATTCAGCTCTATCACGATGTCTTTGGCCTCAATTACGCTATTTTGCGCTATTCTAACGTCTATGGCGAACGGCAAGGGAGCCACGGCGAAGGCGGTGTAGTCTACATCTTCTCACGGGATTTGGCGCACGGTGAAAACCTCACCATTTTCGGTGATGGCGAGCAGACGCGTGATTTCATTTACGTCAAAGATGTAGTCGGGGCCAACCTCGCTGCTATGGATACGACTGTACAGCCCGGCATTTACAATATTAGTACGCAAATCGAAACGACCATTAATGCTTTAAAAGAAATTCTCTTGTATCTATCCCGCGTACCTGTTTCCGTTTCGTATCAAGACGCGCGGAGCGGCGATATTTTCCGCTCGGCCTTACATAATGGAAAAGCAAAAGAGTGCCTTGCGTGGCATCCGAAAACGAAGTTGCTCCCGGGCCTCCAAGCTACGTACACCTATTTTGAAGAGGAGGAATCGCAGTGAAAGAGGAGCAGAACTACCCATTCTATTTAGTGCGCGAAGATATTTTACCGGAAGCCATTAAAAAGACCATTAAAGTCAAAGAAATTTTAAAGCACCGCCAGGCCAAGACCATTAACGAAGCAGTCCACATGATGGATCTCAGCCGCAGTGCCTTTTATAAGTACAAAGATTTCGTCTTTCCCTTTTCTGACGTGACCCAAGGGAAAATCGTCACCTTGACGATGCTCATTTTTGACCGGCCTGGCGAACTGTCACAAGTCTTAAATGCCGTAGCCGTTACGAAAGGTAGTATTTTGACTATCAACCAAGGCATTCCCCTCCAAGGGATGGCTGATGTCAGTATTTCTATAGAAACTAAAGGAATGATTGTTCCTGTTAGTGATTTAATTAAAAATCTGGAAAGCTTACCTGGTGTTAGTAAAGTTTCTGTCATTGGCCAGGCGTAAGCACTAAAAGGGGGAAACGAGAAATGAAAAATGTAGCCATTGCGCTCTTAGGCTGCGGTACTGTTGGTAAAGGGGTTATCGACTTATTATCCATGAATGGCCCGCTCATTGAAGAACAGTTGGACACGAAGATTACGATTAAACGGGTTCTTATTCGTGACATTGAAAAGTACGAACACATGGATTTACCGAAGTCTATCCATTTGACGACAGATTTTACAGACATCATCAATGATGATGAAATTGAAGTGGTCGTCGAAGTCATGGGGAGTGCAGATTTTGCGAAAGACTGCATTGAACAATGCTTTAGAAAAGGGAAAAGCGTCGTCAGTGCCAATAAAGATTTAATTGCAGACTACGGTATTCCGCTCCTCAAATTGGCAAAAGAAAATAATGTAGACTTCCAGTTTGAAGCGAGCGTTGCCGGCGGCATTCCTATTGTCCGTCCTATGTACTCGTCCCTGAATAGCAATAAAATCGAAGAAATCATTGGCATTATGAATGGTACGACGAACTACATCTTGTCCCAAATGACCGATACAGGCATGAACTATGATGCGGCACTAAAAGCAGCGCAAGATAAAGGCTACGCCGAAGCAGACCCGACAAACGATGTAAGCGGCTACGACGCAGGCCGGAAACTCGCTATCCTCGCTACCTTAGGGTTCCATTCTGCTGTGACCTTTGACGACGTCCATGTCGAAGGGATTACGCAAATCGCCAAAGAAGACATTCAGCATGCTAAAGAAATGGGCTATGTCATTAAGCTCTTGGCTATTGCGCGAAATGAAGAAGACGGTATTTCCCTCAACGTCCATCCTGGCTTTATCCGTAAGAGCCATCCACTCGCTAATGTCGGCGGTGCGTATAACGCTGTCTTCGTCCGCGGCAACTGCGTCGGTGATGTCATGCTCTACGGCCAAGGCGCAGGCTCCTTGCCAACGGCCAGTGCTGTCGTCAGCGATGTCATGAATGTTATTCTTCACTTCAACATCAAGATTACAGGGCGCCGCGACTTCGTTTGGCATGAAGCGAAAATCAAAGACCAGAACACGATTTGCGCGCCTTACTATTTGCGTATGGTCGTCGACAATGCTACAGGCGTCCTTGCCAGCATTTCTCGTGTCTTAGCAGACCATCGGATTAGTATTCGTTCCCTCATCCAGAAAGATGAAACGGCTGAAATTGCAGAAATCGTCATCTTGACTGATTGCTCTGCCTATGGCCGTGTCCAAGAATCATTGAAAGAAATCAAAAATCTATCCTGCGTCCGTCGCATTGCCAATGCGATTCGCGTAATCGAGGTGTAAACTATGACAAAAACATTGCACGTCCGTATTCCTGCAACATCCGCTAACGTTGGTTCCGGTTTTGATGCGGTTGGTATTGCCCTCAACTATTTCAATGACATTTACTTTACGCCAGACCCGAATAAAAGCGAAATCACTATTGAACTTGAAGGTCTTGGTCAAGACTCTATTCCTAAAGTCTTTGCGAAAAATATGGTTGGCCAAGCGATGAAAGCCGTAGCCATTAAAAATCGCCAGCCCCTTCCGAAAGGCGGCACCTTGCGCCTCGTCAATCACATTCCGCCAAGTCGCGGCCTCGGCAGCAGTTCCGCAGCTCTCGTCGGCGGCATCCTCATTGGCAATGAATTGACAGGCCAGAAAATGACGAAAGAAGACATGCTCACTCTTGCTACCGTCATGGAAGGCCATCCCGATAACGTGGCACCGGCTCTCTACGGTGGTCTCTCTGTTTCCATCATGGTCGATGGTAAGACGATGACCAATTCTATTCCTATTGACGATACGCTCTCGTTCATTACAGTCAGCCCGGAAGTAGAAGTCCTCACCGAAGCGGCTCGTGAAGCTTTGCCGAAGACTATCGATTACCAAAGTGCTGTCTTCAACGTCAGCCGTGTCAGCTTCCTCGTGTCGGCTCTCTTTACGAAACAATACGACCGTCTTTTCTACGGCCTCCAAGATAGACTGCACGTGCCGTACCGTATCCGCCTCATTCCGTCTGGCGACATGGTCCTCAAAGCGGCAACGAAAGCCGGTGCTCTCGGCGCGACCATCAGTGGTTCTGGTTCGACCCTCATTGCTTTTGCCTTAGACCACGAAGAAGACATTATGAAAGCCATGATGGATACGTTCCGTTCGCACGGTATCGAATCGACAGGCCATATTTTAAAATGCTGTAACCACGGCGCGGAATTTGTAGAATGATCCAAGATATAGCACCGCACCTCTACCATAACGAGTATCATCCCGTACCGCCGACGGCAGAAAGCATCCTTTTGTCTTATAAGGGACGAAAAATCCTCGTCAAAGTAGACGAAACGGCAAGAGAACGATACTTTTCCTATCCGCGTATAGCAGACTTTCCGGAAGTCCCACAAGACTCGCTGCGCTGGCTCTTTCGTGAAGACGACGAACAATACTTCCTCGTCCCCGAAGCTTTGGCCGAAGCAAAAGGCTTTACTTACGTGTCCATTAACTTTATGCGTGCCGCTGAGCCGCGCTTTCAGGCCTTTGCCGGTGTCGCCGGTCTGTCCCTGGCAAATTGGTATCGCAACCACTGCTACTGTGGGCAGTGCGGCAAGCCTTTGCACCATAGCGATACAGAGCGAATGGTCTACTGTGACGACTGTCACACTATGCTCTATCCGCAAATCTGCCCGGCTGTCATCGTTGCCGTCCGCAATGGTGACAAGCTCTTAGTCTCCAAATACGCTGGCCGGGCCTATACAAAAGCGGCTCTCCTTGCAGGCTTTGCAGAAATCGGTGAATCCATTGAAGACACAGTCCATCGGGAAGTGATAGAAGAAGTAGGCATTAAAGTCAAAAATCTGGAATTTTACAAAAGCCAGCCGTGGTGTTTTACAGACACGCTTCTCTTTGGCTTTTGGTGTGACCTCGACGGTGATGGCACTCTAAAGGTCGACCACGATGAACTGGCTACAGCCCAGTGGGTCGCACGGGAAGACCTGCCCGATGACCCGGAAAAGGCCAGCCTTACGATGGAAATGATGACACTATTTAAGAAAGGATTCAAATAGTAATTTTCGTACAAATTCTAAGTAGCACACCGCGTGAGAGGTCTCGTCGTGGATAGTCGCAGGCCTCTTGCAATGGCTTTCATGTGGTGCGAGGAAGGGGTGGTACTTTTACATCTCAGGACGTTCCGTATTCGGTTTAAAAAGTACCACCCCTTCCTTCACATCTGCTGATTACTAATGCTTGGCCTGTTCACGTCTCCTAGACGAAAACCAAGGCAGCATGCCAAATGTAGCTCGAAAACGGGAGATAGGTGGTGTCCCCTGAAGCAGTGTCGTCGGCATGGTTATGGCGTCAAGATGGACGATGAGAAACGCAACAGAAGATTTACCACAGCATGAGCCTCCTGCCGCGCACTGCGCAGGGGATACCGCTTGTCGTCCAAGCATATGTTACACTACAACTTCATAAGGTTGTCAACGCTGCGAGGTTGCCAAACGTTTACTTCCTTCTGTTTTGACAGCCCCATAACGTAGATATACAAAACGAGCCTGACCAGTCGACGCTGGCAAGGCTCGTTTCTTATGTAAAAAATATTAACGCAAAAAGACCGCATACCACATCGGCACACGGCCTTTTTTAATCTTGTTAAGAATTCGAGGAGAGCCGATGTCCCACCAACAGCTGTCTCTTTTTATAATAATTGACACCATATACGGTGTCATGCTATTGTGAAATAAAAGAAGAGGGGAAACATGTCAAAGTGGGATAAGCTATTGGCACGAATACTAACGTTATCAAATGATTTACGATTTAAAGAATTACAAAAAGTATTAGAAAGTTATGGATATGTGTTGCATGCGCCGCGTGGTGGCAGTAGTCATTATACGTTTAGAAAAGCTGGAAAAATGCCAATCACCATTCCTAAACATGAACCTATTAAAAGAGTTTATGTGGAAAAAGTACGTGAAGTTGTAGAAATGGAGAACACCATGAATAACCTTTCTATTGAAGAATACATGAAACTTTCCTATAAATTAGAAATTGTAAAAGATAGTGCTGAAGGTGGATATGTTGCATCATATCTTGAATTGCCGGGATGTTTGACTTGTGCAGATACACTGGAAGCTGTAGTCAGCAATGCGCAAGATGCCAAACGAGCATGGTTAGAAGCAGCCGTAGCAGATGGAATTGCGATTCCTTTGCCAGATACATTAGATGAATATTCTGGGCAATTTAAATTGCGGATTCCCAAAAGTTTGCATCGTTCTTTACCAGAACATTCTAAGCAAGAAGGTATCAGCATGAATCGGTATTGTGTATACTTACTATCTCAGAATAATGCCCTTCATACAAATAAGTATTTTAAAGAAAATTTACAAAAGTACTTGTCAAACGGATAAAAGTGTCTTATAATACACACATCGCATATGCGTGGATGAAGTATACGGGAGAAGGCCAAGGCCTGCCGACGGAGTCAAACTCTCAGGTGCTCGAAAGAGCGGGACCGTATATGGACACGTCTCTGGAGAGTCCCAATCGGGCGCCGAAGGTGCAAGGAATACACTCTATTCCAATCTCTCAGGCAAAAGGACAGAGAATAGCTGCATACTTTCTTTTTCATGCTATTTTTGGACTTATCTTCAGAGTTGCTGGAGGTAGGTCTTTTTGTGTTACTATATAGGGAAGGAAGTATGGGGTTATGGAAGAGTTATTAAATTCGATTGACAGTTTTGTGTGGGGGCCGCCGCTCCTGGTCTTGCTCATTGGTACAGGCATTTTATTGACCGTACGCTTGCGAGTATTACAGATTTTCAAATTGCCTTTGGCCTTAAAGCTTATTTTCACAGCTAAGAACCAAGGCGAAGGGGACATTGATTCTTTCAAGGCTCTCTGCACGGCTTTAGCGGCTACTGTTGGTACAGGGAACATCGTCGGCGTTGCGACAGCAGTACATGCTGGCGGTCCTGGGGCAATTTTCTGGATGTGGATGGCTGCCTTTGTAGGCATGGCGACGAAATACGCCGAAGGATGCTTGGCTGTCAAATATCGGACTGTCGATAGTAACGGCAATATTTCCGGTGGCCCTATGTATTATATTGAAAATGGCTTAGGCAAGAAATTTAAGCCTCTTGGTTTCTTATTTGCTTTCTTTGGTGTCCTCGTTGCTTTCTTCGGCATTGGGACATTTGCACAGGTCAACTCGATTGTGGAAATTATGCGCTTGACTACGGACGTACCTGTCGAATATACGGCAGTCGTCTTGACTATTCTCGTCGCAGCTATTACGCTCGGCGGCTTACAATCTATTGCGAAAGCAGCGTCGAAAATCGTACCGGCTATGGCTATTATTTACGTCCTTTCGACGGTTGGCTTCTTAGTTATTTTCTATGATAAAATTCCGGCTGCTATTGAAACGATTTTAGTGTCTGCCTTTTCGCCGACTGCTGCAGCTGGCGGCTTCCTGGGGGCAACGGTCATGATGGCTATCCGCAACGGTGTAGCTCGTGGCGTTTTCTCCAATGAATCCGGTCTCGGCAGTGCGCCTATCGTCGCCGCTGCAGCCAAGACGAAATGGCCTGCTGAACAAGGCCTCGTGTCCATGACAGGGACCTTCATCGATACGATTATTATTTGTACGCTCACAGGGCTTTGCCTGGTAGTATCCGGCGCATGGACGACCGAATTGAACGGTGCAGCCTTGACGAATGCGGCCTTCTTGATGGTCTATCCGGGTGTAGGCGGTCTCATTCTCTGCGTGGGCTTGACGCTCTTTGCTTTCACGACTATCTTAGGCTGGAACTACTACGGTGAACGGTGCTTGACGTACCTCGTCGGTGTTAAAGGGATTATTCCGTACCGCATTATTTTCATCATTCTCGTTGGCTGCGGTGCCTTCATTAAATTAGATGTTATCTGGATTTTGGCAGATATTGTCAATGGCTTAATGGCTATTCCGAACTTAATTGCCTTAATCGGCTTGAGCGGTGTCGTCGTCGCCGAAACGAAGAAATATTACGCTCACTTGCAAGCCGAAAAAGAGGCTGCCAAAGAGCCAGTCAAAGAACAAGTACCATCGGGGCATTAATACATATTATATAGAGGGGAACAGGCAGAATGGAAACGTTCTGCCTGTTTTTTATGATAGTGTATTGCTAAATTTTCAAAAAATCAGTACAATACGTGTGTAAGATATTATTTGAAAGGGGTATAGAAGATGAATTTTGAAACTTTATATATTAATGGACAATGGGTCCCTAGTGTTTCTGGTAAATTTATTGAAGTCGAAAATCCGGCAACGATGCAGAAATTTGCCCGCGTTCCGGCTGGCAATGCCGAAGATGTAGATAAAGCTGCTAAGGCTGCGAAAAAAGCTTTCCCGACCTGGGCTAATGCACCGATGGCAGAACGTATTTCTTTGATGAAAAAAATGCTTGCTTATTTCAAAGAATTAGAACCGCAAATCGCCGAAGCGGTCATGAAAGAATTAGGTGCGCCTATTAGCTTTGCTACGTCGAACCACACGCAGTACCAATACGTGCGTACTCAGTCGTATATCGACTTAGCGGCAGACTTGCCAATCGTTGAAAAATTGGCTCAGTCCACCGTCTATCGCCGTCCCCTCGGTGTCATTGGCTGCATTACGCCGTGGAACTATCCTCTTGGCCAAATCGTACAGAAAGTCATTCCGGCTATTCTCGTCGGCTGCACAGTCGTCTTAAAACCGAGCCAGCATACACCGCTTACGGCGTATTATTTGACCGAAGCCTTTGATAAAGCTGGCTTCCCCGCAGGGGTCTTCAACCTCGTTACGGGCCGGGGCAGTGAAATCGGCAACGCTATGTGCGATAACAAGCTCATCGACATGATTTCCTTTACGGGCTCGACCGAAGCCGGTATTGGCGTATCCCAACGCGCCCTCGGCACGATGAAACGGATTAGCATGGAATTAGGCGGCAAATCGCCGTATGTCTTCCTCAAGAGCGACGATTACGAACCGGCTGTCCGCATGTGCTTCAATTCTATTTTCCTCAATGCCGGTCAGACTTGCACGGCCTTATCTCGTCTCATTATCCCGAAAGAAGATAAAGCTAAAATCGAAGCAATCATGCAGAACGTATTACCGGAATACACCGTCGGCGACCCGACAGACCCAACCGTCAAAATTGGGCCTATGTCGTCGCGCAACCAGTATGATACGGTAAAAGGATATATCCAAAAAGGCATTGACGAAGGGGCTACGCTCTTTGCCGGCAGCTTGCCTGATGCACCGAATCACGGCTATTATGTAAAACCGACGATTTTCACAGACGTAACGAACGACATGACCATTGCGCAAGAAGAAATCTTTGGGCCTGTTCTTTGCGTCATCGCCTACGATACAGTGGAAGAAGCTGTACAGATTGCCAACGATACCGTCTATGGCCTCAACGCTGCTGTGTGGGGCCCGAAAGACCAGGCTATTGCTGTAGGGCAGCAAATCTTTGCCGGTAACGTCTACATCAACGAAGGGCCGCGCGACGTTACGGCTCCGTTTGGCGGCTTTAAAGAAAGCGGTATTGGTCGTGAAGGCGGCAAGGACGGCATGCTCGAATTTACAGAACCGCAAGCACTATTTGACCACATTTAAGTAAAAATTATACGATTTTCTGTTGACGTATTGTAAATTTATGGTATAATATTTCTTGTGTCAAGGAAACGACACGGAAATATGCCGGAGTGGCGGAATGGCAGACGCACTTGACTCAAAATCAAGCGGGTAACACCGTGTGGGTTCAAGTCCCACCTCCGGCACCACTCCAAAGAGCATTTCAAGCGATTGAAATGCTCTTTTTTTGTATACATGACGACAATTCTTTTATTTTTATTAGGAATAATGATATAATAGAATAGTAAAGATGGAGACATCTTGTAAATCCTTTATTGGAGGGAGTCGATTCGAATGGATGCCATTTTTTCGCGTCATAGTGTCAGAAAATTTTTACCGAGCATGGTAGAAGATGAAAAAATTGAAAAAGTATTACACGCTGCCATGGCTGCGCCGTCTGCTGGTAACCAACAGCCTTGGGAATTTTATGTTGTACGGGATAAACGGGTCATTCAAGATTTAGCACATTGCAGCCCTTATGCCGGCTGTGCTGCGAATGCACCACTATGCATCGTCGTATGTACACGCGATACGAAACAGCGTTTCCCTGATTTTGTCTATCTCGATTGCAGTGCTGCTGTAGAAAACATGTTGCTCGAAGCCGTACATTTAGGCCTGGGCGGTGTTTGGCTCGGTGTGTCGCCGTACAAGGCGCGGGAAATCCGTGTACGCCGGACCGTTGGTGTGCCCGAAGGATTTACGCCCTTTGCTATTGTGGCTTTAGGCTATCCGTTCAACCAGAATTATTCCCATGTCGTCGAAGACCGGTATGATTCGTCGCGAGTACATTATTTATAAGAAAAAGGTAGAATGTAGCAGGTGCTTGAACTTCAGGTGCCTGTTTTTCTGTTTTTAGGAGGTAGTGTGTGTGGACCCTAAGGAAGACGAAAAGGACATGACCGTTGGCGGTCATTTAGAAGAATTTCGCTTTCGCTTGATTATTTGCCTCGTCGCCATTGCCGCGGCCAGCGTCGTGGCGTACGCCTATATTGATGAGATTATTGCCTTGCTCTCGGCTCCGGCAGGGAAGCTTTATTTTCTTAATCCGGCCGAAGTCTTTTTTGCTTATATTGAGATTGCTGTCTTTACTGGAGTCGTCGTGACGCTGCCCGTTTGGCTCTATGAATTGTGGCTCTTCATTGCGCCGGCCTTGCATCCGCGAGAACGCCGGGCTATTTGGTGGCTTTTGCCGTCAGCAATTATTTTATTTTATGCAGGACTAGCTTTTGCCTATTATGCCGTCTTCCCGGCAGCAGTCAAATTCTTCATGGGTTTTGCGACGGATTCGTTGCAGCCCATGTTTTCACTGCAGTCGTATTTATCATTTTTCATTGCTTTTATGATTCCTTTTGGTGTCGTTTTTGAATTACCTCTTGTCTTATTCTTTTTGGCAAAGTTAGGATTGATTTCTTCTGCGTTTTTGAAAGGAAAACGGAAAGTTCTCATCGTCATTGCTTTTGTCATTGCCGGTGTCGTATCGCCTACAACTGACATATTTACGCAGACCATGATAGCTGTACCTATGATTTTACTCTACGAAATCAGTATTTTTTTAGTGCAACATTTGCTCAAAAAATAGTATTTTCTAGAAAATAAACGCATATACACGCAGTAATATAGCACGTTGCAAAATAAGCCCTTATCTATGGTATGCATAGGTAATGGCTTTGCATTGTGCCGTTTTTTGTAAAAAATAGTGACCATAACATGCAAGAACTTGATTTTTTTTACAAAACTCTTGTATTTTACAAACACAAACCCTACAAAAGGCCGATACAATAAACGAGGATTGAGAAAAGAAAATCTAACGGTATTTGTAAATGAATGAAGGAGGTACCCTCATCATGTTAGAGCTACAGCATATTGTAAAAAAATATGATGACAAGGTAATTTTAAATGATATTTCGTTATCTGTTGAAGACGGTGAAATTATTTCCATTTTAGGCCCGTCTGGCGGCGGTAAAACGACCTTATTAAATGTTATTTTAGGAATTACGCCTATTAGTGCAGGGAAAATCTTGTATGATGGTCAGGATTTGACGAATGTGCCCATGAAAAAACGGGGCTTTAACATCGTGTTCCAGGACTATGCCTTATTCCCAAATCTCACGGCATACCAGAATATCGTCTATGGCCTGCGCAACAAACCAGGTATTTCGACGCAAGCCGAAGTCGATGATTTAATCAACCTCTTGAACTTACGGGAACACGTCAATAAACGGATTGGCCAGCTTTCTGGTGGTCAGAAACAGCGTGTTGCTTTAGCGCGGACCCTCGTTATGAAGCCGAAAATCTTGCTCCTCGACGAACCGCTTAGTGCTCTCGATGGCGTTATTAAAGAATCGATTAAAGAACGTATCCGCATGATTGCCAAACAGTACCATTTGACGACGATCATCGTTACGCATGACCCGGAAGAAGCATTGACCCTTTCGCACCGTGTCCTCATTTTGAATCACGGCCAGATTGCTCAGTTTGCTACACCGGAAAACATTATCCATCATCCGACAGATGATTTCATTAAGAAATTTATTTTATCGCAGCTCCAGATTAAGCGCGAAAATATTTTACATTTGTTCCAAGAACCAGATACAGCTGATACACAGCCAGCTGTGAATGCCTAAAGGGAGAGACCAAAATGGAGAAAGAACAACGGATTGAACTAAAAGCCATTTTTGGCCTGATTTGCGCCATCTTCGTCGTGGCCATGGCAGTACCACTTGTGATTTTACTGCGCAAATCCTTTATCTTACAGAATGGAACCGTAACGCTGGCTAACTACACACACGTCTTGAGCAACCCGACGTTCTTGACGGCCTTAGGCCACAGCTTTACAGTTTCTGGTTTAGAAGCATTGATTACGGTTATCTTAGCGTTCCTCTTAGCGTACGGCATGCATTTTACGGCCTTGACGGGGAAAGTAAAGTCAGCCATTTCTGTCCTCATTATTTTGCCTATGTTTTTACCGACCTTGACCTATGGTTTTGCGGTCATTTATTCTCTCGGTAAACAAAGGCTCATTACGAAAATCTTAGGCTGTCAGATTTTTGATATTTACGGCTTTAAAGGCCTTTTGATTTCATACATTATTTACACGTTGCCACCGGCATTTATCCTCTTATCTAATGCCTTTAAATACGTCGATAAACATTTCATTATCGTCTCGCAAATCATGGGGGACAGCTCGCTCAGAACGTTCTACATTACGAGCGTACGGCCTATGATTGGGACCATTGCAGCGTCCTTCATTTTGTCCTTCTTCTTATCCTTTACAGACTTTGGGATTCCTGCTTCCATTGGCGGTCAGTACAAAGTTATTGCGATTCAGCTGTACAACGTCATGATGGGGGCTGTACCGGATTTCTATGGCGGCTCGGAGATTGCAGTCATCATGCTCATTCCGTCTATCGTTGCTGTTTGGCTCTTGCGGATGTCCGAACGGTTTAACTTCCGGTATAACAAAATCAGTACGTTTGAAATTCAGAAAGACACAGTTCGCGATACAGGCTTTGCTATTTTGTACGCTCTTGTCATTTTCTGTATCATTGCAATTTTCGCGATTATGTTCATCGTGCCGTTCATCAAGAGCTGGCCGTACCAAGTCGTCTTCACGACTGATACGTTGCACCGCATCTTGAGCGACCGTTCCATTAAGAGTGTCTACATCAACTCCGTCATGGTCGCTGCTGCGTCCGCTGTTATCGCCACGATTCTGGCGTACATGGCAGCCCTCGTCAATGCTCGTTCGAAACTGCCCAACTGGTGCCGCATGTTCATGGATGCCTTCGCTATGGTTACGAACACCGTTCCGGGCATGGTCATTGGCGTTGCCTTCCTCTTTACCTTCTCTGGTATACCGATTCAGAACACGTTCTTCATCATCATCTTGTTGAATGCTGTTCGTGAATTTACGACACCGTACCTCATGATTCAAGCGTCCTTATCGAAGATTAACCTTTCGTGGGAAACGACCGTTGCCCTCATGGGTGACTCGTGGATTAAGACGATTTTCCGCGTCATTATCCCGAATACATTGTCGACCATTTTCCAGATGCTCAGTTACGTTTTCGTTCAGGCTCTCGTTACAATCAGTGGTATTATCTTCGTTGTCGGCGCAAAAACGATGGTCATGACGACGAAAATCACGCAGGCTCAGTACTTTGAAAAGTACGATGAAGTCTTCGTCTTATCTCTCTTGATTTTCCTTACGAACATCATCGTCAAAGTAGTCTTCGATTATCTCTCTAAACATGACGATATATTCCGCAACATTCGGGGAAAATTCCAAGGCATTTCTTCTCACGGTAAAACGGTTCGTCTGAAACACGACATGCCTATTGAAAAGCAAGCTTAATATATTCTTTGTCTACACAAGGAAGAGTATCATGAATTTCAAAAAGTGGTCGAAATATTTGTTAGCTGGTTGTTTAGCTGCTACCATGGCCTTTGTTATTGCAGGCTGTGGCGGTGATGACAGTGCTAGTAACAGCAGCGCGGCTAGTGATGACCAAGTCGTCATTTACACCAATGCTGACCCGGAAGCACAAGATGCCTTCAAAAAAGCCCTCGACAACAATGGCTATGAAGGGAAATACGTTATGCAGTCCTTCGGTACGTCTGAATTAGGCGGCAAGCTCATGGCTGAAGGCAAAAACATTGAAGCCGACATGATTACGATGAGCACGTACTACATCGATTCGGCACAGAAACAGAACAACATGTTCGCTGACTTGACCTTCGATGCGAAGACTATTCAGCCGACACCGGCATACTACAAACCGACAACTGGTCAGTTCGGTGCTATCTTCGTCAACACAGACGTACTCCAGAAAGAAAACTTACCTATGCCGACATCTATCAAGGATTTATCAAACCCGATTTACAAAGACAAAATCGCTTTACCGGACATTATGGGTTCGTCTACAGCATGGCTCTTAGCACAAGCTGTATTTGATGCATATGGTGAACAAGAAGGGGCTAAACTCTTAAAAGACCTCGAAGCAAATGCTGGTCCGCACATGGAACAATCCGGTTCTGGTCCGCTCCAAAAAGTTAAAGTCGGTGAAGTTGCTATTGGTTTCGGTCTCCGTCACCAAGGTTTGTTAGAACAATCTAAAGGCTTACCAATCAAAGTTATTGACCCGACAGAAGGTAACTTCTTCTTAACAGAAGGTGTTGCTGTTATCAATAAAGGCAACAGTAAGAAACAAGAACTTGCTATGAAGATGGCTGAATGCATCGTCAAGAACGCTCGCCCAGACCTCTTAAAGACCTATCCAATGGCTCTCTATGAAGGCGAAACCGTAGATGATTCGCAGAAACCGGCATATCCGAAACAGTTCAAAGAACCGCTCACTGTAGACCTCTTAAAGAAACATCAACAACTCATTAAAGGAAACTAACAGAGAAAGTAGGAGCTAATCATGCAAGACAAAAATACGTACAAATTATTAACACCTGGCCCGCTCACGACGACGGCAACTGTCAAAGATGCGATGCAAGTCGACCTTTGCACATGGGATGACGATTATAAACAAATGACCCAAGATATTCACCAGTCTCTTTTGAAATTGGCACACGCTGACAATGGGGGCTATACGACAGTCCTCATGCAGGGTAGCGGTACGTTCGGTGTCGAAACGTCCTATGACAAAGTGCCTGATGCAGCTGCTATTGACCAGGCTTTAACAGAACACCCGGAAGTTACGCACGTATCTATGGTACACAGCGAAACGACGACAGGCATCCTCAACGACATTGCTACTGTTGGGACTGTCGCTAAGAAACATGGTGTTCAATTCATTGTCGATGCGATGAGCACCTTTGGCGGTGTCGATATTGACGTACCGGCCTTGGGCATTACGTGCATCATTAGCAGTGCGAATAAATGCATCCAAGGTGTACCGGGGTTCTCCTTCATTATTGCAAAAAAAGAAAATTTAGCAAATACAAAGGGAACTGCTCGCAGTTTAGCTCTTGAACTTTTCGCTCAATGGGATACAATTGAAAAAGATAGCGAAAAATAGCGTTTTACGTCACCAACCCATGTTGTCGTTGCCTTCTCAGAGGCTATTAAAGAACTCGCTGCAGAAGGTGGGATTCCAGCACGGCACAAACGGTACAGCACGACCAATAAGATGCTCCGTGAAGGCATGGAAGCATTAGGCTTTAAAGCCTATATTAACGCCTCTGTACAAGGGCCGATTATAACGACATTCCTCTATCCTACAGGCATTTCCTTCGATTTCAAAGACATGTATTCATACCTTAAGAAACACGGCTATGTCATCTATCCGGGCAAATTAACGGAACAAGATACATTCCGTTTAGGGAACATCGGTGAAATCTACGAAGAAGATGTCCGAAAAATCCTGTAAATCTTTGCAGATTACATGAAAGGGTTGAATTAAGAATGAACGTAGAAGGTATTATTTTTGACTGGGCAGGCACAACTGTCGATTTTGGCTGCATGGCTCCTGTACGAGCATTTATGGACAGCTTCAAAGCAAATGGCATTGCCGTTACAGAAGAAGAAACTCGCAAACCTATGGGTATGCTGAAACGGGATCACATCAAAACGATGCTTTCCATGGACCGCATTGCAGCCCTCTGGAAAGAAAAATATGGCCGTGATTGGGAAACAGGGGACATTGAAAAAATCTACGGTAGCTTCGAACCGGAATTAATGTCGACCTTGACCAATTACACGACGGTCAAACCGGGTATTGTCGATGCTGTGAAAAAACTCCGCGACATGGGCCTGAAAATCGGTTCTACTACAGGCTACACAGACAAAATGATGGCTGTCGTCGTCAAAGCTGCAGAAGAACAGGGCTACAAACCAGATGCTTGGTTCTCTCCTGATTCGACGAATGGTAAAGGCCGCCCGTATCCGTACATGATTTTTAAAAACATGATGGATCTTGGCTTGTCTGATGTTCATAAAGTCATCAAAGTCGGCGATACTGGTGCTGACTACATCATTCAAGATATTAACGGCTTATTCGATGTCATCAAAGATATTGAAAGCAAATAATTCTAGGCTTATACATTAAACATGTTTCTATACATGCAGAAAGAGGCACGTCCTTATGGGGCGTGCCTCTTTCTTTTGGGAGAGATTATAATAAATGTTTCACTGCTTCTGTGATTTTCTTAGCAATGTAGGGATTATTCATGGTGTAGACGTGAATGCCGTCAACGCCGTTGCTGAGGAGGTCGACGATTTGGTCAATAGCGTAGGCAATGCCAATGTCAATCATGGCTTCTTTGTTGTCGCCGTATTTAGCTAAGGCGCGCTGGAATTTCGGTGTCAATGTAGCGCCGCACATCGCTACCATCCGTTCGATTTGGGCTTTGCTCGTGACCGGCATAATCCCGGCTTCGATAGGTACGTCAATACCGGCGATTTGACACCGTTCGAGGAAGCGGTAGAACATAGAATTATCGAAGAAGAGCTGCGAAATGAGTTCGCTTACGCCAGCATCAACTTTCGTCTTTAAGTTGCGAATGTCTGCAGCCGGTGTCTTTGATTCTGTATGGCCTTCTGGATAGCAGGCCCCAATGAGGTTGAAAGACGAATCGTGTTTCTTAATGAAAGCGGCTAAGTCGCTAGCGTGTTCAAAGACGTGAGCCCGTTCTTTGCCCGGTGTTTCGTCGCCGCGGAGGACGAGGATGTTTTCAATACCTTCTTGTTTTAATTCAGCAAGGGTCTGCAGGGTATCTTCTTCAGTAAGGTAAATGCACGGCATATGGGCTGCTGTTTCGCAGTGATATTTATGTTTAATCGTCGTAGCTACTTCGGCTGTACGGTTGCTGCCTTGGCCGTTGGCACCGCACGTAACGCTGATGAAGTCCGGTTTTAATTCACTCAGGGCAGCTAAGGTGTCGTAAATCGTTTCGACAGGCATGTCTCGTTTCGGTGGGAATACTTCAAAGGAAAAGACGGTTTTCTTAGCAAATAATTCATTTGTATGCATGATAATCTCCTTATTTAATTAATTTTTTAAGTTACTACTTCATTATATCATAGGTCATAGTATGAAAAAAAGGCAAGCATCAAGGCGATGCCAGCCCTTTGGAGTCAGGTCTTAGAAGCTCGGTAAAATAGCTCCTTGGTATTTGTCTTCAATGAATTTTTTCACTTCCGGAGATTGGAGAGCTTTCACTAATTTCTGGATTTCCGGACGGTTTTCATCGCCTTCACGGACGACGAGGACGTTTGCGTACGGCGAATCTTTCGGTTCTAAGAAGAGCGCGTCTTTCGTCGGATTGAAGCCTGCTTCCATGCCGAAGTTCGTGTTAATGAGGGCAATGTCTACATCATCAACAGAACGAGGAATCTGAGCAGCTTCGAGTTCGATGAACTGGAGGTTTTTGTCGTTTTTGACGACATCTTGGACAGTAGAAGAGATGGAGCCTTTGTCTTTCAATTCAATGAGGCCAGCGTCCTGCAAGATGAGGAGGGCACGGCCGCCGTTGCTCGGGTCGTTTGGAATAGCGACTTTAGCACTGTCTTGTAAGTCTTTTAAATCTTTGATTTTATGGGAATAAATGCCCATTGGTTCGACGTGGATTTTAGCAATAGCTTTGAGTTTTGTGCCGTGTTCTTCATTGAATTTATCAAGGAACGGCGTGTGCTGGTGGAAGGTCGCATCTAATTCTTTGTCGTTTAAAGCTAAGTTCGGTTTCACATAGTCCGTAAATTCAACGACTTTTAAATCGATTCCTTCTTGCGCAAGGAGAGGTTTGATTTCGTTCAAGATTTCTGCGTGCGGCACCGGCGTTGCACCGACCGTAAGGGTCGTATTCTGAGATACTTCTTTGCCGCCAGTGGGGGCATCACTGCCGCAGCCTGCGACGAAGAAGGCTGTAGCTAAGACGACGGTTGTTGCGAGAAGAGACAGGATTTTGGATTTTTTCATGTATAATTCCTCCTAATAATGGTGTACTTTTTCCAGTCCCGCCAAGGAGGTATAAAAAATCCTCTTTCTGAGAGAGAAAGAGGTCTACATTCTTTATCTCTCGGAACATGCCGCAGGAATTAGCACCGCCGTTATCGGTTGCCGGGTTTCATAGGGCCAGTCCCTCCACCACTCTGGATAAAAGTTTTTTGAAATTGTCTTGTATTGAGTATATCATGAATGTCTTATTTGTCAAGAAATTGGTGTATGCTATTTGGTAATGATTTTCCTTTATCATGTTCTTGTAAGAGATATAGCATAAGTTATACCCGAGAAAGAGGCTAACCTATGGTATAATGAGAAGACAAGAAGGGAGGAATGAAGAATGGAAGATTTACGTGAATTAGCTACGAAATATCATGATGAAGGATACAACTGTGCGGAATCGGTCGTCAAGGTGAGTAATGAATGCATGAATTTACAGCTCCCAGATGAAGCGATTCGCATGGTCTCCGTCTTAGGCGGTGGTGTCGGTGGTTCTGGCTGTATTTGTGGTGCCCTGAGCGGTGCCTGTCTTGTCCTCGGTGCTCTCATCGGCCGCGTTGACAAAGCTGAAAAATCAAAACCTGAAATGAACGCGCCTGTGAAAGAATTCCATACACGCTGGGTGAATCGCTTTCATGCGTCGTGTTGCCGCGTCCTCAAGAGTCCGGCTAATGGCGGTCCTGTGTCGTGTGGTGACTTAATTGCCGAAACAGCAGAAATGCTCGATGCATATGTCAAGGAAAAAGGCTTGCGAAATAACCATTGCATGATGCAATAAACATGAATTGAAGTCAATAAAGCTTTCCATACAATCAAAAAAGGACACGGTTGCCACCGTGTCCTTTTTTTGTTACATCTCATAAAGTATTTCTAAAATATATATGTATTGACAAGAACACTAAAAAGGTATAGTATTATCGCAATATCATATTTAGGGGGATATAGAACTATGAAATTAAAAAAATTAGTATTACCAATCGCACTGGCAGCAGTCGTTGCGATTGGCTTAGTCGGTTGCGGTACGCAGAACAATGGGTCATCTGATGCAGCCAAAGCAGCACCAGACAAGGAAATCAAAATTGGTGCGACTGCCGGGCCGCATGCAGAAGTTGTCGAAGCTGTAGCGAAAGAAGCGGCAAAACAAGGCATTAAGATTAAAGTCGTTGAATTTTCGGATTATATTACGCCAGATAAAGCCTTAGCTGACGGCGATATTGACCTGGCTAGTTATCAGCATAAGCCATTCTTAGATAATTTCAATTCCCAGAACGGTACAGACCTCGTTTCTATTGGCAACACGATTCTCATGCGTATGGGCATTTACAGCAATAAAGTCAAAGACGTGAAAGACTTACCTGACGGTGCTGTCGTAGCTGTACCGAATGACCCGACGAACGAAGGCCGGGGCTTGGCGTTATTACAAAAAGCCGGTGTTATTAAATTAAAAGATGGGGTTGGCCTGAAAGCGACACCGGATGACGTTGTAGACAACCCGAAATATCTCCAGTTTAGAGAAATCGAAGCAGCTCAATTACCGCGCAGCCTCGATGATGTCGATGCCGCTGTCATTACGATGAACTACGTCATGAGTGCTGGCTTAAACGTCAAAGAACAAGGCATTTTCCTCGAACCAAAAGACGAACCCCTCGCTGTCATGATTCTCGCTGCACGGGCAAAAGATAAAGATAACGAAACGTACAAAAAGATTGCCGATATCTTCCACTCCGATGCAGTTAAACAATTTATTGTAGAAAAATACAACGGAACCATTGAACCGGCAGAATAAAATTTTTATCAGTTAACAAAAGACGTACACCTTATGATGTGCGTCTTTTTGTCGTCTTCTGTAAACCCATAACCATAGGTAGTATCTTATTATATCCCTCTTGACCACTTATATTGTTAATATTATACTATGTAAATAAAGATAACTAATATATGCTTTTTAGAGGGAAATCGAGGGGATACTATGGATACAACTTGTGAACAAATCATTGCCTTAGCGAATAGAGTATTAGCTGGCGGTGAAATTACAGTGGATGAAGCAAAGGCTTTAATTCGCACGAGCGATGATGATACGATGGTCTTGCTGGCCATGGCTGATAAGATTCGGCAAAAATTTTCTGGTGACGCTGTCGATTTATGTGCTATTATCAATGCCCGTAGTGGCAGCTGCCCAGAAGACTGTAAATTCTGTGCCCAATCGGCGCACTATAAAACGTGTACGAAGACCTATGGTTTTTTGCCGGAAGACGAAGTCGTCGCTGCAGCACGCAAAGCCAAAGCTGCTGGGGCAGCACGGTTTGATATTGTTACAGCTGGACGAGACCAGCACAATCCCAAGGATTTCGACGAAATTGTCCATCTCATTCGCCGCATTCGCCAAGAAGTAGGCATCGAAGTATGCTGTTCTTTAGGTTTTTTGACACCGGAACAAGCGAAACGCCTTCATGACGCTGGGTTAAGCCGGTTGCATTGCAACATCGAAACGGCACCGTCTTACTTTGACCAAGTTTGTACGACCCATACGATAGAAGAAAAGGTACAAAACGTTGCGACCGCCCAAGCGGCAGGCATTCGTGTTTGCTGCGGTGGGATTATCGGCCTTGGTGAAACCTTAGACCAACGCGTCGAAATGGCTTTTCAATTAAAGAAAATGGGCATTGATGCTATTCCCTTAAATGTCCTCAATCCTGTGCCGGGCACGCCTTTTGAACATAATGCTCGCTTGAGCCCCATGGAAATTCTCCGGTCCTTTGCTATGTTTCGTTTCGTCTTGCCAAAGGCGCAAATTCGCACGGCCGGCGGTCGCCAAGTCAATCTCCGTAGTCTCCAGTCGTTGGCCTTGGCTGGCGGTATGAACGGTGTCATGATTGGCAATTACTTGACTACCAAGGGCACGGACCCGGCTGATGATATTACGATGCTCCATGATTTAGGACGTGTGCAGACGCGCCCACAGGTGTAAGATGGGGGCTGTAGAAAGGCTGTGGGACTATACGCAGGCCGTATTACAAGGACGGCGTCTGGAGCGAGACGAAGCGTATGACCTCTTACAGCTCGGCAAAGAAGAACCTATGTATTTGCTTGCCGGTGCCGACAAGATTCGCCGTCACTTTTGCGGTACAAAAATAGATTTCTGTGCCGATGTCAACGCACGCAGCGGCAAATGCAGTGAAAATTGTAAATTCTGTGCCCAGTCCGGTTGGTATCACACGGGCGTACAGGAATATCCTTTACGCAGTGCTCTTGACTTAGTAGGAGAAGCGAAGCAGGCCGAAGCTTATGGAGCAGAGCGGTTTGGCATCGTCACTAGTGGCCGAGACCAACATGATGGGACGCAATTTGAGGCTATTGTCGAGACTGTACGGCAAATTAAAGCGCAAACTCAGTTAAAAGTCTGTTGTTCCTTAGGTCTTTTGACGACAGCTCAATTACGACGCTTGAAAGCAGCGGGTGTCTATCGCATTCATTGCAATCTCGAAACGTCAGCACGATATTTTCCACAGATTTGCACGACCCATACGTGGCAAGAAAAGGCCGACCATATTGCCCGTATTCAGGCTGCTGGCCTAGACGTTTGTGCTGGTGGTATTATCGGCCTTGGCGAAGACGAACAGGACCGCGTAGACTTAGCCATAGCCTTACAACGATTTCACATGCAATCCGTTCCTATCAATATTTTTTCGCCTATTCCAGGGACGCCCATGGCCGATTACCCAGTTTTACAGCCTTTAGCCATTTGCCGCACGATGGCCATGTTCCGTTACGTCTTGCCGACGGCGACGATTCGTGTCTGTGCAGGCCGGGAAAAGGCCTTGCGTGATATGCAGGGACTGGCGTTAGCCTCTGGTCTCAATGGATTCATGATTGGCGGCTACTTAACGATTGCCGGAAATCCGCCGGATCGAGATAGACAATTAGCGGCTGATAGTGGCAGAACGTGGTAAATTTTTAACTTATACGTTTTATTTAGACATATGTCTCTTGACAAGATAAATAAAAACGGTATACTAAAGATAATTTCATATGATTTCGATGACCGAAACGAGTACATGTGCAGCGATGGTTGCAGCGAGCCAATGACAGTGAGAGTTTGGCACTAATTCAGCAGATGGAATGGATTCGCGAGAATCGGCCTGAACGGAAACAAGTAGGGTGCGACGGTGTAGTTCCACCGCTATCAAAGAAACGTGTATCGCGCAAGCCGTACATAGAGAGTTGGACTTTATAGTCAATGTGGGTGGTACCGCGGAAGTCAGTTTATACAGCCTTTCGTCCCTAGTAAGGGATGGAAGGCTTTTTTGTCGTATATGAGGAGGAACGAAAATGCTCGAATTACGAGATGTAACATTTAACTACGGAAACGGTGTGCCCGTGTTGGAACAGATTAACTTAGCCATTGATGAAGGCGAATTCATCGGCCTTGGCGGTCGTAACGGTTGCGGTAAAACGACAGTGACGCGCCTCTTAATGGGCCTAGAAAAGCCCGTTTCTGGCGAAGTCATTTACAACGGCAATGTCATTAACGACGACGATGCATCGATTCGCAGCCATTATATTGGCTACGTCTTTCAGCGGCCAGAACGGCAAATGTTTCGCCCTACTGTGGTTGAAGAAGTGGCGTACGGGCCGCAGCAATTAGGCATGTCCCATGCGGAAGTATACCGGGCTGTGCAAGAGGCCTTGGCGGCAACGGAATTAGCGGAGTTGAAAGATGCTTATCCGCCAAACTTAAATCGTGGTGAAAAGCAGCGTGTTGCCATTGCTTCAGCTATTGCAATGCACACGAAATACATTGTTCTCGATGAACCGACGAGCGGCCAAGATAGTGAAGATAAACATAAGTTAATGCAATTATTGACAGCTCTCAATCAAAAGGGCATGACGATTTTACTTATTTCGCACGATATGGATATTTTCGCCCAGTACTGCAAACGCCTTGTCGTCATTGGCAATCACAGCAAGGCTTTTGACGGCACACCAGAAGAATTTTTTACGAAACGCAAAGACATTTATGAATTAGGCCTAAGCCAGCCTGATGCAGTGAAATTATCGCTCGCTGTGCCGGGCATGCCGTACTGTAAGTCCATGGCAGAATTTACGAAATACATGCTCACGCGTATAGGAGGGGGCGCACGATGATGAAATCTTTTGTACCACTTACGAAATTATTAGGGACGATTGCCTTTTCTTTCTGGGCCCTCGTCATGCACACGACGTTTCCGCTCATTGGTCTCGTCGTAGTAGAACTCATTCTCTTAGGCCTGTGCGGCAGTCTTAAACGCAACATCAAAGGTGTTATTAGTCTCTGTATCTTCGCTGTTGTCCTGGCTATTGTTCAGATCCTCGGCGGTGGCAGTGCCGAATCGGCGTACGTTACAGGCTTGCGCATGCTGGCTATGACGATTGTCTTTATCATTCTCTTGACGACGACGCGGCTCCAAGATTTGACGGCATCTTTAGTAAAACAGATTAAAATTCCTTATGAATATGCCTTTATGTTTACTGCAGCTCTTCGCTTTGTACCGGATTTCATTGCTGAAAGCAAAGCCGTCCAAGAAGCACAAGCTTGCCGTGGCCTTTCGACGACAGGCAATGCCTTCAAAAAGATTTACCACTATATGAGCGTCGTCCAGCCGCTCATGTTAAAATCCTTAGGCCGGTCCGAAACGATGGCTTTAAGCTTGGAATTACGCGGTTTTGGCAGTAATGAACACAGCTTTATGAGTAACGTTCATCCTAAAGGAAAAGATTATGTCGTCATGCTTGTATTTGCCGTCGTCAGCTGCCTCATGGTCTACATGCGGCTCCAAGGCACGCTCTAGGAGGGGAAAGATATGAAAACTGTTCCGAATATAAAAACACTCGAATTTCATCATCGCCAAGGCGGCCAATTCCGTTGGATTACGATTACGACGCTCATGCTTGCTATTGGTACGATTTTGCACCTCGTCTCGCCAAGTGTAGGCGGTGTCACACCGAACTGGACCATTGCCACGTACTGCGTTGCTATTTGCTTGACGAAACCGACATATAAACAAGCCCTCGGCATTGGTCTTGTCGCCGCCCTGGTCAACGTACTGACTTCGAAATCAGGCTTCCCGTACGGCAACTTAATCAGTGAACCGTGTGGTGCTTTAATGTGTACGTTCCTTGTAAAAAATTTATCGTTCCTTCGCATTAAAGGCCATTCGTGCTTGCCGGTCTTGACGGGTTTCTTAGCAACTTGTGCCAGCGGCGGTGCGTTCGTGACGATTTTAAAATTCGTCATGGGTCTGCCGAACGTCGTCTATTTTACAGCTATGCTGCCCCTTGTCGCTGTCGTTGGTTTACTCAATGGCATCGTTACGCCTATTCTTTATTTCCCGGCTCTGCGTCTCTTCGTATCGCGCGGTATTATTGATTCCTTAGAAGAACAAGAAGTGGCTTCGGACCACAACATGTACGACCTCAAACCGTCCCAAGATGGACTCGTTTCCATGGAACACTTGACGTACATTTACAATAAGCAAAAGAAACCGGTCTTAGACGATGTGAATCTCGTCATCCATAAAGGCGATTTCCTCGTCGTTACAGGCGAAAGCGGCAGTGGTAAAAGTTCCCTTTGCATGGCTTTGACCGGTGCTATTCCCCATTACTTTGGAGGTGTCATGAAAGGCATGGTCTTCGTCGATGGTCAGGCGACGACGCAGACTACTATTTCTCAGCTGGCTGGCAACGTTGGGGTCATGCTCGACGATTACGACAGCCAGCTCGTTGCCATGACGGTGGAAGAAGAAATTGCCTTTAGCTTGGAAAACCAAGGGGTCGCACCAGAAAAAATCGAAGCAGCTATTACGGAAGCTTTAGAAAAAGTCAATATGACGCCGTACCGCAACCGCCAGCTCAGCAAGTTATCTGGTGGCCAGCGGCAACGTCTTGTCATTGCCGATGTGTTGGCGACGAATCCGGATATCCTCGTCTTTGACGAACCGACATCGGCTCTTGACCCAGAAGGGACACACGCCTTCTATACGCTCGTTCATGAATTAAATGCAAAATATGGCCATACGATTGTCGTCATTGAACATAACTTAGAAGAAGCTTTGCCTTATGCGAACCGCCTCGTCCTCCTTCATGTAGGCAAGCTCGTCAGCGATGATACAGTCGAAGGGACGCTCCGCTATATGTACGACCATGACATTTACAAATCGGCTATTCCTGCGGTCTTTGCATGCCAACTGGATTTAGAAAAAGCGGGCATGAAATTTACGGCACCATGGCTTTCCGCTGATGTTGCTGTCGCAGCGTTGCAGCACCAAGGCGCAGCACACTAGGAGGGCTTATGAAGATTCTCTGTATCGGTGACAGCTTGACCTATGGCTATGACGTGCCGTTGGCGCAGCGTTGGACGAGTATCGTCGCGAAACAGCTCGGCGTGACCATTGCCAATGAAGGTATTTGCGGCGATACGACGAGTGGCATGACCTATCGCTTAGACTTTCTACATCTCAGCCAGTACAATGCCTTTTTCCTCATGGGCGGCTCTAATGATGTCCTCACAGAAGTGCCCTTAGACGACATTACAGCGCGCTTAGGTGCCATGGTGCAGACGCTACAACAAGAAGGAATGCCTCTTTTCCTCGGTATTCCGCCATTGACGCAGCCTGAAAGTGCCTACTACGGCTGGCAAAAGAGCAGTGATGTGGCACGCCATAACGACATGCTCCGCGAAATTGGAGCCTTCGTGCGGCTTGTGTGTAAAGAAAAAGGCTGTTATCCCATCGATTGTAATGAAGCCCTGCAAGACGATAGTGACTTGTATGCTGATGGCGTCCATCCGAATGTCCAAGGCTATGCAAAACTTGCGGAACTCATTGGCACGGCCTTTCAGCAGGTCTTACAGTTGTAATATATGACAGCAAACTGTTAAAAGCTCTGACGAGAAAATCTCTCGTAACAGAGCTTTTTTCATTGTATAATAAAGCAAGTATGACAACAAAGGAGTAATGAAGATGAGTACACCCTCTATTTACGGGAATTACGAATTGACGTTGCAGCGCGTCTTAACGGACTTAGTGGAACGCATTAAATTATATAATACAGAAGAAGTAGAAACACACGGTGAAGCGGCGTATGAACACTTGATTTACCGTATCAAAGGCAATGACAGTATGCGCGAAAAATGCCGCCGTAAAGGGCTGCCTGAAGATGCCAAAGCAGCACTGGTCGATATCCACGATGCCATTGGCATTCGTATTGTCTGCCGGTTTATTGACGATATTTACATGAATATCCGCCACATCCAAGCACTGCCTGGCGTGAAGATTATGAAAGAAAAAGACTATATTAAAGATGCCAAAGAAAATGGCTACCGCAGTTACCATATGATTTTAGAATTAGAAGTGCCTTATGCCGATGTCTTAGGACGCAACCCAGGGCATTACTACGCAGAAGTGCAGATTCGCACGATTGCTATGGACACATGGGCGAGCCTGGAACATCAGCTCAAGTATAAACATGATATTCAAAACACAGCTTTAATTGTCCGCGAATTGAAACGTTGTGCTGATGAACTGGCTGCGTGTGACGTATCTATGCAGACCATTCGTAATTTGATTCATGCTGATACGATGGAAAAGGAGAGAGACTAAATGAAAATATTGCTAGCAGAAGATGAAAAGGAAATGTCCATGGCCTTACAAGCTGTGTTAGAACATTCAGGCTATGAAGTAGATGCAGTCTATGACGGTGAAGCAGCCGTCGAAAAAGGACAAGCAGAATCGTATGGCTGTATGATCCTCGATATTATGATGCCCAAACTCGACGGTATTGGTGCACTGAAAGCATTGCGCCAAAGCGGTGACGTGACACCCGTCATTATGCTTACGGCCAAAGCCGAAGTAGACGACCGTATTACAGGCCTCGATGCCGGAGCCGATGATTACTTGACGAAGCCTTTTGCGATGGGTGAACTGCTCGCCCGTATCCGCTCTATGACACGACGTTCGGAATCTTTTACACCTAAGACCTTGACCGTTGGTTCTGTGTCTCTAGACGTAGAAGAACAAGAATTAGTGGCGAAAAACTCTATTCGCTTGTCCAGTAAAGAAACGAAATTACTGAAATACTTTATGCTCAACCTAGGCAAAGCCTTGCCAACAGAAACGATTTTCTCCCACGTCTGGCATGATGAAGACGATGTCGATGCAAGCGTCGTCTGGCTCTATGTGTGTTACTTGCGGGAAAAACTCGACTCTGTCCACGGTGATGTTGTCATTTCCGGCGAAGAAGGCGGTGCCTTTACGTTAGTGGCGAAGGCCTAGTAAAGGAGCCGAGTCCATGAATATGATTAAAAAACTGCGGCGTCAGTTTATCCTTGTAGCGACAGTGGCCGTCATCATCATCGTCGTCGGTGCGTTGAGCTTGATTAATGCTATTACGTACGTGCGCATGGAAAATGAAGTCCAAACGGTGCTGGCTTATATTTCCCAAAATAACGGCGATGCACCGCACACCCCACCGAGTACGACAGGCAGTTGGCTCCTCGATTGGGATGACTCGAATTGGGCTAGTGATACGCCGGAATTTACGTATCAAACGCGGTTCTTTAGTGTCCACGTCAATGCCGACGGGTATGCGACGAACATTAATATTAAGCATATTGCTGCTTTCTCTGAAGAAGAAGCTATTCAGTATGCGCGCACGACCGTTGCCGAAGGAAAGCCCCAAGGCTTTTTCAAAAAGGAACGGGCGACGTACGCCTATTTGATTACGAAACACGATGACGGCTCGTATCTCATCGTCATCCTCGACTGTACGCGTGATGTCGGTGCTGTGCAATCGTTTATGCGCTATTCTGCGTGGTTTGGTTTTGCTTGTATTGTCTTATACGTGCTCATTCTCATTGGTTTTTGTAATCTTGCCATTAAACCTTTTGTGCGAAATATGGAAAATCAGAAACGCTTCATTACCAACGCAGGGCACGAACTGAAAACGCCTATTGCCATTATTTCAGCTAATGCCGAAGCAATGGAAATGATTAACGGCAAAAGCCAGTGGACGACGAGTATTCTCCATCAAGTAAAACGCGTGTCTAACCTCATTAATGACCTCATTATGCTCTCGAAAATGAGTGAAGGGTCCCAGTTAGAATGGCATATAGGGCAGGTCAACATGACAACGGTCGTCACGACTATTGTCGAATCGTTCCAGCCTATTGCCAAAGACCAAGAAAAGACCTTAGCCCATACGGTGGCTCCTGACGTAGTCATTAGGAGTGATGAAAAATGCGTGTATGAGCTCATTAATATTCTCGTTGATAATGCCGTTAAGTATTGTGATGATGGCGGTACGATTAAGGTTAACTTGGCGAAGGGCAAGAAGAAAGGTGCCGTCGTGACCATTGCCAATACGTATGCTGCTGGTGCCAAAATTGATTATTCGCGCTTCTTTGAGAGGTTCTATCGGGGCAATGAATCTCATGATAGTGCTAAAGCAGGCTACGGCATTGGACTTTCCATGGCTGAAGAATTGACGCAAGTCTTAAAAGGAAAAATTGCTGTATCCTATAAAGATGGAGTCATTACCTTTGCCGTCCGTTTACCATAACATTATACGAATGCCTCTTATGGTATGTCGTATCCATAAGAGGCATTCGTATATTGACAATATATTATCGTATCGTGTATATTCTTTACTAGGTGTTGCATCATACAACGGCAGGCGGTTACATTTGCCCCTATTGTTCATTTCGAATGATTGGGGGTGAGGCCCATGAACGATTTTAATATCATGCTAGTTTTATTAATCGTTTTAGTGCTTATTCTGAAAGACAAAAAGTAACCGCCACTAGTTCCCCAACTAATCGGTTACTTTCTGTGTAATTCATATGTAGGGGGCTGTAACCGTTTGCCGATGCAGCACCTTTTCTATGTTTAGAATAACAAAGGTATGTCGTAAAGTCAAGACGTTTTATATTTGCGTAAGCGCACAGAAATACTAATGCCAAGCAAAATAATCCCAGCTGCAAGGAAAACATAACGCATGCCAAAGGCCATGGCAATAACACTGCCTAGGAGCGGCCCAATCATGGAGCCAATTTGCTGGGCTGAAAAGAGGAGACCATAGACGTGGCCTTTCGTATGAGAATCTGTATTTTCTGCAAGAATGGCATTGAGAGACGGATAAATGCCGGAGAAGAAGAGGCCAATGGCAAACTGCGACGCTGCAAAGAGATAGAGCGAATCGGGTACGGCCTGCAAGACCCCGACAATACCGGCAGCGGTCAAAGCCCAGGTCAAGGCCTTATGAAAGCCTGCGCACTGGCCGATTTTACCCCAAACCGGAGCAGACAAGGCACTGGAAAAGCCAGCAAGGGAGAAGACAAAGCCCGAAATAAAGATTAGATTGTCTAAATGTCCGGCGAGCTGTGTAATGTACGTCGTAATAATGGACTGAAAAATGAGGATGACCATTTGCACGAAGACACCGTAAATGAGCATGTCCCGAATGATGGGAATATGCCATAAGTTGACTTTCGTCGTAGGCATGGGCGTTTCCGGTGCAGCTTCATCTGTTGCTTCAGCCGGTTCCTTAATGAAGAAGACGAGGAAAAGAAAGTTAATAAAGAGGGCTACTGCAGCGACGAAGAAGGATGGCCGCATGCCAAAGAGTTCCGCTAAAATACCGCCAAAGAGGGGGCCAATGACACCGCCTGCAGTGAGAGCTCCTTGCATAACTCCTAAAGAGAGGCCTAGTTTTTCTTTTGGTGCAAGGGTCGTCATAATGGCTAATTCCATCGGCCAAAGACCGGCTGCAAAGCCTTGGAACATGCGCATGAGGACAAGCTGCAGCGGCGTCTGGACGATACCGCCAAGAAAGTAGCTAATGGCTAAGAGAAAACTGGCCCGCATAGCCATGAGGCGTTTCCCTTTTTTATCGGCCAGTTTGCCCCAAAGAGGAGCCATGATGGCACTGACTGCAAAGGAAGATGAAAAGACCACGCCGGACCAAAGATTGACCGAAACCGCATCGACACCGAGTTCACGGGTCAAGTACATGGGCAAAAACGGGACGAGCATGGTATAGCTGGCAGACATGAAGACGACGTTGCACGTCAAGATGGCTAAACAGAATTTCCAGTTCACATAATCACCTGCTTTAAAAATATGTTGTACTAGTTACATTCTCTACAGAATACGTTCCTATTATACTCCTATTTTGAGTCTTTTCAACGGCTACAAAGACGTATATAATAAATACAATATGTATTGTCTCTTAGGCATATGAATTTCAGAGTAAAGAAGGAATCAATGTGTTTGTTTATCTTTTAAAGCGTCTCGGCGGCACTATCGTTGTCTTGTGGGCTGTCGTGACGATTACGTTCGGACTCATGCACGCCATTCCGGGCGGTCCCTTTACGCAGGAAAAGAAATTACCTCCTGCCGTCCTCGCTACGGTGGAAGCGCGGTATCATTTAAACGACCCTTTGTGGAAACAGTACGCCGATTACGTGAAGAACGCAGCGGCCTTTGATTTTGGCCCGTCTTATAAATACCCTGGCAAGACAGTCAACGATATTATCCGCGAATCTTTCCCAGTGTCGGCGCAGTTAGGTCTCATTAGTTTAGTCTTAGCTATTGGGGTAGGTATTGGTGCCGGCATCTTAGCGGCGTGGTATAAAAATCGCTTTGTCGATTATGTACTCATGGTCGGCGCGACTTTAGGCGTGTCTGTGCCGAGTTTTATTTTTGCAGCTATTTTGATTCAGCTCTTTGCCTTTACGTGGCCTGTGCTCCCTGCAGCGATGTGGAAAGGGCCGACCTATGTTATCTTACCGGCTATTGCCTTAGCAGCCCAGCCGACGGCCTTTATTATGCGCCTTACGCGCTCGAGCATTCTCGATGCACTCGGACAAGACTATATTCGTACGGCGCGCTCCCGTGGTGTTGGGACAGTTTCGCTCTTGTGTCATCACGCTTTGCGCAATGCTTTACTGCCTGTGGTCAGCTACATTGGCCCTTTGGCTGCAGCACTATTGACAGGGAGCTTTATTGTTGAATCCATTTTTGCCATTCCCGGCTTAGGGCGGCATTTCGTGACGAGTATTTATAACCGCGATTACACAGTTATTTTAGGAATTACTATTTTTTATAGTTTCCTCATTATGATGATGAATTTACTCGTCGACCTCATCTATCCTCTCTTAGATCCACGGATTACGATGAAGAATGGAAAGGGGGATGCCTAATGGATGCTCGTGAGTTTGAATTGATTACGGAGGCCCAGCGTCAAGAGCCCATCGTCGCAGCCGAAACATTGCGCGAACGGGGGTGGCAGCAAATGAAGAAAAATAAGCTTGCCTTGTGGGGAATGGCCATTGTTATCGTCATGACTGTCTTGGCTATCGTCGGCCCATGGCTTTCGCCCTATACCTATGCGGACCAAGACTTGACGACGGCAAATTCCTGGCCATCTGCAGCTCATTGGTTTGGCACGGATACACTTGGGCGAGACCTTTTCGTCCGCGTCCTCTATGGGGCGCGCATTTCCCTTTCTATTGGCCTTGTGGCGAGCCTCATCAACGTCTTCATTGGCGTTTTGTACGGCGGTATTGCCGGTCTCGTCGGCGGCCGCGTGGACCGGCTGATGATGCACGTCGTCGATGTACTTTACTCGATTCCTATGCTCTTATACGTTATTTTGCTCATGGTCGTTTTTAAGCCAGGGCTGCTCAATATTTATTTGGCCCTAGGTATTGCGTACTGGCTGAATATGGCCCGTATTGTGCGCGGCCAAATCCTGAGCCTTAAAGAACAAGACTATGTCTTAGCTGCGCGCTCATGCGGCACGTCGACGTGGCATATCTTGCGTTATCATATGATTCCCAACTGCGTCGGCCCTATTATCGTGACCTTGACCTTATCTATTCCGGACGCTATTTTTACAGAAGCCTTTTTGAGTTTTATCGGCCTTGGTGTATCGGCACCGATGGCGAGCTGGGGTGTCCTTGCTTCTGAAGGGATTAACAGTATGCGATCCTTTCCGTTTCAGCTTATTTTCCCGGCTGCTGCCTTATGTTTGACTATGCTAGGCTTTATGTTCCTGGGTGATGGCTTGCGCGATGCCTTAGACCCACAGAATCAAAAGGAGGGAACACGATGAAACCCTTATTAGATATTTCTCACGTATCCCTCTCGTTCGATACGTATCGCGGCACCCTCGAAGCAGTCCACGATATTACGCTCCATGTCAATTCTGGTGAGACTGTGGGCATCGTCGGCGAATCGGGTTGTGGCAAATCCGTTACGTCCCAAGCGGTCATGAAATTATTGCCCAGCACGGTCACCCATTACACGAGTGGCCATATTTACTGGGACGGAGAAGATATTATTCCCTATACAGAAAAGCAAATGAATCGTCTCCGCGGAAAAGACATGGCTATGGTTTTCCAAGACCCGATGACGTCGCTCAATCCAGTCTTTACGATTGGCGAACAAATAGAAGAAGGCTTGCGCCTGCACAGTGACCTCACGAAAACAGAGCGTCACGCCAAAGCCCTAGAATTATTACAGCAAGTAGGTATTACGTCGCCAGAAGAACGGCTCCATCAGTATCCGCACGAGCTCTCTGGAGGCATGCGCCAACGTTGCCTCATTGCCATGGCCTTATCCTGTCGGCCGCGCCTCCTCTTTGCAGACGAACCGACGACGGCTCTCGATGTGACGACAGAAGCACAGGTCTTAGCATTACTATGCAAGTTACAGCACGAAACGGGCATGGCTATGGTGCTCATTTCCCATAACCTCGGTGTCATTGCTCAAATGTGCCAGCGCGTGTACGTCATGTATGCTGGCTGCATCGTCGAAACAGGCTCGGTTGAAGATATCTTTTATCGACCGGCCCATCCCTATACGAAAGGCCTCTTAGAATCACTGCCGGACCTGGCGCAAAAAGATAAAGTCATCGTCGGCATTGACGGGCAAGCTCCCGATTTATTCCGCATGCCTAAAGGGTGCCGCTTCTTCCGCCGCTGTCCGCAGGCCATGCAAATTTGCACGCATGCTTTGCCGAAGTTAGGGGCTGTCGGCAAAGGCCATTACAGTGCGTGCTGGCTCATGGAAAGGGGGCATTGCCATGGCACTCATTGAGATTTCCCATTTGACGAAAGACTTCGTAGTTCAGCGGAATTGGCTCGGTAAAGCGACGCAAATCCTGACGGCTGTACACGATATGTCCTTGACGGTCGCTCCCGGTGAGACTGTCGGCATTGTGGGTGAATCGGGCTGTGGTAAATCGACCTTTGCTAGAACGGCTCTAGGCCTTTATCCAAAGAGGAAAGGGACCATCCTCTATCACGGACAAGATACGGCCAAGGCTAGTGTCTATGCGGACTATCGTCGGCACGTGCAAATGATTTTCCAAGACCCGTACGCTTCGCTGGATCCGCGCATGACTGTCGAAGACATTATTAGCGAGCCCTTGCGGAATTACCATGTCTATAGCAGTGAAGGAGAACGGCGCAAAGCTGTAGCAAAACTCCTCGAAACGGTCGACCTGCGGCCTGAAGCGGCCCAGCGGTATCCTCATGAATTTAGCGGCGGCCAACGGCAACGGGTGGGTATTGCCAGAGCCTTGGCCCTCCAGCCGGAATGCATTTTCTGTGATGAACCTATTTCAGCACTCGACGTGTCTGTACAAGTTCAAATTGTCAATATGCTCCAACGATTACAAACAGAACTGGGCTTAGCGTATATCTTCATTGCTCATGATTTAGCCATGGTTCATCACTTGAGCCACCGCATTGGCGTCATGTATTTAGGCCGTCTCGTCGAGTTGGGTCCAGGGGATGCAGTTTTTCATAAGCCCCTCCATCCGTATACGCAGATTCTCATCGCGTCTGTGCCGCGGCCAGACCCACGGGCGCAACGAGTCGTCGTGGCTAAAGGGGAAGTACCAAGTCCCCTCAACGCGCCTTCGGGCTGTGTCTTTCATCCGCGCTGCCCTTATGCGGACGAAGTGTGTAAGACTATGGCTCCAGAGTTACGGGAAGTTTGCCCAGGCCGTTTCGTAGCCTGCCATCATCTGCAGAAAGGGGGCAAGGACGCATGAAAAAATTACTTGCTTTATGCTTGTTGAGTCTATGCCTCATCGTATCTGGTTGTACGACTGTGGAAAAGCCCGATACAGTCAGTTATGTCCTCGAAGCAGAACCGTCACGGCTGGATCCGGCCATGACGACAGCTCTTCCGGAAAATAATACGGAACTCCAACTCTTCGAAGGATTGACACGCCTTGATGATAATAACGTACCGCAACCGGCATTAGCTCAAAGCTGGGATATTTCGCCAGATGGCAAGACCTATACGTTCCATCTCCGCGACGGTATTCAGTGGAGTGATGGCACACCTATTACGGCGCAAGAAATCGAATATTCTTGGAAACGCGTCATGAATCCAGATGTAGCTTCTGAAAATGCGTACATGATGTTCGTCATCGACAAGGCAGAAGACTATTTCAATCAAAAAGCGACGGCTGACGAAGTGGGCGTAAAAGCAGTAGACCATAAGACTCTCGTCGTCCATCTCAAGAACCCAACGGCATACTTCCTCAATTTAACGGCCTTCCATTGCTATTATCCAGTGCCGCAAAAATTGGTCGAAGCCAAACCGGATACGTGGGCTGCTGACGCAGAAGGCATGATTACGAGCGGCCCTTACAAAATTACGAAGTGGAATCATTCGAGCGAAATCGATATGGTAAAAAATGAGAAATACTGGGATGCGGCGCATGTGAAATTAGACCATCTCGTCTTTCCTATTAGCGATTCTCAGGCGACGCGGCTGACTATGGTCGAAAGCAATCAAGCCAATATGACAGTCGAACCGCCGCCATCTGAACAAGACCGGTTGGAAAAGTTGGGGCTCTATCATATTGCGCCGTACTTGGGTGCCTATTACTATGTCTTCAACGTGACGGCACCGCCTTTTAATGACGTGCGCGTGCGTAAAGCCTTTGCCCTCGCTGTACAACGGCAAAATTTAATTCAACACATCGTGCGCGGTCAAAAAGAAGCGTCCTATGCCTGGGTACCGCCGGGTATTACAGACCGCGTTACAGGGAAAGATTTCCGTGCTGAAGGAGGCAATCTCATTGCCGAAGACCCAGCAAAAGCGCGGCAGTATTTACAAGAAGCCGGGTATGATGCCAATCATCCTATACCGGATGTAACCCTCCTGTTCAATACGAATGAAATGCATAAAGCTGTAGCCGAAGCACTGCAGGCCATGTGGCAAGAAAATCTCGGTGTCCATGTGTCGCTTATGAATCAAGAATCAAAAGTTTTTATGGCGACACGTGCTCAAGGAGATTATCAACTGGCGCGAGCATCGTGGGTAGCTGATTATATTGACCCGATGACTTTCCTCGAAGTCTTCTACGACGATACAAACGATGCGCAATACCACAACCCGGTGTACAATGCATTAATTGAAAAGGCGAAGGCCACGAATGATGAAGCCCAGCGTCAACAGTATATGCACGAAGCAGAACAGATGCTCTTTGACGATTGCGTCATCATTCCCATTTACTACACGACACAGCCCTATGTGGCCCAGCCGTACGTCAAAGGCTACCATTGGTCGCCGCTAGGCTTAGTCGATTTTAAACAGGCGTACTTAGATACAAGGGAAGAAGGAAACTCATGATACAGTATGGAAAACCGGTCCTGCCGGGACAAACTATCGGCATTGCCGCACCGTCAGCAGCGGTGGCTGATGATGCTATTGATGCAGGCCTGCAAGTACTACATGACTTAGGCTATCAAACGAAATTAGGCCCCCATTGCCACAGCCATTGGGGTTACTTTGCCGGGACCGATGCAGAACGGGCACGAGATATAGAATGGGCCTTTGCTGACGACGACGTAGACGGCATCGTCTGCCTTCGTGGCGGTTACGGTGCCACACGGCTGTTGCCGCTCTTAGATTATGACCTCATTCGCCAGCACCCTAAGCTCTTCGTCGGCTTCAGTGATATTACGGCCTTGCATGCAGCTTTTAGACAGCGCGCTAATTTGGCGACCATCCACGGCACGATGGTTATGTCCTTAGGGCGAAGACCTGTAGCGTATACGAAAGCGCAATTTGCTAAGGGCTTGCAGCAGCCTTACACAGTCGGCACCATTGCCTTGCCTGACGATTGTCACGTCGAAACAATTGTCCCCGGTGCAGTTACGGGACCCTTATACGGTGGTAATCTCATGCTCTTAGCGGCAATGACTGGTACGCCCTATGCGTTAGAAGCGACAGACGGCCTTATCCTCATCGAAGACGTCGGCGAAGAAGCTTATGCCATTGACCGTATGCTTTGCCAACTCGAACAGTCCGGCCTCGTAGACAAGGCAAAAGGATTTGTGTTCGGTGAATTTACAAATTGTGAGCCAACTGAAGCAGCACCGTATGAATTTACAGTTCGCGACGTAGTTTATCAATATGCGAAGAAATGGGGCAAACCGGCAGTCTGGGGCTTCCCGGCAGGGCACGGCGAGAATAATGCGTGGCTGCCCTTAGGCGTGCCTTTGTCCTTAGATTTGACGGACACGGCGGCAACCATTGCCTACGTAGAGGAGAAATGATATGAATAAAAAAGAAATGAAAGATATGGTCTGCCGTAAGGTCGATGCCTTGCAGCCCCTCATTTACAATATTGCTATGACCCTCCATGACCATCCGGAATTAAGCGGTGAAGAAGTGCAATCGGCTGCATTCTTGCGAAAGGTATTGCAAGACCATGGCTTTGCTGTAGAAGATATTGTACACGATGCGTTCCCAACGGCCTTTCATGCAACCTACGGTCATGGGCCATACCAAATGGCCTTTCTCGCCGAATACGATGCGTTGCCGGGCATTGGCCATGGCTGTGGTCACAATCTCATTGCCGCTATGAGCATCGGTGCCGCCCTGGCTTTTTCGGCTGTCTCTGGCAATGCTGCAACGGTCCACGTCTTTGGCTGCCCAGCAGAAGAAACAGTAGGCAGTAAAGTCTATATGACTGAACACGGTGTCTTTGACGGCCTAGATGCGGCAATCCTCATCCATCCCGGTGCCGATGACAAATCCTACATTGGCGGCACGTCTTATGCGACGCACCCTATGGAATTTATCTTCCACGGCAAGACGGCACACGTAGCCGACCCGGTCTATCATGGCGTAAATGCTCTCGATGCGCTCGTCGATTTCTACACACAACTAAAAGCACTCGAAAAGGCCTTTACAGAACGATATATCATTGGCACGATGATTACAGACGGCGGCCAAGCACCGAATATTATCCCCGATAGAGCGGCTATGAAAGCGACTATTCGCGCCTTAGATGTCAACTATTTGGAAGGCACGATGCTGCCCCAAATCCGGGCTCTGGCGCAGCGTGTCTCTGACGCACACGGCACGACTGTCGAAATGCAGCACTACGAACCGCTTTTCAAAAATATGATTAACGACCCAAAAATCGATGTCTATTTTGCCGATGCCTTTAGTGAACTGCATGAAGAATTTGGCATTAAAGACGACGACTTTGCCGAAGGCTCGACCGACGTAGGCAATGTCAGCCAAGTGACGCGGTGCAGTCAGCCTGAAATTTGTATTGGCTACGATATTGCGGCGCACACGCCAGAATTTGCTGCAGCAGCAGGCAGTGACTTAGGGAAGATGCAAGCCCTGACAGGAGCCAAAGCGATGGCTATGGTCGCTATTGATTTGATGACCGAGAAATAGAGAAAATCTAAAATTATACTCTTTTAGTAAAGATTTTATTGACAGAATGCCTACTCTTGGTGTATAGTTTCACTAACGTTAAGGCAAGGCAGTAGTCCTTGTACTTTATGTTAAATTTCATCCAGAGCAGCAGAGGGACTGGCCCAATGAAGCTGCGGCAACCTGCAAGAGCAAGGTGCCAATTCCAGCAGGAAGTATTCCTGATAGATGAGCGGACACATGAATCGCGATTGAGCTTAAGCACCGTCTATCTAGACGGTGCTTTTGGTATATGTATACTAACGTAAGAAGGGGGGAATTCATATGTTAGATATACGATTTGGCAAATAAAAAGAGAGGCTCTTCGTGTGAAGAGTCTCTCTTTTCGGTATATAAATGAATGTAAGGAGAAAACTTATTTAAGGCATGTTTCGATCGCTTTTTCTAAGATATCGAGGCCTGCTTCGAGCTGTTCGTTTGTGACGACGAGCGGGCAAAGGAAGCGGATAACGTTATTGTATACGCCGCAGTTTTCGAGAATCAAGCCGTGCTGTGCTGCTTCTTGGATGACAGCACTGACCAATTCAGGATAGGGTTTCTTGCTTTCTTTGTCGTGGACAAATTCGAGACCGAGCATTGCGCCAAGACCGCGATAATCACCGATGACAGCATATTTTTCTTTCCACTGTGCATAACGTTTCGTGACGATGTCGCCAATTTCGAGAGCTCTATCTGCGAGGTGATCTTGTTCCATGATTTCAATAACTTTCAGAGCTGATGCGCAAGCGAGGGCGTTGCCGCCGAAGGTACCGCCAATGACGCCGCCCGGAACGGACTGCATAATTTCTTCACGAGCTACGACAGCACCGAGAGGGAGACCACCGCCGATGGATTTTGCAGTTGCCATGATATCAGGCGGGCAGCCAGCTTCTTTCCAGTATTCTGTAGCAAGTATACGGCCTGTACGGCACCAACCGGTTTGTACTTCGTCGGCTACGAGTAAAATGCCGTTGTCGTCGCAGATTTTGCGGAGTGCTTTAATCCAAGGAATAGGAGCCGGAATGAAGCCGCCTTCGCCTTGGAGCGGTTCGACGACGATAGCTGCGACGTATTCAGCTGGCGAAGAGTTCATGAAGACTTCTTCTAATGTATGGAGGTAAAATTCCATAGCTTCTTCGTCTGTTTCTCCCTTTGGTTTACGATATAAATACGGGAATTCTGCACGATATACGCCATCAGGGAATGGTCCCATGCCAAGGGCGTACGATTTTTTAGCAGTCATGGCCATGGTCATGAGTGTACGGCCATGGAAGGCACCGGAGAAAACGATGATGTTTGGCCGTTTCGTATAGGCTTTTGCTACTTTGACGGCGTTTTCGTCGGCTTCTGCACCGCTGTTGATGAAGAATGTCCGTTTTTTATCGCCTTTAACAGGAGCAATGGCGTTAATTTTTTCAGCTAATTCTACATAGCCTGTATGGGTGACAATATTTGCCATAGCATGGAAATAATTGCCTGCCTGGTCTTGAACGGCTTTGACAACTTCGGGCTGAGAATAGCCAATATTCAAGACGCCTACACCGCCGACCCAATCGAGGAAGTAGTTGCCGTCTACGTCTTCGAGCATAGCTCCTTCGCCGCGTTTAATGACGATTGGATAAATCGTGCCGATTGCATCAGGAATGGCCTGACGACGGCGGGCTAACATATCTGCGGCTTTCGGGCCGGGAACGGTTTTCGTTACGATTTTTGGTAAAGCATCTTTTAACATCTAAATCCCTCCTGGAAATGAAAAACACACAAAAACGAAATACAAATACGCACGTCCTTGTGTGGGAATGTATTCTCTTGTCTTGCTAATAGTATAGGCGTTGTGAAGGGGGAAAACAACGGACTGCCTATACAATAATTTAAAAATAATTTATGCCATTAGCACAAGATAGGCGTAAATTTTTTCTATTTTACGTGGTATTTACATAAAGATGACAAGGATTTTAACGTGATTACGTATAGTAAAAATACATAAAGAAAGGGGCATGACCATGAAAAAACAACTCGCTGCAATCATTTGCGCAATCGCCTTATGTACAGCTGCACAAACGGCACCGACTTGGGCTGCTGATGTCCAAGCTGTTACGTCGGCAACGTCTGTACAGTCTAGCGTCCAAGGTGTACAACTGGAAAGTGCAAACTGGGACCCAACGGTCAAAGCGTCGATTAATCGGTTCTTACAGATCTACGGCAATCAGTCGCCTACGTATAATCCCAATGAAAAGCCTTATGCTGTCTTTGATTTTGACAATACGACGTCTATTTTAGACATGGAAGAACAGCTCATGATTTGGCAGCTCGACCACTTAGCCTTTGCCATTGCACCAGACCAAATGGAAGCGGTGTTGCTCACGGGCATTCCGCAAGATAAATTGAACTTGACCTATGGTGCGAACGATGGCGACGGCAATCCCGTACAGATTCGTGATGCCATTCACGACGCCGCAGCAACATATAAGGTATTATATAATAAACACTTAGTGACCGTACATGGTTCGGAACTGTCGGATAGTGCGAAAAATTTACCGGAATACCAAGAATTTAAAGCTAAAATGCGGTGGCTCTATGATGCCATTGGCGATACGATGGATGCGTCCGTTTCGTATCCGTGGGTTACGTATTGGTTTACTGGCATGACCTCAGATGATGTGTATAATTTAGCCTTTCAGTGCGATGCGTACTATGATAATCCGGCCCAAGGCCAGACGTGGAGCAAAGGCTTTTATGCTAGTCCTGCTGGTATGACTTCGAAAGCCGGTGCTGTCAGTGTATCCTATAAGTTAGGCGTTACGGTGACACCAGAAATCAAAGAGTTATATGGTGCCTTAGCTGCTAACGGTATTGACGTGTGGATTTGCTCGGCTTCGCCTATTGATGTTATCCGCGCTGCGAGAGATTACTTCAAACTCCCCGGTGTAACAGGCATCGTGGCTATGACCAACAAAAAAGATACGGATGGCCGCTATATCAATCAGTATGATTACGACCTCCATGCACAGACCCAAGGCGTTGGCAAAGCTTTGACCATTAGTAAAGTGATTGCCCCAAAATATAATAGCCGCGGCCCGGCTTTTGCGGCAATGGATTCCCAAGGGGACTTCAATTTCTGCACAGAATATAAAGATACAAAAGAAGTGCTCGTCGTCAATCGCCAGCGCAGTGATGATGCGGCTCTCACAGCAGGCATTGCTATCTGGCAGAAGCGTCACGGCGTGACCTTGGATATTGCTAACACAGCAGGCGATACGCTCTATGTACTCCAAGGGCGCGACGAAAATAATGGCACTTTCTGGCCGGAAGATAATACGCTCCTCTTAGGCAAGAAGAATAAATCTTTCTTATCCGAAAAAGGGTTGAAAGCTATTGATGACCTGGATAAAGGAAAAACGATTGCCCAAGTCTTACAAGATAATACTAAATTAAAGGACTACCAAGGGTATAAAACGAGGTAATCGGCCGGTTACTTCTGTTTTATAACTATAGATAAGGTGGAATCCTGCACTTGTAGAACCAAGAAAAATACGTCAGTGCTTATGCGCCTGACGTATTTTTTTGTCTTTTATGCCTTGACGAAAGAATACCTTCATGGTATTATATAGAAACCAACTGTGAAACGTGTGAATGAAGCAATGTAAGTATGTGGAAACGTAATGCATAGCAAGACTTCGGACGAAATACTGAAAAGAATTGATTAAAAATTAAGGCTTGACAGAATGAGTAACAGATGGTATCATGATTAAGCTGTTGAACGGCAAGAGACAACATTGAGAAATGCACTCTACCAAGAGACAGTGTGAAGAAATTGCTTCTAAAATTTCTTCGAAAAAGTTGTTGACAAGCTCACAAAGCTTTGATACAATAAACGAGCTGTTGCGAA
>UQHB01000004.1 GCA_900540735.1 uncultured Megasphaera sp. | reverse complement strand
AAGCCGCCGTAATCGAAAGATACGTGGACGGACTGGATCGTGTTGCCCCAAGGACGTACCTTGATAGCCATCACCGTTTCTTGCCCAGGCTGAATGGTCATCGCATCGACTGTATAGCCGACGAGGACGCGGTTAATAATATCGTTGACCGCTCTGTCGTAGCCAGGCATATTCCCTTTGATTTCGTCCGTATCATGACCGACGAAGACGTGATTGCCTACAGTCTCCATAGACGCAGCAATCCGCTTCTGGACGAGTGGCGGCATCGTGCCCTGCGTCGACATAAGGTCGACGCGTACACTGTCTACATTGACAGCAAAGGCACTACTAAGACTAACACAGACACTAGCAATGGTCAATATACAACGGCGTAACACCTTAGAATTTACCGCCAAAGCTGAAGTGGAACTTACCGCCTTCTGTGCCTTCACCGTAGTCTAAGCGGACCGGGCCAATCGGCGTGGTAATACGGAAGCCAATACCGCCGGAGTAATGGATTTTATTATTTCCATCATACCAAGGAATATTTTCTACACCGCCCCAAGCGTTACCAGCATCGACGAAGACGACACCTTGGATTTTCTTGGCGATTGGGTAACGGTATTCGACGGTTGCAGCGTACATTTTGTTGCCGCGGAATTCATCATCTTCGTAACCGCGGAGGTTATCGGCACCGCCGAGGGTAAAGAGGTCGTTGTACGGCATATCGCCGGTAGCAATACCGCCCATTAAGCGGACTGCAAGAACGTGGGCACGGCCGACTTTGTAGTAGAGACGGTTTTCAGCAATGAATTTGAAGTAATCGAAGTCACCGCCAATGCCGTGGCCTGCCCAGGTGCCGGTGAAGGAAAGACGTTTGCCCTTCGTCGGGTCGTAGACGTTATCACGGTTATCAAAGACGTGGGACCATGTAAGACTATTGGTACGACCAAAGTTTTTGCCAAGATAGTCCATGTCAGCAAATTTATAATCATCATAGTTTATACGATAATCATAACCGCCTTCCCAGCCAGTGTATTTCGTTTCTTTCGTTTCAAGGGTGACGAAATCGCTGACATATTCGCTGCGGACACGGCCGTAAGTAACATTATAGCCTTTCGTCCGTTTGTCGTACGATGCTACGGTATCACCTTTTTGGTTATAGTCATCGTATTCCGATTCGCGGTCGAAAATACTGAAGCCAATGGAATCACCAGCGTCGTTGAGATACGGATGAGTGTACGAGAAAATATAGTTCTTATCAGAATTGGTGTTGCCGCCAAATTCCCAGTTAATGCTGACTTTATCGCCTGTACCGCGGAGGTTTGTTTCGCTCATGCCGAGGATACCGACGAGGCCGTCCGAATCAGAGTAACCAGCACCGATGGTGATAGTCCCTGTTTTCTGTTCGACTACATCGATTTCAACGATAACGTCTTTCGGGTTGATTTTACCCGGTAAAAGGCGGACGTTGACATCTTCAAAGTAGCCTGTGTTGTACACACGTTGGATACTACGGCTTGCTGTATTTTTGTTGAAAATTTCGCCTTTTTTGAAGCGTAATTCCCGGAGAATAACTTTATTCTTCGTCTTCGTATTGCCGCGGAGCGTAATATCTTCGACGTGGGCTTCAGAAATACCGACATGTAAAATGCCTTTGTCGTCAATAGTGACTTCCGACACGCGGCTCATCATGTAGCCTGCGTTGGCAAAGGCCGTATTAATGTCTGAAATTTCTTTGCCAATAATGGCTGTATTTAAGACCGTACCAGGTGTAATATTTAAGATTTTCTGGAGGTCTGCTGTGCTAATCGATTCGTTGCCTGTAATGTCTACGCCGTTAATGACGGGATTCATTTGCACGGTGTAATTCAGGGCTGTCCCTTCAGGAACGTTCGTGAAAGCCGGTTTGACTGTCGAGAATAAGCCAGACGAACCGATGACGTTAAGGTCGTGTTTGATGTAGTCAATGTTGATAGCATCGCCTACGCGCATCGCCAAGCGCGGTAAAATCTGGGATTCAATCTGTTGATCCGGCAAGGGGCTAATAGTGACGCTCGTTGCTACGCGGTCAACATACGGTTTAATCGTGTCATCGCTCGTGACATCGCCAAAGGGGAAATATCCTTCTTGTCCGACTGGGAAGACAGCAATAGGATAATTCGGTACCGTCGAATCAACCGTAAAGGTGCCGGCATTGCCCATGACTTGGACCGGTGTGCCCGGCAAGGTCTGGACTGGGATTTGCGGTGCAGCCATCGTATCTTCAGCAGCTGCATCGGCTGCCGTACCCGTTACGGGGACTGTCGTTTCTGTGCCTTTTTCATATCCTGTTGTATCGCTCGTAGCAGCAGGTGCTGTAGCTTCGCTATTTTTCTGTTCTGCTGCAGCATGGACTTCAGCCGGTGTCTTTTCGCCGGCTTTGATAGCTGCTAATTCGTCCGGCGTTTCGTAGCCTGTCAGGCCCGATTTAGCCGCATCCATCGTCGCTTTGGTGCTGTCGTCAGCTGGTGCCGTGACGGTGGCGTTGACAGCGATTTTTTCGTCTGGTGTCGCTGCCGCTGCTGTGGAGACGCTCGTTGTGGTCTGATCGCTCGCTTGGGCTGGTTCATAGCCAGTAGCGGTGCTCGTCGTCGCTGCTGTATCATCATTTGCCCAAACGGGGCAGGTCATCATGGCACTAGTAATCATGATGGCAAGGATTCGTTTTTTCCGACTATTCATAAAAAACCTCCAATTATTTTCTCTCCGTAGCTGTGCTGCGAAGCGTATGCCGCGCATCTTGGACAGCTGCTTGTACTTGTTGGTCTGATAAGACCGGTTCTGCTGCCGGAGCTGCAGGTTCTGTCGTAGAAGTCTGATGTGGTGCTTCTGGCGCAGGCTGTGCCTGTGGCAGTGGGGCCGGTTCCGGCACAGTCTGAGCTTCGGGCATCGTGACCGTCACGGCTTGCATACTGAGCGGTGCCAAGGGAACACTGCTCTTGCCCGGCAGCGGTGGTGCCGTCTCGGTGACAGCTGTCGGCGGTGCAAGGCGCACTGTTTGTGCCGGTGGCGGCAAGGCCGTATCGACAGGACGACGCTGAGCCAAAAAGGCACTGGTGCCAATGAGGATAATCCCTAAGGCTGCCGTCACGATAGCGATGCGTTTTCCCAAGGTTCGCCGCTTTTTCTTGCGCAGATTCTTCATTTCTGCTTCGGCGAGCATGAGATTTAATTCACCTTGAATATCAGATTGACTATTGAACGAACGCTCTGCTTTTTCAAGCCATACTTTGGCAGAGCGAACGTGGTCGGCCATATATTTATCTGATTTGCCCATGGTGAGACTCCTTTCTGAACATATTCATATAGTCTGGTGAAGGCTGTCTCTTAGTACCTGGGAAAAATCAGTAAAATATAGACATTATCATTATAATACCACAGAATACGCTTTTTTTCTTGTCTATTTCTCTACTTTTTAATTATTTTTTTGTGTCATGAATAAAGCGGCTGAGCATACCGCGAATACGGCGAATGCCCCGTTTTTGCAAGCGGTACACATACGGCAGGCTAAGAGATAAATCTTTGGCAATGTGTTTTTGTTCTTTTTCTTCTAAGTACACACCGGAGAGAACGAGTTGTTCCTTTTCAGGGAGACGCTGCAACGTCTTGGCAACGTGCTCAAAGAGGAGATGCTGTCCCGTTTGCTCTTCAATGCTCATGGCCGTGTCAGGGAGTACGTCTTGCAAGGTCAAGCCGTTTTCATCTTGCTCATCTAAGGAGACGATGAGCTTTCCTTCGCTGCGCAAATAATCGACAATAGCACCGCGAATGCGATGGACTGCAAAGAGAGGAAAGGCTACGCCACGAATGTAATCATAGCGTTCGACCGCTTCAATGAGGCCGACTGTGCCTTCTTGGAGGGCATCAGCCAAGAGGTCTTCCCGCATGTGCCAGCGCAGAGCCTCTTTAAAGACTAAGGGCTGGTATTGTTCAATGAGACGGCGGCGGCTATCCATGTCACCGTCGTCTGTATAGCGTTGCCACAAGGCCTGTTCTTCTGCCGGTTCTAATAGCTTAATGTGCTGCAGAGCCTCTAAATAGGGTTGTAACATAGCACTTCCTCCTTTCTCTTAGAATGCGTACCGGTAGAGACCACCGGCAAAGTTGGCATCGTCTGACTTCCACGCATTGAGGCTGAAGCGACTACCTAAGTCATACTGCATGCCAATGCGCGTGTCGCCGTGATTGAGGCCAAAGGCCGCCGTGAGCATGAAGTCATTAAAGAGGTATTTCCCCATTTCGATGTTGTAGTAGTTACGGCTTAAATCGGTGTTTTTATCATTTAAATCGAGAGAGCCGTTCGTAACGGTCAGCATATCGAGGGACAAAGCCCGTTCGATTTCTTGGGTAATGCCCAAGCTATTGAGAGTCAAGCGAATACCGGAGCCCATGAGGTTATTTAAATCTTCTTCGTTCAGAGAGCTTTGCTGTTTACCGCCGTTGCGGAGCGTAATGAGGGAAACGATTTGCTGGCGTGTGAGCGGTGGATCAGAACGGAGAATCATGTTCATATTATCTGCTGGGCCGCGCAAGGTTAATTGTACCATATATTGGCCAACCCGGCTCTGCCCTTCTATATCCATCGTCGGAATAAAGGAATTAGAAACCGAGAAGTCCGCTTTGGCTTTAGTCAATTTAAAATTCGTATCTAAGTAATGGATCGTGCCGCGCTGAGCTTCGATGCGGCCTGACGGGGTCGGATTATTCGTCGTGCCTTTGAAGTTGACCGCCCCATTGAGCATGAGGTCATACAGAGCCGGATTATACAGGCGGACTTTGTCGCCTAAGGTAACTGTAAAATCAAGGGCAATGTCCGGCATGCCTGAGCTTTCCGCAAAGGATAAAGGCACGTCGAGGGTGGCGTTGTCAATGGAGACAAGGCCGCTAATTTTCGGGATGCCCTCTTCTCCTTCGGTGACTGTCGCATAGCCCGTCAAGGGGCCTTTGTAGTAGTCACTGTCGACGTTGAGGTGTTCCATGTCAGCAGACGCGCTGTACTGAGTCAGTTTCCACCCTTGCCAAGCAGCGTTGCCTTCAAGGGAGATATTTCCCGGATTTTTGGCACCTTTTTTATCCATCGTCCCAGACGCGTTGAGAACGACGTTGCGCCCATTGAAGACGATACTGCCGTTAATCTGGTCGAGCGGATAAGCTACGTCTTTTATCTTTACAGAGCCCCCTTGAGTCATAACAGAGCCATTGATTTTCGGGTCTGCTAAGGTACCTGTAATATTCAAAGAACCTCCAATACTGCCTGTGGCACTTTCGACATATGGCGTGAGGAACGTGAACACATCGAGGCCGGCATTGTCGAGGCGGACGGTCAAATCCATGGATTTATCAGGACGATTGCCTTGAAGAGCTTCGACAGGAATGGTGCCAGACATGCTCGCTTTGTACGGGTCGCGGGCCACATAGGCTTGGTTCACATGAATAATACCGTCTTTAATATTTAATAAGCTATAGGCATTGGTAAAGGACACGCCGTTAATAGTACCGCCGTTGAGCTGAGCCGAGACGTTCGCTTCGACATCGTCGCCAGTACCGCCTAATTCAGCAGCAAAATCGATAGGTGTTTCAATAGCAATGCCTTCTTTGCCCAGCATATCGAGCAAGACGCGAGACGGGAAATTCTTCGCTGCTACTTGGAGAGACACTGGCCCATGGAAGGCATACGTCCCCTGCGCAGCTAAGAGGCTATCGCCAGTCTGCAAGGTGAGCTGATTGACGTGGAATACGCCATCTTCTAAAGCTAAATCGAGCGGTGCCGGGTCGACGACGCGGCCATCGAGAGTAGCGTCCGTCAGTTGTCCTTTGAGGGCGAGAGTAGGATTAGACGACAAGCCATTAACCGTAAGGATGCCGTTGACTTCGCCCGTAACGTACTTGAGCGGTACATTAGCAATCTGCAAGAGGCTCGCTAAATCGCCTTTCGTCACGTCAGCGCGGCCATTCATCCAGCCTGACGACGTATTGTAAATAAAGTCACCATCATAAGAGCCGTTATGCTGATTGAAATGCAGGCCTGATAAGTGGACCACATTGCCGTCGTAATTGAAATCACCGCGCACGTCCGCCAGCGCCATGTGATTAATCGTCAAGTACGGCGCACGGAGCGTCCCTGTAGCCGTTGGCTTATCAGGCGTGCCGCCAAGGTGAGCCGTTACAGCCATGACACCTTGGCGCGGCGTTTTATTCCACGGCATCATACGTGCAATGTCGAGGTTTTCGCCGACGAAGTGTAAATCCAAAGTCTTGCCAATAGAGCCATAAACGCTGAGCGATGCATTATACGACGAAATGTCGCCATTCGTAATATAGACTGTGCCGTTGTCAAGGCGATAGTCAGCACTAATATTTTTATATAAATAGCCGCTGTACGAGCCGCTCGTCAGCTGGAACTGGCCTGTTGCCTGGAGGTTGTCGAGAGACCCTTGAACGTGGATGTCATTGTCTGCCCAGCCTGTAAAGGGCAAGTTTTCTTTGCCTACGAGAGGCAAGAGTTGTTCTACACGGACGTGATTGGTGAGGACATGCAAGTCCACTGTGCGATTGCCTAAATCGGCACTCCCAGAGACGGTATGTGTCCCTTCAGCACTGTGCCATGTAATGCCCGGTGTCTCCAAGGTCTGTCCCTGCCCTTGGAGAGAGCCGTCAATACTCGTAAAGGCCAGGCCTTGGACGGCACCATTACGGGCATTAAAAGTCACATCCCACGTCGGTGCTGTGCCGCTCACGTGGCCTGCTACATCGACTGTGCCCGATACAGGAACGGATACATAAGGCTGTATCATATCGAGAGGCAGGCCTTGGGCTGCAAAGGAAATATTTGGATTTTGGTTAGCTGCGTCGTACGTACCGCTCGCAGTAATAGTCCCGCCAGCCAGAGAGGCTGTGAAATTCGAGAGGGTTGCCACGTTATCGGCATAGGTCACATCCCAGGCGAGGGAATCTACAGTCAGGCCGTTGTACGATGTATCTTGCCCGATGACGTGGGCACTAGCATTGACACTATTATCTTGGCTATTGCCGTAAGCTGTGAAATCGGCCGATACCGTACCGAGAATCGAAATCGGCACCGACGGAATCTGGTCAAGCCCAATAGACTGGACCTTCCCTTGTACTTGATAGTTGCCGTCATTGACGTTGTACGCACCAGACAGAGCCACTGTCCCACCGGCAGCGTTCGCCTGTAAGTCTTCAATATTGAGAATATGGTCGACGTAAGATACTTGAGCTGTGGCACTATCAACGGTCAAATTATCATAGGTCAATCCTGTCGCCGAAATGGTACCGCGCCCTTGGAGGTCATTCATAGTGCCCCAGACCGTACCGTCTACACCGACCGTGCCCGTGACGGCTGCAGGAATGGCGTCGCCAAAGGCAACTATGTCGACAGACGGAGCCTTTATTTGCACGTCAAAGACAGGCGTATCTGTATTCGTTTTAATAATGCCGTTGACCGTCAGGCCTTGTCCATTGACCTTGCTGGTCACGTCATGTAAGATCACATCGTCGCCAGAGAAGGATGCATGACCTTTTACATCGCTAAGATTGTATCCCTGTATCGTCGCTGCCCCATTTTCTACATCCCCCTGGCCGGACATGGTAAAACCACGCTGGCTCTGAGACACGTAGAGTTTAATATTGCTCACGTCACCAGAGTTAATCGTCCCACCGACACTGTCAGGCAAGAAAGCATTAGCATAGACTGCGTTCACGCCGTCACTATTGATGGTAAAATTATAATGCCGATTGGACGTATAGGTCCCGGAAATAGACAAACTCTTGCCATCGACTGTGCCGCTGCCATCAATGGCTAAGGCTGGATATTTCGTAAAATCTACAGTCCCTTCGCAGTCTTTGGCCGTCACGACTTGTCCATCAGGAAGGGTTGCTTCGATGGTGCCATCATGAAAGCGCACAGGCGAACGAAAGTCAGCTTGCTGAGGCGACGTCGTCGGCTTAATCAAAGTCGTCACATTCCACGTTTGGTCGTCATTTTGCCACACATAGACGGTCGGCGTATCGACGTTGATCGAGTCGATAGCTTCTAAAATCGACTGGCCCTGAAGAACCGCTAAGGCTTTCGACGGGCTAATGAGGACAGACAGTTCTTTCCCTTCGACGACTTTTCGTCCTGCTGTATCATAAATAACCAGGTCTTCTAAGAGCACTTTCCCCGATAAGGATATATCCATCTTAGAAAAATGGAGCGTCCCATTTAGCTTGCTATTCATTGTTATCTCTACATTTTTCGCCAGTGTCTCTGTAATCATGGGCTTTTGCAACCACAACCCCGTCGCAGCAGAGCCTAAGAAGAAGACGACACAGCCTAAGGCAATCCATTTCTTTTTCACGATGAAACTCCCATTTTCTATATATACACAAAGAGAGAATTGCATATATACAATTCTCTCTTTATTCTACCTATGAAATTGAGGAAAATCAAGAAACATATCCAAATTCTTAGCCTTGCAGTGACGGATGGACTACACCGGAACGGACATCGACGCCCATGGCTTGTTCGAGGGACGCAATGCCGACGTTGTAATCGTAAAGGGCTTGAATATGATTGGTCTTTGCTTTATTTAAATTGAGTTGTGCATCGAGTACGTCGAGGTTGATGCCAACGCCAGCTTGGTAACGAACGCGGGCAATCTTGAAGCTTTCTTCAGCTTGAGCTACAGCAGTCTGGGTTGCTTCGACTTTCTGTGCTGCACTGCGGACGTTGAGGTATGCTTGTTTAACAGCGAGCTGAACGGTTTCGCGCGTTTTTTGTTCGTTTTCACGAGCAATGACGAGGTCTTGTTTTGCCGTATTGACTTTGGCTTTCGTTGCGCCGCCATCATAGAACTTAAAGGATACGCCTGCGCCGACAGACCACGTACGGTTATCGAGGCCTGGGAAGGAATCGTCACTCCAGTTATTACCGCCTGTTATAGCGACTTGCGGTTTGTCGCTTGCACCGGCAATGCCAATGTTTTCTTCAGCCTGTTGTACAGCAAGAGCTGCCTGCAAGACTTCAGGGCGATACTTCATGGCATAGTCGAGAGCTTCTTGGAGGGAAATATTGTACGTGTCAAAAGGCAACTGATGGTCCGACAAGACGAGTTTCGTCTGGAGCGGGAAGCCTAAGATGTTATTTAAATTTGCTTCGGCATTAGAGACATTGTTTTCAGCCGTTACAGCATCGGTCTTCGCATTGGCTAAGGAAACGTCCGACGTGAGAACGTCCAGTTTCGCAACGGTACCGACGTTGTACTGAGCTGTAACGTTATCTAAATGGCCTTGCAAGTTGGCAACCGATTCGTTATAGACATCGCGTAATTCTTCATAGGCTAAGAGGCCGAAGTACCCTTGGACAGCGGACAATTTCGTGGCCTGTTCAACGCGGAGGATTTCTTCTTGCGCATTGGTTTTGCCTAACTTAGCGACAGCAATATTGCCTTCTACGAGACCGCCTGTATAAATCGGAATATTGACGGAAATGCCATTCGTGAAGGAGTTACCGATTTTCGTGCCTAACTGCGTATTCGAAGAGCCGCGGCCAGCATCAAAGGAATAGCTTACAGACGGCATTTTGCCGGCTTTGGCTTCGTTAATAGCGTATTCGGCATTTTGTAAATCGTAGTGCGCTACTTTAATGTCGCGGTTGTAATCGAGTGCGAGTTGCACAGTCTTCGGCAAGGTCAAATCAACGCTTTGATTGCCTTTAACTTGGCCAATGACGAGGACTGGGTCATTCTGGTTTGCTGCATATTTCTGGACGTTCTTTGCAGACATATCCGTAATTTGCTGAGCTAATTCTTCGCGCAGTTCCGGTGTAATGTCCACAGGACGCACTTTTGGTGTGGCTGCTTCTTTGGCTGTTTTGGCAGCTTTCTTTGGCGTATCTTGTTTCGCCGTCTGTGCAGCTTGGTCTAAGTTGACCGGCACAACCGGTGCAGTCGGGCTGTCAGCCAAGACCAGAGACGTACTGAATGTACCAATCATCAAGGCCATAAGGATTCGTTTATACAAGTTCTTATTCATCTTGGGTACCCCCATCATATTCTATATAGTTCTATGCCTCTAAAAAGCATATGTTACACCATAATAATTACCACCGTCACTGCGGCTCATTGGCCGCGTAAACTGACAAAAGAGATAGACATCAGGCATGAGCTGATACTGCGCTTTGAGGCGATACCGCCAATCGTCCGGGTCATAGCCTTCAAGGGAGAGGCGGAACGGCTTATCTTCGAGGAAGTCAAAGCCTGCACCGAGATCGCCATTAACCAGGCCAAAGCGGCTCGTAAACCAGTCGCCGTGCTGACCGTATTGTAAATTGAGATTTGCGCTGTTACCAATCTGTTCGGCCCCAATAAGGGCGAATTTCTGGCCCCGGCCAACCCTAAAATTTACGTTTGCACCCGTTTCACTTTTACTTTCATTATAGAGCAAACTAGCATCTCCTTGGACGTTGATATCGCTTGGCCCGCCGAGGATTTTATTGACCTTTTCCGAAATCTGAGCCGTATTGTGCAAGGTCTTCTGAATATCGGCCTGACTCTGTGGGTCAGTGGTCATTTTTTCCATAGACTGGGCAATCGTATCAAAGCGGTCTGTAATATTCTTCATATTGGCCGCCATTTGCCGCACATTGGCTGACATTGCGCCGTCACCGTCAATATTGGCCAAGGACTGATTCATTTGCGACGTCATAGCCGCCATATTCGCTGTAATTTGCTGAATATTTCCGGCATTGGCATCGAGCATGGCACTGGTCTGGCCTGTAATGGCTTCGATATTCTGCATGGAACCGCGCATAGCTTCCTGCGTCTTCGGGTCGCCAATAACGGTATTAATATTTTCTACCATCTTATTGGCATTGCCCATGAGCTGGCTTGCACTATCCATCATATCGTCCATGGTCTTGCCTTGCGTCCCTTTGAGGGTATCGCCGTCTTTGAGGAGGCAATTTTCATCTTTCCCAGGCGTAATATTGACGAGTTTTTCCCCGAGGAGACCGTCTGTCGTAATGGCGACTTTGGAGTCCACCGGGATTTCTGTGCCTTTATCTATTTTTAATTGTACATCTACACCGTTTTTAGAAGGTGTGACCTTTTCGACTTTGCCTACGTGTACGCCGACATAGCGGACGCTGTTGCCTGCTTGGAGGCCGTTGCCGTCAGCAAATTCCGTATGTATCGTGTAGCCCGGCTTGCCAAAGATTTCGGCATGGGCCAGCATAATGATGACATACGTGAATACGAGCACGCCAACGAGAGTGACTAAGCCGACTTTTGCTTCTACGCTCCATTTCATATGTCCCGCCTTCTTTCTGGAGGAATGTCGCCGCCATGGATAAAGAGCTGTACATCCCTGTCCGTCGTGTGACGGAATTCTTCTTTTGACGCAATCAGGCGAAACGCCCCGTTTTCTAAATAAGCCAGCCTGTCTGCCACATAAAAGGCCGAGTCCATATCGTGCGTCACAATAAGGGACGTCGCTTTTAAGTGGTGCTGCATACTGACGATCAAGCGGTTAATGTCCATACAGCGGAGTGGATCCAGGCCGGCTGTGGGTTCGTCATAGAGGATAATCTGCGGATTCAGGGCAATAGCACGAGCCAGACTGACCCGTTTTTTCATGCCCCCAGATAAATCGTTAGGCATCATTTCTTCCGTCCCATCGAGGCCGACGAGATGGAGCCTGTCTTTGACGATGGCCTGTATTTCTGCTTCTGTGTACGTGCCATGCTGGCGCGGACCAAAGGCTACGTTTTCACCGACTGTCATAGAGTCAAACAAGGCAGAATACTGAAAGACCATGCCCATGTGCTGGCGCACCTTGTCGAGCTGGTCTTCGGAATAGCCTGTAATGTCTTGACCATCGACGAAAATCTTGCCGCTCGTCGGCTTTTGCAGGCCCATAATGAGCCGCAAAATCGTACTTTTCCCAGAGCCGCTGGCCCCTAAGATAGCTAAGGTTTCCCCGGCATGGACATCTAAGTCTATATGATTCAAGATTACGCGCGGCCCATAGGCAACCGTAACATCTTGGAGTTGAATCATAGGCTGCTCCTAATACAAAATAATAGATAACAAATAATTGCACACGAAAATAAAAATAATCGACATGACCACAGACCGGGTCGTCGCCTGGCCAACACCTTCGGCACCGCTTTTGGCGTGCATCCCTTCATAGCAAGCAATGAGGGCAATAATACCACCAAAGACCATGGCTTTAATCATGCCGTAGACTACATCGCTCACTGCTGTAAAGAGTTCGACAGAATTCATAAAGGTGAAGTGAGAAATGCCGGACCCTAAGATAGCGACACCATAGCCGCCGCCTGTGCCGATAATATAACCGTAAAAGGATAAGACAGGCACCATCAAGACGCAGGCAATGAAGCGCGGCACGACGAGATAGGCTACAGGATTAACAGCCATACAGCGGAGCGCGTCGATTTGTTCCGTTACTTTCATAGTCCCTAGTTCGGCTGTCATGGCCGCACCAGTCCGACCAGCAACGACAACGCCCGTCAAAATAGGCCCCAGTTCGCGGCCCATGGCGATAGAAATGACACCGCCTAAGGTCGATTGGGCACCGTAGCGCAAGAGAATATCGACAATCTGCAAGGTCATAACCATCCCGGCAAAGAGCAAGGTCAAACTGACAATAGGCAGAGAGTCGACCCCTAAATGAGCCATTTGGTACAGTGTCAATTTTCGTTGTGCTTTATGGAGCTGCCGCAAGGTTTGTCCAAATAAAATGGCAATGACCCCGACGACTTCAAAGATATGGAGCGTAAATTTCCCAATACCTTCGAGCATTCGCTGCACTATACCACTCCTCTCTCTAGAGCCAATTTATTTTACTATACCATTATTAGGCATTAAAGTAAAATCACGGACTTTTATTGTCGGCATTTTGTTAAAAAATTGTCATGCAATGTCATGAAAACTGAAATCGTCTTTTGAGTTTCCACAAATAAGATAATATCATCTTCTTTTGCAAATGGCAAGGCACGAACGAAGTAAAAAAATACTGGGAAGACAGGCTGTTCCTTTCTGTATCTTCCCAGTATCGTCTTCGCTCTTACGAATTACTGCATCGATACTAAGTCAATACCCGTGACGGCTGACTTCGTTTCGTCTGTAGTACTCGTTTGATTTTTATTGTTTTGTCCTTGGTCGTGCTGAATCATTTCATCCCCTTGGGCCGCGCTGTTTGCATCTTCACTGATGACGGCTTTGGCTTCGTTGATTTGATGATTCTTAGCCATGTATTCGTCCCGTTTTTTGGGCGTTACAACTTTAATCGTAATCTGGCCGTCCCCTAAGACGATGTACGGCGTTTGGATAGACGACTTCGGGGTCTTATCGGCTTCGTTCAGGCCTTGCTTATCCGGCTTGACGATACCTGCCGTATCTTTCACCGGTTCTTTACCGCGAATCTTTTCTTTCGGCACTTTTTCATTACTGCCGTTAATCATGCTCACGTTTTGTTCGAGGATTTCGATGACCAAATCGTTGTTCGCATCTTCCGTTTCGATTTCTTTCTTTAATTCTTGGAAATCTTTATAATGACGGAGCCGTTCAATGATTTCGTCGGTTAAGTTATACCGCTGTTTTTCAATCAAATACGGGAGCGGAATGACACCGCCGCCGCGGATTTCGAGAACCATATCACCAAGAGGCTGGTCTTTGGGCACCGTGAAGGCCATGGTCTTCACTTCGTTCGTACCGCGGAAGGGATGGAGCGTCACTTTGAAGTACACCGTATCGCCAGGGCTGACAACGACTGGTGCAGCCGACGCATCGACGATTTGAGCGGACTTCTTCGCCTGCGTTACGTCGACGTTCATCGTAATGTCGAGGACAGGATAATCGATGAATTCATTCCGTTTCAAAATATCGAGGACGTTATATAATTCATCAATGCTCTTTTCGTTGATATTATCAGCTGAATAATACATGTTATGCCGTGTAATATCATTTTCCCGTCCTTTAGACGAACGAATCGTATAAGAAATAGATGCTGTACCGCCGCCAGAACGGTCGATAGTCTTGTTAACTGTATTATAGACTGTCGTCGCTGCCAGGACCGGCGTTAATTCGTTATCTTCAATAATCTTGACGCGCTTCAGGTTATTGGCACCTGTATCGGTATCGCTCGCCTTGATGATGACCGGAATACCCGGTGCTAAATAGCCGTACGTACCGCCAATACCGGCACCGCGGTCTTGCGTAATCTTGCCGATTTCTGCGCCTACAGAGCCTAGCTTAAAGGAGCTGCTCATGTTATTGACAATTGTGAAAATATAGGCATTGTGCATGAAGTAATTAATGCTGCCTTTTTTCAGGAAAGGATGGCCAAAGGCGACGACGTGGTCGTTATCGACATACGTGACCGTACCAATGGCCCCCATTTTCATATCGCCATTGACAAAGGCTGCCGCGACGGAGCTGCCCGGTTCTAAGGGCTGGGCTACGTCATCACTGGTTGCAGAAGCCGTATCGACAGGCATGAAATTGTACTGAGGCAATTTACTCTTCATCCAGTCTGTAGAGACACCATCAAAGCCGCTGACCATGAGCGGTGTCGCAATGGGCACGAGAGACGATTCGCGCGCATTAAAAGGGCGAATTTCTTCTTTCGTCGGCACGTTCCAGAGCTTGAGCATATCTTGAATAGGCGTAATCATGCCTACACGCGAGTTGGAGAAAGACCAGCCATAAGCAACGGCACCGAGGAGCTTGCCGTTAATATAGACCGGACTGCCGCTCATACCTTGAGCAATGCCGCCGGTTTGTTCAATAAGGGGCCCAGAAAAGCGCGCTAAAATAAGGTCCCCTGATGGGCCGCTATTTTTCATAACGCCTAATATTTCCACAAGAAATGTATCGATTGTCGTGCCCTGAACGACGGTCTTCGCATAGCCCGTCATGCCGGGCTGTACTTCGCTGACGTTCATAAATTCTTGGGCATACGCAACGAGCGGCATGACTGCACAGCAGAGTGCTGTTACGCATAATTGCACGGCTTTACGCCGTAAGTTCCGTAGTGTTATCATTCGTTTTCGGATTACCCTCTTATTTCGTTTCTATGACCATGACGACCGTCCCTTGCTGGACTTTTTGGCCCGGTTGTACGAGTACTTCCTTGACGACGCCGCTTTCAGACGCGCGCGCTGCCGCCATAGGACCTACCAAGGACTGGACCGTCACGAGCACATCCCCTTCACGGACGGCCGTACCAGCCGGGATAGCTTGGACGACGGCACCATTTAAGACGCTCGTATACGATACGTCTGCAGCCAGTGCCGGTATGGCCAGCATGCTCCAAACGATGGCTAAGAGTCCCATTTTCCACATGTGTTTCATCATCATACGACCTCCTTTACAGGGAATTATAAATCATCAAAACTATCTTTTAATCTATCCATTTCATTCAGTGCTTTGCCAGCACCGTTGGCCACACACAAGAGCGGTTCATCACAAAGATACGCCGCCATACCTGTAGTCTGCGAAAGGAGGCGGTCAAAGCCGTCGAGAAGCATACCGCCGCCAGTGAGGACAATGCCGTGGTCAGCAATGTCTGCTGCTAGTTCAGGCGGTGTTTTTTCTAAAATAGAGACAATAGACTGCAAAATGGTTTGCAGCGGTTCATCTAAGGCTTTGCAGATTTCTTGGGAGTCCACATCAGTCATCATAGGCAGTCCCGTTTCGGTACTCCGTCCCCGTACGTCAGCGGTCAAGCGGCGGCCATCTGGAAGGGCTGTACCGATGAGAATTTTTACTTCTTCTGCCGTGTGATTACCTACAGCAATATGTTTGAAACGCGCTAAATACTGCTTAATCGCTTCGTCAAAAGTATTGCTGCCAATGCGCAAGGATTCGCTAATGACGACACCACTTAAGCTCAAAATAGCAATATCTGTCGTGCCGCCGCCCATGTCGACGACCATCGACCCGTTGGAGCTGGCAATGTCAAGGCCTGCACCGATGGCTGCTGCAAGTGGTTCTTCCATGACGACAGTCTTGCTGGCCCCAGCCTGCATAGCCGCTTCGATGACGGCGCGCCGTTCGACGTTGGTGACGCTCGACGGCACGCAGATGACGACGCGCGGCTTAAAGAGCAAGGGATGACCTAAAGCCTTTTTCATGAAATAGCGCAGCATGTATTCCGTCGCATCGTAATCGGCAATGACACCATTACGCATAGGATGGTACGCATGAATGTGTTTCGGTGCCCGTCCCAGCATAGCCTGTGCTTCTTTGCCGATGGCAATGACTTTATTCGTATTCGTATCGACCGCAATGACCGCTGGCTCATTGACGACAATGCCTTTTTTACGGACATAGACGATGATGTTCGCCGTCCCTAAATCGATGGCTACGTCATGAATGAACCAATGCGGTTTGCCCCAATGTTTCGTTTGTTTTCCTAAAGCGGCTGGTTCTTTGCGCTTAATTTTCTTCTTCGTCAATATTGACCCGAACAATGTCAGCACCTAGCCTTTGCAATTTCAATACATAGTGATCATAGCCGCGGTCAATGTGATATAAATGACCGACATGAGTTTCGCCGTCTGCTACGAGGCCTGCCAGTACCAATGCTGCGCCAGCACGTAAGTCTGTCGCATTGACGCGGGCACCTTTGAGCTGTTTAACCCCTTCAACGACAGCACTGCGGCCTTCAATACGGATTTTCGCACCCATGCGTTTAAATTCATCAACGTGCATGAAGCGGTTTTCAAAGACCGTTTCTGTAATGATGCTCGTGCCTTCGCAAATCGTGGTCAATGCCATAAACTGAGCCTGCATATCTGTCGGGAAGCCCGGATACGGCAAAGTTTTAATATCAGCCGGACGGAGCGGCAAGTGACCGATGACGCGGATGCCGTCGATTTCTTCTTGTACTTCTGCACCGACTTCTTTTAACTTTGCAATGAGCGGTTTTAAATGTTCAGACAAGGCGTTTTCAACGAAGACATTACCCCCTGTCATGGCTGCGCCAATCATGAAGGTCCCTGCTTCGATGCGGTCCGGAATGACCGAATGGGTTGCGCCGTGTAATTCTTTGACCCCTTCAATGCGGATGACGTTCGTACCGGCACCGCGGATGTTCGCGCCCATGCTATTGAGGTATGTCGCTAAATCGACGATTTCCGGTTCTTCAGCCGCATTTTCGAGGACCGTTTTGCCATCGGCCATAGACGCCGCCATGAGGATGTTTTCCGTTGCGCCAACACTTGGGAAATCGAGGTAAATCTGTGCCCCTTTGAGGCCATTCGGAGCGACAGCTTCAATGTTGCCGTTTTCGAGATTAATCGTTGCGCCCATGGCTTCAAAAGCTTTTAAATGTAAATCGATGGGACGGGCACCGATAGAGCAGCCGCCAGGAAGAGAAATTTGGGCTCTCCCTTTGCGCGCCAAAAGCGGCCCCATAACGAGGAACGAAGCACGCATGCGCCGTACTAAATCATACGGAGCTGCAGTGGAAGTCAATTCGCTGGCATCCATCGTCAAGGTGCCGGTTTCTGGATTTTCTATTTTTACGCCTAATGAACTGATGACATCACAGACCGTGTGTACATCGGCCAATTTCGGAATTTCTGTTAAGGTACTCTTCGTCGTCCCGAGCATGGAAGCAACGATAATAGGCAACACGGCGTTTTTAGCCCCGCTGACACGAACAGTTCCCTGTAAGGTTTTTCCACCATGAATAACAAGTTTCTCCAATTCTGGTGCCTCCTAAGTAGATTTCAATGTAGTATATGCGAAGATAAGGCTGACCTTACCTAGTTTAATAATTTTACTATCAAGTCATTGTACCATAAATAGGAGGAAACTAAAAGAGTATACAGAAAATTCTAAACAGTTCTTACAAAAAAGGGAGCCCTTGCGGACTCCCCGTAAAATGTAAGATAAATGTTATAAATGGATGCTCCATTTCGAGCTCTTGTCGAAGCGATGGAACGTGTCAATAAAGCGAATGGTACCGCTGCTGTAACGCATGACGACGGTCATCGTCCGCGCACCGCCGCCGAAATACTGGACACCGCGCAGCATAGGCGTATTCGTAATGGCTGTCGCCGAGAAAATGCAATCGTCCCCTTTGACCAAATCGTCAATGGTCAAAATCTTATTTACGTCTGTAATACCCATGTCGTAACAGCGTTGCCGTTCTTCTTCCGTATAGGGAATGAGGCGCGCCTGCATGTCACCGCCTAAGCATTTCAGCGCAGCCGCTGCCAGTACGCCTTCCGGCGCACCGCCAATACCCATGAGGACGTGTACGCCAGACCCTTCGCAACCAATGTCGACAGCTGGCGAAACGTCACCGTCTGAAATGAGCTTAATCCGTGCACCCACTTCGCGGCATTGGTCGATAATTTCTTGATGCCGTTCGCGGTCTAAAATGACGACGGTCAAATCATCAATGCTACGTTGCAACGCATCGGCTACGTTGGCTAAGTTTTCCTGTACAGCTTTGGTCAAATCAATGCGCCCTTTTGCCCGTGGGCCCACGCAAAGTTTTTCCATGTACATGTCCGGCGCGTGCAAAAGATTGCCTTTACCAGCAATAGCAATGACCGCAATAGAGCCGTCCTGCCCTTTGGCCGTAAGGTTCGTCCCTTCGAGGGGGTCTACAGCGATGTCGACAGGCGTACTGCCAGCACCGACTTTTTCGCCAATATAGAGCATTGGTGCTTCGTCCATTTCACCTTCGCCAATGACGACGGTTCCGTCAATGGGTACACTGGACAAAATGGAATGCATGCCGTCTACAGCCAGTTGGTCTGCACCGTTCTTGTCACCTTTGCCCATGAGTCTCCCTGCACGGACTGCAGCCTTTTCCGTAACGCGCGCAATTTCTACAGTTAATACGCGATTCATAATTTCGCCTCCTGTGTAGTAAGATAAAACGATATACATATTGTATAAATTCGAGAAGGCATAAAAAAAGTCCTGCTCACGCAAAGCAGGACTTTTCTCACTACCATTTCGATTTAACAATTAATACGCTGCATCACGGCCATCTGTAACTTTTTCTGTGACCACATCGTTATGTGCTGTACCAGTATGGTACGGGCTCTTTGTGTTGACAACAGCCTTATGCAATGGAATGCCTCGCTTCTGCAAAACTTCTTTTAAAATCCAGGGCTTATCGAAATCATGCCATCAACACCCATATCAAGCATCATTTCCATATCGCTTTCATTATTCACTGTCCACGGCACGACTTTCATGCCAAGTTTATGTGCTTCTTCAACATCACCCATAGAAATATCCTTAAAGTACGGTGAAATAACATCGGCACCAATGGAATGAGCTGCTTGGACAGGATTATATTTAAAGTCTTTAATATCTACACCACCAAGCCACGGACTCTTTTGGTCTCCATATTTTTCCCAAGATGACGAAGCTTGCCAAAGGGCACTTGTTGAAATATTAGGATTTAATTTCTTCATTTCAATGAGCGTCCGCCAATCAAAGGATTGCAACACCACACGGTCTTCCATGCCATATTTTTTCACAGTATCATTGAATACTTTAACAAATGTTGCCGGGTCAACATTATGCGCATATTCTGCCGTTTCCGGATTAATATGCCCAACATTAAACTGTTTGATTTGCTCTACTGTCATGGTACGAATATCATATTTTCCATCAGGAATATAGTTTCCATCTTTATCTTTCGTTAATTCGTGATTTAAAAAGGCATTATGACTCATGACAATTTTGCCATCTGCTGTCAGCTGCATATCGCATTCAATCGTCGTGGCACCCAATTCCATGGCGTAAGCATACGAATACAATGTGTTTTCCGGTCTTGCATCCCGGCCACCGCGATGAGATTCGAAGTCAAAGACATCAAAATGAACTTTAGCATCGGCTATCATCGGTGAAGCTACACTAAGTCCTGCAGATACAGCAAAGGCAACTAAACTAGCTAATACGATTTTCTTGCAATGTTTGTTCATAGGTAAAACCTCCGTAACGTAAGATTCTACCCCTTATCTGTTGGTTTACATTATATAGGATTACAGTTAGTTTTGTAAACCATGATTTATTAGCATATATAAAAATTCTGCTCACGCAAAGCAGGACTAAAAAGTATACTACATATAAAAGTTAATTTCATCTACACAGAAAAACTCTTTCCATTTAGCACAAATCATAAAAAACTGTGCTGCAATAACATCCATTAAGTTACGCAATATTCTTTCAGGAATTTGGCTTTTATTATGTGCCAACACACAGCCACCACGAGAAGTAAGCCAAACCTTTGTCGCATTAGCCGTAGGTCTTCCCTTACTAATATGAACATGTATAGGCTCGCCATTTTCATTCGACCAAAAATAAATGATATACTCACCAATCCGGAACAGGCTAGGCACAGAAAATGCCCCCCTCTTTGGCAAATTTAAAAAAGAGATGGGAATTATTTTTCAAAAATTCCTCAAAACGTTGGAGTTCAACATCACTATATCCTTCATGATACAACCATTTATAAGAAGGCAATACGCAACGGGCACTGTCAAACCCTGTATCAGTTGGGCGTTCAAAATGGACTTGTACTGTGTCAGAGCCATTTACAGGAATAATTTGGGAATGCGTAATTTCTGTACCGTCATTTAATGTCATATAAGGATACATCATATAAACCACTCCTCCATATAAAAATGACCCAACATGGTCCGCGTTACAACGTAAGAGGCCTGCCGGGTTCTATCATCATTATTGTAAATGATGTAATCGCAGATTGTCAAGAAAAAAGACCTGCTCAAATGAGCAGGTCTAATAAGGTATACTACATATAAAAGTTTATTTCATGTTTTTCGTAATGACATCGCAGTGCATGTACGGACGGAGAGCTTCTGGTACGACGACGGAGCCATCAGCTTGCTGATAGTTTTCGAGGATAGCTGCGACAGTACGGCCAACGGCAAGGCCAGAACCATTCAAGGTATGAACGTATTCCGGTTTTGCTTTCACTTCGCGACGGAAGCGGATATTGGCACGGCGTGCTTGGAAGTCTTCCGTATTGGAGCATGACGAGATTTCGCGGTATTTATCTTGTGCCGGGAACCACACTTCTACGTCGAAGGTTTTTGCTGCAGAGAAGCCAATATCGCCGGTGCAGAGGCAAACGACATGATACGGCAAGCCTAAGGCTTTCAAGATGTCTTCCGCGTTGTTCGTAAGTTTATCTAATTCGTCATAGCTTGTTTCTGGTGTGCAGAATTTAACCATTTCGACTTTATGGAACTGGTGCTGACGAATAAGACCACGTGTGTCACGGCCAGCAGAGCCTGCTTCTGCGCGGAAGCACGGTGTCATAGCTGTAAAGTAAACCGGCAATTTAGTGCCGTCAATGATTTCACCACGGTAGTAGTTCGTAAGTGGCACTTCTGCCGTCGGAATCATGTACATTTCTTCGCCTTCGACATTGAGGCGATACATGTCTTCATAGAATTTCGGAAGCTGGCCTGTACCAGTCATAGAATCACGATTGACGATGTACGGCGGAATGACTTCGGTATAACCGTCTTTAGCGTGCTGGTCGAGCATGAAGTTATAGACAGCTCGTTCGAGGCGCGCACCGGCACCAACATAGTAGTAGAAACGAGCACCTGTGACTTTAGCAGCTCGTTCAGAATCGAGGATACCGAGGTTTTCACCGACATCCCAGTGGTTGAGCGGTGTAAAATCAAAGGTCCTTTTTTCGCCCCATTTACGGACTTCCGGGTTATCGCTATCGTCTTTACCCAAGGGAACAGACGGATGGCACATGTTCGGAATCATGAGCTGAATGTCGCGCATGTCGCTTTCGACTTGTTTTACTTCTTTGTCGAGGACATCGATGTCATCGCCTAATTTTTTCATCGCAGCGATTTTGTCATCTGCATTTTCTTTATTTCGTTTGAGCTGGCTAATTTCTTTCGTAACCGTATTGCGTTCGCTCTTCATAGCTTCGACTTTTTGAATCAATTCGCGCCGTTTATCGTCAAGTTCGACAAATTTGTCTACGTCTGCGTGAGCGTTACGGTTGGCAACGTTAGCTTTTACTTCTTCTACATGTTCTCTAATAAATTTAGTATCTAACATACTAATTCGTCCTCCTCTAGTAGGTATCACAACATTTCTTTTATTATACCGTTATAGGCCTTTTTGTTCAATACCGCTGAACAAATCCCCCATATGTGCTGTCGAGTTGAGCAAGACCACGCGCCATTGTCCCTTGTCGTATTCGAGGACGTTAATGCACGTATTGTCTTGTTTAATTTGCCAGAAATGGCTCATATCGAGACCCATAATATCGCAAATAATCGCTTTATTGACTGCATCATGGGCAGCAACGAGAACGGTTTTCCCTTGGTATTTCGCAGCGTATTCATTGAAGGCATCGCGCACACGGCGGCGTACGTCTTCAAGGGATTCACCACCTGGGCCGGGCATAGTTACGTACTGAGGCAGGCTGTGCCACTGGCTAAATTCTTGAGGATATTCTGCTTCAATTTCACCGGCCAAGCAGCCTTCCCATTCGCCGTGATTGATTTCGAGCAGTCTGTCGTCTTTGAGGACTGGCAACTGATGTAAGTCGGCGCAGAATTTGCACGTCATGTACGACCGTTCGAGGGGGCTAGAAATAGCCACGTCAATAGGCGTATTTTTCAAGCCTTCAGCGACGAGATGGCCTTGCTTGAGGCCCCGTTCGCTCAAGTGCGTGTCTTCTTGGCCTTGGTAACGGCCTTCAATATTCCACTGTGTTTCGCCGTGGCGGATAAGGATAATGCGTACCATCGTTACCTCCTAGTGAATTTCGCAATGAATGAGTTTCATATCTAAAATACCGTTAATGGAGCGGAGTTTGAGCATAATATCGTTGGGAATATCGTCTTGGACGGCAATAGCCATGATATTCGTGCCCTTTTCAGTCATACGGCCAACTTGCATGCCCGTAATGTTGATGTGAGCCTGACCGAGAATAGTCGAAATCTGACCGATCATGTTCGGCTGGTCTACATGCGGTGCTAAGAGCAAATAGCCTTCCGGCGTGAAGTCGACGCGGTAGCCATCGATTTGGACAATTTTCGCTTCTGTGCCATTAAAGAGCATACCGACAACTTCGTGCGTGCCTTTCGTCGTTTTAATACGGACTGTGACGGCATCGACGAAGGTTCCTTTATCGTGGGATTTAATTTCTTTTACCGAAATATGACGGGATTTAGCGACTTCCGGTGCGTTGACGAAGTTGACCGAGTCTTGGAGAATCGGATTGAGCGCACCTTTTAAAGCAGCTGTCGTGAGGAGGCGCGTTTCTGTTTCGGCTAATTCGCCTGTATATTCGACTTGGATTTCTTTCATTGGCCCTTCTGTGAGGTAGACACCGATAATGCCCATGCGTTCGAGCAAATCAAAGTACGGATGAATGACGTTGTACACGTTCTGCGGAACAGGAGCCATATTGACGGCTGTCGGTACCGGTTCGTCGTGGAGGGCTGCCATAACGCCTTCGGCAACGTCGACGGAAACGCCGATTTGCGCTTCTACCGTAGAGGCACCGAGATGCGGTGTGATGACGACGTTATCGAGGCCAAGGAATGGGTTAATATCTTTGGTAAGCGGTTCTACTGGGAAAACATCGACAGCAGCACCAGCGACGTGGCCGCTCTTTAAGGCATCAGCTAAGGCATTGATGTCGAGGACAGCACCGCGCGAAACGTTGATGACACGAACACCGTCTTTCATTTTCGCAATTTCTTCCTTGCCAATCATGCCGCGCGTTTCCTTCGTCAGCGGCGTATGCATGGTAATGTAATCCGATGTTCTTAAAAGGGTGTCTAAATCGACCGATTCAACGCCGAGCTGTTTAAACCGTTCTTCTGGAATGTACGGGTCGTAGCCGATAGTTTTCATTTCCATCGCCTGCATGCGTTTGGCAATACGGGAACCAATGCGGCCTACACCGATGATACCAATCGTCTTATTCTGGAGCTGAATGCCTGTGAAAGTCTTGCGGTCCCAGTTGCCAGCCATTAAGGAATTGTGCGCCTGCGGAATGTGACGCGTAATGGCCATAATCATAGCGCAAGTGTGTTCTGTAGCAGCAATCGTATTAGCTGTCGGCGCATTGACGACGACAATGCCGTGATACGTTGCTTCTTTTAAGTCGATGCTATCGACACCGACACCGGCACGGCCAACAACTTTCAATTTCGTAGCCGCATCAATAACTTTTTTCGTAACATGCGTCATAGAACGGGTAATGAGGCCGTCGTATTCGCCAATGCATTCGATTAAGCCTGCTTCATCTAAATTCGTTTTAATATCGACATCATAGCCGTGTTCTCGTAATAATTCTACACCTTTGACCGAAACGTCATCACTTACTAAAATTTTCATTGTCTATACCCCTCTCCACGGAATTCCGTGTCTCTCTTAATGATTATCTTTAAATGCGTTCATAAACTCAGCTAATTTCTGGCACCCTTCGAGGGTCACTGCGTTATAGAGCGAAGCGCGGCAACCGCCAATGGAGCGATGACCTTTGATACCGATGAGGTCGTGTGCCGCAGCCTTTGCTACGAAATCAGCTTCTAATTCAGGCGTTGATAAATTGAAGGTAACATTCATGAGGCTCCGCGAATCTTTCTGCGCGTGTCCTTTATAAAAACCGTCGCTTTCATCGATAACGTCGTAAATCAATTTCGCCTTTGCTTCATTGCGTTGCTGCATGGCTGCTAGGCCGCCGTTATCTTCGAGCCAGTGCGCTACTTTATTGACAAAGTAAATGCAAAAGACTGGCGGCGTATTGTACGTCGAATCTTTATCGACGAAGGTCTTGTACTTCAGCATATTCGGCAACTCATCGTTTGCTGTCTGGAGGAAGCTATCTTTCATGATGCCCACGACGACACCGGCAGGGCCGATATTTTTTTGTGCCCCAGCATAGAGGTAATCGAAGTTACTCACATCAAAAGGATGGCTCAAGAAATCACTAGACATGTCGCAAATGATAGGAATGTCAAACTTCGGATATTGATGCCATTCTGTACCGTGGACCGTGTTATTTGCCGTCATGTATACGTAATCCGTATCAGGCTGGATATGAAAGGCTTCTTCTGTTGGAATATACGTGAAGTTATCTTGCTTACTCGATGCGATTTCGTAGACCTTACCGTAATGAGCCGCAGCCTGCATGGCTTTATCGGACCAGACCCCGGTATTGATGTAGCCGCCTTTTTTATGTAAGAAATTGGCTGCATGCATGACAAACTGCAAACTGCCGCCGCCTTGCATGAAAATGACATGATAGCCATCGGGAATGTTTAAAAGTCGTTTCAACGTCGCTACCGTATCGTCTTGCATATCTTGATAGGCTTTACTGCGGTGGCTGATTTCCACGATGCTCATGCCTGTTCCCTTGAAATCAAGGAACTCTTGTTGTACTGCTTCGAGTACTTCCAAAGGCATTGCCGATGGACCTGGATTAAAATTGTACACCCGTTTCATCTATTTCACCTCATAGAGACCAGCGCGCCGGGATACGCTTCCCTCAATTTTATAAACAAAAAACTCCCGTCCCATCAAAGGGACGAGAGTATATTTCCCGCGTTGCCACCCAACTTGCCTTTCGGCCAACTTGAACCGCGATATCGGGCGGACCCGTCAAATTCATCATTTGCTGCTCCAGAGCGGAACGCCTTAGCCACCTACTGTCTTGCACCAGCCGACAGTTCTCTGCGCGGAAGAACTAAGTTGCTTCTCTTTCATTGCATCTCTTAAATTTATGCTTATTATAAACACATGCGTCTATTCTGTCAAGACAAGTATAACGCTGTACGATGATTTTTACGCAATCTTTTCAGAAACTCTTTTATGTTTTTGGAGCATAAGGAAAACGGCATTAATTCCCATAAGAACGACTGCAGCACCGCCAAGAACGGCATATCCTGTAGGATACCAGGCACACTGCCCGTCAGGGCTATACTGCGGAAATCAGCCATAATGTAATGGAGCGGAATAAAAGCAGAAAAGACTTTCCATAAGGGAATCATGGCATGGACGGGCCAAATGTAACCAGCCAGCAAAAATGCTGGTAACGCATAGAAAACGAGGCACTGAATCATCGCGATTTGCGTGCGGAAATACATGGCAATGCAGACGGCCATATTACTGATAACTAAGGCAAAGACGGCATAGAGCACAAAGAAAGAGAAAACGCTCCCTTTAAAGGGTAAATACCACAGCGAAATGAGAACACTTAAGCCGATAGCTGCAGAAACGAGAGAAAGGATAACATAGAATAGTTCTTTCACAGCAATTGCTTGCAGCGTATGATACTGCGTGCCTTTATCGCTTTGTACGCTTGCCGCAATAGCCAGCATAATCCCAAGCTGTGCCGCGGTGAGCATGACGCCATAGAGATAAAAGAGAGCGTAACTATTCGTCGGGTTATCACTAATGCGAAGACTCATTTGTATCGGTGCAGGCGGAATATAGGTCGCGCCGTGAATGGTGTAATATTCAGCTGCTAAGACGCCATTCATCGTGCCTAAAACCGTTTGAATATCCGTGAGCGTGTAGTTTTGCTGTAACGTATTCGTATCATCTGTAATGACTGCCACAGGTGCTTGTTCATTCCGCCCTAAGTGCAAGGAAAAATCAGGCGGAACGACGACCATAACCGTGGCTTTTCTTTGGTTCAGAAGCGTTTCCCCTTCATCTTGGCTAGAAACGACGGACACGTCATACGTATGGACATCGTGTAAGGAACGAATGACTTCACGACTCGGTGCGGAGTCTTCCAAATCACAGACGACGACGGGAATATGTTCGACTACATGGCCGTTATATAAATTACCGACGAGTAAACTATAAGCCGTTGCCGCGCCTAAAAGGACGACGAAGACTAAGAGCCGTTTCGTCAATAACGTATGCCATTCTCGTTTAATGATTTACCACATGAGCAGTTTCTCCTTTCCCTATTTTCTTACGCACGAGCCACATGGCACTGCTCATCATGAGGAACGTAAAAAGCAGTAAACAGCCTACATCGCTAGCAAAAGTCGGTCCTGTACCGCGCAGCAACACATCTCGCAGTGTATTGGTGCTGTAACCAATGGGCATAATATACGACAACAACAAGCTAATAGCATCCATAAAATAGCGCGGCCAAATGGCACCGGAAAAGAGGACAGACGGCATGATGTAAAACAGGGGCAACGTAATAGTACTACTAATTTTCCGTACAGCTGTGCCGACAAATAGGGCAAAGGAAGTCATGGCAACTGCAAAGGCAGCGATAATACCGATGAGTTGTACCGACACCGTTTGCACGACAATATCAAACACACTGTATGCCAGAGCTAAACAGCCTAAGAAAATAACCGTTTCGACGAAGGTATATACACTTAATGTTGCCAGCATAATCGCTGCCCTATGGCGCGCTAAGTCATGCCGGCGGCGTAATGCCTGCAGCAATAGCCTGTTTCACTTGGACTTGCGCGCCATACGTCGCCAGGACAGGTTGAATATTTTTCATTGCTGTCCCACCGAGGAGGGTATTCGTATTATTCGTTAAGACCGCGATATTCGTCCCCTTATATTGCCCAAGGTCTTTACTAAAATCTGGTGGAATGATGACGAGTGCCTGAATTTGAGCTGCTGCCCGTGCATCTTGCCCTGTCTTTTCATCTTGCGCCGTAAAGACGACGGCAAGTTCCGGTACAGTCGATAGTTCTCGAATAACAGCTGTGCTTTCCATGCCTGTATCGAGATTGACAATCCCAATAGGTACGTGTTTTACGACGCTCGGATAGAACATGCCGCCAAACAATACAGTATAGATGAAAGGCAGGCAGACTAACACAGCTACGGTACGGCGATGGACGTGAAAGAGCTGGTATATTTCATATTGAACGTAGTGTAAAAAAGCCTTCATCTATATATCCCTCATTTCGTTACAGCTGGTAAGAGAAAGCGCATGCCTGGCCAAACATCGGGCGAATTAGTACGGACTTTTACGTCGAACGTGACAATATCTTTATCGCCTCGTTCATTCGTCGCTTTCACCGTGGTGTAATCGGCTTTACGGTTAATCATTTCAATCGTTCCCGGTACTTTTAACGCTTTATCCCGGCCTGTAATCCTCAGTTTGTCGCCAACATGATACTGGCTTAAATCCGTTTCTTTCACTTTGAAAATAACCCAGTTATCGCTGCTGTCTTGGATAGAAAAAAGCGGCGTCGTCTGGGACACTAAGCCATTTTCTTCGACGTATTTCTTCGTAATGACACCGCTAAAGGGCGCACGGATTTCCGTTTCTTTTTCCGAAACGGCAACAGCATCGATTTTCCCTTGGAGCGCTGCCATTTGCTGCCGTTGTGCGGCGACGGCTTCCGCATTGGCTTGGTTCTTTTGCTGGCTCGCTTCGGCACTAGCTACACCGGCTTGGGCTGCATCGTAAGCGGTTTGGGTGTTGTCAAGTTGGGCTTTCGCTTTATCGTACTGTTGCTGCGAAATAGCGGACTGGGCGAGCAAATCACGATACCGACCTTCATCGCGAGCCGCTAAGTCAAGAGCCGTTTTCGCTTGCACCGCTTGAGCTTTGGCACTATTGAGCTGTGCCGCTAAGACACCTTGGTCGGTCTGACTACCGGCGAGTGTCGCTTGCACTTGGGCGTATTGTGCTTATAGTGCCGCTTCGGCTTGGGTGCGGTTCGTTTCTTGTGTATCCTTGTCAATGCGCGCCAAGAGCTGCCCTTGTTGGACTGTATCCCCTTCTTTGACGTAAATCTGTACGACTCGGCCAGCAACTTTAGAATTCACTGGCGTTTCTTTCGCTTCCGCTAGGCCCCAATTTTCTTCTGGTACATTCTTTGCCAGACTCACTTGCCAGTAAAACCCACCGACAACGACGCAGACGATTAAGCCGACAATACCAATTTTAGAAATAGTACGATTCTTTTTCCACAGTGTATGAAATCTTTCTTTAATATGCTGCCTATTCATTTTGATACCTCCGATACTAAAAAATATTTTTATAGTACTTACAAAGATAAAAAGGAATCCAAGTTCAACTGAACTTGGAAGTCCCTATTTCTTAATACCATAAAAGATAATGTCCCGTAATCCTTGAATGGCTTCGCTATAGGTCAGGCCATTGTCATTCAAAAAACTTGCATCTCCTAAGGCACTGACCGTATGCTCCAAGGTATAGCGCATAATCCCTATATTGACAGGCCGATACACACCGGCATCAATGCCTGCTTGTAAAATCGCCATGAGTTCGTCGATTTTCTCTTGCTGGAACGTGCGCCACCGCTGCCACTGGTCTTCGTAGAGATACTGTAAATCTCGAAAGACAGCGTTGTTAAACGGCATAACCGTATCAGTATATAACTGAATAAGGGCTACGTTTTTTTCATCAATAGACATGTCCGGCGTAATCCGTTTTTGTTCTTCCCGATTAAAGCGTTCTATCATATACGTCACAATGTCGGCAATGAGGGCGTCCTTAGACGCTACCTTTTTATAAAGCGACGTTTTGCTCATGTGGAGCCGCCGCGTCATATCTTCCATCGTAAATTTTAAAGAATGTATTTTAATTTCTTCTAAAGCCGCAAGAATTACTTTTTCTTCCGTCATCTGCTCTTCCTCCTCGATACTGTATTTATTCTTTTCAGTGCTGTAGTAAGTATAATACAAGGATACCAAAAAAAATCAATAGTAGTACTCTTATTTTTACAAAAAAAATACTTGCTTCTAGAAAAACTCTCTAAAAGCAAGTATTCCCTATCTTTTTATTAAATCATGCATTTACTCCAGCCGCAGTTTTTGCACGTATTGCAGCCCCCTTCAAAAGCTAAGGGTTCACCGCATTGCGGGCAAAGCATGCCAGAAGCAGTCACTTTCTTTTCAGCTCTCGCTTTCACAGGCGTTTTCCTTTCTGGTACAGCACCGTGCGAAACAGAAGCCGTTTGTTTCAATTCTTTCTGTACTTCATTGTACATATCGAGGAGGGCATTGCCAACGGCCATGGGGCAGCATGAGCCACGGCTCGTATCGCCACGAGTTGCGCGGCGAACAGAATAGGACGGGCACGCGCCAGTCGAGTTGAGCTGGTCGACGATAGTGTAAATATCGATGCCTGCACGAGCACTAATAGAAATCATACGGGACAAACCAATCATGAAGTTGTTACAGCCACCAGTCGAGCCTTTGCTTAAATACGTTTCTAAGAGTGCCCCTGTTTGTGGATCAAAGAAGGCTAAGCAATGAAGACTGCCGCAGCCCGTCATGAGTTTGCGTTTCTTGCCAATAACATCGTCATCAATGCTGACGATTTCGCCTCGTTCCAGGCCCTGTCCGGCAATGGGCACTTGTGGTTCATTATCTGTATGAGTCGTCAAGATGCCGGCACGCTTGCAGCCGTCACGGAAAATAGTCAGACCTTTACAGCCTTTTTCATAGGCCAGCATGTAAAGCCGTTCTGTGTCGTTGACTGTAAAGCTATTCGGCACATTGACAGTAGAGCTAATGGACGCATCAATATGCTGTTGCCAAGCAGCCTGCATAGCAATGCGCTGTGGGTATTCGAGGGTCATAGCCGTCACGAAATACGGCGGCAACTGGCTGTCATCTTTCAAGCCGTGGGCTTTCATGTAGCCTTCGACAATAGGTGTATAGACTTTGTAATATACATCCGTACCGTGGAGGGATTCGGTCTTCCGTTCGTAGAAGTTCGCATAAATCGGTTCAATACCACCGGAAATACCGAGCATCGTCGATAACGTCCCTGTTGGGGCAATGGTCAAGAGTTGGGAGTTGCGCAAGCCGTATTCGCGCACAAGAGCTGCCGTTTCGTCTGTTGTATTGGCTTTAAAGTAAGGGGTACTCATGATTTCATCGATGTGGCACATATCGAAGGCCCCCCGTTCGTGAGCTAGTTTTGCCGACGTAGCAATAGCTGTATCGGCCATGGCCAGGCCAATATCATGACAAAAGGCAGCGGCATCAGGGCTGCCGTAGGTAATGCCCATTTTAATGAACATGTCGCCAAGACCCATAATGCCTAAGCCAATTTGCCGCCACATTTTGACGCTGTCCCGTTGTTCCTGCAACGGATGGAGGGGCAAGCCTTCATCGAGGACATCGTTAAGGGCACGTACAGCGATAGCCACGCACCGTTTAAATTCGTCAAAATCAAAGACTGCATTAGGCGTAAAGGGCTGATTGACAAATTGCGCTAAATTCATGCTACCTAAGAGACAGGAGCCGCCAGCCGGGAGCGGTTCTTCTGCACAAGGATTGACTCCGGCAAAGGCAAATTCTTTCGTATGGGCCAAGAGGTTCCACGATTTGATGCGGTCCCAGAATAATGCGCCCGGTTCGGCGTAGTCCCAGTTCGTTTCGGCAATGAGACAGAATACGTCGGCTGCATCGACCATGGATTCAATGACTTGCCCCGTTTCTTTACGCGTGTAATGGAGACGGAATTTAGAACGGCTCTGGACAGCTCGCATAAATTCATCGCTCAAGCGGATGGAAATATTGGCCTTTGTCACTTTGTCCAAATCGGTTTTTAATTTAATAAATTCCAACACATCCGGATGAGAACAGTCGATGGAAATCATGAGGGCACCGCGACGGCCATTTTGCCCAATCAATTCCGTAACGAGCGAATAAAGCGTCATAAAGGAAATAGAGCCGCTCGTTTCTTTGGCTGCGTTATTAATGCGCGCCCCTTTCGGGCTGAGTTTAGAAATATCAATGCCGCAGCCGCCGCCATAACTATAGGTTCGGGCTAATTTCCCAGCGCGGTCAAAAATACTTTCAATATTATCTTCAGGCGGTGTCATGACGTAGCAGTTCGATAAGGTAATTTTCTTCCCTTCACATTCAAGGCCGCGATTGGCTAAAATACGCCCGCCAAAGAGAAATTTCTGTTCCTTAATCAACTCTTTAACAGCTTCATCTTGGCCGCTCACACGGTCGAGCCAATGGTCAAAACTTTCGCCATTATTACAATATTTATTTGTCCAAATATCCATACCCAGCTGATTGTCTGCGCCAAGCCAGTCTTGTGGTGTCATGTCGTACCTCCTAGTTATCTTGCTTCATATGGTGCATATAAAACCCGTACCTACAATATCTAGTAGATACGGGTGATTTACAATCCATATTATAGTAGTCTCGTCAGGCTTCGTCAAGCATCATTACGAATTGGCATGATGCAAAAAGCCTGTGACTACGTTTATATATTCTTGTTTATTCGTCGCAATGCCAACAGCATGGCCGGAATGGCCAAAGACGTAAATGGCCTTGTCCTTACTTTGGCAATTATCGTACAGGCTCTTAGCTGTCTTTACCGGTACGAGCTCGTCGTCGCTGCCATGCAAGAATAAGACCGGTACCGTAATATGCTTGACCGCTTGGGCTGGTTCAATATCAGAGACGAGCTTGCGCGTGTGATAATACATGGCCCCTTGAAAGAAAGGATCTAAGACTTTATAGCCTCGAATGGTCCATTTATCGGCTTGAGCTTCACGCAATTTTTCTTGTCCTAAAGCGATAATATTCCCATAAGAACTATCGGCAACGACGAAAGAAATATTCTTGCCGTGGTCACCACCGGCATAGAGGAGGGACATAGCCGCACCGAGGGAAATGCCGTGTAAGCCGATTTGCATGTGCTCATTTTTTTCACGCAAAAATTGTATCCACGCGTCCATATCGCCTTGTTCGCTCAAGCCCCAGTCCGTATGGCTGCCGCCACTTTCGCCGTGACCGCGCAAGTCAATGAGCAAGACATTATACCCTAAATTGCGATAGATGCTGATGTAAGGCAAGCACATAGAACGATTCTGGTAGAGACCGTGCAGTAAAATAACGGTCTGGTCTGTAGGCTCGCTGTTTTCAATATACGTGCCACGCAGGCGTGTCCCATCTGGATCCGTGACCCACACTTTTTCCCAGCCCCGCTCTTCTTCCCAGTGGTCAATGACGCTCACGTCTTTGGCATGATTTTCAATGCCTAAGAGGGAATCCCACGGGGCTTCGCGAAATTCCGTGTACGCCACATTGCCAATATAACTGCCAATGGCGATGACAACGACGGCTATGACCAGGACGATTTTGATGATAAACCGCAACAATCGACGCATCCCTATTCATCTCCTCATACATGGTAAAACGTAATGACCATACTATCCGCTATGTCGAGGAAATCCGTCAAGGTCTACTCCACTCTAAGAGGCGGCTCACAAGGCATCATCAATTTTAGGTTCTCGTGCAGCGTCTACCTTTTCTTGTAAATCCTCTAATTTCGTGCCGCCCACCACTTCAACAGCTGCAATAATGGCCCCTTCGACCATGGGGCAGTCGAGGAGCTTGAGCTTCTTATCGGACAAGGCTTCGACGACCATTTCGGCCGTCATAACAGCACTACCCATATCCATAATAAAGGCTACGCCGTCATTGCTGTAAACAGCATCGACAGCATTGCTAATCTTCGTAAAGCTCGTGCCTAAGCCGCCGTCATCCATGCCGCCAGCCGGGACAATGGGCGCGTTAGGAGCCATCATTTTTGCCAGTTCTGCCGTTCCTTCTGCCGCTTTTTGGCTATGCGAAATAACTACAATTCCAACCATTTTCATACCTCCTGTAAGTTGCAAAGTAAAGGAGCCCCAAAAGGGCTCCACTACCATATTTGTTATCCTTGTACAGCTTGCTGCAAGACTTGCAGCATATAGAGCGTTGACGTTGCGCCCGGGTCTTGATGGCCAAGGCTCCGTTCGCCAATATAACTAGCCCGGCCTTTCGTCGCAATAATCGTCTTCGTGTATTCTACACCTTCTTCGGCAGCTCCTACAGCATCACCTAAGGCATCGGCCAAGGATTGGCCGCTCGTTAGGCCTGCATCTAACGCTTCTAAGGCCGGTACCCATGCATCGAGCATGGTCTTTTCACCAGTCGTCGCTTTGCCACGGGATTTGATGCCTTCTACGCCAGCACCTAAAACCTTTACTAAGGCTGCGCCGTCTAAGGTATCGAGGCCCTTCGCAGCCATACCGGCTTTCATGAAGAACGTACCGTATAAGGCACCGGACGCACCACCCACTTTGGAGACGAGCTGCATGCCAGCAGTCTTTAAAATAGTACCAATATCTTTACCAGCCAAAGACGGCAACTTTTCTTCGACAGCTGCAAAGCCGCGAGCTAAATTAATGCCGTGGTCGCCGTCAGCAATTTCATTATCTAGTTCCGTTAAATAGTCTTTTTCACTTTCCATTTTCTTTGCCATTGCCTGTAATATATCCAGCAAGGCTGCACTATCTATTGCTTCCATTCGTTAAAACTCCTTTATTTTTTCCATGCCAGCGTATCGGCTGCAGCATTGTATAAAGCTTTCGTTTCGTCATCGAGACGGAGAATGGTAATCGAGAACCCAGCCATTTCGATGGACGTCACGTAATTGCCAACCATGGTATCATAAATTTTCACGCCATGCGATGCGAGAAAATCGTGGACATAATTGTTAATAATATATAATTCCATCAACGGTGTAGCACCCATGCCATTTACGAGAACGACAACTTCGTGGCCTTTGTAGTCGAGGTCATCCATGATTTTATCTAAGAGCATTTCCGCAATTTCGTTAGCACTCTTTAATTTTTCCCGATGGGTCCCCGGTTCGCCGTGAATGCCAATACCAATTTCCATTTCGTCGTCGTTGAGCGTAAAGCCCGGTTTACCTGCAGCCGGAACGGTGCACGGTTCAATGGCCATGCCCATAGTCCGTACATTGGCAATGACCTTTTCGGCAACAGCTTTGACATCTTCCAAAGAACCGCCTGCTTCTGCTTTAGCACCGGCAATTTTATGGACGAAAATCGTGCCAGCTACGCCGCGGCGGCCTGTCGTATACAAGCTGTCTTTAACGGCTACATCGTCATTGACGACAACATAATCGGCTTTAATCCCTTCATCAGCAGCCAGTTCGATGGCCATTTCAAAATTCATGACATCGCCTTGGTAATTCTTGACGACGCAGAGCACGCCTTCGTCTGTAGCTACGGCTTTCATGCCTTCTAAAATCGCATCCGGTGCAGGCGACGTGAAGACCGTCCCAGCTACAGCTGCATCAAGCATGCCTATACCGACGTAGCCAGCATGAGCTGGTTCATGGCCAGAGCCGCCGCCGCTGACGAGTGCAACTTTGCCTTGCTTCTTGTCTTTGCGGACGACAACTGTATAGTCATCGAGTTTTGCCAACTTCTGCGGTGCTGATTTCACGAGTCCCAAAATCATTTCTTCTTCGACGTTGTTCACGTCATTAATCAGTTTTTTCATGTAATTCCCTCCTTAAATAGGTATGTCTAAAAGTAAAGCGATTCATTTTACTTAAGTATAACAATTCTCTTCATATAATTCAACGGACCAATAAAATATCCCTTGTTTCTCGTATAAGAAGACAAGGGATTCGTATTTTACTTGGAATGATTCTTTTCTTTTTCTTCTAAAATAAATTTATCATAATCTGATACAAAGGCTTTATCCTGAATAATACGATACTTCTCAAACTCCGTTTCTGCGTGAATACGAGCAATTTCAGCACTCACTTTTCCTGCATCTTGAAGCATGCCATACTCAAACATTTCTATAAATCGATCTAGCCGAATTTCCCAATCATGCATCGTCAAGGGAATCTTGCTTCATATTTAGATTCTGCAAAATCTAAATATGAAGCAACCATGCGATTGAGCTGTATCAATTCATCATGACTTAAATAATTTTTAGCAATCGTTACATCTGATTTTTTGATTTTTCCATTAGGAGCATCTTGCCATGATGTAAGTCCCATATGTTTTTTAGTGCTGTCAGCACGTTCTACAATAAGTTCTGCATCCGTATGTCCAGACACAGCAAAATGCATCTTATTTTGGACTGTACCATAAAATCTTCTTGTTGCTTTGGCATCCTTATCATAATCCACAGCAGTAGCATATAAATCCGTAATTTTTTGGTAGAATTTGCGTTCACTCGCACGAATTTCCCGTACTCGTTCCAGTTGTTCTTCAAAATATTTATCGGTTAAATACGTCCCTCGTTTAAGTCGGTCATCGTCCATGACCCAGCCTTTGATAGTGAATTCTTCAGCAATTTCATTAACCCATTTGCGGAATTGCACAGCTCGTTCAGAATTTACTTTAAAGCCAACAGCAATAATCATCTGTAAATTGTAATGACTAACTAACCGATTCACTTGTCGTGTACCTTCAGTTTGAACTATCCGGAATTTCCGGATAGTTGAATGTTCATTTAATTCTGCATCCTTGTAAATTTTCTTTATATGCTCACTAATAGTTCGTACATCAACATCATACAAGTAAGCCATCATCCGTTGCGTTAACCAAATATTTTCATCTTCATATCGTAGTTCAATGCTATTTTCTTGTTCTCCTACAGAAGCAATATAGGTTAAATATTCTGCTGCTGAACTGCGAATAGATATTTGCTTTTTATCACTCATGTTCCGTCTCTCCATTACTATGATTTTATATCCGTATCGTACCACAGAGAATGCAAATTCGTAAAGCAATTAATGCTATACCAAGATTTTCCAGACAGTGTCTGGAAAATCTTGGCACACAAAAAATCCCTTCGCATTTCTGCAAAGGGATTCAGTATTACACGTCTTCACGCAAGACGACTTGGTCACAATCATCCGTTTCTTTGAGCTGCACAGAAATATCTTCGCGCCGCGACGTGGGCACGTTTTTGCCAACGTAATCGGCCCGGATGGGCAATTCCCGATGGCCCCGGTCGACGAGGACAGCGAGCTCAATGAATTGAGGCCGTCCCATTTCCATAATGGCATTGAGAGCCGAGCGGACCGTCCGTCCTGTGTAGAGTACATCATCGACGAGGACAACGATTTTATTATCCGCATCAAATTGTTTGGCACTGGCCCCGATTTGGTTAATCGTACTTTTTTTGTCATCGTCGCGATAGGCCGAAATATCGAGGTCAAAAACGGGCACGCCTTTACCTTCAATAGCTGCTAACTCCGTAGCCAAGCGTTTCGCTAAGGGCACGCCCCGCGTATGGATACCGACGAGAACCGTTCTATCAAGGCCTTTATTGCGTTCAATAATTTCATGGGCAATACGGCGAATGGCCCGGCCCATGGCTTTTTCGTCCATCAAGATATGTTTATCGTTCCACATAGGCACCTCACTCGCGCCGCGCGTCCGCTTCTTGCAAGCATGCTTCAAAGTCTGCCGGAGCCGGTGCTTCAAAATGCATAGCCTGCCCTGTAATGGGATGAACCAAATCCAAGCAATGAGAATGAAGGGCTTGGCCGACAATAGGGAAATCATCCTTCTTATAGCCGTACAAGGGGTCGTTGACGACAGGATGATGAATATAGGCCATGTGCACGCGGATTTGGTGGGTGCGGCCTGTTTCGAGCTTACATTCAATCCACGTATAGTCGCCGTATCGCTTGAGGACACGGAAATGGGTCACTGCTTCGCGGCCGCCTTTAAAGGTGACGGCCATTTTAATTCTATCTTTCGGGTCTCGGCCAATGGGAGCATCGACGAGACCTTTATCTTCGACAATATTGCCGTGGACTAAGGCCCAATAGGTCCGTTTCGCACTGTGTGCTTTGATTTGTGCAGCCAGTCCCTTATGAGCTTCGTCCGTTTTAGCGGCAACCATGACACCAGATGTATCTTTATCTAAGCGATGGACAATGCCAGGACGAATGACGCCATTAATGCCGGATAATTCACCTTGGCAATGATAGAGTAAGGCATTGACTAAGGTGCCGTGGTAATTACCGGCTGCTGGATGGACGACCATACCGCGGGCCTTATTAATGACAATAATATCTTTATCTTCATAGACAATGTCTAAGGGAATGTTTTCAGCTGTTGCCGTCAATTCTTCCTGCATTTCCACTTGCACACGAATCGTTTCACCCTCATTAAGGCGGCGATTGGCTTTTACTTTACCGGCAGCCATCGCTGCTTGTCCTTTTTCAATCAACCCTTGGGCAAAACTTCGCGAAATGTCCAAGGTCTCTGCTAAATAAACATCTAGCCGCTTCCCTGCATCTTCACTTGTAGTTACGAGTATCTTTTCTTCCATACGAGTCCTCACGAATCTGAAATATGAGTCCAGCTATACCAAAGAAGCAAGCATACGCCGACGACGATACCGATGTCGGCAACATTGAATACCGGCCAGACCCGAAAATCAAAGAAATCTGTTACGGCACCGCGCAGGCCCCGGTCAACGGCATTACCTAAGGCTCCGCCTAAGAGCATACCGACACCGAGCTGGACGAAAGGGTGCGTAGGAATTTTATGGCGGCATAGGCCGTATATAAGGAATAAGATAAGGGCAATGACCAAAAAAAGCCACCGTTGATTTTCTAAAATCCCAAAGGCTGCACCGCGATTTAAAATATAGGTTATATGAAAAAATCCCGGAATGACCGGAATGGATTCATGAAGCATCATAGCCTCGCGAATATACCATTTACTTCCCTGATCCAGGAGTACGGTCACGAGGGCAATACATAATACGGGCACGACATGTCTCCTCTTTCTTGCGTGTTGTATTGTCTGTTGCAATGCTTTTATCCTATCACAGAACTTTCTAACATGCAAATAAAAAAAAGGAGACATATTCATGTCTCCTTTTTTTATGGTATCAATGCTATTATTCAGCAGAAATAGCACCTGTAGGACATACGGATTCGCAAGAGCCGCAGTCGATGCAGCTATCAGTTACAACGTATTTTGTGTCGCCTTCTTCAATGGCTTCAACCGGACAAGCAGAAGCACAAGCACCGCATTTTACGCATTCGTCGGAAATAACATGCATGTTTTTTCACCTCCAACACTCATTCTATTTCGGGGTCTATCGCCCTTCGTCTTTCTCATTATTGCACGAAATATTAAAAATGTCAATGCATACCGAATCGGTAACAATATAGGTATTTACTGGGTTTTTGAGGTGTACCCCAAAAAAGTTATAATTTTTTCTTCTAAAAAATCATTTTCCCTTCGGGTAATGAACACGGTTTTCATTTATTTGTATTCATCCAATTAAAATGAATATTCATTTTCAGTTTTATCAATACCATAAAATCTTAACTGCATAAGAAAAGAGCCAGCGAGGGGAGCTGACTCTTTTCTAGCTAAGATACCATCGGGGGAAGACGATACCTTAATCACCAAGTCTCGAGATAGGGGTGTTCGAGGGGTATAGGAACAACTCGAAGACCTGATGAGTCGTAGATGATCTTTTCTACATCTTTATAATAACAGATTATGAAGAAAAGTAAATTCCTTGAATCATAAAATTAAAGCAAATTTTCTAATTTATCCATGATTTTTTTGCATTTATTTTTATTACAATTAGCATAATTCTAAGGGATACGGTATAATATGGGTATATGAAGAGTAAAACGAACGAAGGAGACTTTTTCATGATTGATAAACCTCGTATTTTAATTGTAGAAGACGAAAAACATATTGCCCGCTTCATGCAAATGGAGCTGGAACACGAAGGCTATCGCTGTACTATTGAATACGACGGCGGTCGGGCCTTGGACCGCGTCGGTCAGGAGCATTTCGACTTAGTGCTCTTAGATTTCATGCTGCCCGATATGACCGGTGCCGTCGTCTGTGAACGGTTGCGTGAAATTTCTTCTGTCCCCATTATGATTGTATCAGCTAAAGATGATGTCAATGCGAAAGTAGAATGCCTCGACTTAGGTGCTGACGATTACTTGACGAAACCCTTTAACAGTAAGGAACTATTCGCCCGTATTCGCGTCCTCTTGCGTACGAAAGAAGATCCCCATGTCACTACGACCTTACATTTACAAGACATTACGCTCTACTTAGACCGCCACGAAGTACGCGTCAACGGCAAATTGGTCGTCTTGACGAAAAAGGAATTCGACTTCCTCGCCTATTTAGTGCGCCACAAAAACTGCGTCGTCTCGAAAGAGCAAATCCTCGAAGACGTGTGGGGCTACGAATACTTAGGGAATACGAATGTCATTGAAGTATTCGTCCGGTATGTGCGTAACAAAATCGGCGACCGTCAGCAAGATAGACAGTATATTCGCACCGTCCGCGGAGTAGGCTATGTGGCTCACGAAGATTAATACGATTTTTTCCAAAGTCATTCTGCTCTACTCGTCCATCGTCTTTGCAACGCTCCTCTTAGTATCGCTCATCATTTTGACGGGCCTCCATTACAGCATGAAAACGTCGACAGAAGAAGATTTAAAGCACAGCGCAGCCGAAACGCTCGCCTATTTAAATGATGCCCAGACCGTCGATACGACTATCTTTATTCGCGCTAATATTCCGATGTATGTAACGCTGCAAATCTACAATAGTGCAGGCAACCTCATCCTCGACAATGGCCCGGCCTATGCCGTCAAGAACCACAGCGACCGCACGATTGACGAGGCCATTCGCACGAATACAGCCTTGCCTATCGCCATGCAAGGCGATACAGAAGCAGGGTACGCCTATTATACACGCTGGACCAGCCCGGCTGGTGCTGTCTATTACTTACGATTTTTCCATCATCCTGGGAAAGAAAATATTTTTTTGACCTTACTCACAGGAGAACTGGCCTTTATTATGCTGGGCAGCTTAATTTTGACTATTGTCCTGGGCATGTATGTTATGCGTAAATCGATGGCCCCATTACAGCATATTAGTGCTACAATGAATGATATGGAAGTGACGAACTTAGGCAACCGCATTACCTTGTCTAATCACAAGAATGAAGTCCATGACGTCGCCGTCAGTATTAACCAGGCCTTAGACCGCATCGAATATGGCTATAAACGGCAACAGCAATTTGTTAGCGATGCGTCTCATGAACTGCGCACGCCCATTACAGTCATTGCGGGCTATGCAGACTTGCTCGACCGATGGGGCAAAAATGACCCGGCCATTACAGACGAAAGTTTGGCAGCTATTAAAAGCGAAACGAACTACATGAAGGATTTAATTGAAAGGCTTCTTTTTTTTGCCAGAAATAATAACGGCACGTTGTCACAGCACTTTACGCTCTTTGATACAGCACCACTGCTCCAAGAGCTATATGCAGAAATGACCTTAATCGACAAAGACCACCAGATTTGCTTAGGTACAAATGATTCTGTCATGCTCTATGCCGAACCAGGCAGTATTAAGCAAATGCTTCGCGTCTTCGTCGATAATGCCTTAAAATACACGCCTAAAGGGGGCAGTATTACCCTCTCGTGTAAAGCCACTGCAACGAAGGTTGCCTATACGGTCGCCGATACAGGCATTGGCATCCCCAAAGCGGACCAAGCGCGGGTCTTTGAACGGTTCTATCGCGTCGATTCGTCTCGGACGAAAGAAACTGGCGGTTCTGGCCTTGGTCTTTCCATTGCCAAACGCATTGCCAAAGCAAACCACGCTGACATTATGATGCACAGTGAAGAGCACGTAGGCACGACGATTACAGTCACCTTCCCATTACCTACAGAAACCGAAGATATAGATTGAATATAGAGGAGGTATGTATCATGAAATACACCTGTGTCGCGGCGGCACTTCTCCCACATCCGCCCATTATGCTGCCGGAAATTGGCGGCACTGAATTACAAAAAATCGAAAAGACGGTCACGTCCGTTACAGCCGCAACGGAAATGATGGCCGCCTTATATCCTGATACAGTCGTAGTGATTTCACCTCATAATTACGTCTTTCCTGATGGCGCAGCTATTTTCCCGGAACCAGTCATAACAGGGAATCTCGGCGATTTTGGCTATCCTGAATTGACCATGACATGCCATACAGATATGACGTTGGCCCAAGAAATCATGAACGAAGCAAAAGATAAAACGCCGCTCTACGCCATTGACCACGATTGGGCTAATACGTACGGTCATCCTTTAAAGGTCGACCAAGGGTCCTTCGTGCCTTTATATTACTTGCGAAAAGCCGGATTTACGGGGCCTGTAGTCCTCTTAGCACCGCGCTTTGATGATTACAAGTCCATGACCGTCTTAGGGGATATCGTCGTCACCGCAGCAACGCGCATAGGACGGCGTATTGCCGTCATTGCATCAGGCGACTTATCACACCGCTTACTCCCTGGTTCGCCCAATGGGTACACGCCCAAAGGAGAAGTCTTTGACCGCACGATTATGACGGCCCGACAAAAGCCAGCTCGAAGCCATGCCGTCGTCCCTTATTGACGAAGCAGGCATGTGCGGCTTACCGTCAGTGTATTTTCTCTTTGGAGTCTTACAGCATATAAAACCAGCTATGCCAATTTATTCGTATGAAGGGCCTTTCGGCGTTGGCTATGGTGTCGCCCTCTATGTCAATGACGGCGACGAAACGGCCGCACCGCAGCCGACAAGGCACGATATTCGCGTCGATTTAGCGCGGCAAAGCATTTCCTTCTATTTACAGCACCATACGGTCATGTCGGTCCCGAAAGACACGCCAGAAGACTTATTAGAAAATAAAGCCGGTGCCTTTGTATCCCTTCATAAAGGCAGCAATCTCCGCGGTTGTATTGACACGTTCTTGCCGATGCAGTTCAATGAAGCCAGTGAAATCATTCATAACGCCGTCTCAGCAGCTACACGGGACCCGCGTTTCTATCCACTGAAACCAGAAGAATTAAAAGGTCTTTCTATTTCTGTCGATATCCTCGGCACACCGGAACCAGTCTCGTCGACAGACGAATTAGACCCGAAAAAATACGGTGTCATCGTCATGAGCCACGCCCAAACAGGCCTGCTCTTACCAGATTTGGAAGGCGTTTATACAGTGCAGCAGCAACTGGCTATTGCCAAAGAAAAAGCAGGCATTGGACGACATCATTGCCGTATCGCCCCAGGACAGTCTGGCCGTTGCCGTACGCGCTACAATGACGGCGGTACACTCTATACCGTGTCTTACGGAGCCTGCGCGACCTTAGCCTTAGACCCCATCGCAAAGAAACCGCTTCAACGTTTTCACCCAGGCAGGATGATTCTCTCCGTAGGCTCGTGGGGCTGCAATCTGTCTTGTGCGTTCTGTCAAAACTGGCAAATCGCCCAAGCCCAGCCGCCAACGCAATACGTCTCGCCAGACGACTTGACGCGCCTGTCCTTGGCCAACGAGGTTACGGCAATATAGGCGTTGCCTTTACGTATAATGAACCGCTCTTATCGTACGAATACATCATGGATACGGCCCCTTTACTGCGCGCACAAGATTTAGCAATGATCATGGTCTCCAATGGTTATATAGAAGAAGAACCGCTCCGGACACTTCTCCCCTACATTGATGCCTAGAACATTGACCTCAAAGGGCCCGATGCCTTTTATCACACCATTTACGGCGGTACACGGGCGCCGGTCGAACGGACTATTGCCCTGGCAGCAGCGGTCTCGCACGTCGAAGTGACGACGCTCATCGTTCCCGGCTATAACGACACAGCTGAATCCATGACGACAGAAGCGAAATGGCTAGCATCCATTCGTCCAGACATTCCCCTTCACATTACGCGCTATTTCCCGCAGTACAAGATGACGGCTCCGCCTACACCGCTTGCAACATTACAAGAATTAGCCGCTATTACCCAGAAATATTTAATCTATGTGTACATCGGCATTGTATAATGACAAATTTCCATATCTTCTCGTATCTTTCATCTTGAACAAAAAAACAGGCATGATATAATTCTACTTGTTAGTATTGAAATTAATTAATGAAGTGGAGAAGATACTCATGTCATTAAAAGAATTTACCTTTAGTATTGGCGATCAACAACAGACCGTCATGTTACCAGAAGAACATATTTCTGACGTCATGGAAGGAAAAGACATTCCTCCTGTCGATGTCAAAGAAGCAACGATTAACTGCATGCGCCACCCTATTGGCAGTGCGCCGCTCCAAGAAAAAGTCCAAAAAGGCGATAAAGTTTGCCTCGTCGTTGCTGACGTTACACGGACATGGAATAAATCGAGCCAGTTCCTCGTCTACATTATTGACGAATTAAACTTAGCCGGTGTTCCTGACGACGACATTTACATCGTCTTCGCTCAAGGCTCCCACCGTCCGCAGACTCTGGAAGAAGACGAAGTCGTTTGCGGTAAAGAAGTCTTACAGCGCGTCAAGACCTATCAGCACAGCTGCACAGACCCGACCCTCGTCGATATGGGCAAAACCTCGATGGGTACGCCGTTACTCTTAAATAAACGCGTCGTTGATGCAGATAAAGTCATCCTCGTCGACGGCATTACAACCCACCTCTTCGCCGGTTTTGGCGGTGGCCGTAAATTGATTCTCCCGGGCGTTGCTGGGTACGATACAATTCAGAAAAACCATTGCCACGCCTTAGCAGAACAAGTTGGCGGCGGCGTCAATCCGCACACTCGTCCCCTCCTCATCGACCACAACCCATTAAATGACGACATGGTCGAAGCTTGCAAAAAAATTAATCCGTGCTTCCTCGTTCACTCCATCATCAACGCAGACGGCGAAATCTGCGAAATGGTCGGCGGTGACTGGTACGAAGCTTGGCGTAAAGGCACAGAAGATACGCTCAACATTCAGCGCGTACCGATGAAACAAAAAACAGATGTCGTCTTCGCTTGCGCTGGCGGCTATCCGAGCGATGTCAGCCTCTACCAAGGCAGTAAATGCTATGACCCGGCTGAAATGGCTGTTAAAGAAGGCGGTATCGTCATTGCTATCATGGAAGCGCGGGACATTAAAGAACCGGCTGCTTACATGGACAGCTTCAAATACGACACGATGGAAGAAATGGAAGCAGCTCTTCGCGCTAAATTTACGATTCCTTTCTTCGTTGCATACAACCTTTTCTGCTTGGCTCATCGCAACACGGTTATCTTAGTAACGTTACCGCGTAACTTCTTGGACATTCGCCGTACAGGCCAGATTCCTGTTGCGACTGTTCAAGAAGCATGGGATATTGCACAGCAGAAATTAAAAGAACAAGGCAAAGATAAAGATTACACCATCAACATTATGCCGCACTGCACGAAAATCGTTCCAGTATTGCAGAAATAAAGTAATCAGTAACAAAAAATGGCTCTCCCTAAGGAGAGCCATTTTTTGTTATATTCGCTTATGTTCCATCATATAGGGGTAGTCTTTTTACGCCCGTTGCGCTAGCTCCCGGTTTAAGTAAAAAGACTACCCCTATATGGCCCCTAAGCTAGCACGCAAATAGCATAAAAAAATGGTCTTATTCTCTGAAGTGCTCCATTATTTCGCATATATTTACGGTATACTAAAGAAAATAGGCGCAGTCTATCACAACGAAAAGGAGCGATACTCATGATTAAAGTCACGCGCATGGACAATCCTTGGGGCGGCAAAGGGTACTGCCTCATCAAAGAATTTCTTAATGAACAACAAATGAACGAAAAAATCAATCTCTTTGCAGAAGTTACCCTAAAGCCCGGCTGTTCCCTGGGATACCATGAACACATAGGAGAAAGTGAAACCTACTACGTACTGCAAGGCACAGCAGCCTATAATGACAGCGGTACTATGAGGACAATCGTCAAAGGCGACACGATTTACGTCCACAATAACGGCCATTCTATCGACAATATTGGCAAAGAAGACCTAATTTTCATGGCTCTCATCATTCGTGACTAACTCGTTGCAAAAATAGCATAATCTTTTTCTAATTTCTACATGACATTTGTGAAATGACATGCTATAATATAGTCAAGAAATGCTTAAGCATTCGTTGAAAGAAGGTGAGTCCAGTGGACATAGAAAAAGTAGAGCACGCAGCCGGTGGCAAAGGCTACATCCTCAAAAAACAGCTTCTCACCCAAGAACAGTTAATGGGTAAGAACGGGATGTTTGCAGAAGTAACATGGAAACCGGGATGTTCCTTGGGCTACCATGTTCATCAAGGCAACGCAGAAGCCTATTATATCTTATCCGGTGAGGGAATTTACGACGATAACGGCACAGTCCGAACCGTCAAAGCAGGCGATGTCACTTATACACCGAGCGGAAAAGGTCACGGCTTAGAAAACAAGGGCCCAAATGATTTAGTTTTCGTTGCGTTGATTATCAATAATTGATTATTTACAACTGCATAGTGTCGAAAGGATTTCATATCGTAGTATTCTCAGTTCGTTTATCTAAGAGTACATGTAATCGCGAAAGATAATTTAAGTGCATCGAACTTTTCGATTGAATGTTAGAAATGGAAGTCTTCCGTCTCATCATTACTTGTATTTCTTGAAATTACACTGTATGCATGCAAACAATACGGAATATAAGGAACGAACAAGAACAAGCAAAGAGAGGTCAAAGAAAACTGAACCAATCACAAGATGACGTAAAATCCTTACAACAAAACCCAGGAGTCTCGTAAGACCATATGTAGCGTGGTGGACGAGATTCCTGGGTTTTTATTGTATCTATGACGATATTTCGTTTACTCTACTCTATTACTGTACTTCAATGCGATGGCTTTCTTCGACTTTCTTCGGGTCAGCTTTCGGCATGGTGACGGTCAAGACACCATCTTTAAAGGCAGCTTTAATGCCATCTTTATCTATGTTGTGGACGACGAACTGACGACGGAACAAAGCGGATGTACGTTCTTTACGGACGTAATTTTTCTTTTCATCTTTTTCGTCCTTCTGTTCTTCGTGTTTAGCCGACAAGGTTAATACATCATCTTTATAGGTAACATTGACATCTTCTTTGGTGACACCTGGTAAATCTGTAACTAATTCATAGGCATCGCCTTTATCTTCAATATCGACTTTAGGCACTGTGAAATCTCCTTCTACAGGTTGAGCAAAACTATTAAAGAAACTATCAAAAACGTTATCCGGGAAAAAGGGAGCATTATCATTTACAATAGGGAATAAGCTTTTCATAAGTCATTATCTTCTTCCTTTATAAAACAATTATATTATATACCGTAAATTTGATTCTTATTCTTAAAATCACTGAATATCAATGGTCTGGCTTTGTGGTGCCGGTTGTGCAGCCATTTTCGGCATGTCAACAGTTAAGACACCATCTTTGAAGGTAGCTTTAATGCCATCTTTTTGGATGTCATCGACGACGAACTGACGGCAGAAGGAGCTGGTCATGCGTTCTTTGTGGATGTAGTTTTTCTGGTCGTCTTGTTCGTCCTTGCTTTCTTCGTGCGAAGCAGACAAGATCAACACATCGTTATCATAAGTCAAGTTAATATCTTCTTTGGCAACGCCCGGTAAATCAGCTTTTAATTCATAGGCATTCCCTTTATCTTCAATATCTACTTTCGGCATGTTCATGGGAGCAAAGCCATGTAAGAAATTGTCAAACATCGAATCAGCATTGAAAACATCATTGGCACTTACAACTGGAAATAAATTTTTCATCATCATAAAAACCCTCTTTCAAAATTTATTAACATTGTATGTACCAGGAAGGTTTGCTTATTTGACTTTTTCGTTTGTCTTTCTGTAACCTCTTCCTGATTACGGCTATACTATAGTCCCGTTTTTACGATATGTCAAGACTTTTATTTGACTTTTTGACTATTTTATTTTTGACTTTCTAAACTAGCCGTTTTGCTTTATACTAACTATATATTCTTATAGAAAGAAGGAATTCATATGAAATTGATGGTCACTGGCATTGGCGGCGTGGGCGGCTACATTGCCTCTGTGCTCTGCGCCAATTACAATGACATTACCTTAGTGGCTCGCAAGGCCCGCAAAAAAGCCTTAGAAACGAAAGGCCTCGTCGTATATAGTGATTTCTTTGGCGACCACACGGCTCATCCGGCTGTGACGGATACACCGGCGACAGCTGGTATTCAAGACATGATTTTTGTATGCGTAAAAAACTACTCACTCCGCGATGCCTTGACGGCTGTGCTGCCGTGCATTGGCAAATATACAATCGTCGTCCTTATTTTGAATGGTGTCGACCATTTTGCTGTAGCACAGCAAATCCTGACGAAAGGGCAACTCGTCGACTCAGCTATTTATATTACGTCTTCTTCTGATGAAGACTATGCTATTCATCAAGCCGGGAAGTTTACGCGCGTCGTCTTAGGCGGGCCGAATACGCAGGCCCTCCGCAAAGCCTATGAAGTACTCAATCATCCTGGGATTACGTGCCAAGTGGCGTCTGATATTCAGGCTGAATTATGGAATAAATATATTTTAAACTGTGCTTATAACGTCACGACGGCCTATTATGAATGCACCATTGGCGAAGTCGTAGACGATGCTGCAAGACGGCAAGAGTTTTATGCCCTCCTCCAAGAAGCGTACGCTGTTGGCAAGGCCTTAGGCGTGCACTTAGCCAGCGACGTAGTCGATACGATTTACGGACGCATTCTGCGGCAAGATTCTAAGCAGACGACGAGTTCCTTAGCGATGGATGTCATGGCCGGTCACCAGAGCGAATTAGAAACGTTCAGCGGCTATTTAGTTCGTACAGCCAAAGAACTCGGTGTCGCTACGCCGCTTTCAACGAAGTATTACGAAGCCCTCTTAGCACGGACGCGTCAAGGCCAGCTTTCCCTCTTGTCCAGTAATACGTAACATTTGCCTTATATTGACTTTTTTGAATAGGCGTATCTCCAAATTGTATACATCTATTTTTAAAAATCCACTCATTTTGTCACCATTTTTCGGAAAAGACTACTAGTTATGTGTTCTTTTTCACAAGAGCAGTGCTTTTTAGCCTGTGTCTGAAGATTGTTTCTTTTGTCACAAAGATTCCTTAAAATTCCGAAATCAGATAGCAAAACCCATTCTTCTACGGCATGGGTTTTGCTTTTTAATTGCGATTTTCTCATTATTTTATTTTCTTCTTGTTATGCCATGACAGCAGATATACCTATTCCCTTTATCTATGATTCTACAATAAGTCTTTACATTTTTCTTGAATTTTTTATACTTTATCCTTTATATATACTGAAATTCTACGTATATGCTTAAAAAACTTTCGTTTACTTTCTTTTTATACTATGCACAAGAAATATTTACAGAAGTTCATTTCTATTCCTTGACGTTATAGCTTTTTCGTGATACTATTCTACTTGATAATTCAGTATGAAGTTCAAGACCACTGGAATTGCATTTGAAAAATGTATTCAAAATCTTGGAATTCTTTGAATTCCATATCGAATGGGACCGGCTCTCCTTACATTCATGCTTCAATAGAATGCGAGCAGTGCCACGCCAATTCGATTGAAGTATGAACAAAATTAGGAGGTTGGATTCGACAATGAAGAAAGTGAAAATTATCACAGCGGCTGAAGCAGCAAACTTAGTCAAAGATAACGACACATTAACATCTATTGGTTTCGTTGCCTGCGGTCATTGCGAAGCATTAACAAAAGCCTTAGAAAAACGGTTCCTCGAAACAGGGAGCCCGAAAAACTTAACCTATATTTACGCAGCATCTCAGGGCAACCGCAAAGGTCATGGCGGTGAACATTTAGCTCATGAAGGTCTCGTAAAACGTGCTATCTTAGGTCACTGGCAGACTGTTCCGGCAATGGCTAAACTTGCTAACGAAAATAAAATCGAAGCATATAACTGCGCACAAGGTACGTTGTGTCATTTATTCCGTGCTATTGCAGGCCACAAAATGGGCGTTCTTACAGATATCGGCCTCGAAACCTTCCTTGACCCCCGTCAAGAAGGCGGCAAATTAAACGACGTTACGAAAGAAGACATCGTTAAACTCGTCAACTTCGAAGGTAAAGAACAGCTCTACTATCCGACATTCCCCATTAACGTTGCATTCCTCCGCGGCACCTACGCTGACGAAGTTGGTAACGTTACATGCGAACAGGAAGTTGGCCCGCTCGAAACAACCTCCGTTGCACAAGCTGTTCATAACAGCGGCGGTATCGTCATCGTTCAGGTTAAGAAAGTCGTTGCTCACGGCTCTGTTGACCCGCGCCTCGTTAAAATCCCTGGCATTTATGTTGACTACGTTGTCGAAGCTGACCCAGAAGATCATGAACTCGCATTCGGCTGTGCTGATGACCCAACCTTAACGGGTGAACGTCGTGCTCCGGAAGGAGAAGCTTCTGGCGAACTTTCTCCGCTCGATGCAAAGAAAATCATTGGCCGTCGCGGTGCTCTTGCACTTCCTGAAAACGCTGTCGTTAACCTCGGCGTTGGTGCTCCTGAATACGTTGCAACCGTTGCTAGTGAAGAAGGCATTGCTGATGAAATGACCTTGACCGTCGAAAATGGTGCCATCGGTGGCGTTCCTCAAGGCGGCCCGCTCTTCGGCTCCACTCGTAACCCGGAAGCATTAATTGACCATACATACCAGTTCGACTTCTATGATGGTGCTGGTCTTGACATCGCATATCTTGGTCTTGCACAGTGCGATGAAAAAGGTAACATCAACGTTTCCAAATTCGGTACAAATATTGCCGGCTGCGGCGGTTTCCCGAACATTTCCCAGCAGACTCCGGTCGTTTACTTCTGCGGTACCTTCACTGCTAAAGGCCTCAAAACAGAAGTTAAAGACGGCAAACTCCACATTACACAAGAAGGTAAAAACGTTAAATTCGTCAAGAAAGTCGACCAGATTACATTCAACGGTTCTTTCGCTGCTCGTAACGGCAAGAAAGTCTTCTACGTTACAGAACGCTGCGTATTCCAGTTAACGGAACACGGCTTGAAATTAATCGAAGTTGCTCCTGGCATTGACGTTGAAAAAGATATCTTAGCTCACATGGACTTCAAACCGGAAATTGCTAGCGACCTCAAAGAAATGGACGCTCGTATCTTCCAAGAAGGCCTGATGGGTTTAAAAAAATAAATCATTACTGTAAGAAGTAGTTTTTCAAAAGGAGACATAGTACATTATGAAACCGATGAGATTACATCACGTAGGTATCGTTCTTCCTACTCTTCAAAAAGCACATGACTTCATTCAGGCTAACGGCCTTGAAATCGCATACGCTGGCTATGTTAAAGCATACCATGCACATTTGATTTTCACGAAACGCAGCCCGTACAACTCGCCGATTGAAATGATTATCCCGACTGAAGGGGTTCTCACGAAATTCAACCACGGCAAAGGCGGCATCGCTCATATCGCGTTTGAAGTAGAAGACGTAGAAGCTGTTCGTCAGGAAATGGAAAAAGAATGCCCGGGCTGCATGCTCGAACAAAAAGCTGTTGAAGGCACACCGGACATTATCGTTAACTTCCGTCGTCCGAGCACGAACCAAGGCATCCTCGTTGAATACGTTCAGACTGTTGGCAAACTCGAAGGTACAGATGTTAACCCGTTTGAATCCCTCGGCGAAGCTGGCGAATTACATGACACATGGCATCCGATGCGTCTGCACCATGTCGGCATCGTTCTTCCGTCCATGGAAAAAGCGCATGAATTCCTCAAAACGAACGGTCTTGAAGTCGACTATGCAGGTTTCGTAAATGCATACCATGCACACTTAGTCTTCACCAAAAAAGACGAAAACGATTCCAGCCCGATTGAAATGATTATGCCGACTGAAGGCGTTCTCACGAAATTCAACGACGGCAAAGGCGGCATCGCTCACATCGCATTCGAAGTAGAAGACGTTGAAGCTGTTCGTCAGCATATGGAAAAAGAATGCCCAGGCTGCATGCTCGAACAGAAAGCTGTTCAAGGCACAGACGACATTATCGTTAACTTCCGTCGTCCGAGCACGAACCAAGGCATCCTCGTTGAATATGTTCAGACCAATGCTCCAATCAACCGCAGCAACCCGAACCCGTTCCCGGATTTAAATAAATAATTTCCAGTAATACTAGCAAGGCATACGGACTTATACGTAGGGGTAACGTATTTCCCCTACGCTGTAAGTCACTAAGGAGGTTTACCATGTACACATTGGGAATCGATGTTGGTTCCTCATCATCGAAAGCAGTTATTTTAGAAGATGGTAAAAAGATTTATCGTCATCGCGTCGTCCAAATCGGCACCGGTTCTTCTGGCCCGGATAAAGTTCTGGAAGAAGTCTTTAGAGATACAGGTTTGACTACAGACGGTATGGCTAACATCATTGCTACTGGCTACGGCCGGTTCAATGTCAAATGTGCTAAAGGCGAAATCAGTGAAATTACGTGTCATGCCAAAGGGGCATTATTCGAAGTTCCTGATACGACATGTATCTTAGATATTGGCGGCCAAGACGTTAAGGCCATTAAATTAAACCAGCAAGGCATTGTTATGCAGTTCGCTATGAACGATAAATGCGCCGCTGGTACAGGCCGTTTCCTCGACGTCATGTCCAAAGTCCTCGAAATCCCAATGTCGGAAATGGGCGATTGGTACTTCAAATCGAAACATCCTGCTAAAGTAAGTAGTACATGTACTGTTTTCGCAGAATCGGAAGTTATTTCCCTTCTGTCGAAAAACGTTCCTAAAGAAGATATTGTCGCTGGCGTACATCAATCCATTGCAAGCAAAGCTTGCGCCTTAGTACGTCGCGTCGGAGTCGGCAAGAACTTGACGATGACTGGCGGCGGTTCTCGTGACCCCGGTGTTGTCGACGCTGTCTCCAAAGAATTAGGCATTCCAGTGCAAGTAGCTCCCCATCCTCAGGTTGTAGGCGCCTTAGGAGCTGCTTTACTAGCTTATGAAAAAATCAATAAATAAGTAAGTTTTCATTTCACATCACTAAAGGAGAGATAATGATGAGTGAAGAAAAAACAGTAGATCTTGAAAGCATGTCCGCCATGCAGGCTTGTGGCTACGTCTTAGGCAAAGTTGATAAAGACGCCATTAAAGCTAAAAAAGAAGGTAAATTAGTTGCTTGGTCCGCATCCGTTGCGCCTCCAGAATTCTTTACAGCTATGGATATTGCTGTTGTATTCCCGGAAACACACGCTGCAGGTATTGGTGCACGTCATGGTGCTCCGACAGTCCTCGAAGCTGCTGAAAACAAAGGTTACAACCAAGACATCTGTTCCTACTGCCGTGTAAACATGGGCTATACGGAATTCATGAAACAAACAGTAGACAACAACGGTGAAGAACCGGACGCATTCAAAGATTCCCCGGCTTCCCGTATTCCTCTTCCTGATATCGTCATCACTTGCAACAACATTTGCAACACCTTGCTCAAATGGTACGAAAACCTTGCTAAAGAATTGAACATCCCTTGCATCACAATCGACGTTCCGTTCAACCATGAATATCCTGTAAATCGCCACTCCAAACAGTACATCGTTGGCGAATTCAAACAGGCTATTAAACAAATCGAAGATTTAACTGGCAAAAAATTTGACTATGATAAATTCTTCGAAGTTCAGAAACAGACACAGCGCAACATCGCTGCTTGGAACAAAATTGCTACATACCTCACTTTGAAACCGTCTCCATTAAATGGTTTCGACCTCTTCAACTTCATGGGTCTTGCTGTAGCAGCTCGTACTCTTCCTGAAACTGAAATCGTCTTCAAAAAAGAAATTGAAGAATTAGACGCTAAAGTTGCAGAAAAGAAATGGGCTTTCGGCGACAACGAAAAATCCCGTGTAACTTGGGAAGGTATCGCTGTTTGGATTGCTTTGGGCCATACGTTCAAAGAACTCAAAAACCACGGTGCATTAATGACTGGTTCTGCTTATCCTGGCATGTGGGATCTCTCCTACGAACCGGGCAACCTCGAATCCATGGCAGAAGCTTATACCCGTACATACATCAACTGTTGCCTCGAACAGCGCGGTGCTGTTCTTGAAAACGTTGTTAGCAGCGGTAAATGCGACGGCTTGATTATGCATCAGAACCGTTCCTGCAAAAACATGTCCCTCCTCAATGATGAAGGCGGCAAACGTATTCAGAAAAACCTTGGCGTTCCGTACGTTATCTTCGACGGTGACCAGACTGACCCGCGGAACTTCTCTGCAGCTCAGTTCGATACACGTGTAGAAGCTTTATGCGAAACAATGGCAGAAAAGAAAGCTGAAGGAGGAAACCAGTAATGAGCCAGATTGATGAACTTATTAGCAAATTTCAGGAAGTATCCAACCATCCTAAAAAAACTATCTTAGCAGCTAAAGCTGCTGGTAAAAAAGTAGTCGGCATGATGCCGTACTACGCTCCGGAAGAAATCGTCTACGCTGCAGGTGCTCTTCCTGTAGGCATGTTCGGTGCACAGAACAAAGAAGTTTCTGCTGCTCGTGCATTCTTACCTCCTTTCGCTTGTTCTTTGATGCAAGTAGACATGGAATTACAGCTCGACGGCACATATGACTGCCTCGACAGCGTTATCTTCTCCGTTCCTTGCGATACGCTCCGTTGCATGAGCCAGAAATGGCATGGTAAAGCTCCGGTTATCGTCTTCACACAGCCGCAGAACCGTAAAATCGAAGCTACGTTGCCGTTCTTAAAAGCTGAATATGAACATGTTAAAGCAGAACTCGAAAAGAACCTTGGCGTAGAAATCTCTGAACTCGCTATTCAAGAAGCTATCAACGTTTACAACGAAAACCGTAAAGTTATGCGTGAATTCGTTGACGTAGCTGCTCAGTATCCGCAGATTTTCACACCGGTAAAACGTCATGACGTTATCAAAGCTCGTTGGTTCATGGACAAAGCTGAACATACAAAACTCGTTCGTGAATTAATCGACGCTGTTAAAGCTACTCCGGTTGAACCTTGGAAAGGCAAAAAAGTTATCCTCACTGGTATCATGGCTGAACCGGATGAATTCCTCGATATCTTCCAGGAATTCGGCATCGCTGTTGTCGCTGATGACCTCGCTCAAGAATCCCGTCAGTTCCGTACAGACGTTCCGCAGGGTATCGATGCTCTCGAACAGCTCGCTAAACAGTGGCAAGACTTCGATGGCTGCCCGCTCGCTATGAACGTTGAAAAACCGCGTGGACAGATGCTCATTGACATGACGAAAAAATACGGTGCAGATGCTGTTGTTGTTTGCATGTTCCGTTTCTGCGACCCAGAAGAATTTGACTTCCCGATTTACAAAACTGAATTCGAAGAAGCTGGCGTTCGTTATACAACTGTTGACGTTGATATCGAATCCCCGTCGTTCGAACAAGTTCGTACTCGTATCCAAGCATTCGCTGAAATGCTCAGCATGTAAGATACAAGGAAGACCTTCATTCCCTTGCATTAGACGTTCATGGGGATGCGCTGCATGACGCCATCCCCCATGGCGTTTAAGATATAAATAGTTGATACAAACTAGGAGGAATTACATCATGGATTTTAAACTTACCGAATTACAGCAAGACATTGCTAAATTGGCTAAAGATTTCGCTGAAAAAGAATTAGCTCCTACTGTCAAAGAACGTGACGAAAAAGCAATTTTCGACCGCGCTATCCTCGACAAAATGGGCACTCTTGGCCTTCTCGGTATTCCTTGGGGCGAAGAAGATGGCGGCGTTGGTGCTGACTTCCTTTCCCTCGCAGTTGCTTGCGAAGAAGTTGCTAAAGTCGATCCTTCCATCGCTTTGAGCTTCGAAGTTCACACAATGCTCTGCTCCTGGCCGATTTGGAAATTCGGTACTGCTGAACAGAAAGCTAAATTCTTAAAACCGTTAGCTGAAGGCACAAAACTCGGCGCATTCGGCTTAACAGAACCGAACGCTGGTACAGATGCTTTGAACGGCTCCACAACAGCTACGAAAAACGAAGATGGCACATACACATTAAACGGCTCTAAAGTCTTCAACACCAACGGTGGCGAAGCTGACGTTACTGTCGTATTTGCAGCTACAGACAAATCCAAAGGCGCTAAAGGCATGACTGCTTTCATCGTTGAAAAAGGTACTCCTGGCTTCACATACGGCAAAGAAGAAAGCAAAATGGGTATCCGTGCTTCCGTACAGCGCGAACTCGTTTTCCAGAACGTAGTTGTTCCTGCTGAAAACGTACTCGGCAAAGAAGGCGACGGCTTCAAAATCGCTATGATGACTCTCGACGGCGGCCGTGTTGGCGTTGGCGCACAGGCTCTCGGCATTGCTGAAGGTGCTTACAACCACGCTGTACAGTACGCTAAAGAACGTGTACAGTTCGGCAAACCTATCGCTACGAAACAGGCTATTGCTTTCATGCTCGCTGACATGAAACTCAAAATCGAAACAGCTCGCCTCGCTGTATACAAAGCAGCTTGGATGATGGGCCAGCCGGATGTTAAATCCTACTCCATGGCTGCTTCCATCGCTAAAAAATATGCTTCCGATATCGCTATGGAAGTTACAACAGACGCTGTTCAGGTATTCGGCGGCTACGGCTTCACTCGTGATTATCCGGTAGAACGCTACATGCGTGATGCTAAGATCACTCAGATCTACGAAGGCACAAACCAGGTACAGCAGATGATTATCTCTGGCTCCATCCTCAGATAATATCGGCTCACCTCAGCCATATAAAAAAGAGATTCCTTTATAAGGAATCTCTTTTTTGCGTTTTTAAGGCCTTTTTAAATTGATTGGATACGTTTATATAAGGGCAGCTTTGCTAAGTGTCTGAGCGCGAATAAGGCCGTAATACCGATAAGTATACCCGTCCCGACACCGGCTACGGCGAGGACTGGCAAATAGAGCATGACTTTGGCATTAACCACGACGAGGGACGCCACGATGACTTGGCCGAGATTGTGGAAAATACCGCCTGCAGCACTGACACCGATTAAGCTAAATTTACCCGTCTTCATGAGGATTGCCATAGCACTAAAACTGAGGACAGCACCGGCTAAACTGTACCAAAAAGCGTTTATTCCGCCACCTAAGGCCGCAGCGAGGATAAGGCGGACACCTAGTATTAAGGCAACGTCTCGCTTCCTTCTGAGGGCATATAGGGCAATAACGGTGATTAAATTCGCCAGCCCTAGCTTGGCTCCCGGCGCGATAAAGGGCACGGGCAGCATGCCTTCAACGATATATAAGACGAGCGATTGGGCCACAAAAAGGCCTAAAACGATGATGCGAAAGGTTTTATTCATAGCCACTCCCCTATCTGGCCGGAATAATGTCCGGCTCTTCATTTCCTTCGGCCTTCACTTCGACCATGACTTTATGGGGCAGGCAAATAACGCTTTCACCGGGCCGCGAAATAAAGCCTTCTTGGATGCAAATTTTATCAGGACAATCAGCTTCGGTAATGCCGATTGCTTGGTCTTTGACGACGATGACATTATAGCCGCCGTCAGTTCCTTGGACGGTCAGCGAATCAATGCCACCATGACTGGATAAGGGAATTTCTTTCACCGTCTTGCCATCGATTGTGACGACAGCTACCGTCCCTTGTCCATCCTGCTTGGCACCACTTAAGAAAAAGATTCCTTCTGGTATACACGATAAGACCAGGAGTATAGCAATAAGGACTATATCCCATTTTTTAATCATATAAGACTCCTTTTCATCTATTCCAATAGATACATTATACCAAACTTTTCTAGTCGTAAAAACTAAAAATAGAGTATAATAAACTAAAAACGTGAAAAGGAGCTTGACCATGAAACCATATATGATGCCTTTAACCGTCCTTGTGCTCTGCGGGCTCTTCCTCAGCGGGTGCGGCAATACGACAACAACGCAAGATACTCCGCCTACGCAAACCCAAACGGTGAAAACACCACCGCAAATTTCGCCACAATCGAAAGAATGGGCTGATAAGGGCCTTGCGGCATACCAAGAATATAACTATCAGGAGGCTATTGCGAATTACAATAAAGCCATTGAAATCGATCCGAATAACTACAATGCCTTATCCGGTGAAGGCGTAGCTCTCGCCATGCGCGGCAATGCAAATGGTAAAAAAGCCGACGTAGCTGCCGGTATTGACCTCATAAAAAAGGCCTTAGAGCTTGCGCCAGACGACGTAGCGTCTTTCTATAATCTAGCCCTTGCCTATAAAATCAATGGCCAATATGATGAATCTATCGAATGGTTCCAAAAAGTTATTGCCAAAGACCCAAACAATACGTGGAGCTACTACGGTATTGCCACGATTTACGGCGACCAAGGCGATGCAGCCCATGCCGTAGAATATCTCCAGAAGGCAGCGAAACTGGATAAAGCAAACGTCCTTGACGCAGCACGGACGCAATCCCATTTCGACAAGGTCCGTAGTGACGCCGCTTTTCAGGCTCTCGTCAATTCATAAAAGATAGCAAAAAAGACTCGATACAGTTGTACCGAGTCTTTTCGTCTATTACATCGTTTCTTCTGCAATTTCACATAAAATATGGCCAATCATGATGTGCATTTCCTGTGTCCGTGCCGTTACTTTAGACGGTACAGCGAGGCACACATCGCAAAGGTCAGCCATTTTGCCGCCACCGAAACCAGTGAAGCCAATGACAGCCATATCGTGTTTCCGCGCTTCTTCAATAGCTGCGACGACGTTCTTACTATTACCAGACGTAGAAATGCCAACGAGAATATCTCCTGCATTTCCTAAACCTTGGACTTGACGGCTAAAGACCGTATCATAGCCATAGTCATTGGCAACAGCCGTTAAAATGGACGTATCGACAGTGAGTGCCATGGCCGCATAGGCACGGCGTTCTTTTTGGAAACGGCCGACAATTTCTGCCGCTAAGTGCTGGGCATCAGCAGCACTGCCGCCGTTACCGCAAAAAAGTATTTTATTACCTTTCAATAAGGCTTCGCGAATCATCAAGCCTGCCCGTTCAATGTCAGGCTCTAAGGCTTTCGTCGCTTCTAAGACAGCTAAATGGTCAGCCATACGATTTGTAATTAATTCCATAGTTCTATCCTCCTTTACTGTGGACAGGAGCCGTCATCGACGATGCGGATTTCGCCGCTGTGCGGATGAATGACCATGCCGTAAATAGTAATGTCTTTGGGCAAATACGGATTCTGCCGTAATGCCTTCACGGACTGACGGACTGCGTCATCGACATGTTGAATTGGGTCGGCCCAAGCCTGTAATTTCGGTCGGATTTCTTCGATTTTTGCGCTGTCTACGCCAGCTTCTGCCATGTGCTTGCACAGGCTGTCTGCTGTCGTCTTGAGCATACCGCAATCGTCGTGACCCATGACGATGATGTCATGTACGTGCAGTTCATACACAGCTACCATGAGACTACCAATGACGCTGTCAAATTCATCATACGCCGTATTGCCGGCCACTTTAATGATTTTTGCTTCGCCGCGGCGCAGGCCCATTGCCGGTTCGAGGAAATCGAGGAGCCGCGTATCCATACACGTTAGGACCGCCAAATTCCGCTGAGGATATTTACTGACATCCGTCTTGCCGTGCAATAAATGAGACGCTACGAATTCGTGATTTGCTTCTGTAATATCTTTAAGTAATGCCGCCATGGAAACCTCCTATTGTTCAACTGCTTCCATTAATTTCTTCGCTTTAATATATTCGTCCATACTGATGGCAACTTTCCGCCCTTCACGCATAGCGAGGACGACGGTCTGCGGTTTGTGAACTACGTCGCCAGCGGCAAAGATGCCGGCTTTGCTTGTCATGCCGTAGGGCACGTTGTGTGACGTAATATAGCCGTCTTCGTTGGCGTCAATGCCGAGCGCATCAATGACCGGTTTTTCCGGTTTATTGCCAATAGCGGCGATGATTTTATTCGCCGGGACGACGCAAAATTCGCCAGTCGGCACCATCGTCGCATCTTCGAGGATTTCTTGCTTTTCGTATTTCAAGCCTTCTACCTTGTCCGTACCGACGACAGCTTTAGGAGCCGAATAAAACTGGAAGGTTACACCGTCTTCTTTTGCTTCTTCATATTCAGAAGGCAAGCATTTCATATTCTTTTCGCCGCGGCGGTAGACGATTTTTACGTCTGCCCCTAAGCGAATGGCTGTACGTGCCGCATCAATAGCGACGTTGCCAGCACCGACGACGATGACGTGGTCTCCATTTTGAATGGGAAGACGAGCAATATCTGCGTCACCGAGCTGTACGTCTTCAACCATTTTTAGGAACGATTCGGCTCCAACCACACCGGGAATCGCGTCATTTTCAATACCTAAGCTCCATTCATCAAGCGTTCCAACGCCGAGGAAAATAGCATCGAACCCATCATCAATGATGTCTTGAATCGTCCGTTCTACGCCGATTTTCGTATTGTACTGCATATGAACGCCCATTTTTTCGAGAGCTTCTACTTCGCGGTACACATATTCCTTATGAAGACGGAATGTTGGGATACCGTACGTTAACGTGCCGCCAGGATAAGCCTGCATTTCATAGACCGTCACGTCATAATCGCGCGCCGCCAAGGTCCGCGCTGCAGCAAGACCAGCAGGACCGCTGCCAACGATAGCGACAGTGCCGCTTTTACGCGTGCTTTTATGAAGGGGCATAAAGCCCGTATCAAGAGCCATATCGGCAACAAACCGTTCGAGTTTGCCAATTTCAATATGTTGTCCCCGTTTTGCTAAGACGCAGTGCCCTTCGCACTGCTTTTCACGAGGGCAAATCCGTCCGCACAGAGCCGGTAAATCACTATGATTGTAAATATGCGTTGCCGCTTCACCGACGTTACCAGCCACTAAGGCATGAATGAATTGGGGAATTTCATTCTCAATAGGACAGCCTTTGCGGCACTGTGGTACTTTGCAGTTGAGACACCGTTTTGCTTCTGCAACCGCTTCGGGGAAGGTATAATCTCTATCGTGTTGTGGTTCTTCATGAAATGATGCCAACGGGTTCTGGAGTTCAGCCATTTCGCGACCAGCCTTCTTTCTATAGAAACTGTATGACAGTAAATTGGTATAAAAAAATGGTGCGCCCAAGATGACTCGAACATCCGACACGCAGTTTAGGAAACTGCTGCTCTATCCAGCTGAGCTATGAGCGCACATGATTTAATACTAAATAATAATATCATAATTTATGTAAAAAAGAAAGAATCAAAAGGCATCCCATTCCGCAAATCGTGTATTCATCCGCGTCTTTTTGACACTCTTTTTTTCGTTCTCTTGAGCCGAAGTAAAAGGCATCTTTCCGGCGGCAATCGTCCGTTTATAAAAGAGCTCAATCGCTTCGTCTTCACGCAGGCCTAGGCGGTGAAAAATGGCGACCGCTTCAGCTCTCGTCTTTTCATCCATTACGTTTCATCCTTTCGTTGTTCATGCCGCAGTGCTGCAGCCTGATTAATCCCATCAAGCGTATCCATATGCCACACGGCATAGAGCATAGACCGCAATAATACCGTAACTAAAACGGCCCCTGTACCTTCACCTAAGGACATATTGCCGTGAATCGGCACGTCGTATTCATCAATGCCGCACATCCGCAAGGCCACAGCCATGCCCGACTCACGAGACACGTGCGACGGCAAGGCGACAGCCGCAACAGCAGGCTTTAACTGGACAGCACAAGCCAAGGCCACAGCCGTAATAAAGCCATCTATATAAAAGGGCATATGCTGGTCGGCACAGGCCATCATGGCACCGCACAGGGCAACTAAATCAAAGCCGCCTACATAGCGCAGTGCATCTGCTGCAGAGTGGATGTTGTTGCTATATCTGTTGAGGGCCTCCTCCACGACGGCTCGTTTATGAAGTAATAGCTTGTAATTCTTAGCTGCTGAGCCGTAGCCTACAAGGAAGGTACTCCCTTTAGGGGCAATGGCTGAGAGGACTGCAGCGGATGTCGTCGTATTGCCAATGCCCATTTCGCCAAAGGAAAGGAAATTATGACCAGCCCGTTTTGCTAAATGCACCCGTTCTGCGCCGATTGCCAAAGCTGCTTTATACTCCCGGAGAGACATGGCCGGTTCTTTAGCAAAATCCTTCGTACCACGGGCAATCTTGCGGTGTACGCCAACACTATCGGGACTATCGATGCCGACATCGACGACTTCATAGGGAATGCCATTGCAACGGCAAAAGCACGTCACTGCCGACGTACCATCTACCATATGCTTGCTCTGCATATACGTAATATCTGCGAGCTGCGCCACTACGCCTGACCGGACAACGCCGTTATCGGCAGCAAAAATAATATGCTTCGGTGAAAAGGTTTCCTCTAACTTCCCCCAAGCTAACAAGGTCTTTTTCGCATGGTCTTCTAATAAGCCTAAACTGCCCGGTGGTTTTGCTAAATTATGCAGTACATGAGCTACCGTTTCTTCGTATGTCATAGCCGTCCTCCTTACGATGTGACTGTATTGTACCACAATCACAGCCCCTCGCCTAGTATAGGCCAGAAATCGCGTGAATTATACGTAGTACGTCTTGAAAAATCGCCGTTTTTATGTCAAAATAAAACAATACTTCAGGGAGGTGGCTAAATGTCTACCATTAAAGATATTGCACGAGAAGCAGGCGTGTCCATTGCCACTGTTTCTATCGTGCTGAATGGGAAAGGTCAAGAACGGAAAATTTCAAAAGAAACGCAGGTTCGCATTCAGCAGATTGCCCGCAAACTCAACTACGTGCCCAATCAGTCGGCCAAAAAGTTGCGAGCTGCTGCCAAAGACAGTTACGCCATTGCATTTTATTGGGCCAGTGATTTCCGTATTAATTACTTGGCTCGTATTACCTTAGGGATTCAAAAAGAAATTATACAACAAAAGAAAGTTGTCCATTTAACAGTTGTTCCCTACAAAGTCGACCATTTACAAAAACAAATGGAAACGACACAAAACGAATTCTTCAACGGTATCATCATTGCTAACATGTCGAATAAAGACATGGAATACTTAGAACAAAGCTCTATTTCCTGTCCAGTCGTCCTCTTTAACCGAGAATCACAGAAATACAGCAGCGTCACGATGGATAACTATAAAGTCGGTGAAAGCGTAGCCCAGCACTTCTTAGCTAAAGGCATTTACGATGCGGGCGTGCTCACGCATGACGAATCGTTCCCCATTATGCGCCAATGGATGCAAGGCTTCCTCAACGCCTTTGCTGCAGCAGGTCATCCCATTCCGGACGAACAGGTCTGGCTCTGCGGCACAGACTCGTCTAGTGCCATTGAAAAAACCAAAGAAATTCATGCAGCCAAGGCTATGCCCAAAGCCATGTTCTGTATTTCTGACGTCTTAGCACACGGTATGCTCTATGCGTGCCATGAGTTAGGCGTATCCATCCCGCAAGACACAGAAGTCTTTACGGTCGGTGTAAATATGGCAGAAATCAACGATTATTCTATTCCATCTTTATCGCGTATCGATATTCCCATGGGTGAAATTGGTGAAAATTGCCTCAATTTGCTCGTCGATTTAATCGAAAAGAAAGAATCGTCACCAACGGTTCGCTACGTAGACGGTATCAAAATCATCGCTCAGTCTTCGCCAACTAAATAATGTATATAGTAAAGGCCCCCATGAAATATATCATGGGGGCTCCGTGTTATGCTGTGTACTTATTCATCATCTGCTGTCGGTTCGATTTCTACATCTCTTGAAGGGTTGCCTATTCCTTTCGTCGGTGTCCCAAAGACATTTCTAAACCCGTGATTCACTTCTACTAGAGGATTAGGATCAAATGGATCTTTATATGGCCGATACAGCGTATCGTACTTCCAGGTCTGATGATGTTCCTGCAATGCTTGGCAATACGCCGATTGGGTTAACCTAGTCTGTACATTATTAAAATAAAAAGCCTTCTCCCAAATCGTCTGGGTCGTCGGCCTGCGCCGCATCATTTCCCGTGCAAAGGCTTTCTTACAGAAATCTACAAAACTATGTACAACTTGCGGACTCTGTATGCGGAAATGCGTCAATAAATGCACATGGTTAGGCATAACAGAATGTGCTTCTACGATGACCGTACCTTGCAACTGATGAATGTCTTCTAAAACATCCATCACGGCCTCTCCCCATGGCGAGGGATACCACATGTTTTTGTCTCCATTCCAACGAATCCGGCCTAATGTTGTTTGTAAATCATACGTTGAAATAGTAATGAATCGCATGTACGGGTTAGATTTCCATAACTCCCATGTAGTTCCTCCAGTATAACGTTTTTTGATGTTCATTGAGCACCAACTTTCTAAAAAAAATATAATAATAAATTAAAAATACGTTTCTTCATATTAAAAATTATACCGTAAAACTACAATTTTGACCTCTATTTGTATTGCATAAGGTTTATTTTAATAATTTAGTGATATAATTCACGTTCTCTTGTTTATCCTTTATAATTAGATTGTAAACATCTTATTTACTATCAAATTCCGTTCTTTTTACGTGATATACAGACTATTATTACTGTTTTAACATAGGTTATTGATTACAATTTCCTTAAATGGCCATTGCACTTTTATCATAGGTAAATAGAATATTTCCATATTCTATTTTATTATATATTAAAACTAACTTTTTTCGCGTATTTTCGTTAGAATATTAAGTTTCCTTTTTCGCTAAAATTTTGAAATTTTCATTTTATTTCCCTTTTCTGAGATGAAACTGAAGAAATAACTAGTACATAAATAGGATTGCGAACCAAAAATGACAGCTTGCGTAGGATTATAGCATCACAAATACAAAGAGAAGGCTCTATACATTTCTGTATAGAGCCTTCTCAATCTTGGTGCGGTCGACTGGACTTGAACCAGCACGAACTTGCGTTCACTACCCCCTCAAAGTAGCGCGTCTGCCATTCCGCCACGACCGCATGTATAAAGTATTGAATTTTTTGGTGCTCAGGGACGGAATTGAACCGCCGACACGGGGATTTTCAGTCCCCTGCTCTACCGACTGAGCTACCTGACCAAATATGGCGACCCCGATCAGATTTGAACTGACGATCTTCGCCGTGACAGGGCGACATGTTAAACCGCTACACCACGGGGCCATTTCTCATATTTCCTCGTTCAAGGATTTCTCAGTGCCTCGAACAAGAAATATAATACCACGAAGTTTGGAGTTTGGCAAGTACTTTTTCAAACTTTTTTCGATTTTTTTCAACTTTTTTTCGGCCAATGTAAAATCCTTGATAGTGACAATTTTTCTCTAGGTAATCTGCCCTGTTTGATGTATAATATTGGCGGTACACAAGTATTTACATTCTCTTTACAGGAAGGTTACATTCAATGTCTAACTTAACTCCCCCACTTCTGCAACATCCGTTGCTCCAGAAGATACTTGCACACAAACGGCAGATTTTTTCGTTCATCTGTCTCTATCTAATTCTCTACGCACTGTGCATGCAGTGGCAGTTTTTGTTTTCCCTCGGCATGGGACCGGACAATGTCATGAACATGACGTACGGCTTAATGCCCTCAGTCCTCTCGGTCGTCGTCTCGCTCGCCTTATATTGGCACAAGCTAAGTTGGTCGGCCATTGTGCCGCCAGCCATTGTAGGCCTCGGCTGGATTATTACAGGGCCCTATCTTACATATATAACATTAATGACGAAAAACACGATTTACTTAAACAACGTATATGATATATATGTAGGCTTGTATGCATTTTCTATTCTCTTTTGTTTGAACATGATTTTGCGGCAGTTTTTACCGTCCTTGCTCCGTTCATTCATCATGACGATTGCCCAGTTTGCAGCGTTCTTCATCATTGCCTTGCAGTGGGTATACTTCTTCTTATATCAATCGTCGATTACAACATCTGGAGCACTGCTCATCGTTCAGACTGGCCCAGCGGAAACGTGGGAGTTCTTCGGTTCTCTCGGTACAGCCAAGGTAGCGGCTATTGCGGCCTTCGTAGTCATCGTCTTAGCCGGATTATTTGCGATTAATCATTTCCAAAAAGGCTTGCCGACGACGCCAGTATATCGCAAATTGTTGCCCCTCTTGTCGCTCCTGGTTATCATGCCTTCGGCCTATGCCTTAGGCGATGCCATTTTGCCCGATGCCTTCCCGATTCGGACGTTCTTAGACACACGGGATTACATGCAGCGTTCTGCGTTGTATGCTCAGAACCACACAGAGAAATTCAACAACCTCCAGGCTATCCAGTTAAATCCGGCAAATTATCCGAACACGGTCATCGTCGTCATTGGCGAGTCCGAAACGCGTACGTTGATGAACGCCTACAACCCAAACCACGTACAAAATACGCCGTGGCTGACGTCGATGAAGGAAAATCCTGACTTCACACTCTTCACGAATGCTTACTCTTGCGTTTGGTACACCGTGCCTGTCTTAGAGCACGCCTTAACGGAATCGAATTTCTATAACAATAAAGAGTTCAACCAATCGATTTCCATCATTGATATGGCGAAAAAGGCCGGCTATAAGACCTATTGGTTCAGTAACCAAGGCTCTGTAGGCGTTGCTGACACGCCCATTAGTCTCGTCGCCCATACAGCAGATGTATCGGAATGGGTGGACCAAGATTTAAAAGAATCGACGTATGACGGGGCCTTGCTCCAATTCTTGAAAAAAGTCAATCCAAACGAAAAGAACTTCGTCGTCCTCCACATCATGGGCAGCCATATTGAGTACCGCAACCGCTATCCTGATGAGTTCCAGAAGTTTAATGACGACACAGTCAATCAAGAAAAAGATTTCGATAATACAGTCTTGTACACAGACTGGTTCTTATCGCAGGTCTATGATTATGCAAAGCAAAATCTTCACTTAGATGCGATGATTTACTTCTCGGATCATGGCAGCGACCCGTCTGTAGGCCGTCGTCCTGACGGAGCCAGCTTTACAGTCCTCCGAATTCCTATGTTTGCCTATTTATCGCCAGAATACCAAGAACGTAATCCTGAAGTCGTCCAGGCCGTGAAAGCGAATAAAGATAAATACTTTACAAACGACTTAGAATACGAATTTATTTGCGGTATTTTAAACATGCAGTCGCCAAACTACGACCCGACGTACAGCATTGCGTCGTCGAAGTGGAAAATGGAACGGAAAGACTTAGTCACGCGCTTTGGCCAGACAAGCCTCTTAGAAGACAAAGACTATTAGTGTAACATACAAAAAAGGCTATTACCTTGTTGGTAGTAGCCTTTTTCTTGTCTGTATATATTACATGTTTTTAGCGCGAAGGTCTGCTAAGATTTCGTGGACTCGTGCAACAGCTTTATCGACAGGGACGACTTCTACATCGCCTGTACGACGGACTTTGATTTCTACAGTTTGGTCGTTTTTCGTAGCTTTACCGATGACGACTTGAATAGGATAGCCGATTAAGTCAGCATCGTTAAATTTAACGCCAGCTCGTTCGTTACGATCATCTAAGATGATTTCTTTCGAGTCTTTCGAAAGGTCATTGTAAATGGTCATCGCGTAGTTGACCAGTTCTTCATCACGCGTATTAATAGGAATGACAGCGACTTCGTACGGTGCAATAGCAACAGGCCACATGATACCTTTATCATCGTGGAACTGTTCAATCGCTGCAGCCATGGTCCGCGTTACGCCAACACCATAGCAGCCCATGACGAAAGGCTGGGCTTTACCGTTTTTGTCGAGGAATGTCGCATGGAGAGCTTCGGAATATTTTGTGCCCAGGCCAAAGACCTGACCGACTTCAATGCCTTGGGTCAGTTTGACAGCAGCACCGCATTCTGGGCAGCAGTCATGTTCTGTAATGAGGCGAATCGTAGCGACTGTTACGTCTTTGAAATCACGAGACGGCGTAACGTTTTTATAATGGTAGCCTGGTTTATTTGCACCAGTAATGCCGTTATATACGCCCATAGCCGTTTCATCGACGATGATTGTAAAGTGTTCGTCTTGCGCTTTTGCATTGAGCGGGCTCATGTAGCCAGGAGCGAGGCCGTATTTCGTCATTAATTCATCGCTAGCCGGTTCAACGTCGTTACCGCCGACAATATTCTGCACAGCTACATCGTTGACTTCGTGGTCGCCGCGTACCATGCAGAGGACGAGTTTGCCGTCAATATCGAAAGCAACGGCTTTGATGGTCTTTTCAATAGGAACGTTAGCAAATTTCACTAAATCATCGATAGTTGCGCAATGCGGTGTTTCGATGAGTTCCATGTCTTGTAACGGTTCAGCTGGTGCGTCCAATTTCTTTGGCGTTGCTTTTTCGACGTTTGCTGCAAAGCCGCATTCTGTACAAATGACGACATCAGCTTCGCCAGAATTAGCAAGGGCCATGAATTCATGGCTGTAGTTACCGCCAATCTGACCGGAATCAGCCAGAACAGGACGATAGTTAAGGCCGCAACGGTCAAAGATTTTTTCGTATGCTTTGTACATCGTATCGTAACTCTTAATCATGCCTTCTCTATCGACATCGAAAGAGTAGCCGTCTTTCATGACAAATTCGCGGCTCCGCATCAAGCCAAAACGAGGACGGATTTCATCACGATATTTATTCTGTATCTGATAGAGCGTAACCGGTAACTGTTTGTACGACCGAAGTTCATTGCGGACTAAGGTCGTAATCAATTCTTCGTGTGTCGGTGCCAAGCAGTAGTCATTGTCATGACGGTCTTTTAATTTGAACATTTCCTGACCGTATACTTCCCAGCGGCCCGATTCTTTCCAGATTTCAGACGGCTGCACAATGGGCATCATAATTTCTTGGGCCCCTGTGGCATCCATTTCTTCACGAACAATATTTTCGATTTTCAGGACAACGCGCCGACCTAAGGGCAAGAACGAATAAAAGCCTGCTGAATTTTTTCGTAACATGCCGGCTTTGAGCATATACTTATGACTTGCTACATCTGCTTCTGCCGGGTCATCACGCAGCGTAGGGCAATACAATTTTGAAGCTAACATTTCCTAACCTCCTCAAAGTAGAAGAAAAGACAATCGCCTTTTCTTCTTATTGTATACTGGCTCGTAGGTCCGCGTCAAATAAAAGTTATTCCCCTAACAAGAAGCCATCTTTTAATGGGTCGTGCGGGTCGACTAAGAACGTATTAAAGCCCGTAATGGAGGCTGAGCCTGTAATGCGTGGAATGATTGCTTTATAGCCGCTAGGCATGTCTACTGTACGAGCTACTTCACCTTTAAACTTCGTGCCGCTAATGCTTTCGTAAATAATGTGTTCACCAACGGCTAATTCACCTTTTGCATAGAGTGTAGCTACTTTCGCACTCGTCCCAGTACCGCATGGAGAGCGGTCAATAGAGCCTTCGCCAAAGACGACGACATTTTGATACGTTGCATCCGGGCTTTTTGCAGGGCCATACATTTCCACTAAGTCCACGCTCTTAATATAAGGCAAGGTCGGATGCTGTACCTGGACTTGCGCATTGACAACATGGAGTACTTCCATACCGATTTTAGAAATCTTCGGTCCGTCAATGGGATTAATATCAATGCCCACTTCAGCAGCCGGAAAAATGGCAAAGAAACTGCCACCAAAGGAAATATCACAGTGAATGGTTTTCTGTAATTCCGGCACATAGACAGCAACGTTTTCTTTATACAAGAATGCAGGGACATTTTCAAAAGAAACAGATTCTACTTCGTATTCATTGCGCATATGGACCGTACCGTGGACGAGGCCTGCCGGCGCATCTTGCACGACTTGAATGTCTCTTGCCCCTTTAGGCACATCAATCCAGCCACATTCGACAGCAGCGGTCATGGCAGCAATCGTATTATGACCGCACATATTGAGATAGCCTCCTGTGTCCATAAAAATAATACCGTAATCAGCTTCTGGATGGACTGGTTCACAGAGGAACGCACCAAACATATCCTGATGTCCTCGTGGTTCATGCATAATAGCTTTCCGCAGGTCGTCTGCGTACGTTTCTAAGTATTCCTTTTTTTCGGCCATAGTCTTGCCGGGAAACTTAAGCACACCACCGATAATGATGCGCGCTGCTTCGCCAGCCGTATGTGAGTCTACAGCCGTAAGCATTCTCGAAAATTTCATCTAACTCCCTCCATTCCCTCGTATGTATCCCCTTTAGTGCCTTTGTTTCCTTGGTCAATCATCAATGTGTTTTGACGCAAATTTCTTTAACACCAGTTCCGTCAAGTACTGCGCAGTCCCTTCAATGCCAAGAACACTGCTGTTAATGAGCAAATCGTTATGGTGAAAATCACCTGGCAAGTAATGGGCGTACTTCAGTTGGTATGCATCGCGCGCTTTGTCGACATCACGAATCATAGATTTTGCTGCGGCTTCATCCATTTGCAACCGTTCTACGCAATTTTTAAGCCGTTCTTTATAGGGCGCATAAATGAAGATACGAAGTACGTTTTTCGTGCACCGCAACGTGTAATCAGAACACCTGCCGACGATGATACAGGATTTAGCATCAGCTAAGTCTAAAATAATTTTCCGCTGTTCTAAAAAGAGTTCATCTTGTTTCTTCGCTTCGCCGTGGCCCAAGGGAAAGCACATATTCCAAAAGCGATTTTTCTGCGCCGTTTCTTCCAGGTCGCTCGCAATAGAAAGGGACATGTGCAATTTAGCGGCTGCCGCTTCGATGATGTCGCGGTCATAAAATTCTACGTTTAGGCTTTCTGCCATTTCGCGCGCAATCGGTCGGCCCATACTGCCGAATTGACGGTTAATGGTAACAACGAATTTTTCCATACGCCACGCCTCCTTACGATAAGAAGCGCGCTAAGAAATTCTGCGCCCGTGTAGTCTTGGGATGGGTAAAAAATTCTTGCGGTGTCGTATCTTCCTGGACTTTACTATCAGCCATAAAAATAATCCGATTCGATACGTCACGGGCAAAAGCCATTTCATGTGTCACAATGACCATGGCCATGCCTTTATCAGCCAAGCGTTTCATGACATCGAGGACGCCGCCAACCAATTCTGGGTCGAGAGCTGATGTCGGTTCATCAAAGAGGATCATCTTCGGCTGCATCGCCAAGGTTCTGGCAATAGCCACGCGCTGTTGCTGGCCCCCTGAAAGCATATCCGGCATTTTTTCCGCTTTATCAGCCATATCTACTTCTTTGAGCATTTCCATGGCAATATCGTGGGCATCGTGCTTCTTCATGTGCTTGACACATTGGAGAGCAAGCATAACGTTATCGACGACTGTCCGCAAAGGGAATAAGTTAAAATGCTGAAAGACCATAGACACTTCTTCACGCATTTTACGAATATCATAGTCGTGTGCCAAAATGCTGTTGCCACGGTATAAAATATCACCGCCTGTAGGCATTTCGAGGAGATTTAAACAACGGAGGAAGGTACTTTTCCCTGCACCAGACGGACCTAAGATGCACGTGACTTCATCTTTCAAATCGATGTTTATATCATTTAAGACGAGGTTATCGCCATATTGTTTCTTTAAATGTTCTACTTTCATCATTTTGCATCCACTCCCATCCGTTGTTCAAAGACATTGATAATAAAGGTTAAGACTGAAATGAGGATTAAATAGAAGGTTGCCAAAATCGTATAACTTTCGACAAATTCAAAAGTTGATGATGCGTACTGCCCGGCTTGGTACGTCATTTCAGCAACGCCGATAATGGTTAAAATCGATGTATCTTTGACGGTAATAATGAACTGATTTCCCAAGGCCGGTAAACTCGTCTTAAAGGCCATAGGGAAAATCAATTTAAAGACGATTTGTGCTTTCGTCATGCCTAAAGAAAGGCCAGCTTCCCATTGTCCTTTCGGGACTTCTAATATAGCACCGCGCACGATTTCTGAAATATATGCGCCTGCATTAAGGGAAATACAAATGATACCGGCTGCTTCGTGGCTCAAATGAATGCCAAACATTTTCGGCAAGACGAAGTAAATGTATAAGGCCTGTACGAGGACTGGTGTACTGCGAATGATCCAGACATAAAAGGCCCCAATATTTTGTAAAAAGCGGATGTGCCGTGCGCGTACAAAGCCGACGCACAAGCCTACGATGTACCCAATGATAATACTGCTAATGGAAATGATGATGGTCCACATCATCCCTTTGGTAATGACACTAACAATCGTGCCGACGTTGTCCCAGCTGAACATAGCCTATCCCCCCCTAAAAAACTATCCCCGTAAAATACTCTACGGGGATGAATTGTACTACTAAACATTAAGCCATTTATCTTCGAGTTTCTTAATCGTGCCGTCATCCTGTAATTCTTTCAACGCTTTATCCAGTTCTGCTTTATATGGACTATTCTTTGGTAAGGCAAAGCCATCAGGCAGTTTCCCTGTTTCATCACCCATAAGTTGTAAGTTTGCGTCAGGATGTTTCTTAATATAGTACGCTACATTTGGTTTATCCTGCATGAGCGCATCGGCTTTCCCTTGTTCTACTTCAAGATATGCCGCAGCAATCTGTGGGAAGACGACGATTTCAGAATCTTTGAAGTGTTCTGTTACGTATTTATGAGAGGCTGTGCCTTTTTCAACGGCAATTTTTTTGCCTTTCAGCTGATCCGGACTCGTAATGCCAGAATCTTTTCGTACAGCAAACTGCAGCCCTGCTTGTGCATATGGTTCCGTAAAGTCCATCTTCTGTTTCCGTTCATCAGTGATGCAAACCTGGCCCATGCCAAGGTCGTAATCGCCGTTAGCAACGGACATGAACATGTTGTCGTATTCCGTCGGTGTAATTTGATAGGTAAAGCCTAATTTCTTCGAAAGGGCATCTAGTAAATCTTCATCAAATCCCTGTAATTTCCCATCTTCCCCTTTAAATGAGAACGGAGCAAAAATACCAGTAGCAACTTTTAATTCTTTCCCTTTTAAACTCTGACCACCATCACTACTGCCAGTCGTACTCGAACCGCAGCCAGCTAAGGCAGAAACAGCAAGGACAGCACCTAATCCTACGAAAATCGCTTTTTTAATCTTACTATTAGTAAACATCATAACCATGCACCCCTCTCATTCCATTAGCTTCATAAAATATAAAAAAATATAAAAAAACAATGGCATTTAGAACATCTATAAACGCCATTGTTTATAAGCTAACATATGAAATTTCTTTACTTTTTTCTTCGATGTGTATATACTACATCAAGTATTTGCGAATTACAAGTAATATAATTATAAAATTATATTTTATTTTTGGATTTCTTAATTTTTGAAGTTATATTTGCGTTAGGACAAAATTATAGTAAGGAATGAATAGCCCCATCGAGGACTTCCGTTGCTCCTAAGACGATAGGACCATACCCTTCGTCTAAGAGACAGCGAGAATGAATAAAGCCACCTGGTTCCTCCGGATAGAGGGCCGTTTCGTACATTGCACCTAAGGCAGAAACGATTTTCACTAATCCTACGTGCGGCGCAAAGGGCCGAGATGCATCTTCGTAGATAGTACACTGCTGCGGCCTATCAGGCCTTGCTAACAGGGCTTCTCGTATGTCTTGGACAATGGTATCAGCTACGGCATGTGCAGCCCGAATGGCGCGAGCAGACGTGCTCATACCACGGCAAAAAGTCACGTGGATATGCAGTATATAATCTGTTGCCTTCGGTGTACCGCCTTGATCAAACTGCACGTGCTCATCCAAATACCCTGCAGAGGAGCCAATATTACTCGGCTCTATACCTGCTGTATCGACACCGGTTACCATGACTGTGACATGCTGCAACAACCGCGTTATGCCTTCGCCAAGAGAGCCTTCTTCTTTGGCAGCAATCGGAAAAAAATCTAAGTTACTATGGACAAGGCGATGGTGCTGGTCTGGCGGAATGAGTTGTACCGTTACCGCAGAGATTAGGTTCTCATCATAGGTATGCTTTGCACCAATGTCACGCCGTATATAGAGCGTGTTTTCGGCGAAAGCCGTCACCTCACCCCACGGTATCGCAGAAATAGGGTAAGCTGCAATGCCGAGACGCTGCCGTATCGTTTCAGGCCCTTGCACAGGTCTTGCCTGCGCTGGTAAGCCCATTTTATACCGCAATAAACCAACTGCTTTGCGTGCATCATCATCAGTGATGGTATTGTCACCAACCACACACGATTCGTAGCCACAGGCATGCTTATTCACATCGAGAATAGTGCCGACGTAGGGATTCGTACAAACGAGCCGTCCTTGAAGGCCAATATAGCTCAAGGCAATCGTCGGAATCTGCCGTTCGCCTAGCTCACGCAACACTTCCACAAAGTCTACATGGTGATTTCCCCAGCCGTCAATGGCCACGATGGCACCATCCAGCCCCAGGGCTTCTGCGAGGGCACCGGTTCGCTTAGCCGTCTCGATTTTATCATCATACCGCTCAGCTACACCGTGGACGATGACGCCGCAAAAGTCGATGTCTTGTTCTCCTAAGAGCCGCCGTGTCAACGGGCACTGATAATGGTGGAGCGTAGTCAGTTTCGTACTCGGTCCTAGTCCCATACACAGCACCTCCTCCGATTATACGTTGTGTCTGTATTCGTACGGCAAGACTTTCAAGGCATTATAGCTAGGGCAATCGCGAACCCATTCCAGGGAATCTTTGAGAATAGCCATTTGCATAGGAATATTATTCGGTTCGCCAGCGTTAGAACCAATCGGTACATGAGGAGCTGTAATGCGCGGAGCCCCTTGCTGACGGGCAATAGGCGGCAAGGCAGCAATGACACAACAACTCATACCTTCTGCTTCACAGCATCGTGTCACAATAGTCGCCGACCGATGGCACGTACCGCAGCCGCCTGTACAAAGGACGACATCTACACCTTGGGCTTTTAATTTTTTGGCAATTTCCGGGCCTGTTTCATTGCGGAATTTTTCGACATTGCCGCCGCCACCCATGAAGGTATACGTTTCTGGTGCAAGGGAGCCAATGAACCCTTCTTTGACGAGTTCACGCAAGCGGTCAATAGGGAACATGGCATTAACATCTTTATTAATATCAGAGTTATCAAAACCTCCATGAGTAACCATGAGTTCCGAAGACGGCGTATCGGCTTCAATCGTGCGATACGTAAAATCACCAGATGTATTAAAGGGGACTTGACTCTTTTTGTGAATGCCCCCAGCCGTAATAAAGGCGACTTTGCATTCACTCAAAGGTTTCTTCAATTCCGTAAAAACAGGTTTCGGTGTGACCGGTACAAATATTTCAGAACGCATTCCTGCGACAGTTGTTAAGCTCATACTAAAGACCTCCTCATGACTTTTCCATAGGACTTAAATAAAATTCTGCATCTTGTCCTACAGCTAAGGGTACATTCGTAAATATCCAGCGCCGCGGTACAGCAATTGTGCCGAGGTCATCACCGACCAGGACTTTCACAGCCGTGTCATTGACTTCAACGAGTTTCCCACCGACGAGGGAGGGCATCATAGCGGCATCATGACGCAGCGGATAATAGTCGTAATCTAAGGGATTATCTACGATTTGCATATAACTAAAGTAAAACTGTACCTGTGCTCCCGGCAAGGCAGTTTTCATGGCATCTAGTACAGGGTCCACATGGAGGACGCCGAGACGGCCGTTGAGATTGATTTTAATATCATCTGCCGTCCGTGCCGTCACGACACCGCCCATGCGCACCGGGTTCAGCTGGTAATCAAGCTGCGCCATTAGTGGAGCGTTCCTTTATCGAGCAAATCCGTCGGCGGGAGCCCAACGAGTTTGTTATTAGCATTGATAACATCGTTATTCCATTTCTTTTCAGCCGGTAAAATTTCTACACCAGCCATTTTATTTTTCAGCATTTGAATAGCTCGCATAGCAACGGCCGGGGTTACACAAGAGCAACCGGCAACGTCGTTTTCAAAGCCGCCTTGATCCATATTTTCTTCTACCATGGCATCGGCATACTGATTGCCCACAACGAGCTGGCCCTGATAGGCACAGAACGATACGCCGACGACAGGAATGCCCCGTTTCCCAGCTTGACCGATATGCTGTATGAAATCGATGTGGTTGTTGCCAAAGCCTTCAGTCGTAATAATGCAGCCGTCCACATCGAGACTTTCTAGGAGCGAGCCAAGTCGTTCAGAAACCCAAAGTTTTTCATCATTAACCTGAGGCGAACCGACGAAGACGACACCAATTAAATCGAGTTCTGTATCTTTTGCCAATCCTTCTACTAAAGGTTCACGAATGTAATGACGGGTCATTTCTTTCGTTGCTGGCCCAATGCAAGTGAGTGCATGAATAGCACCGTCACGAACTTGGTTCGGTGTCATTACAATCGGCACGTTGCCAAGGTCAACGTTTTTCTGACCACCAATGACACCACACGGTTCAGTCGGGCAAAGGATATTATCATGCATGGCCCCTTGGCCCATAATTTCTTTGATCAAGACGACACGAGGATTCCCTTTACGACGGAGGTCTTCGCATGTTTCTTCACGGACGACTTCACCTTCATAGGTCTTCAATTCATTGCGGACAGCTTGGATAATATAATCTTCGCATTTATGGGCAGCAAACGGGCCTGGACGAGTCATGCCGGTTTTGCTCTTAATGACAGCATGGCAGCGAATAATGAGGTCTCCTGGGTCAGCGCAGCCAGGATGGCCGAAGTACATTTTTTCATCTAAGAACCCTTCAGATGAGCCAAATTCATGAATCTGTACGCCATCTTCGTCAACACCTGTCAGCATGAAGACGACACCGTCGGCGACTTTCGTCACGCCTTCACCAAGTTCACCTTCGACCTTCGTTGCAATAGGGCAAACATCCATAATTGTATCGGTATATACATGGCGTTGATTCGGGTAAATAATATCGATGGACATGTCGACGCAAAGAGGGTCTTCTTTGATGGCTTCTTTGACAATGGCCCCATCGATGAATATTTTACCGTTTTCAATGGCTGTATGGTCACTGATTTCAGCATCTGTAATTTTGATGTGTTGTTTAAGGAGTGTACGAATGACTTTTTTCTGGCCCTTCGTCGTATCAACTGGTGCAGCTGGTACACTAGGAAGTCCTACACCAGCCAAAGCTCCGACTGGAATATCTAAGGATAATCCTTCGAGTTTGGCAATATCCACATGAATGGTCCCACCTGCAACGGGTGCTGCCGGTGCTGCTGTCGAAGTAGTCGGCGCAGCCGGAGCTTCCGTTTTAGGCTCTGCAATAGCATTGACTTTATCTAGTTCACTCGCTTTGACCGGTGTCAACGCTTCTACATCTTCTAAGAGTGTACTCCCTAAGACTTGTTCAATCGTCAAGCCATCATCACTTAGGGTCAATAAGCCAGCGTCGACCATGTCCTCAAATAAGGTCGGGTCTTCTAAATCATCAGCCCCAATGACAGTCCCTTTCGTACGACGGCAACAAAATACTGCCGGATCTTTTAAGTGTTTTTCTAATGTATCTTTTGTCATGGACATAGTACGTCACTCCCCCTGAAATGTATTAATAGTTATATATAAATACTAATATTACCGATGTAATCGACGGATTAATTTGTGATTTACTGCACGTAACGCTCCGTCTGTACAATGATAGACCGGTAAATGCATCTTTGGCGCACACGACATGACCGTGTTCGTACAATCCATGCAATTACTAATGAGCACCCCTTCTGCTCCAGCCTTTTTAATGGCCATTACCTTTTCCACTTGCCCTGGACAATGGCCCGGATTATCACATTTTAAAATGCCTCGTTTCGTCATGTGTGCTTGTTTGCAAAATTCTACATCGACTACTTTTGAGCCCATCGAATCAGCAATTTGCTGTAACCGTTTCTGGTCACCGCCGCACGCACAAACGAGAAGGCCAATTTTTTCTGGCCCGTGCATAAATTCTTCTGTTGCAATGATGCCGCCAGTCGTCTTGACAATCGGTGCATCTAAGGTCGTCCGATGTCCCATAAAAGGGCCATCCATAATCAGTTCCCCGTAGTCTGACTGGAGACCGCCTGCTTCAGCTAAGACATTCCGTACCATCTTCCCAAGAGGTACATTATGAAAGGTCTGAATCAGTTGGCCTTCGACTTTCCCGGCAACAGTTAAGTCCTTATCAATAAAAGGCTTTTTGTGGTCTACTGCTTCTTCAATGCGGCACAGGGACTCGGAATTGATGACAATCGCATTCGCTGCGTGCGGTTTATGTTCTAGTGGCAACAGGGTTCCTGTAACTTCGTGGACGACAGCCCGGCTATCGCCAACAGGATACATATTCGGCAGTAAATGTAACGTAATGGCATCATCATCCATTACCTGTTGCAACGCGCGAATGGCATCGCCGTGGGTAGCCTTAATGGCAATGACCCCTTTGTCAACATGAACGAGTTGCATGACGATTTCGAGGCCTCGCAGTAACTGTTTCGGATTCCGTTCAATAGCCTTAATGTTATGCCCCAGAATAGGTTCACATTCTGCCGCATTAGCAATGACGATGCCGCCAGTCTCTAAGGTCGTATTGAGCTTAGCATAGGTCGGAAATCCTGCACCGCCTAAGCCGACAATGCCTGCTTCTTTGATTAAGCCGAGCGGTGTTGCAGCCGTTAAGGGAATATATCCCTCATGCTGCACCGGGTCTGCACCAATGCGGATTTCTCTGTCATTCACAGCTAAGACCGTGCCATCAATACTTGAAAAAATATTGCTCCCTAGAGCATCATCAGGTTGTTTCGCGATGCACGCACCGCGTTTTACAACAGCACCAGGACGTACGCACGGAATGGATGGTGCTCCTTTATGTTGTTGTAACGGAAAGACAAATACTTCTTTCACCTTTCATTCACCTCCTGCTTGCTCCCTTGAGCTTGCCTATATCTTACGAGTTTGACCGCATGAAGAAAACAGGACAACTTGACGAAAGGTTGACGTCAAGTTGAAAAATTATAGGAAAACAAGAATATATATAGTTTTCACTACGTATAACGTATGATACAATAAGGTTTATACAGGATATTTTTATATTTTTAGTTAATATAAAAATTTTAGGAAGGATTTGAATTTTCCTATGGAAAATTATGGATTAGCTCTAAAAAAACTAATAAAATTCACAAAGTCAAAATCAAAATATATTGCTGCCTATATTGGTTACGACGTTTCGTATATTAGCAAATGGAGCCATGGCAGTAAATTACCGTCATCACGAGCAATTGAACGCATCAATGACGACTTAGGCGCATACTTTGCTACAGCCATTATGCGGCAAGAAACATTTACGGACTGTTGCACGGCCTTTTCTTTAGAAACGACACCAGACGAATTGCCCTCTGCCCTAAGTCAGTACTTAAGTAATGCCTACCGCGCCTCGCTTCAACAAAAGCAGCAACCTATGGCAGAAACAAAATCTGCTGTCCGCATCATTACAGGCCAGCACAATATGGCTCAATTCTTTGCCGATACGATTGAACCGCAGTTGCACAGCCAAACGAAGCCCCAAGAATGGCTCATTAGCAGCGAATTTTGTACGCTCTACGATGCTAATTTCTGGGGCTTTATGGACAAGGCGGCACCGACGGCTCCCGTTTCGATTCATGTCGGCCTCGATATGGTTAGATTACAACGGGAACCGCAATATATAACCTATTTGTACCGTATTTTAAACGCTCATTTGTCGTGGGAATTTACCTTTTATAATATAGAAGAAATGGACGATGCCCACATTATCGTCGTCAAAGACATGTTTGCCCTCCACTATGGCCTCATGAAAGGACAGAGCTTCTTATTCTGCACCTATATTGATTCACTCCCAGCAGTGCAATCACTCTATGAAAAGGTCAGCCTGCCTAAAACGACGCTCCATCCCTTAATGGCACCGCTCGCTTCGCCATGGAATACAGGTACATCGCGGACGAGCTTCTATACGACGCGGGACTTTTTCTTCTTCCTGACCAATGGCATTGAATACTTATTACCATCGTCTGTTTTCCAAGATATTATGGCCCATGGACCAGCTGAAAAGATATTCGCCATTGAACGGCTCCGTATTACGTGGGCAGAACTCCTGGACAAAGCCCATATCGATATGGTCGTACCGACTTCGTCCCTCTTGCGGTACATTGAATCAGGACATATCGATTTAACCGAAATTCAATACACCATGAGTCCTGCTGAACGGTTAGCCCATATTGATTCGGCCTTAGCTATTATTAAAAAGAATCCGGCCATTACCATTGGCCTGCTGGACATGACCTCTAATGAGTTAGATGCAGGCGAATTAAACATTTCTTTCTATTCTAATATGCGCACGGGATTCTTCAAAAAAAATCCCCTCTATACACCAGAAGGGCTGCAGCCGTTCTACGGTATCTTAAACGATATGCTCCATCAACTTATGTTACGCCATTTCCAGCAGCTCAAAGACTCACCACAGTACTACCATTACACGGAGCCAGAACTAGAAGAAAAATATACCCAATACAAACCGCTTGTAGAAAAACTATTAGCTATCCACCAGTAATCCTCTTTTCATATAGTTACATATATAGTATATTATATGTGTAACTATATGGGGGAGTACGGGTTCTGGTGTGCCCTCTGGTCTTCAAAACCAGTATGAGGAGTTAAGAGCTTCTTAGGTAGGTTCGATTCCTACACTTTCCCGCCAACTCCTTATGATTAATAGCTAAATAACACTAATTAACTAAGAAAAATATAATGGTGCATTGTGTTCTAACTGTATACAATGATGTCGAAGCTAGTATTCCCCATATATTTTCAAGTGAATAATAGCACAAAGATAAGGAGAAAATACCTATGAATGTACCTAGAAACCCTTCTAAAAAGCGAACAAAAAAACGTTGGTTTATGCTCTTTCTACTCTTCATTTTGACAGCCATTAACTATTTGGACCGCACGAATATGGCCGTTGCCGCACCGAGTATGAGTGCTGAACTCGGCTTTAGTGCGTCGACGATGGGCCTCCTCTTTTCGGCTTTCTCTTGGGCTTACGGCCTCATGCAGATTCCCGGCGGCTGGTTCATTGAACGCGTCGGTTCTCGTATTGCCTACACAGTCTCTCTCTTCTTATGGTCATTATTTACAGTTCTCGTAGGCTTTACGCATCATTTCCAGACCTTATTCGGTCTCCGCTTTGCTATCGGCATGGCGGAAGCACCGGCCTTTCCGACCAATAGCCGTGTCGTTGCGACGTGGTTTCCTAGTCACGAACGGGCAACAGCCACCTCCATCTATACAGCTGGCGAATTCATTGGCCTTGCCTTTTTAACACCTGTTTTATTCTGGATTCTCGATACCTATGGCTGGCATGAAATCTTCCACGTCACAGGGATTATTGGTATCATTGCCTGCGTCTTCTGGTATTTCCTCTATCGCGACCCAGGCGAATGCAGCGGTGTCAATACATCTGAATTAGAATACATTCAAGCTGGCGGTGGCCTTGCCGTCAATGCGCCGAAGAAAGAAAAAGTTACACTCGCGCAAGTTACGGAATTATTCAAACATCGCCAGCTCCTCGGCATTTACTTAGGTCAATTTGCCAATACGAGTACGATGTTCTTCTTCCTCACGTGGTTCCCGACGTATCTCGTCATGGCGAAAAATCTCCCTCTCTTAAAAGCAGGGATTTACGCTGTTATTCCTTATATTGGCGCCCTTTTTGGCGTGCTCCTCGGCGGTTACTGGTCGGACCAGATGTTAAAAAGCGGTGCATCTCTTTCGAAAGCACGGAAAACGCCGATTATTTGCGGCCTCATTTGCTCTATGACTATTATGGGGGCGAACTACGTTGATTCCCTCAATGCTGTTATTTCTATTATGACTATTGCCTTCTTTGGCCAAGGTATGGCAGCTATCATTTGGAGTACTGTCGGTGATATTGCACCAGCTAAATCCGTCGGTCTTGCTGGCGGCGTCTTCAACTTCATGGGTAACATGGCCGGTATCATTACGCCAATCGTCATCGGTATCATCGTCGATATGACAGGAACTTTCGTCGGCACTATGGTCTTCGTCAGTGCCATTGCCGCTATCGGTGTTTGCTCCCTTCTCTTCCTCGTCGGCGACATTCACCGTATTGAATCAAAAGCCTAATCTCATACCCATCCATATACAAAAAAGAGATGTCTTCGGACATCTCTTTTTTGTATTGCAATATAAGATTACATCGTCTGGCTGCTGCCGCGCTGCCAGCGGGATAAGACGAAGTTACGGAAGCGGTCGACAACAGGCAAAATATTCGCTTGCTTTTGAATGGCCATGAATAGATAGCGCCGCTCAAAGGAGTCGGCAATAGGAATACGGTCGAGATTATAACAGCGAAGCGTATAGAAATCAGGAATAACAGCGACACCGTACCCAGCTGCAACGAACCCAGCCATAGCATTATCTTCTTCCATATGGCAGACTACACGCGGGTGGGCATCGGCTTTCTCCATAATGTTTGAAATCATCGTATACAGGCCACTGCTCTTATTAAACGAAATAAACGGATACGGCTCTAGCTCTTTCAGCGATACGGAGCCACGATTACTAAGGGGATGTCCTTTCGGCACAGCGACGACGAGTTCTTCTTCAGCAATAGGATAAAAGACTAACTCACTTTCGTTTTGTACAGACGAGCAGAAAATAACATCGAGCTTATCTTCTTTCAAATTGCGAATGAGGGTCGTCGTCGTCCCTTGATGAAAGTCAAAGGAAATGTTTTCATTACCTGGAATATGCTGGAACTGCGTAATCATTTCCGGCACGAGCGTATAGCCCATGGTATAGACGAAGCCTAAAGAAATCGTCCCTTGGTCTGGCCGCGTATAGGCTTTCATGACGTCGACACCTTTATCGAGCTCTGCTAGGGAATGCTTGACGTAAGGCAAAAAGATGTGGCCGTATTTCGTCAAGAAAATATTGCGACCCCGTTTTTCAAAGAGCTGAATACCTAATTCCTTTTCTAATTCCCGAATGGCTCGATTCAAACTAGGCTCGGTAATAAAAAGTTCTTCTGCAGCACGACGATAATGTTCTGTCTCTGCTAAAGTAATGAAGTATTGAAGTTGACGTAAGTTCATAATGATCTCCTCTTTTATGCTTTTATAGCATATATGTAACGTATTTCTCTTACTATTATCATTTTTACTATTAATTCAAACAAATTTTTCTATTATTTTTCTACAAGGTGCAACGTTTCACATGCAGTTGAATAGTTCGTATATCCAATACAAAATTGGCTTAATAGAGCCATTTTTAGCATTTCCTTAACTACGATAGTTGTCCTTTACTCATAGAAAGACCTGCTTTGTATGCCTTCATTGTATCACATTTAATAGTTTTTTTTAACTAATTTTATCATTTTTAGGAAATTGTGCTATTAGTTTTTCTTTTGTATACTGTCCATGAAACGAAGAGATTAGTTGGTTTTTTCACAAGATAAAACGTAAGAGATTGAAGGAGGAAGAACGTTCAATGAATCAGAAGTTCCCACACATTTTTGAACCATTGACGGTTAAACGCACGACTTTTAGAAATCGCATTATTATGCCCCCTATGGGTTCGAACTTAGCAACTTTCACTGGTGAAGTTTCGGAAGAAATGAAGAACTACTACGGCCTGCGCGCTCGCGGCGGCACAGCTCTCATTACGGTCGAAAACGCTTGTATTGATTACCCCCTCGCAACGAACGGCACGAAACAGCTCCGCATCGACGGCAAGCAGTTCATGCCTGGCTTATATGAATTGACAGAACGGATTCATAAATACGGTGCTCTCGCATCGATTCAGCTCAACCACGCTGGTGCTTCTGCATACCCAGAACGCCTTGCTGGTCTCCAATCCGTTTCGTCCTCTTCTGTACCATCGAAAGCAGGAAATCCCGCACCTCGTCCTTTAACAAAGCAGGAAATCTTGAACATCGTGCAGAAGTATGCAGAAGCAGCTGAACGAGCTATCCAAGCTGGTTTCGATATGGTCGAAATCCATGGTGGCCATTCGTATTTGCTCGACCAGTTCCTCTCGCCCCTTTACAACAAACGGACAGATGAATTTGGCGGCTCTTACGAAAACCGCGCTCGCTTCGCTCGCCTCGTTGTCGAAGCAGTTCGCGAAAAAGTCGGTCGTTGGGTTCCTATTTCCTTCCGTATTTCTGCTGACGAATTCATCGAAGGCGGCAATACCCTCGACGATACGTTAAAATTATTGGAATACATTCAGCCAGAAGTCGATATCATCAACGTTTCCGCAGCTGTGAATGATTTCATTCAGTACCAGATTGATAAATGTGATTTACCAGACGGCTGGAGAGCTTATCTTTCTCAAGCAGTTAAAGAAAAGTTTGGCAAACCGGTCATCATTTCCGGTAACTTCCGTAACCCTCAAGTTGCTGAAGACACGATTGCTGCTGGTAAAACAGACCTTATCGCTATTGGCCGCGGCTTAATCGCAGATCCGGATTGGGTTCGTAAAGCACAGCTCGGCAACGTGGCTTGCATCCGTAAATGCATTAGCTGCAACATCGGCTGCGCAGACCATCGTATTGCTAAATCCCAGCCAATCCGCTGTACTGTCAACCCGAACGTTACAGGCGGCGAAGGCTACAAGAAGACGAAAGTCACGAAAGACATTCACGTTGTCGTCATCGGCGGTGGTACAGCCGGTCTTGAAACGGCTTGCACTGCTGCAGAAGTAGGCTGTCGTGTTACCCTTCTCGAACGGGAAGGCGAAGTTGGCGGTCTTGCTCGCAAAATTGCTCGTTTCCCTGAAAAGAGCCGTATCGAAGATTTCCCGGCATACCTTGAAAACCGGGCTAAACATCTCCCAAACTTAACGATAAAATTAAACACGACAGCAACGAAAGAAATGCTCTCTGAATTAAAACCGGACATTCTCTACGCTGCTACAGGCTCTAAACCGATGTTACCGCCGATTGAAGGTCTGAAAGAATTAACAGACGTCGAAGGCACGAACATCAAATCCATCTACGGTTTCATGGATAACATCCCGTACTTTGAACAGAACGCAGAAGGCAAAAAAGTCGTCATTATCGGCTGCGGCGCCGTTGGCCTTGACGTAGCAGAATTCTTCACGCTCCGTAAAGCTGACGTTGCTATGATCGAAATGATGCCGTCCTTCGGTAAAGATGCAGATATCGTTTCCAAATCGACATTCAAAGAATTATTTAAAAAACATCCAGTCGATATGCATCTTGGCACAGCACTGCAAAAAGTTTGCCCAGACAAATTTATTGCAGCTCATAACGGCGTTTCTGCTGAATATCCTTTCGACTATGGCTTCATCTGCATGGGCCTCGTTCCGGATATTCCGAAAGATAACCCGTTCCAGACTTATGCCGAAGAACAAGGCATTCCGTTCTGCAATCTTGGCAACAGCAAGAAAACGGGCCAGATTATTCATGGCACAGAAGATGGCCGCAACATTATCGCAACAATCGATATGATTGGCGGATTTGATGACTAATTCTTAGTCACGAAAGCAAGATATACCCACTCGACCTAGCCCCACACTAGGTCGAGTGAATATATACCATGATGCTTGTGCGCACTATGCCAAGCAAAGTGAAAATTTACACAATACATTATTTACACAATTTAGGAGGATTCTATCATGGGTAAAATCGCAGTTACAGAACGTGTTACAGGACATACCGAATTAATCGGCTTAATCGCATATCCGATTCGTCACAGCATGTCCCCGACAATGCACAACGAAGCATTCAAAAAATTAGGCTTAGACTATGTGTATGTTTGCTTTGAAGTAGACAACTCCACTCTCGAAGATACAGTAAAAGGCCTTCGCGCCATGAAAGTTCGCGGCTGGAACGTTTCCATGCCGAATAAAGGGCCGATTACGCAGTACCTCGATAAATTAACACCAGTTGCTGAAATCGTCGGTGCTTGCAACACTGTCGTTAACGACAACGGCGTCTTGACGGGTACGATTACAGACGGCACAGGCGCTATGCAGGCCCTCAAAGCAGAAGGCGTTGAATATGTCGGCAAAAAAATGACTGTTATCGGTGCTGGCGGCGCTGCTACAGCTATTCAGGTTCAGGCTGCTCTCGACGGCGTTCGTGAACTCACCATCTTCAACCAGAAAGACGCTTTCTTTGAAAAAGCTGAAGAAACAGTTAAAAAACTCCGCGAAAAAACAGATTGCGTCGTTAACCTCTATGACCTCGCAGACCATGCAAAACTCAAATCCGAACTCGATAGCTCTGACATCTACATCGACTCCACATCTTGCGGCATGAAACCGCTCGAAGGCGTTGTCGCTATTCCTGACAAATCTTACCTCCGTCCGGACCTCGTCGTTATGGATACAGTTTATGCTCCGCGCGAAACAGAACTCCTCAAATGGGCTACAGAAGTTGGTTGCAAAAACTTCAACGGTCTCGGCATGATGTTATACCAAGGTGCTGCTGCATTCAAACTTTGGACTGGCAAAGATATGCCTGTTGATTTCATCCGCGACGTATTGTTCTAAGATTCCCCCACACAATTTCATATTAAAGGAGAACTATTCATGGAACAACACAAATCGTACAAACCGCTTTGCCTGAGCATGTACCTCAACTATTTTGTACATGGTATTGGCGTATTGATTTTGGCACAGAACATGGATGCCCTGGCACAACGCTGGGGCTCCATTGCTGACGTAGCGTGGGTTATTTCCATGCTCGGCATTGGCCGTCTTATTGTCCTCTTTGTCTCTGGTAAATTATCCGATAAATATGGCCGGAAACCCTTCGTCCTCTTGGGTATGGTAACGTATATCGCCTTCTTTGCAGGCATTCTCCTCAGCCCGACATCGACAGTAGCGTGCGTCTTCGGTATTCTCGCCGGGATTGCAAACTCCTTCCTCGATGCTGGTACGTACCCGGCTCTTATCGAAGCAAACCCGAACAGTGCTAGTACGGCAACGGTTTTAATCAAAGCCTTTGTCTCTGCTGGTCAGTTCGTCTTGCCGCTCTTTATCGGTATTCTTCTTTCCATGCACTTATGGTACGGCTGGTCCTTCATCGTAGCTGGTGTGATTTTACTCTTAAACATCCCGCTCATCATGAAATTCTCCTTCCCGTCCATGAATCCTGTACAGGAAGCAAAAGAAGAAGGCCTCAGTGCTGCCGCTGCTACATGGGTACCGAAATCCAAATGGTATCTCGAAGGCATTTGCTTCGTTATTTACGGCTACATTTCGCAGGCTACGTTCTATCTCATTAGCCAGTGGCTCACGAAATACGGTGTCGCTGTTGCTCAGATGACCGATATGGCAGCTCGTTCCTTAATCAGCTACTACTCCATCGGTTCCTTAGCTTGCGTCTTCTTTACGGCATTCATTACGAAAAAAGGCGTGCGCACTATTACGCTCCTCGTGGCTTACACCTTCATTTCGACGATTGCTATTGGCGCGCTCTACTTCATGCCATCGAGCACACTCGCTCCGGCATTGTCCTTCATCGTTGGTTTCTCCGCAGCTGGCGGCGTTATGCAGCTCGGCCTCGTTATGATGACGGAAATGTTCCCGAAAGGCAAAGGAACTATGACTGGTATTTTCTACACGACTGGTTCTATCGCATCCTTCACCATTCCGGTTATTACGGGCTACATGGCAGACAGCGGTATCAACAGCATTATGGGCCTCGACGCAGCTATCGCTCTCGTTGGCTTCATCATTGCAATCATCATCTATGTCCGTTACAATAGTGTTATGAAAGACAAACCTGCAGCTTAATTTACGTCTAGGAGGAAACATATTATGGTAAAAATCGGCAATGTTGCCTTAGATAACGGCATGCCTAAAATTTGCGTTCCTATCGTTGGCCGTACAGTTGACGAATTAGTACAGGAATGCCAGTACTTACAAGATAAAATCTATGACGTCGTTGAACTTCGCATCGACTTCTTAAAAGACGTTACAAGCCTCGACGCTATTGGCGAAGCTCTCACAGCCGTTCGTAAAGAACTCCCGAACAGCGCGCTTCTCTACACGTTCCGTACGAAAGAAGAAGGCGGCGAATTAGAAGTTCCGGAAGATTACTACTTCGAACTCATTCAATACGCTATTAAAACGGGTAAAGTCGACACTATCGACCTCGAATACTTCCGTAACCGCGACAAAATTGCGGAAACGATTAAAATCGCGAAAGAAAACGGCGTAACTGTTGTCATGAGTAACCATGACTTCGACAAAACACCGTCTTATGATGAAATTTCTGAACGCCTTATTGGCATGAAAAAACTCGGCGCAGACGTAGCCAAACTCGCTTGCATGCCGAACTCTGCAAAAGACGTATTAACGCTCCTCAGTGCTACAGAAAACGTCAAATCCCAGTACCCAAATGAACCGATTATCACCATGTCTATGGGTAAACTCGGTGCCATCAGCCGTATTTCCGGCGAAATCTTTGGCTCTGCCCTCACTTTCGGCTCTGCAAAAAAAGCATCCGCTCCGGGCCAGCTCGAAGTTGGTACATTGCAGATGATTCTCCGCGCTCTTCACTAAAAATTACTGCGAGTGCAGCATGAAGGGGAAGGTACTTTTGCGCTTAGTTATAACGATTGTACAACATCGACTAAATCATCTAATACTTCGTCAATATGTTTATTATTCTTGACGACTTTATCTGCTGCCGCGCGATAAAGAGCAATGCGTTTGTCGTATAAATCATAGACTTTCTGCTTCCCATCTTTTAAAAGGGGCCGTGTCGAAACGTCTACGTCTGTAACGATATCGTCTGGCGCGCGGTCAATGAAGATAATCGTCCCTGTCGTTTTGAAGGCATCAATATTTTCATGACGTATAACGACACCGCCACCACAGGCAACGACGATACCTTCTTTTTGTGCGAGCGCTTTACTCGAACGAATTTCGGCTTCGCGGAAGCAATCTTCGCTGACAGCGAATAATTCTTTAATGGTCTTACCTTCTTGTTCCACAATGAAATCATCAACATCGATAAAAGGGCGGTCTAGGCACTGTGCTAGTGCTTTGCCAAAGGTTGTTTTGCCACTGCCGGGCATACCGATAATGATGATATTCTGTGTATTATTCATAATAATGTTCCATCTCCTTAGCAATTTGTTCAATAACGGAAGAATCGATTTTTTGATTCCGCCAAATTTCTTCTGATTCAATCGCTTGGGCAACGAGCATGAACATGCCGTTCAAGGTTTTCGCGCCGTGTTTTTCAGCGTATTGAAGCATTTTTGTATCTTTCGGGTTGTAAATGAGGTCAACGACGGCTGGGAAACGAGCTGCTACTTCTTCTGTAATAGGCGATGCATCCATTTTCGGGAACATCCCTACTGGCGTACAGTTAACGAGGACATCATTTTTTCCTTTCAGTACATCTAAATCGTGATAATTAATGAGCTGTGCGTCCGTACCTTTTGAAAATGCATCGAATTCTGGTTTCGTATGGGGATGACGGGAGACGACGGTAATACTGGCTGCATTGTGGTCTGCAAGGTACTGAATAATAGCACGGGCGGAACCGCCTGTACCAAGGACGACGTAATGTTTATTTTTCACAGCAATGCCCGCGTGGTCTAAGGAACGACCGAATCCGCCGTAATCTGTATTGTAACCGAAGCTGCCTTCTGGCGTCACATGAATCGTATTGACGGCACCAATAGTCCGTGCTTCTGGTGAAATATCTGTTAAGAAAGGCATGACATCGAGTTTGTACGGAATGGTAACGTTCATACCGGTGTAATGTTCATTGTTGAGCCGTTCTAATTCACTACCGACGTGGTTGCGGTCCATTTCGAGGATACCGTATTGGTGCTTATCTGATTCGTTAATGATACGGAAGAATTTTTCGTGGATTGCTGGTGAACAACTATGTCCTAATTTCGCGCCTATTACTCCTAATTTCATCGGTAAATCCCCCTTTATCTGCTGGATAATTTCCTAAGACTTTAAAATATTTACAGTGTTTTTTCAGCATCGTCAGCATTTGGGCCACTGCTGGGTCGTGTAAACTGCCCATAACATCGATGTGAAAGAAATATTCAAACGGTTTGCCTTTAATAGGCCGTGATTCGAGGTGCGTCATATTCATACCGGCATAAAAGAAATGGCCGAGTACGTGATAGAGCGCGCCTGGTTCGTGATTGACTGTAATGACGATGGTAAGCTTATCTGTCCCGGGCCGTTCTTCCGTCTCCGCTGCGATGACACAAAAGCGCGTAAAGTTCGTCGTATTGTCGTTAATGTGCGAGACAATCACGTCAAGTCCGTATAATTCGCCAGCCCGTGTATTGGCAATAGCCGCCCAGTGAGGGTTCTGCGATTTCCCTACGTGTTGGGCACTTTGGGAAGTGCTAAAATACGGGTGGAGTTTCCAGTTGCTGTGATGCTTGAGAAACTCCCGGCATTGTGCCAGGCCTTGCGGATGGGAAAAGACTTCCGTAATGTCTTCTTCTTTCGTCCCTGGGAGAACTAAGAGATTATGCTCAATACGGACGTACTGTTCGCCAACAATGACACAATCGTAACGGTGAATCAAATCATACACTTCTGTAATGCCGCCAGTGGAAGAATTTTCAATAGGTAAGACGCCGTATTTCCGTTGTCCTGACGCGACAGCTTGGACGACGTCTTCAAACTGGCTGTAATACTGTCCTTCTATGGCCTTTCCCGCAAAGGCTGCGTGCATAGCTTCATCGCTATAAGAGCCAGGTGTGCCAAAACACGCGACGAGCGTATAGTCATCTGCCATGGCCTCACCGCCCTTGCTGCGTCGTCTGCCATACATCTAAGATGGCCCAAGCCGTGGCTGCTTCGATGACCGGTACAGCGCGTTGGACGATGCACGGGTCGTGACGGCCTTTGACGAGGAGTGTACAATTTTCTTTTGTATCTGTATCAATAGTCTGTTGTTCTTGACTAATGGAAGCAGTCGGTTTAATGGCAACGCGGAAGACGATAGGCATACCGTTCGTAATGCCGCCGTTAATACCGCCGTTGTGATTGTTTCGTGTCTTGACCTGTCCTTCTTCGTCGTAGTAGAACGAGTCATTTGCCATCGAACCTTTCATGGAAGCGAGGCCAAAGCCATCGCCAAATTCAATGCCTTTTGTCGCCGGGACGGAAAAGATCATGTGGGAAATAACGCTTTCGACGGAATCGAAGAAAGGATTCCCAAGGCCAGCTGGGAGGCCTATAGCCATGGCTTCAATAATACCGCCCACAGAATCGACATTTTCTTTTGCTGTAATAATCCGTTCTACCATGGTCTGGGCTTTACTCTTATCGAGGGTCGGTACCGTATCCTTTTTTAATCCTTCCAAGGTCGTAACTGTTTCCCCTAAAGGATTAAACGGCGTATCTTTGACATCGGCAATCTGTAAAATATGGGAGCCAATGGTAACGCCACGGTCTTCTAAAATCTGTGCGGCAATAGCACCGGCAAAGACGAGCGGTGCTGTAATACGGCCAGAGAAGTGACCACCACCACGATAATCATTAAAGCCGTCGTAGCGAATCTTTCCGGTATAATCAGCATGGCCAGGCCGCATCATGTGCCGTAACTGGCTGTAGTCTTTTGACCGTTGATCTTTATTTTTAATGACACAACAGAGCGGCGCCCCTGTCGTATATTCATTAAAGATACCGCTTTGTACTTCAAAGGCATCTTTTTCACTGCGTGCCGTAGAAATCGCATCTTTACCGGGAGCACGGCGAGCCATTTCCTGACGAACTGCGTCAAAGTCGATTTTTACGCCTACTGGGAGGCCGTCGAGAACGATGCCAATACCTACGCCGTGGGATTCGCCGAAAATCGTCATCGTTACGGCATGTCCAAAAATATTACTCATCTTTTATCATCCTTCTTTCTGGCAAATGCCGCCGAGTGTTACAAAATCTTCCCAGAATGTAGGGTACGATTTCCGTACACATTCTGCGCCTTCTATAGTCAAAGGGCCAGTGCAGCACTGCGATGCAATGCCAAGAGCCATAGCGATGCGGTGGTCATTCCAGCCGCTGACGACACCACCAGTGAGCCGCGGTACGCCATTAATCAATAGCCCTTCTGGTTCTTCTTGAATATCTGCACCTAATTTATTGAGCTCTACGGCCATCGCATGGAGGCGATCGCATTCTTTGAGACGAACGCGGCCAGCATGAATGATGTGGGTTACGCCAGAGCTGACTGCGGCGAGAGCTGTGAGCATCGGTACGAGGTCTGGGCAATCTTCTACGTCAATAGCTTGCCCGTGCAGTGCCGACGGCCGCGCTTCGATGTAATCATTTTCTACGAGTTTGCCGCCCATACTGCGGAGAATATCGATGATGGCTTCATCGCCTTGCGAAGAATTCCGCCGTAGGCCTGTGCAACGAACAGGCTGTCCCATGAGACCAGCGGCGAGCCAAAAGGCTACTTGCGAATAGTCTCCTTCAACGGAAAAGTTCCCTGTTTTATATTTCTGATTGCCTGGAATGCGGTACGAGCCGTCCCATTCTTTTTCAATCGTAATGCCGTGCTGGGCTAAGCAATCGAGGGTAATATTGACGTAACTTGCCGATTCGAGAGGTGTCGTACTCCGCAAGAGAGAATCGCCATTAAGGAGAGGCAGTGTCATGAGGAGGCCTGTAAAGAACTGGGAGCTTACGTTACCGGGAAGGGCGTACTTTTCAGGTTTAAGCGTCCCATTGACAGTCAAGGGTAAGGCCTTTTCTCCCATTTCGTAGTGCACGCCTTGTTCTTCAAACATCTTATAATAAGGAGTTAAGGGTCGATCCGCCAGTCTGCCGCGACCAACAAAGGTTACGGTATTGCCACTAGCAATGCCAACGGGAATCAAAAAGCGTAGTGTCGAGCCCGATTCACCGGCATCGGCAAGGACGTCCTTCCCTTGTGGCGAAAGGCCGCCGTGTACGCGATAGGCGACGCGGCCTCGCGGTTCCGACTGGATTTCTTCTATTTTCGCACCCAGTGCGCGAAGGATATTGCACGTCGCTTCAATGTCTTGAGACGGTGAAATATTATCGACAATACTTTCCCCTTCGGCCAAGGCGGCACATATTAAATCACGATGGCCTATGCTTTTCGATGACGGCACTTGTACCGTACCGTGGAGCTGCGTAGGCGTTAAGACTACATTCATAAGGATTCTCTCTTTCTTCGGATATACTTCGGTAATTCCTCTGGTTTAATGCTAAGTAATTTGCCATTACCAATAGATTTTAAAATAATCAAGGTCATGTGGTTGCCACGCATTTTTTTATCATGCACCATATAGGGTAATAAATCTTCGGCTGTGGCATCGACTTCTACGGGCAGGCCATATTGCTGTAAAACTTTGCGAAGCCGTGCGGTCGTACCTGCTTCAGTGAGCCCCATCGACTCGGTCATAGCCGTGAGCATGGACATGCCGGCAGCAACGCCTTCGCCGTGCGTGTAATGACCGTAGCCATAAAATCGTTCAATCGCATGGCCAATGGTGTGACCAAAGTTTAAAATCATGCGTTCTCCTAAATCGTATTCATCGCGTTCGACAACATAGGCTTTCGTCTTGCAGCACCGCAAGATGATTTCTTCCCAGTGGTCAAAAATCGTTTCATCATTGAGCTGTTCTAAGAGGTCGAATAATTCACCGTCGCGAATACAGCCGTACTTAATGACTTCGCCGAGACCATCGTGGATGAATCGTTTCGGCAAGGTCTTTAGTAATTCCGGGTCAATGAGAACTCCTTTTGGCTGATAAAAGGCACCAGCTTGGTTCTTGCCACTCGGTAAGTCGATACCGACTTTGCCGCCGACACTACTATCGACTTGGGCAATAATAGTCGTCGGAATCTGGATAAAAGCAATGCCTCTAAGGAAGGTTGCCGCTGCAAAGCCGCCGAGGTCGCCAACGACGCCGCCGCCAAAGGTAATGACTGCATCACCGCGGGTAATGCCGGCATCAGACATTTGCTGATAAAGCCAAGCCAGTTGGTCCATGTTTTTACTCTGTTCCCCTGCAGGAACGATCATACGGCGTACAATGAACCCAGCGTCTCGTAAGGACTGTTCGAGTGTATCTCCATAAAGGGCATCAACAGATGTATCCGTAATAACGGCCAGCGTCTTAGCTTTCGTCAAGGTGCAAACGTAATCGCCAGCTCGTTGTAACAGGCCCTTTTCAATGGGAATATCATAGGAATATTTTCCTAAATTAATGTGTATGCGTTTCATGAATGAGTTCCCTTCTCCGTGTTGTAGCTTGTTCTAAGTATTTCGTCATGCCTGCTGCATCATCGGCAGCAAGCATGTGTTTAAAACTATCGAGTGCTTGTTGGAAGCGTTCGATTTCATATAATAAATTGTCTTTATTAGACATAAATAATGTCGTCCACATCGGGGCATTAATGTCAGCGACGCGTGTGCCGTCACGGAAGCTCCCGGCAACGAAGTATTTCGTATGGCCGCTCATGGCTTCACTATTGACGAGAGATGTCGCCAGTACGTGGGGCAAGCTGCTCGTATAGGCAATGAGTTTATCATGCTCTATCGGCGTGACTTCGACGACGTGGGCACACCCAAGAGCTAAAGCTAAGTGACGAACAAGGTCGATGTTTTCCGGCTTATTTCGTTCGTCTGGTACGATGATGTAATTAGCCTTGTTGAAAATCTCAGCTTGAGCCATATCATAGCCACTGCCTTCACGGCCTGCCATAGGATGACCGGAAATAAAGTCGATACCTTTGGGCAAGGTATCGAGAATATCTTCGGCCATATGACCTTTTATGCCGGCAACGTCTGTTAAAATGACATCTTCTTTAAAGAAAGGTACTCCTTCTTCGATGCTAGCTAAAATCGCTTTGGCCGGCATACAGAAGATAATCAAATCGGCTTTCTTTAGCACTTCTGTACTCGTCGTCAGCGCCGTATCGATGACGCCGTCTGCTTTCGCTTTAGCTAAGGTCTCTGTATTTTGGTCGATACCTATAATATGTTTCGCCCCAATCTTACGTAACCCTTTAGCATACGAGCCACCAATGAGGCCAAGACCAAAGATGCCTATCGTTTTCTCTCTAAAAAAATCGCTATCCATTATTTCCCCCAAGTAGTAATTATAGTGTGCGTCCTACAATCGGCGCGAGTTGCCGTAAGGACTGCATAAGTGTTGTAAACATTTGTGGTGTAATCGATTGAGCACCGTCGCACCAGGCTTTGTCCGGGTTGTTGTGGACTTCCACCATGACACCATCAGCACCGACGGCAATGGCCGCTTTCGCTAAGGCTTCGACCATCCACCGTTTCCCTGCAGCGTGGCTTGGGTCGACGATGACCGGCAAGTGGCTGAGTTTTTTCACAGCGAGGACGGCACTTAAATCGAGTGTATTTCGTGTGTACGTTTCAAAGGTGCGAATACCGCGCTCGCAAAGGATGACGTTGTGATTGCCTTCAGACATAATGTATTCCGCCGACATGAGCCATTCTTCAATGGTCGCGCACAAGCCGCGTTTGAGCAAAATCGGTTTATGGAGCTTGCCGACAGCTTTGAGCAAATCAAAGTTTTGCATGTTCCGCGCGCCGATTTGGATAATATCGACGTTATCATCGAGGAAAGCATCAATTTTATCAGCTGACATAATTTCCGTAACGACTGGGAGACCGACCGTTTTACCAGCCTTGCAGAGCATGTCGAGACCTTTATTACCGAGACCTTGGAAAGAGTATGGCGACGTGCGCGGTTTGAAAGCACCGCCGCGAAGCATCGTAGCACCAGCAGCTTTAATGTCCTGTGCCACTTCTGTAATCTGTTCCGGTGTTTCTACGGAACAAGGACCGGCAATGACGGCTAATTTCTTGCCGCCAATCGTCGTATTGCCGACGGTGATGACCGTGTCTTCTGGATGAAAGGCCCGGCTCGCTCGTTTATACGGCTCTTCGACACGGATGACATCATCGACGTATTCGTAGCCAAGGAGCTGGTCTCTGTCGATGACAGCCGTGTTGCCTACCAGACCGAGGATGGTCTTGCGCACGCCTTTACTAATATCGACTTGCAGCCCTTTGGCTTTAATATCTCGCAGTAATTGGTCTACCCACGCTTGTGGGGCATTCGGTTTCAAAACGATAATCATGGTCAGGTCTCCTTTGCGTAAAAAAAGGAGCAAGCTCTTCATGAGCCTGCTCCTGTCTCGTCAATGCAATATGAACAGTGGCTTCTGTCCGTCGCTCCTAACAAGCAATCGGTCCAGTTCGTTGAAGTATTCTCATGGGGTGATGCATGTGGAATTTGTCGTAGCAAAAATAGCCAGCGCTAAAATAAAAGTAGCCCCAGCTAAAGTATGTAAAGACATATTCCATTACATGCTGCATATGAGATGTGTTCAACATAACTTCTGTTCTCCTTTGTCGTAGTTTCAAAAATTGCTTGTACTTATTCTACTCCTTCACAAAGTTGTTTGTCAAGGGTAAATTTTTCTTTAAACTTTAAACGTTTAACTTAAAAAATTTCCATATTTACAAAATTCTCGTTATGCTATACAATCAAACCAGTTTAACTTCAGCTACAACTATACACTCAAGGAGGACAACATTTTATGGATATGCAAATCGAATTCATCCGCCGCCTGCCGTCTCCGCAAGAGCTAATGGCGGAATTCCCTAGTGACGACAAGGTTCGTCAAATCAAAAAAGAACGGGACGAAGCAATTAAAAATATCATCATCGGCAAAGACGACCGCTTTCTCCTCGTCATCGGTCCGTGCTCAGCAGACAATGAAAAAGCCGTACTCGATTACATTCACCGCCTCGTACCGGTGCAAGAGAAAGTGAAAGATAAAATTTTCATTATTCCCCGTGTCTATACGAGCAAACCCCGGACCATCGGCATTGGCTACAAAGGCATGCTCCACCAGCCCGACCCGGAAGGTAAAGAAAACCTCCTCGACGGCATCATTGCTGTGCGCAACATGAACACGCGCATCATCAAAGAAACAGGCTTCACATGCGCCGAAGAAATTCTCTACCCCGAAATGTATCGCTACGTATCGGACCTTATGTCCTACGCAGCCGTCGGTGCGCGCTCTGTCGAAGACCAGCTCCACCGCATGATTGCCAGTGGTGTCGGTATTCCTGTGGGTATGAAAAATCCGACGAGCGGTGACATTCCGGTCATGCTCAACTCTATCGAAGCCGCCCAGCATTCGCAAGAATTTCTCTTCCGCGGCTGGGAAGTACGGACCAAAGGCAACCCTTTGGCTCATGCCATTCTGCGCGGCTTCGTCGATCAATTCGGCAACAGCCAGCCTAACTACCATTACGAAAACATTCAGCGTCTCCTCGATGCATACAACAAACGGGATCTTGTCAATCCGGCTCTCGTCGTCGATACGAACCATGCCAACTCGGGCAAAAAATATCTCGAACAAATCCGCATTGCCAAAGACGTTATGCAAAGCCGCCGCTTAAACCCGGACATTCATACCCTCGTCAAAGGCCTCATGATTGAAAGCTACCTCGTCGACGGCAACCAAAAAATCAGTGAAGGCACGTATGGCAAATCCATTACGGACCCGTGCCTTGGCTGGGAAAAAACAGAACGCCTCATCCTCGACCTTGCCGACATGGCCTAAGGCAGGCAATAAAAAAGCAGTCACTCCCTAAGAGATGACTGCTTTTTGCATATCTTGTTAAAAATTGTTGACCAGCGTGTAGCCTTTGCCAGTAAGGAACGCTTCGATTTCCGGTTCCGTAATCTTCATGATGGCAACTGGCGTTGCAGCCTGACGATTGTACGAAATGTACAAGTAGTTGATGTTCACATTGGCTGCTTCCAAATCATCTAAAATCTTGTCGAGACTCCCTGGCGTATCAGCCATATCAATAGCTACGACCTGATCCAGACGGCATTGATAGCCTGCATCCTGCAATGCTTGCAGTGCTTCTTGCGGGGTCGGTACGATGATGCGGATAATACCGTATTCAGCACTATCATTGGAGACCATGGTGTACATGTTGATATTGGCTTTGGCTAAGACTGAGGTCAAGCGATGTAGAGCGCCTTTCTTGTTTTCTGCAAAAACGGAGACTTGGTTTAACATAAGGGCATACTTCCTTTCTAGAAAAGCTGGCTTAAAAATTTATTGTTGCCATTGTATACTAGGTGAAAGTATTTTGTCAAGAACCGATTTTTTCTCTCAATACTCCAAACAAGGATTGCAAAAAATGATATGCTCCTCTTTCTGCGGCTCTTATTCTCCTTATACTTTAAAACAAATTATTTTATTTTATAATTATTTTTACTATTACAATGGGAAGTCACAACTTGCTAAATATGGTAGCATAGCGTATAATACAAAAAAGAGGAACAGCTTGGTGGTGCACTGGCTCTCCTCTCAAACTAAACTAACTTGAAGAGGAGCCGTGCTACGCATGGCTTTTTTTCATGCGTGCAACGAATTCTAGTTTACACTATTTCCGTCTGCATTCTGAAATGATTAGAACCACTAAGGTGGCAAAAGCAATCATCAGCGTTAATGCTTCAAATACACTCATTCTAATCACCTCCTATCAAGGAGGAAAAGTCAGTTACACCAAGACTGTCCCAGGTGAGGAAACTCACCAGGAGTAATAGTATACGAGATTATGCCACAAAAAGCAAACATATAACAACAAATGCCGCTTCTCTGATGAGAAACGGCATTTAATTTTTTCTACTTTTACCAGCACGGCGGCACAGAACTATTGACGACGCGGAACGTATAGCCGTTATCTTTAAGGAGCTTAATAATTTGCGGCAACGCTTCGACTGTCGCTTCATGACCTGACGCATCGTGCATTAAGACGACGAGATGAGAATTTAAATAGGGCCGTAATTGGAGCTGCTTACGAAGATTATCGACGGCTTGCTGCGGCGTTTTTGCTGTGCCGTCAGCATCACCGGTCAAGGCATTCCAACCGACTTCTAAGTAGCCAATCTGCTGGAGAGCCGACCAAAAAGCGGGCGTAAAATGACCAGACGTGCCACCGGGAGCACGGGAAATAATAGGTCGCACGCCAATGGCATTGTAAATCAACTCTTCAGTCTGGAGCAGTTCATGCGTATACGCTTCCGGTGACGCATAGACTTTCTTATAATCATGACTGTACGAATGAATGCCGATGGCATTTCCTGACTGGTAAATCGCTTTGACTACGTCTGGATAGCGTTCTACATTTTGGCCAACAAGAAAGAAGGTTGCGTGAATCTGTTCTTCTTTTAAAATAGACAAGATTTTCATCGTATTTGCTTCATTTGGGCCATCATCAAAGGTTAAGTACGCCACGTGGTCGCCGTAATAATAGGCGCGTTTGCCACCATATGACGTTGGCAAGCCTTTGTCCTGACGCTGTTTCGTCGTGTATTTGTCATATACAGGGCGGTAATCGTTGACATCTGGCAATGAGAAATCATCGCCAATAAAGGCTACGTCAGGTGCCGTTTCCTCAGGCTCTTGCGGCTGGGCTGCAGCAAAAGGATGAAACTCTTCTGCTACAGCAGCATTATAATGGTGCAAGAACATGCCTGCAACGCCCAAGATGAGTACGACCAGCCAGCCGAGGATAATTTTTTTGTTTCCTTGTTTCATGGTGCTTAAATTTGTGTTCCCTTCGTATTTCCGTAATACACGTACTGGCGAATCGAGCAAGTTTCCCGATAGCCGTCGGCTAAGACACTAGCCGTTAAATTGAAATCTTCTAAATCATCAAGAAGGGCTTCTGTCATCCGATGCTGTACTGCATTATAGCCTGTGCAGAAAAGGACTTTCACACATTGCGTACCGCGGAACATGCCGCGCGGATGTTTGATCAATTTCGCTAAGAGTACCGGTGTTACTACTGCGCCAGGGGCTCGGTCCATAATGACCGATGCCGTTTCGATGCCTTCGACCTTTTCCGGGATAAGGGCATTGCCGAGCATTTGTAAATTGAGGACACCAATGACCATATCGCAGTCATTAGGCAAGGGCACGTCATCAGGCTGGGGGGCCTTGAGCCATTTATGCTTTGATTCGTCACATTCGACGAGGATGTACCAAGCCGGATGGCGTTGTTTGAGTTTATCAATGGTCTGTGGGTCTAAGCCGATATATCTATCTTTATCGTCTAAGCCTTTAAACCAAGCCGGGACATGGCCTTCAGCAATACGGGACGCACAAAAGTCTTCGCCTTTAGCAAAATCATCGGTGCAAATGACGTCAAATGGTTCGACATTATCGACCCGTTCGCTGTCCATGGGGACCGTACTGCTCACCATTATCGGTAAATTACTGCTATGACCGTATGTTCCTAACCGTTCGAGAACTGTCGTCTTACCGCCAGCTCCGACAATGACTGTAATTCCAGGGCGTAACAACCGGCGCCACCGTTTATCTTCAAACATAATACAGCCTCCTTATTTTCCTTCTAATTGACGACTATGGCCTTTCCAAGCTTTCTTAATAAGGTCCCGCATCATTTCCAGCGTCAGCTTGCGCCGTTCTGCTTCCGAGCACGGGCCAAAATTACCAAATTCCAATTCTTCACTTGCCAAATGAGCCACGTTTTCTCGTACAGAAAGACCTTTTTCCGTCAATTCTGCACTGGCATTTTCAGCAATCGCCGCCATGCCGGGACGACCGCCAACGGTGACGACCCAAGCATCTTCAGAGCATGATACAGCACCAATTAAATACGGTTCATCTGTAGGCAAAGCGCGGCATGCTTTATACGCTGTAAAAACTACTTCTTTGGCAATATTAATGGAGCGAATCATTTCACGCATAGGCGGGCAAGACAGATAATCTTGCAAATCCATGCGCCCTTTATCTTGTAATTCTACATCTACATGGAGGGACAATAAAATCGGTAAGAGCACGGAAAATGGTTCTTTCGCCGCAATGACACCACCAATCGTCCCAGCTTGTAATACCATTTTATCTTGAATGTCGTTGATGCACTGGCTAATCGCACCGCCAGCCAAGGCTTTTACTAAAGGAGATTTGGCGACAGCCGACAATTTCGTCAACGCGCCGATAGAAATTTCATCGCCCCTGTCTTCTACGCCTTGGAGCCCTACTTTCGATAAATCAATGGCTACATCATAATGTTCTTTTCTATATTTCAATCCTTGCGAGCCTGCAAGTAATACTGCTGACGGCTCGTTTTTGTATAACCGGTATGCTTGTTCCGGACTCTCAGGAACGATGACCGAATCGCTAGTAATCATCGAGCCTCTCTCCTTTCGTCACCGCCCTTTGGCTCTGGCCTCCTTAATAGGAGGGCGCTTCATATCGAGCAAAAAGGACCCGTTATTGCTTTCTAAAATACGATCTACTACGGCATCTACGCCGAGACTATCACATAAGGCTACTTCGTTTTTATAAAGCAGGACAGGCATCAGTAAATTTACTACGGTGCCATCATGCATGGTCATTTCCCCTAGCTCCCCTTCAAACTGCACCATGACGACACCACTGAGTTTTGTCATAGGCGAAAAAGGTTCGCTCTGTTCCCCATTGGGCAAGACAAAGCCATAAGACATCCAAATATGATGAACATGAGGAAAGCGGCCGAGCTCCATTAAGAGCCAAATAGGCCACGCTCCGCTATCATCGAGCGTCATCTGGCGAAAAGGCCACGTTGACGAGAGCATAAGACATAATTCGCTATACACTTCCCGTTGCTGCGTCGCATCACCCGTTGGATAGGTCATGGGAATAGCACTCATGCCCATGGTATGGAGCAAATAAAAGGGCTCTTCCACGGTCGGATAGAGCAATTCCACATCAATAGGCAAAGGATTGGCCGAAATATCACGGAAGACCTTCCATTGACGACGCGGAAATAAGCGGTGAAAATAAGCCTGCACGTCACTGCTGTAATCACGATGAATGAGGGCCATCGGTTTTGCATCTGTCATCGAGAAAAAACGAGGTAACATCACTTGCTGTCTGCCAATACTCATCGTATCACTCCTCACTTAGTGCTATTCTTGTATTATAGCATAAATAGGGCATGACGACACGTGCGAATCACAAACTACCAGAGCTGTTCCCCTAAGATAATGCCTATCCAGCAGCAAATAAACGCACCAATGACATTAAGTCCACCATAGAGAAAAGCAAAAGTCATTTCACCAGAACGAACAAAGGTCAGGAGTTCCATGTTAAATGTCGAAAAAGTCGTAAAGCCCCCTAAAATCCCAGTAACAGCAAATAATTTAACCGCTCCCGGAAGAGATGTGTGGGCTGCAAAATACATCATGAGCAAACTAATAAAAAAGGAACCAATCGTATTCACTAAGACCGTACCGTATGGGAAAATAATGCCGCCGTGCAAATTGGCAAAGACCGTCACCAAATAACGCAACACTGCACCGACACCGCCGCCAATGGCTACGGCCACTATGTTTTGTATCATCTAAAGACCTCCTTTAGTCTCTACTGTTACAGTATATCAGCCTCAAGATGTAAAATCTACTATTCTCGACGCTTCTTTTCTTGTAAAACGAAAGGAGGTATAGTACAATTACATTGATAACTAGTCTAAGATTACCAGTTCTGCTATTCTCACATACCACAAAGGGATGACAATTATGAAAACTCGTTGCATCGAATTGAGCCAATTTGAATCGGAATTGCTGTGGGCCTTCATGTGCCAACCGAAAAGCTTGCCCATTTCCGCCGGTCTGTGCCGCGTCATTTATCGCCGTCTTACCGGACAGCCTGCCTTTGCGCGTAGTACCGTCACTGTCTATGCTACGCCGATTGGTTCTACTGCTATGGTCGGAAAATGAGGTATTATGCAAAAAAAAGAACCTTAATGATATGTACCCCCTTTACTGGACACACCAGTTAAAGGGGGTACTTTTTATGA
>UQHB01000003.1 GCA_900540735.1 uncultured Megasphaera sp. | reverse complement strand
TTTGAGGTACTTGTACATGAATTACGAGTGTCGCACTAAAAGTTGCAATTCATCATATATTAAGGTAACCTGAAAGATAGGTTCCCACTTAAAACAGCTTTATTTAGCCATTTTAGCAATATCTGTCCCGTGTGTGCGGGAATGAACCTGGATGGGCAACATTGACTATGTATTGCACAAAATCTGCTCCGTATTTGCGGAGATACACCTAAATAATCCCAGTATCGGCAATATATTTTTTAACTTGCCTCACGTTCGTGGGGATAGGCCTTCGCAGAGAATCTACGATGTGCCACCGAGTATCATGTCCCATGAATATGGGAATAGACCCTTGCAGTAATGCAAGCGTAATATATCACTGCCGTTGCTCCGTCTGAGCGGGGATGTGCCTCGTGTATACAAGGTAATATGGAATAACGTAATAGCTGCCCCATGAATGTGGGGATGAACCTTGATAGTTATTATTGGAATACAAAGGGAAGGAGTGAGTCCTATGTTTTACTGCTATGAAAAGCGTGCCGGGCCGTTATGTACGTTTCTTACACTGGAATGTATCATTGCGTGCATCGTTTTATTAGCCGGCGGCGTGCGCCTGGCCTTTTTGCCCGGCACGACCTATGGGCTGGAGAACCCGGTTTTAGTCGTTTCTATAGCGGCGATGGGGATTATTTGGTGTGATACGATACTGGCCATCTTAGTACTACATGGAAAGTATCTAATGTCTATGGCTGTTGCCTGTATGATGCATGGCATGGTATTGGCAGGAATCATAGGTATATAAATTAGGAGGTGGGGTAGGTTATGGAAGAAAATATTATGCTCGTAAACCGTATGAAACAATGCCGCTTAGAACGGCAGCTGTCTCAGAAGGCAGTGGCAGAAGTTTTAGGCTGCAGTCAAGTGGCCTATAATTTTTATGAGCAAGGAAAACGAAAGCTGCCTATTGAGAAGCTTAAAGATTTAGCAGTCCTATATGAAACATCTACCGATTTTCTGGTCGGCTTAACGAATAACAAAAAGCCGATTCATAAGAAAAAGAGGCACCGTTCACAGCCAGATATATAACTATTTGTTTTAAAAGGCACAATACGGAAAGGAGGAGAGGATGTTATGTCCCCATACATGCCGGATACGGCACCGACGGAGAAGGATGACACAAACACCGTGCCGGACAATATTTCCCTGCGGGAACTAGCCTGGCTCATGGCCGGCGGCATCATGCTCCATTTACTGTTGGTGCTTGAAATGTGGATACTGATAAAAGGCTATCTTTTTTCCACGCTAGGTAGTGTATGTATGAATGCCTGCATCACCTACATTTTTGGTGTGTTGTGCCTGCCTGGGAAGGGCATCGTACGAGGGTTTGCTGGCGGCTATCTCATAGGTCTTCTGTTCGTTAGTATTGCCTTCTGGCTGGGGCTAGAACAGTCCTAAAAAGAATACCTAACTTATTTTTTTTTGTTGTTCCAGCCTAGCACAGCCGTCGTTCCAGGCAAGGGTGAAATGGACTGCGCCCGCCGGGCTTGCCCTTGCCTTCCACTTCCCGGCTATGCTTTTCTTGGCCCAACAAAAAAAAGAAACGCGAGGGCGTAAGAAACGGAGGTGGTGTCGTTGAAATGGAAATCTCATCAGGCCATCACGGCGGTAGCTGTAATGGCGGTAACGGAAAATCCTATCCTTGCTGTGGTGGCGATGCAGGGCGCAGTGCTGCCGGATACGGCGGAGTTTTGTCTGCCGCGGAAGCTCGTGCCGCACCGTACCTGGACACATTGGTGGCCTGTGTATATGCTGCCGCTCTTTGGGGCATATTACACCTTATATCAGCAGGGCATACCGAGTATGGTGTCGCTAGAAGAGATAGGTGTCTTATGGCATGTATTAGGGATGACTACGCTGGTGCCATGGGGGGCATTAGCTGTGTTTTGGCTGTGTATCGGGGCGCTGGCACATCTGATAGAAGATGTCGTGACAGGTTATATTCCGGTATGGACACCGTATGACCGGAACCGGCACAAGCATAGGATTTGGTTTTACCCAGGATCGCCTAAAGAACCTATCTGCACGTGCCTAATCTGTGCACTCATCTGCACGCTAAAAGGTATGTTTCTATGGGTATCTCTTGTATAAGCAGTAGGGAGGGAATCGCAGAAAACGACAAAAATATGACAGGCAGATTCTAAAAAAGATAAGCCGTCAAAAAACGTGGTCTTTATATCAGTATCTCGCGGCGGACTTAGCCGCCGTCCTGCGTATCTTTATCGAAGAGAATACCCATTCCTTTCCGCTGGGATTTAAGGACAATCCGGCTGTCTGGCATGATAGGATTCGGGATATGATTTGGGCTTTCGAGGAGATTGCCAGAGATTATCCCCATGCGCCGGATATTACAAACAAGGGTGCCAGAAAACGGTATGATGCCGACATACGACGAGGGCTGACATTATTTGCTATCTATTTCGAGGATTTATGGGATTAATACATAGATAAGGAGGTCATATTGTGGCTTGGGATATATGGGAAGAACCTTGGATTCCTGTAGAGAATCCGCAAGGCATACGGGAAACTGTAAACTTACGGGACTTTTTCCGCCATGCAGCGGACTATACACGGTTTAACGGCGTAACCGTATTTGAAGAAGTAGGCATGCGTCGCTTCTTTTCCACCTTTTTAATGGCGGCATTGCGTCCGCGGAACGAACAGGATATACGGCTGCTGTTCCTCAAAGGACACCTGCCCATGGATGAAATCGAAGACTATATCCGGTTCTGCATCGAAGACGGCGTGTCTTTTGATATCTTTGACACAGAACGGCCCTTTTTACAGGCCCCGTTTTCCCTGAAATATGACGAGGGGAAAGAAAAGTCAGTGGCCGAGCTGAACCCGCTCTGGCCGTCCGGGGATACGGTCATACATTTGAACCACCAACGGGAACAAGACGCCGTCATGGCACCGGACGAAGCTTTCCGGTATCTGTTAGCCGTCCCGGCCTTTGGGATTGCCTCTACGGCCGGGGCCGGGCTGACAAGGCCATTTGGTATCAACGGCACGCCGCCGCTCTACTGGTTCGTAGAAGGGCGGAATCTGTTCGAGTCACTGATACTCAATATGGTGCCCATCCCGAAAGACGCGGGCGGGGAACCGGAGGTATGGCTGAGCCATACGACCATTGCCCCATGGGTGCTAAAAGGCAGCAAGAAGAAAGACAACCACATTACGGAGACGTCGTTCTTATACGGCCTGCTGTTCCCGTGCCGGCGGATTACGCTGACCCGGGATACAGACGGTATGGTGCGGACGATATATTACCAGCAGGGGCTGAATTACAAAGGAACTGACTGGGTCGATCCGTATGTGGGATATATCTGCCGGAAAGGCGTAAAAAGCACACTCAAACCGCGTATCGGGACACCGATATACCAAGCGGTACAGGCGATGTGCTCGCCGGATGGTACGCTGCCGGGTGTCTGGCAGCAATATATGTCCGTATGTAGTAAGCGGACGCTTAGGATTCGCTATCTGGGAGCCGTCAAGGATTCCAACAAAGCGAAATATTTGGATATTACCGCAGGGACTATACCCATTCCCAAAGAGGACTGGCGGCGGGCCTTTTGGCTGCAGCAGCTGGAACGTATCGAGGCCGTCGGGTTTGAGTTAAAAAGCAGCATCAAGATTTTATTTGGCATGTCGGCTGTTTGGAAAGCCGGCACGATGGAACTGGAAACAACGGCGCAACTGTTTCAGGAACGGGCCTATGACCTGCTTTACCATATCACAGCACAAACGACGCCGGGTTCCGTGGATACCGGTGCGGCGAACCAGACGGTTTGGGATGGGCTGCAAGCACTGTCCCGCGGCCTCTTACGGGACCTCATCGAGGCACGCTGCGTGTCTGCCGGGGAGTGCATGCAGGCGGCCCAAGCCGAAAAGTTTTTGAATATCCGATTACAAAAGAGGTGGGATACATATGAAAAAGGATGAGATGGCCGATTTTTTCCGGGCCGGCATCGCGGCAAAAAAAGAAGTGGAAAGAATCTCTCAGCAGTTAGCGGATAAAGGCTATGGCAACTTTCTGGCAGCCTATGACGGCACCCAAGAAGGCGTTATGGCAGTGCATGCCACCGGGCCTGCCAGTGATGTGGTTCCGGCTGTAGCAGCAGGGATACAGGTATATCTGCAGGAGCTGCCAAGAGACCAGTATACCTATGGGGTAATAGTACTAGAAGAACTGGTACATAACCTGGTATACGACCTATTGGCTGGAGAGGAGGATACTGATGAATAAGGACACACAAGACAGCAGCACGATATTAGAAGCGTTCTTAGCCGCGCAGCCGGCATATATGAAGGCCGTCGCGAAACGGGCGGCGAAAGACGGGGCCTACCGGGCAGCCCTGAAACGGGATGCCGGGAAAACCATAGAAGATGCAGCCGCGAAAACGCTGTATCAATTCTACCAGGTAGCGCCGACGATGCTCCGTAAATATGCGCCCCAATGCTTTTTAGCGGCGTCGCTCCAGTGCTTATATACCGAAGAGGACTTACCAAAGGCCGTACCGTTAGCAGCGGCATACCAATATATGCCGGAAGAGGGGCGGGACAGTTTCCTGAGGCGTCTCGTGATGGTATTGGATACGCCATACGAGGAAGAGCGCATGTTTGCCCTGCAGCTATACCGGCTCGTACGATTTGCCAAAGCCAAAGGCGTGGTTGTGGATTGCACGGCCTTACTGGCCGATTTAATTTCTTGGAAAGGCCGTTCTAACCGGATCAAACGGAAATGGATGGAATTGGCCTTATCTAGCCGTTCATAAAAAAGGAGTGGATGATTATGTTAGTAGAAATACATATGTTAAAAAATTACCCTGCCGTGAATCTGAACCGGGACGACACGGGAGCCCCGAAGACCTGCCTTTATGGGAATGTGTTGCGGGGCCGGATTTCCAGCCAATGCTTGAAACGGTCTTGGCGGACGTACCCATACATGCAGGACATGCTGTCCGATGAAATGGGAATCCGCACGCGGAAGATGCCGGAAATCGTACGGCACAAATTAGAAGAAGAAGGCTCGTACGGTGAATTTTTAGAAACCGTACAGCAGAAGCTGACAGGGATTGCCAACAAAGACGGCAAAGAATCGAAAGACGGCAAGACGAGCCAAATCATTTTTTACAGCCCCGCCGATATCAAAGCGATTACAGCATGCGTCAAGAAACTGATTGACGAGTGCGGCACGCTGGAAGCGTTTAAGGCGGTGAAAAATAAGGAACTGCTGAAAGAACTGAACAGCTTAGGGACGCGCCCCATCAGCTTAGATATGGCCTTATTTGGGCGCATGGTTACAGCGGATATCTTTGCGGACGTAGAGGCTGCCATGCAGGTAGCCCATGCCATGTCCACCAACCGGATCCAGACGGAATCGGATTTCTTTACGGCCATGGATGACTACCTATCGTCAGACATAGAAGATACCGGTTCGGCCATGATGGGGGAAACGGCCTATAACTCGGCCTGCTACTATGAATACGCCAATATTGATATCGATAAGCTGCGGGAAAACCTGAAATACAGCACCCAGGCCGATGCGTTGATGCAAAAGGAGCTGCCGGTGTTGCTCGAAACCATGGCCTTTTCTAATCCCTCGGGTAAGCAGAATTCCTTTGCCGGGCAGGTATTGCCGTCTGCCATCTTAGTGGAAGTGAAGGACCGGAATATCCCGATTAACTATGCCGAAGCCTTCGTACAGCCGGCACAGCCCCACGGCCCCATTGACTTAGTAGGCGATTCCATCGATAAGTTACGGCAGTATGTCGATGCTGTTGCAAAAGGGTACGGCATCGAAAGCAAGCGTTTCTGGTTCTCCCTCCGGCCGGTAACCGCTATCGATACCGCTATCGTATCTTGTAAGTCCCTGGCAGATATCAAACAAAAGGCACTACAAGCGGCCTTAGGTGGTATGTGATGGAACCGGTACTCCTGCTCCGGTTGGAAGGGATGCTGCAAAGCTGGGGGGAAAACGGGGCATTTACATACCGTGACAGTGCCATTTTGCCCACTAAAAGCGGGGTTATCGGGCTCCTTAGCTGCGCTATGGGGCTCCCTAGAGGAGACCGCCGGATATTTGCCTTACAGCGGGAAGTAACAATGGCCGTGCGGGCCGACCGGCAAGGGCGAAAGATGGTAGATTACCAGACGGTGCATTCGGATGCATTTAAGACGGCTAAAGGGGACTTAAAGAAGACGCCGGGGAATCCACCCGGGGACTTTACCATTATTGTGCATAAGACGTTCCTCCAAGACAGCTGCTTTACGGTTGCCCTGCAAGGGCCGATGAAGGTGCTGCTACAGATAAAGAAAGCGTTGCAGCAGCCGGTTTGGCCCATCTATTTAGGCAGTAAATGCTGTGTGCCGAGTGCCCCTATATATCGGGGCATCGTAGAGGCACAAACGCCGGAAACGGCACTGCGCGCCGCCGCGCTTTGCCGCCGCGCAGACGCAAAGCAGCTACTGGAATGGGAAACGAAAGACCCTACGGCTACCTATCGGAGTGATGTGGTACGCCGGGGGCGAAGATTTTATGAACGGCCGGTACAGCGTGATATCCTGGAGCGGCCGGAAGGCCGGCTCGTATGGCTGGATACACCGTTAGGAGGGGATGGGACGTGTATTTAACGAAATTACAGTTATCTCTTCAAAAAGAATATGATATATCTTGTTTGCAAGACTGCGAGAAAATGCATAAACGGGTGCTGCGTCTCTTTCAGACCGACCGCGTCTCGGGACGGATTCTATACCGCGTAAACCCGGCAGAACAGGCCGTATATATTCGCTCACAGGTACCGCCGGATACGGCATATACCAAAGGGGAACGAATCCATACGAAATCCCTGGACCGCATGGAAGCGCAGTTGCTGATGAGTCCGTATCTGCGCTTTGAACTGCTGACGATGCCTTTTACGTCCCATACGAATGAGGGATACCGCAATAAACTACGGGTTCCCATTACGTCTCCCGATGGCATGATGGCTTGGCTGATGCGAAAAGGATCGCAGCACGGGTTCCATTTGCAGCAAATCCGGATTGGCGGGCAGACGCTGATTACGGGCATGCACCGCGTCGGACCGCTTGCTTTTGCAGCGGTACATTTTTCCGGTGTCCTAGAAGTGACGGACAAGCAGCAGTTTATGGAGGCTTGGCAGGGCGGGATTGGTACCGGCAGGGCCTATGGCATGGGCATGCTGCTCGTGCGATGAAAGACCGAAAGCTCTTGCCGCAGCTTAAAGACCGGATCAGTTTCCTCTATCTGGAGTATGCCGCTATCGGCATACAGCATGGGGCGGTGGTATATACCCGAAAAATGATGCAGGCTGTGATTCCCTGTGCCAATCTGCTTGCTCTTTTCTTAGGGCCGGGCACGACGATTACCCAGGCGGCTGTCACGACCCTGACGGCGATGGGCTGCACCCTTTGCTGGTGCAGTGACGGCGGGCTGCGTAGTTATGCCGCCGGTATCGGCGTGGCAAGTTCATCACATAACCTGCTTTGCCAGGCCGGGTACTGTATGGACGCCGTGCGGCATATGGATATCGTGCGCCGCATGTATGCCATGCGGTTCCCGGATATGGACTGCAAGCGGTTATCCCTGCGCCAGCTGCGCGGCAGGGAAGGCGTGCGGGTCCGCAAAGCCTACCTAGAAGCATCGAAGGAAAGCGGTATTCCCTGGGTTTCCAGGGAATACAAAATCAAAGATATGGCGGCCAATGACGAAATTAACCAAGCCTTGACCATTGCGAACTGGCTTCTCTACGGCATTTGTGAGGCAGCGGTATTAGCCCTTGGGTTTTCTCCGGCCTTAGGTTTCATCCATACAGGAAAGGCATTGTCCTTTATTTACGATATAGCTGACCTATATAAGGCAGAAACGAGCATCCCGGCAGCATTTCAAGCTGTTTCTTTGGGTGAGGGGACACTTTCCCAGCGGGTACGCCGTGTCTTTCGGAATAGATTGTATCAGCAGAAAGTATTGAAGCGTATTCCAAAGGATTTAGGGATACTATTTCACGTACCTAACGCAGAAAAAATTGATGTTTCTGTCTTATGGGATGGCTGGCATCAGACGGTGCCGGGAGGTGTCAACTATGCAGATGAGGAGACATGACCGATGGTAGTGCTTGTATTGGAGCAAGGTGGACGTCCCTTGCGGGGAACCGTATCTCGGTGGATGCTCGAAATTTCTTCCGGTGTCTTTGTAGGAAATCTATCGGCTATAGTCCGCCAAAAAGTGTGGGATATGGTACGTCTTTTTCCTGCCCGAAAAGGTGCGATAGTGGTCTATCCGGCTGCAACAGAACAGGGCCTTTGCATAGAGACCATTGGCCAACTAAAAAATGATGTTGTTTCAGTGGACGATATCTTTCTTATGGGAAAACTAATGCGCGATACTTAACACGATATACTGGTATGAAAATGGCTGTTTTAAGCCATTTTATGAAGTACCTGCCCCGCGTGTGCGGGGATGAACCGTAATATGGGTACGGGATCGCCGGTGTTCTTAAACCTGCCCCGCGTGTGCGGGGATGAACCTAAGTAATGGCGGACAAATATATTCGCTAAATTCTGAACCTGCCCCGCGTGTGCGGGGATGAACCCAGGGGAGGACAGTATCATCGTTGAAATTTTCAACCTGCCCCGCGTGTGCGGGGATGAACCTTGCATATTAAACCTCCTTAAAATTAGTGATACAACCTGCCCCACGTGTGTGGGGATGAACCTTGAAGAATTGACAAAAAAATATTCTAACACGCAATCTGCCCCGCGTGTGCGGGGATGAATCAGGGATAACCTGGATTGTTGAAGAAAAGTATGCTATTGTTCCGCGCAAGCGGAAATGACCCCTGGGAATTCGCAGCTAGGTATAGTAACTAATTATTAGTCCCACTTTTGAGGGATATCTTGTATAATGTAGATTTCCTTTTATATGGGAATGGCTCTAGAAAAAGAACTGGATATTATCAAAGAAAATTAGACTGTCTCATGCATGCAGAAATAGACTATTAGTACCCTAAAAGTATTAATTTGTAGAAGTATATTTGTTTCCGCTGTGTGGGAATAAACCGAGTGGCAGTAATGTAAAGCCAGATGAAGTAAGGTTGCTCTACCTATGTGGAGATATGCCGATTATTATTACAGAGGAATGTCAGATTAATCGTATTGTCCCGTATTTATGGGAATGAACCGGTCATTTGGAGAAAAGCACGACAGTGCTATGTGCTGTACAACAGATGTATTGCTTTTCATGGTGAGAAAGGGTATTTATTTTAGAAAGTGCTAGGTATGGATGCGTGCTTCGCGCTAAAACAATAGTATTGCCAATCCGCTCACCAATGGGAATGCGCCGGTTATTTGGAAAACTGCAAAACACCGGAAGACACCAGCCCCATGATATGGGGAAAACGCTGGTGTATAACCGACGTTCGAAACTGCCCCGCGCGTGCGGGGATGAACCCTATTTAGACGTAATTTTAGAATCTACTTTATAGTGGAGAGGTGCTTAATATGGAGAATTATATTACTATATTTCCTATGAAGCTAAAAACATTAAGAATTGCATATGAGTTATCTTTTTTTGAAATGGCTGATTTATTAGGTTTAAAAAATCGTTCCATTCCATATGCATGGGAAAATAACACTAATTTCCCACTATTAGATAATTTAGTAAATATTTCAGCATGTTTTGGTGTTTCTATAGACTGGTTAATAGGTTTATCTAATGAGCCGTATATAGAAACAACCGTGCGAGAAAGCGAAATCTATTGCGAACAAGTGATGAAAGACATTAATAAGCAGATTACAGACTATGGTTATCTTAGTATGTGGAATGATTTAATTTCTCAACAGTTTCCGCAATATGTAAAGCTAGAAACACGTCAACAATACTATTCCTTGGCTGTACGCGCCAATATTTCTGTTCTCATGCAGTTGGTGAAATTACCTTCTATGTATTGGCAATTATATTATCACAAAAATGGCTTAAATTCCTGATGGTAATAAAAATATACACCTAAAATAAAAAAGTAATTATATTAGTTGATTGGAGGAAATCATATGGATAATGATTACATGAATTTATTTAGAGCGGATGAAAACGAAAATGAAATCGAATTAATCCCAACTACTGGAGCTAACGAATTAAATATTATTAAATTTAAAGCTGAGGAGATTATACAGTATAAAAATTGGAAAACATTATTTGAAGGGTATACTACGTTGAAGGTCATTACATATTCTTCTAGTCTTGCCATGATTCGTAAGGTAATGAGTTTGTTTGAGAATGTAGAAATTATCTTAGGAAATGAGGATGTAATTGGTAATCTAGAAGAATATATACGAGATCAATACGCCACAATATCTACATTACAAACAGAGGATAAAAAAGGGAAAGGGGATATCATATCTCGAATTAAAAATGGTACCTTATCTTTTTATGTAACTAAATTAAACGAACGAACAAGTCATCAAAAATTATACTTATTGAGTGATGGAAAAGAGAAATATAGAACAATTACCGGTAGTGCTAATTTTTCCATACATGCATTCCAATCATCTCAGTTAGAAAATATTATGGTGAGTGATGATTTTCATACATATGATTTATTTACAGATATTTATCAAAAGACGAGAGATTTTAGTACACAAAGGCTTACGGAGAAGACAATTCAGCTGATTTCAACAGATAAAATTGAAGAATTACCGGCGATTAAAGAAGTACTTCATGCTAAAGTCATGGTATTGGAAAAAGCGGGTACTGTCAACCAATATGCGGTAAAAAAAGAAGAGTTTGATAAGTTTGTAAAAGAACATGATATTGACATTAATCGTGATATGGTTAAGAAAAAAGGAATTAAAACACTTATTACATATGATCAAGTAAAAAAAGTTACTGGCCAATTTAAATTAGCATCTAATGAACAAAAGAAACAGCTCATCAATTTTCCTACCTTACGGGTTGATAAATTAGATAACAACGTATATTTGAATGATGCTCCTATGGATTTAGAAGATATCGAGATAAAAGATATCGATAAGGATATTGAAATTTTTGAAGAATTTTTTAGAGGATATGACGATCCTGTTATTGGATTTAAAGGTAGTTTAACGAATAATGTACAGAAGTATTTTGCTACTGTAAATTATGCGTTTTGTGCGCCCTTTTTATCCGTGTGCAGATATGAAACCGGAGGAACTAACATAGAAGTCATTCCGTATCCTATGTTTTTATTATTAAAAGGCACAACGAACGGTGGCAAATCTATGTTAATGAGGTTTATTTTAAAAATGTGCTTTAATCCCTATGGATTAAATATTGATTATGAAAATGGTTTGATTCAAAAAGCAAATACTGAAGGTAATGGCCCCGCGAAAGTACAACAGCGGCGTCTGATGATGCAAGGTTTTCCAATTATGTTAGATGAAGTAACTAAAAGTAGTTGGAGACAATATGGGGAACGGTTCATAAAAACCGATGTAATAGAGTCCGAAAATATATCCCCTGTTATTATGGCAACGAATGATATTGCAGAAATCGAAGAAGCGTTAGCCAAGAGAACAGTAGCATTTTCCATTGATTTGACAATTCCTCGGATTAGTAACCTTACCAAAAAGGCAGCGATAAAAAACATGAACCAAGCAACAGGGGCATTGTATAGAGAATATTTAAAACGTATGATGATGTATTTACCTAGATTTCTGGCTTCTTTCCATGATGATAAAGAAAAAGAAGCTCCTGATTTGTTAAAGATGTCCTCTATGATACTTAGTAGTATTTTTGAAGAAAGTGCGAATCGCACAGGGAAAAAAGTACCACCATATGTAGATGTATACACTATGAAATACTATTTGATTAATGCAAATGAACAAGAAGTTATTGACGACTTTGTAGATATGTATACAAAAATCGGTGATGAATGGGAAATCAATGCGAAAGCTAATTACATTCGCATTCAGATGGAAACGAAATGGCAAGCCAAGGAATTCCAAAATAAATACGGCTTAGAACGCACAGAAATTCAAGGCCGGAATATTATTATGAAGTTACGAGAAACCGAAGAGTATTTCGGCATTCAAATAGGTAAGAAATCTTTTATAACCAAACTAAAAAACTTATTTGATTAATATATGGCTACATAATATGAGCATAAAGTATAATAAATAGCAAGAATTAAGATAATTTGAAAAGCCTTCCAGAATTACGGTTCTGGAAGGCTTTTCAAATTATTGTAATGCTAGAACATATAACAAAAAAATTACGGGACGAAATTAACGTTTAGGAGTATTTGATTGATAGTTTGAGATCTTTAAGATAGCTTTTTTGATAGGTTTTGTATTTCCTAGTGGCTTTTCTCGTGAAAAATCTTTTGTCTTACCCAGTAAAGATTTTTTTTCATCTACATTTTCATATCCCCAATATTGCATCATATCGTTTTGTTTTTTAGCTAAGAATTGGTGGAATTCATTTTCATAGGTAATAGGCTGTTCATAATATTTCAAGAGTATCTGCCGATATTCCTGATTTTCTTTTCGGGATACCGTTAAGGGGGCATATCCCTGAGAAATTAAAAGGCCGTCCATCATTGTCAATGCAGTACGTTTATTGCCGTCTCCAAAAAACTGATTACGAGCCATTTGCATATAAAGCGATGTGGCTTGTTTGTCTTCGGGTAATCGTTTAATAGATGCTATCATTGTATGCCATAATCCATCTAATTGATTAGCAGATGGGGGAATATAATCTGTGCCTGTAATACGCACACCACGAATTCGAAAATCTCCTAGCCCGTTATAGTTTTCATTAGCAGAAATCAGCATATTCAAGTAGCAAGCGGTATCCTTTGTAAGGGTAAAGTTTTTGTGTTTTACCAATTCCAGCATGGCATTCCAGCCTTTTGTAATTCCCGAAACCTGTTCAACTTCACGAGTTGTTAATCCGCCAACAGAAATGCCATCTGCAATCGTTTCTACCTGTTCAAAGGTTGCGGTATTTCCTTCCATTTGGGCCATGTCAAAAATAAATTGATTCTTCATTTTTATGCCAATTTCTATAGCAGGTTCAAATCCTATTTTTTTCATAATGAGGCATTCTCCTTCATATTCAATATAACAGTTACCCATATTATACTAAAAAGTTCATGGAGCAGGAATATATTGATTATCCTTTTGATGCAACTAAAAAAGTAACTGCCCTCACATACCAAGTGTAACAGTTGCTTTTTAGTAAACCGTATACTGGGGCGTAACCATTTATCGGTAGGGCACCCTTTTTCTATATTTAATATAACAAAGCGATAGGATGAAGGCAAGAGGGGGAAAGCAGATTATCCGGATTTCTTGCACTGTCCTAAATACCAGCACTAACTATATTTTTTTGTTTTCCTATGATAGCACCCTGCTGAAAAAACGCAAGACTAAACTGTGCGGCGTGCCGCCGGTCTTGCGTTTTTCCATGCGGTCGCTTTTATATAGGCAACAAAAAAAGAAACGCGGGGTGAGAACAAGGTCATGCCGGAAACAAGCTCTACCAGCTGTCGGGATTGGCTCTCGTAGAAAATATCCTGTGCATAGGACTCTCTTTTGTCTCAAAACTTACCAGTTTTGAGACGACTTGAGATATGGTATAATTAAGCCAAGAATAGTGTCTCAAAACTCGTCTCAAAAGTATCGGATGGGAAGGGAGGATATGCATGAAATTTGGGTATGCCAGAGTCTCGACGTTGATTCAAACGCATGGTAATTCATTGGAAGAACAAAAGAACGAATTATTGCAAGCCGGCGTGCCGGAAGAACATATTATTTACGAACAGTATACCGGCAAAACAGTACACAGGCCAAAATTTCAAAAACTGCTTATGTCTCTTCAATACGGGGATGCCTTATATTGTACCAAGATTGATCGGTTTGCCCGGAATTCAGAAGAAGGGCTGAAAGCTATCCGGGAGCTGACCAAAAAAGGCGTCCAGGTATATATCCTGAATTTCGGCGGCCCACATCATCCTTTCGATACGTCACCGATGGGGAAATTTATGTTCTCGATGCTGCTGGCTGTAGCGGAATGGGAACGTTCCATGATTATGGAACGGACGGCTGCAGGAAAGGCCATCGCAAAGACAAAGGACGGCTTTCGGGAAGGCCGTCCGCCGGTTTCCCCTAAAAAGGTGGAACTTGCGTTATCACTGTTACAAACAAGGCCGGTGCATGAGGTGTCGGAATTAACGGGCATCAGTCGTGCTACGTTATACCGATACCGGGCTAAACAGGAAAAGGAGAAATTGTAAGGAAGAAAGGTGGGGAAGCGCCATGTGGAATACATTGGGCGTTATCTTATCGTTTGGTATTAATTTTATCGTCGTGTATCCGGTCATCAACCTGACGCACTGGGTACTGCCGGTAAGTGTCTATCAGAACTATTACGTCCATGAGTTCCTGTTCTTTGTCTATTCAGCAGTAGGCAGAATGGGATATCCGCAAACCGACGTCAATGCAGATATTTTTATGACGGTGCTGTTACTGATGGTGACGGGTATCGCCAACGGCCTGATTTTTCCGTATGTGCCGGTGCTGCGCAACATTAACTCCCTGATGCGCTGGGAATACAGGCCTAGCGGGGAAGAAGGGGAAAAGATGGAAGCTGTTAAACGGTACATCGAAGCGAAATCCGGGGAAGACATGAGCCGCTGGAACCTTCAGGTTTCGTCCAAACAAGAATATAATGCCTACGCTATCGGATATAACCGGATCATCATCCATCAGCCGATGATGACGGCTTATTCCGTGCCGGAACTGGCCGGGATTGTGGCCCATGAAATGGGGCACTGCCTCCATGGCGATACCCGGGCTACGGGGATGATTTATGCCTTTAGTTTGGTGGGGCAGGTATGTTTTTTCCTTATCTGGATTGTCGCAAGAATATTGGGCTTTTTTAGCTTTATTCCTATTTTAGGGATATTACTGGCGTTCACTAGTTTTATTTTCAACATCTATTTGATTGCTTGGAATGTGCTCATGAACATTCCGGTGCTGTTTTTACAGTTTTTCTCGCGGCGGATGGAATTTAATGCCGATGCCCATGCCTTAGAAATGAACCTGGGGCAGGAGTTGATTTGGGGATTAGAAGCCTTGAAGGTGGGAACGAAAGATGCCGGATGGAAAGTGATTTGGATGACTCATCCGAATATGTCCACTCGAATTCAGCGGTTAAAAGATAAGCTGCCTGAACAGTATCGGCCAGAATTCGAAAGAATATTCGGGATAGAAACAGTATAAAAGATGACGATTCTATTTGGAGAGTATGGTGTCAGCGTATTGCTTTATTTTAGCCAATTATCCAACTAAAGGAGGCATACCTATGAATACAACAATGCCGGTAGGTGTTAGTGATTTTAAGGAAGCACGCGAAAACTATTATCTTATCGATAAGACAGGCTTCATTCCTGCTTTTATGAAAAATCATAAAAAGGTGACGCTCTTCACCCGGCCCCGTCGGTTTGGTAAGACGTTGACGATGAGCATGTTGGAATATTTCTTCTCCATCGATAAAAAAGAAGCCTCGGTTGATTTATTTACAGGATTAGCGGTAGATAGAGCCGGCGAAGAGGTCATGAAACAGCAAAGTACATATCCGGTTATTTTCTTGACGCTCAAAAATTTTTCTGCACGTTCCTGGAAAGATATGTATGATGCTATACAACTCTTGATGCAGCAGGTGTTTTCTACGTTTTCATACCTGCTGGATAGTGCGGCTCTCTTACCATCGGATAAAGAACTGATCCAGCGGTTTTTGTACCAAAAAGCGAGTCCTAGTGAGTATGCCAACAGCTTGCAGTTGCTTTCGGGATTTTTATATACCCATTATAAAGTGCAGCCAATTATCTTAATTGATGAGTATGACGCGCCGTTACAAAATGCCTATAGCCAAGGATTCTATGATGATGCCGTCCTCTTTTGGCGCGGCTGGTTCAATGCTGCGTTAAAAGACAATCCGTCCTTACACTTTGCTGTTCTTACGGGCGTATTACGTATTGCCAAAGAAAGTATTTTCAGTGGCATGAATAATTTAGCTGTATATTCTACACTAAACGATACCTACGGGGACGTATTTGGCTTTACTTCTGATGAGGTGCGGCAAATGGCGCATGACGTAGGGCGGGAAGATAAAATTGACGAAATAAAGCATTGGTATGATGGCTATTCCTTTGGGCATACAGACATATACAATCCGTGGTCGGTTATTTGCTATTTTGATGAGCACTGCAAGCCTGCCCCATATTGGATGAACACATCAAGCAATTCTATCTTAACGGATATGCTGCACCAGGCAGATCAAGAACGAATAGAAACATTACAGTCCCTAATGGATGGCAAGTCGATTCCCACAATGATGGAAGAAGGCGTCATTTATAAGCATATCGGGGAAGATGATACAGCCCTCTATTCCATGATGGTGAATACAGGATATTTAAAAGCCGTAGAAGTCGCCAATGCCGTTAGCGGCATGACCCTGTACGAAGTGCGGATACCGAATGAAGAAATCAAGCAGGTCTATAAGCGGGAAATCTTAGATAATTTAGTGCAAGGCATTCGTATCAACCGGTTCATGAATTTCCAGCTTGCATTACTACATGGAGACGGCGAGAAAATGAACCGCCTTTTAGGAGATATTTTGCTGAAAATGGTCAGTTTTTATGATACAAAGCAGCCGGAATGCTTTTATCACGGGTTACTCTTGGGGCTCACCTGCTTATTAGAAGGGCCGGTATATCATGTCGTATCTAACCGGGAAAGTGGGTATGGGCGCTTCGATATGGCTATTTTCCCTCATAAGCCCGGCCTTACAGGTGTTATCATGGAATTTAAAGTAGCTTCTTCCGTTGACGAATTAGAAATAAAAGCGCAAGAAGGATTACGGCAAATTCAAGATAAAGCCTATAGTACGGAATTTCAAAAACGCCGGATTCAACATATCTGGAAATACGGCATTGCTTTTTGTGGGAAACACGTAAAATTAGTGCAATCCATATAAATTTATCAATAGTGAATGTTATAATACCTAACGCTAACTCGTTTTAACAATAGGTTAACGCAATAAAATGAGTTAACCTATTCGGTTTTAATTCATCTAATGCGTTAAAATGAATTGAGCATGAATTAACCTGCCAGAAAGTCTATAAAACGCTGACATAAGTTGACAACACAGTAACATTTTCATAAAATGTGTATACTTGGTTTGCCACAATGGTAATACCGATAAAAGCAATAAAAGCTGCTGGCAAAGAAGGAGAGGTTATACTCTATTCTACTGAAGTTCCTATTATCTTATCCCCGCTATATTGGGCTATTTTATTTGCTGTCTAAATGCAAGACTTGGGGCATGATTCGTAGCTGTTTTATGAACGAAAACAAGGGGATGATGTCTATGCGAATATCTATTTATGGGGAGGGCCAGCAACTAAACGGCGGTTACAGAAACAAAAGGGAAACTGGGGGTACTTACCGTAGCAGAATATGATAGGTTAGTGTAAATTGTAGATTATATCACACTGCAAGATACAGGAAAGGCACCCAATTTTGACCTTCCACTCTAGAATAAAGTACTGGCTTTGTAACGTAAGAATATGTTGAAGAGCTGCGGGACGGCTGCTGGCAGCCGTCGGAGGAGCTGGAATCGCTTATTATCGATGCGATGGAGCGTCTGGAAGATTTACGGGCCAGAGGGAATAATGTGACGGTATGGGACCGTTTTGCCGGAAGGGCGCATCGGCACGAAAGTATCTGGGAAGGACAGTCTTACGATAACCAGGATTGGGATAGACGGAGAAATCGGATTCGGTTCCTCGTCAAGACCGAGCGCAGAGCCTGGCGGAAAAAGGTACTGGCAGCTCCCGAAACATCATTGTAAAAGGGAATTTCTCTTCAGGCATAACGAAACCGCACGGTATACGCCGTGCGGTTTCGGTCTTTACTTGCAGGATACAGCCCGGTACGGTATGATATATCTATAGATACTAAAGGAGGTAAGGCATGGAAAATGTGTTGATTTATGCCGGCTCCCAAGAGATGGCACAGCAGCTGGTCCGGTTTGCGGAAACACTGGGCATTGATAACTTCCATGTGCATGTTGGCGCAGATATTCAGCAGGAAATAACGTCCGGTCGGTTTTCGGCGATTTTAGTGCCGAGCCGTAAAGAGATTGGAAGATTACAGCAGCAAGGGATGGCAAATATCTCGTTTATTGCCCCGGAAGAAGGGATACTATGAACTATGTCAAACGATTGAAACGGCCTAAGAATATGTCATTCCTGGCTGCCGGGTGTATTCCGGGACTTTTGTTTTATAAGGTGGCGCAGAAGATTGCACCGTCTTTCGAGGAAGTCGGTATGATTGCTATAATAGTTTCCGGCATATTAAGCATCTGGTCGATGAACTCCCTGGTATGGGATAAGGTGCCTATCTTACGGACGCAGCTTATCCTACATATAGTCCTTATCCTGCTTGAACTCTTTTTGGTCGGCAATACATACTGGGGATGGATGCACCTATAGGAGGGAGAATATATGAACACACCCATAAATCATGATACAGACGCTGCGGGTATGCACTGGGAAGTACTGGCAGCATATTTGGTGCAGCGAGGTATATACACTGAAGAAGCTGTTGAAGAGAAAGGTACACCTGCGTTTATTGATATGGTACGAAATGCGTTTTCTTCGTTAAAGGAGCGAGAACAGGAAACCTTAATCCTGCGGTTAGGGATGCTGGACGGGAAACACCGCACCTTGCAGGCCGTAGGAGAACCGATGGGCATCAGCAGAGAACGGGCGCGGCAGCTGGAGAAAAAAGCCTTGAATAAGATTAAACATTGGGAAACGCGAATGCTCCGCAAGCAACAGCGGGAAGCACTAAAACAGGCAGAAGATACAGGAGTATAAGAATACATCTCCGGTAGGGAGTATCGTATCATATCTTGTATGTATCTTACGTAAAAAGGTACGGGGAACCCTGAAACATCATTTTTAGGAATGCACCAACCTATGATATAATATATGTACAAGGAGGAGATGCATATGCTGTCTGAGACAATACATAGCAATCCGAAGATACGGTATGATGCAACGTGTAAGAAAATCTTGGGTATGAAACACATCCTGGCCATTATATTGCGAGGGTGTGTCAAAGAATATGTTGCGTGTGCAGATGAAGAGATATATGCACTGATTGGGGAACCGGAAATCGGGACTCACCCGATGCTGCCTGATACGCAGGAAGGAGATACCCGAATCCGGGGCATGCAGACCGAAGATGCTACCGTATATGAAGGTACGATAACCTACGACATCCGGTTCATGGCCAAAACCCCGGGGCCTTCCGGGAAGACCATGGAACTTATCATCAACATAGAAGCTCAAAATAACTTTTATCCAGGATATCCCCTGGTAAAACGGGCGGTGTATTATGGCAGCCGTTTGATTTCTTCCCAATATGGAACAGAATTTACACGTTCCCATTATGAGGACATTAAAAAAGTGTATTCCATATGGATTTGTTTGAATCCGCCGGAATCTAGAAAAAACGGCATTACCCAATATGCGCTGCAAGAAACGTGTCTAGAAGGAAACGCGGTGGATCAAGAACGTAATTATAATATAATGAATGTAATTATGGTATATGTTGGGGAAGAAAAAACAGAAAACAGCCAGGTCTTAAATGTACTATCCAGTCTGTTTTCAAATGACCTTACAGCAACCGAGAAAATCAATAACTTAGTTTCTTATGGCGTCCCTATCGGGAATGACTTGACAGAAGAGGTGACTGAAATGTGTAACTTAAGCGAGGCAATCGAACAAAGAGGAATTCAAAAGGGCATTCAAGAAGGAATTCAAAAAGGAATTCAAAAAGGAGAGGAAAAAGGCAGAAAATTGGGACATGAAGAAGGACATGTAGATGGTATCCATACTGCTGTTAAGTTATTATATCAATCCGGAATGGAAGATACAGAAATTGCGGTTAGACTCCGTATGTCGGTAGATGAAGTGCGGAGTGTATTACATCTAGAGAGCAATTCGTAATATGGCAGCCGTTTGATTTTCTCCCAATATGGAACAGCATTTACACATTCGACAGAAGAGGTGACTGAAATGTGTAACTTAAGCGAGGCAATCGAACAAAGAGGAATTCAAAAAGGAGAGGAAAAAGGCAGAAAATTGGGACATGAAGAAGGACATGTAGATGGTATCCATACTGCTGTTAAGTTATTATATCAATCCGGAATGGAAGATACAGAAATTGCGGTTAGACTCCGTATGTCGGTAGATGAAGTGCGGAGTGTATTACATCTAGATAGTAATTCGTAATGGCACGAATTGCTTGGAAATCATGGTGTTGATACTAACGTTTCTAGCGGAAGGGATAATGCCGTACAAATAGAATGGACTGTATGTAAAGAGATTTCTGGATTTTCTTGATGTAATCGGTATATAACATCTAAAGATAGATGGCAATGCCGAGCAAATGCTGCTATAGAGGGAAACTCCCTTGCTTGTATGAAAATATTCTTTTTTATACTGCCATATATAGTATTCCACCTTTCTTTTTGATAGCGTGGCAAATCATTCCTTTCCAAACAGCAAAATTCTTTTAATGAAATATCCGGCAGTATATGAAACAACGATGACAGCGAAATATTAAATACCTGGGATTGTGCAAATAAGAATGCGAATGGTACAATTCTATGGCCTAATTCATAGCTCTGAATGGTGCTGATGCTATATCCCAATATGGCAGTATATTCTTTTTGGGTGAGATTCGCAGCTAAACGAAGATGTCGAACATTATAGGAAAATATCTGTGTTAGTTGTTCTTCCGTTGGTAATGTAGTTTTGGGTAATCTTTTTAATAATTTTAAGGTCATCGCATCATAGATAGATGGTGTATTTTTAGAACTTGTGATTTTTAATGGAATATTAGCTGAGGTTGAACAACACACTATAACCTGTTTATTGATATGATCATGCATGTATTAGAACGATTCTTTAGCCCTCATGCAGAAGATGATTTGACGGACCACATGGCAGCTGCACTCATTCGTAACGTCATGAAAAATGCGAAAATCGTCAAGAAAGACAAGACGAATTATAATGCCAATTTCCAAATCATGTGGGCAGGCAGCCTGGCTCATAATGGCTTTTTTGAAGGCGGCAACGGTCACGGTGATTGGGGGACTCATCACATTGAAATGGAAGTGTCCGGCCTCTTTGACGTGGCTCACGGTGCCGGTCTGGCTGCGATTTGGCCTAGTTGGGCACGGTATGTCCTCCATAAAGACGTAGGGCGTTTTGCTAAACTGGCATGGCTCCTCTTTGCTATTGAAGAAGATAGCGACGAAACGACGGCAAAAGTCGGCATCGATACGATGGAAGCCTTCTTTACATCTATTGATATGCCTACATCTCTGACGGAATTAGGCGTTCATCCGACGGACGAACAGTACTGGGATATGGCGAAAAAGTGCACGAAAAACGATACGAAAAAAGAAGGAGCTTTAGGACAGCTGACAGCAGCAGATATTTATAAGATTTATAAAATGGCTGAGTAGTCTAGACAATATTATATTTAATCCTTATATAAGCTGTACCACTGTGGCCTATTTCCACGTGGTACAGCTTTTGTATGACTTTCGAAAAATAAGGGATGAAAAATCATCGTCCCTGTGATACAATATATAGACGATTAAATAAGTGTTTGGAAAGGAAGTACTATGGCTTCGATTTTTTCTCCATTAACTAAAAATATAGGCATAGACCTTGGCACCTGTACGACCCAGGTGTATGTAGAAGGCCGGGGCATCGTGTTGTCTGAACCGTCTATTTTGGCCACAGACAGCCGCAATCGCAAACTCATTGCTATTGGCCATGCAGCAGAAGATTTGCTGGCCAAATCACCGGAAACAGTACGGCTCCATCGGCCGCTGCAAAATGGTGTCATTGCTGATTATGGTGTTACCCGGACGATGCTCGATTATATTTTAAATAAATGTGTCCGCGGCGTGCCCGCACGGCTGCGCATCTTAGCTGGCGTACCAGCAGCGGCTTCTAACGTAGAAAAGCGGGCAGTCATGGAAGCTATTTACCAAGCTGGTGCCAAAGAAGCATTCCTCATGGAAACGGCAGCAGCTTCGGCAATTGGCGTGAACATGCCCGTCTATGACCCTATTGGCAATATGATTATTAATGTAGGCGGCGGTACGACGAATATGGCTATGCTTTCCTTAGGAGGCATCGTCGTTTCCCGGTCCATTCATTTAGGGAGCCTCAATTTCAACGAAGCAATCAAAAATTATTTACGCTATAAATACGCCATCGTCACTGACGATACGACTGTAGAAGAAATGAAAATCACGAACGGCTCGGCTATTTTGCCGCTCGAAGACAGAGGATATTATTTTGTAGGCCGCAGCTTAGATGATGGCATGCAAAAAGAAATGGCCATTAAGTCGAGTGAAATTTACCATGCTATTGGTCGGCCGCTCATGAAAATGTTGGATTTGGCAAAAGAAGTCCTGCGCGAAACACCGCCAGAACTGGCTGCAGATATTATGGATCATGGCATTGTCCTCACTGGGGGCGGTGCGAAATTAAAGGGCATGGACCAGCTCTTTGCCCAAGAATTAGGCGTTCCTGTGACCCTTGCTGCAGACCCGGAACTGGCTGTTGCCAAAGGCACGGGCCTGGCTGTAGGGAAGAGAGAAAAAATCAGTGCCTTGATGGAAGGGGCAGAACGCATCTATAGGAGGAGATTTTAAAAGTGTTTTCATTTGGTAAACGAAGCGTCGTTATTGTACTTATCTTATTCATCGTCATTGCCGTTGTGGGATGGGCGTGGCGGCAGCGCGACTCGTTGCCATTCGTGACGAAGCCGCTGCAAATCGTCGTTGCTCCTTTTGCATATGGTGCGAGCCGGGTCATGGACTTTTTAACGTCTAATGTCCATATTATCGATGTGAGTATGAAGAACCGTATTGAATGGGAAGCCTTAGAAAAGGAAAATGCAGACCTCAAGAGCCGCAGCGTCGATTATGATGAATTAGTAGCGGAAAACAGCCGTCTCCGCGGCCTCTTAGATTATAAAACGGCACATCCTCAGTACCAACTCGTCACAGGGTCCGTTATTTCTCGTGACTACGGTACGTGGAGCAACACCATGATTATCGATGTCGGCACGAGCGATGGTATTGCTAAAGATATGGCCGTCATTGCCCCAGGTGGTGTGGTCGGCTTCATTAGTGATGTCTATCCGCACTCTGCACGAGTCCAGCTCATGACCGACCCACGGACCAGCGTCGGTGCTATTGTGCAGCGGCCTGAATCGCGTGTATCGTCAGTCGTGCGTGGGAATGGCAGTGTACCGACAGAACCGCAGTTCGTCAATATCGCTAAAGACGCAGATATTCTCGAAGGGGATACGCTCGTTACGTCTGGCTTTGGTTCTATTTATCCGAAGGGCTTGTTCATTGGCACGATTGTTTCCATTCACCAGAATGAAAATGATTTCGTCAAATATGCTGTCATTCGCCCAGGCGTAGATTTCTCCAAGTTAGAAGAAGTCTTTGTTATTGTCAAATCTTCTGATACGTCATCGTACGACAAACCGGATGTTGCGCCGAAGCTCGTACCGCAGACGAATCGCGATAAAGTAGAAGGTATTAAAGGAGCCGCTGCCTTATGAAGAAAGTAAATTGTCTCATAACAGCGTTCGTTGTCTTCATCTTGCAAAGTGCCGTCTTGCCTTTTATCTTTAACGGCGTGAGCCAGCCGAATCTCATTTTCCTCTTCGTCGTCTTGATGGCCCTCCATCATGGACAGCGGATTGGCATTTGGACGGCTCTCATTGGCGGCTTTTGCCATGATGTCATTATCGGTAATTTCTTTGGCATTCACTTACTACCATACCTCATTATTGCTGTTATTTGCAGCTATATTGGGCGAAATGTCGAAAAGGACCAGACTATTTTGACGGTGCTCATCGTTCTCGGTGCAACAGAAGTCAATTTACTGCTCACAGGCGGTGTCTTGGCCTTGACCGGGCAGTATGTTAATCTCGTATCGTATGTCATTGAATTTAGTATTCCCATGTTGATTTATCACGGTATCTTAGCGTTGCCTGTGAACCATGTGGTTTGGAAACTGCGCCGTGAAGATTCGTATTACGGCTTTTTTGGCTACCGTTGGTAAATAGAGGAGTTGTCCTGCATGCTTGAAGCACTACTCAAAAAGAAACGTAACGACGGCCGCTTTCGATATTTATACTGGATTTTCGTCGTTATTTTCATTATATTAATTAGCCGCCTCGTATACCTGCAGCTCTTTGCAGGGGAATATTTCTATTCTCTTGCCGAAGGAAACCGCTTGCGGGCGATTCCGATTGCAGCTATGCGCGGCATCATGTATGACCGGAATGGTCAGATTCTCGTCGGTTCGCGGCCGAGCTTTATGGCCACCTATGTACCGACAAAAGACGGCATGACTGATGCAGAAATGAATGAATTAGCTACCTTATTAAACATGCCTGTCGATAAACTTAAAGAAAAAGTCGATAAAGTCAAAAGCTCGTACATTCCGACCATTTTGGCCCAAGACTTGACGCAAGACGTAGTCACGAAAATCGAAGAACGGCGCAATGAATTGCCCGGTGTCTCTGTCGATGTCCAGCCGATCCGCTATTATCCGTATAACGAAATGGCAGCCCAAGTCTTTGGCTATGTTGGCACCATTGACGAAGAAGATATGAAACGTCTCGAAGGCCAAGACGGCGTGTCCAATGTGACCCAAATTGGCCGGGCTGGCCTCGAAGCGTATTATGATGATTTACTCCGTGGGAAAGACGGCGGTCGTCAAGTAGAAGTCGATGCTGCTGGTAGTCCGGTCAAAGAAATTGACCGCAAAGAACCGATTGCTGGCCACAATATGCATTTAACCATTGACCTCAATCTCCAGCGCGCTGCCGAAACGGCTATGGATAAACAAGTAGCCCAAGGCATTGGGACGCACGGGATTGCTGTCGTCGCTATTGACCCGAATACGGGGGCAGTACTTGCCATGGCAAGCCGTCCGGCCTTTAACCCGAACTGGTTCACGCGAGGCATTACGGAAAAAGAATGGTCTCAAATCAATGACAACCCGTACCATCCCATGGCAAACCGTGTCATTGCCGGTGAATATCCGCCGGGCTCGACCTTTAAGTTAATCATGGGTTCTGCAGCACTGGAACTTAAAAAAGTAACGCCTGATGAAGAATATTTCGATGGTGGCCGTCATCCTCTCGTCGATATGCGTAACGCCGGCGGCGAAGCCTTAGGTTGGATTAACTTCCATGAAGCTTTGTCGAAGTCGGATAACGTATACTTCTACGAAATGGGCCGTCGTGTCGGTATCGACAAGATGGCTGAATATGCCAGCATGTTTGGCATGGGTAAGAAAACAGGTATTGCCCTTCGCGGCGAAGCATCTGGCCTCGTAGCGAGTGCAGAATATAAGAAGAAAGTCTTCCACGAAGACTGGTACTTAGGCGATACGATGAACGCTGCTATTGGTCAGGGCTTCCAGCTCGTGACACCTCTCCAAGCGGCTATGATCGTCAGTGAAGTAGCTAATGGTGGTATCCAATACCGGCCATTTCTCGTCAGCCGTATTGATAATCTCGACGGTACGCCGTACAAGATTTTTGCACCGGAACAAGTTGGGACGTTGTCTGTTTCCAAATCGACACTCGACCTCGTCCGTGACGGCATGGCCGATGTAACTCAAGAAGGGACTGCTGGTGCGGTCTTTGCCGGATTCCCAATCCAAGTTGCCGGGAAAACGGGGACAGCCGAAAACTTCGGCGGCACAGACCATGGCTGGTTCGTTGCGTACGCGCCTTTTGACCATCCGCGCGTAGTCATTGCCGTCTTGGTAGAACAAGGTGGGTTTGGTACGGTTGCGTCTGCGCCGATTGTTAAGGAAATGCTCGAAGAATTCTTCCATGTTGGCGAATATGCTAACGGCATGCCACAAGATAAGAAGAAAAAGAAACCGAAAAACGGGCAGAATGGGCAAGATAGTACCGCTGGAACGGGAACAGATACGAGTCAAGACATGACGCAAGACGACAATACAAAGTCTTCGTCAGATACAACATCGACAAATCACTAATGCATAACGAAAGGAGCCTTCTTCATGTCTACGATTATTGCAATAGCCTCTGGTAAAGGCGGCGTTGGCAAAACCTTTGTGACTGCAACCTTATCTTTGGCACTGCAGCGGCAAGGCTATCACGTCCTTGCTGTCGATGCCGATATGGGCCTGCGGAATTTAGATTTACTCTTTGGCATGCAAGATGAGGTGCTCTATGATATAGGCGATGTCATGAAGAAGCGGTGCCATCCGCAAGAAGCCGTGCTCCACGTGACAGAGGGCCTGGACTTCATGGCAGCGAGCCAAAAGCATACGTGGGAAAAAATCGATGCGCCAACGTATCAATACATTGTCGAAACCTTAGCTAAGCCCTATGATTTTACCATTGTCGATTGTCCGCCCGGACGGGGAAGAGCCTATAAAAATGCTGTTTCTATTGTGGATCGCATTTTCTTCGTCGTCGAGCCGACGTGGTCGTCTATGCGTGATACAGCGCGGCTCATGCAGTTTTGCAATAAACACAAACGCTTTAACTACGACGTGTTATTCAATAATTTTTACCGCAAAGACCCAGGCTACGTAGCTGTCGAAGAAATGATGCAGCTCTTAAATCCAGAACACGTAGCCGGTGTCTTGCCTCATGACCCGACAGTCCATGAAGCGGCTCAACGGGGCACGTTGTGTGATGTTGTAAATACAGAACCCTTATTCCAAGCCTTAGCGAAGACTGTGACATATCTCCAAGATGGGACAAGTCCGGACATTGCGTCACTCTTGCCGCTCTTGCCCGAACGGGAAGCCCTATTAGGCGTGACTTCTCCAGCTGCCCCGGAAGTGGATACGACAGACACGGAAGAGCTAGGCAACTTAGGAAAAATGAAAGCCTTAGCTGCAGCAGAACTCGAAAAAGCTGCTGCTATTTGGAATGGTACAGCTGCGCCGTTGCCAGCAACAGAAGACCTTGACGACGAGGAAGAAGAGATGGAGTGTATCGTACAGCCGCGCTTATCCTTGCGTAATCGGAAACAACAATCTATGGCATGGCGGCATTATCGCCGATAGGAGTTATACATGTTTAAGAGAGAATGGAAAAATTTAGATAAAGTAGCACTCGTCGTGTGCATGCTCATTGTCTTTATTAGCTTATGCATTATCGGTAGTGCTACTCATATTAATAAAGGAGCCATGAACTACGATTTCGTGGCAAAACAAGGGGCCGCATTTATTGTGGACCTTATGATCATCATCTTTTTCAGTCGCTTAGACTATACGAAACTGAAAAAGTACATGAAGCCCTTGTATGCGATTAACTTATTAATACTCGTTGCCGTCATGTTCGTCGGGACTTCGGCCTTAGGGGCACAGCGGTGGATTCAATTAGGGCCTATTACGTTACAGCCGTCAGAGTTTTCGAAATTAATCATGATTGTCTGCATGGCCGCTATGCTTTCCGATAAAGTCGGGCACGTGCGGACCGTCAGGAGCATTTTGCCTTTTGCCTTGTTTACAGGGATTCCCTTTTTGCTCGTCTTAAAACAGCCGGACTTAGGGACCAGTCTCGTCTTCTTAGCGATTGGTTTAGGCATGCTCTTTGTGGCGAAAATTAAGCTTTCTATTTTGCGCAATTGTGCCATCATTGGCGTCGTCTTAGCACCCTTAGGCTGGCATTTCTTAAAAGATTATCAGAAGTCCCGTATTACGGTTTTCTTAAATCCAAATGCTGACCCTCTCGGCGCAGGGTACCATATTATTCAGTCTAAAATTGCTATTGGTTCAGGCTTGCTCTTCGGGAAAGGTCTCTTTGAAGGGACGCAGAGCCAGTTAAACTTCTTGCCAGAAAACCATACAGACTTTATCTTTTCTGTTGTTGGTGAAGAATTAGGCTTTTTAGGGTGCTTGTTCTTGTTATTTTTATACTTCGTCCTCATTTATCGGGGCCTCATGATTGCCCGCGAATGCAAGGACCCCTTTGGCATGCTTTTGGCGACTGGGATTATTTCCATGTGGGCCTTTCAGGTTTTAGTCAATGTGGGTATGACTTGCGGCATTATGCCTGTTACAGGGATTCCTTTGCCTTTTATGAGCTATGGTGTCAGTGCGCTGACGACGAACATGATGAGTCTCGGTATTTTACTCAGTATTTATATGCGACAACAAACGATGATATTTTAAGGATTAGGAGGAAATGGCGTGTCTAAAGCGGTATCCGTAGATTCCATTTTATTAAGCAAAGTAAGTAAACCAGCCCGGTATGTGGGTGGTGAATGGAATAGTGTAGTCAAAAAACACGATGATGTCGATTTAACCGTAGCCTATTGTTTCCCAGATGTCTATGAAGTAGCAATGAGCCATTTGGGGCTGCGGATTTTATATGCCTTATTAAACGAACGGAACGATGTAGCAGCAGAACGGGTCTATGCGCCGTGGCCCGATATGGAAGAGGTCATGAGAAAAGAGGGATACCCTCTTTTTTCTTTGGAAACGAAGACTCCGGTCATCGACTTTGACATGGTAGGTTTTACGCTTCAATACGAAATGAGCTTTACTAATATTTTGAATATGCTCGATTTAGCAGGCATTCCAATCTTTGCCAAAGACCGTGGCGAAGATATGCCCCTCATTGCAGCAGGCGGACCGTGCGCGTATAATGCGGAACCCTTAGCAGATTACATCGATGTCTTTTTCCTCGGTGAATCAGAAGAATCGACACAACTCTTAGCCGATACGATGATTGCTTGGAAAAAAGCAGGAAAACCAGGTGGCAAACAAGGTTTATTGAAGACCTTGGCCCAGCAAAAAGGGAATTATGTGCCCTCTTTCTACGATGCTGCCTACGATGAACAAGGTAATTTTGCAGGCCTTGTGCCCAATACGCCAGAAGCACCGAAAGAAATCGAAAAATGCGTCGTTGCTGACGAAGAAACGGTCTTTTTCCCGACGAAACCGATTGTGCCGAATATTGACATCGTCCATAATCGGGCTGTGCTAGAACTCTTCCGCGGTTGCAGTCGTGGCTGTCGTTTCTGTCAAGCCGGCATGCTCTATCGGCCTGTTCGGGAAAAAACACCACAGCATTTGGTACAATTAGCGAAAGAAATCATTGAAAACTCAGGATATAACGAAATTTCCCTTATGAGCCTCAGCTCGGCTGACTATTCTTGCTTGCCTGAACTCGTCGATTTACTTTTAGAAGAATTTAAAGGGAAGAAAGTCAGTGTCAGTTTGCCGTCCCTTCGTGTCGATAGTTTTTCTGTCGATATTGCCAAAAAAGTACAGCAAGTCCGCAAAAGCGGCTTGACCTTTGCGCCTGAAGCAGGGACGCAGCGATTGCGCGATGTGATCAACAAAGGCGTTACAGAAGAAGACTTGCTGTCTGCTTGCGAAAATGCCTTCCATAACGGTTGGTCTACAGTAAAGCTTTATTTCATGATGGGCCTGCCGACAGAAACGGACGAAGACTTAGCAGGTATTGCTGATTTGGCTTATAAAGTATTGAATTTATACCGTAAGACGACAGGGAAAAATAACGGGAAAGTGACCGTCTCTGTGTCCAGTTTTGTCCCTAAATCGCATACAGCCTTTCAGTGGTTCGGCCAGCTTCCGATTGAAGAAATCGAACGGAAACAGCAATTCATTAAAGGACTTATCCGGGATAAACACATTTCCTATCATTATCACGATGCGAAAACAGGCCGTCTCGAAGCGACCTTTGCCCGTGGTGACCGCCGTATGGGGAAAGTCCTCTTAGAAGCATGGAAATTAGGTTGCAAATTCGATGGCTGGACTGAAATGTTCCACTACGATACGTGGATGGAAGCCTTTGAAAAGGCCGGTATCGACCCAGATTACTATGCAGCGCGCACGCGTGATATGAACGAACCCTTGCCGTGGAATCATCTCAGCAACGGTGCAGCCAAAAAATTCTTGCAACACGAATGGAAACGAGCTTGTGATGCCGCTCTGACCCATGACTGTCGTCATCAGTCATGTATAGGTTGCGGCGTATGTCCGCACCTGGGCGTGCACATTATCGATAACAAGGAGGGACGAGACAGTGGAAAGACTACGTTTAGCTATTAAAAAAGACGGGGCCATTCAGTTTCTGTCCCACCTCGATTTTGCCCGAGCTGTGCGCTACGTTATCATTCGGGCCAATTTGCCGATTTGCTATTCTGAAGGGTTTAATCCGCACATGAAAATGAGCTTCGCTTCGGCTTTGGGTGTCGGTGTATCGGCCGATGTCGAATACATGGACATGGAACTGGAAACGAAAATCCCTGTACCAGAAGTGATGGAACGAATGAATACAAAATCGCCCCATGGCTTTGCTGTCCTCGACGGAAAATACATTGACCCGAAGGCGACCAAACTCATGGCAGCAGCTAATTATGCTACGTATATGCTCTTAGGACCGACCATAGACGGTGCTACAGAAGAAGCAGTGCAGACAGCTTTACAGGCCTTTAATACAGCCACAGAGGTAATGTATGAAAAGGTTTCTGTTAAAGGCAAGAAGAAAGTCCGCCTTATTGACGTAAAGCAGCATGTTATTGAACCCATTACGGGCACCTTAGATGGCAAAAATGTGGTCCTCGAAGTGGGGATTTTCCAAACTGCTGAAGGGGCCATTAAGCCGACACAAGTCTGGGAAGTCTTAGGGAAGCAGTTTGGGCTGCCTATTCAGACGGATATGATGCTCGCTAGACGGCGCGGCATTTATCATCGTGAAAATGGGGTTAATCAATCGCTATTTGATATATAACGTAATAGAATACATTTTACTGATTTGTAGGAGGTACACTCATGAGTTTACACATCGAAGCAGCACCTGGTCAAATTGCAGACCGTATTTTACTTCCTGGGGACCCGCTCCGGGCTAAATATATTGCCGAAAAATTCTTAGATAATCCCGTGTGCTATAACCACATTCGCAATATTTTCGGCTACACTGGCACGTATAAAGGCCAGCGTATTTCCGTCCAAGGCACAGGCATGGGCATTCCGTCTATTTCGATTTATGCCAATGAATTAATCCGTGACTACGGTGTCAAACAGCTCATCCGTGTCGGCACATGTGGTGCTATGCGCAAGGATATTCAGCTCCGCGACGTCATTATTGCCCAAGCAGCGACGACGGATTCCGGCATTATTCGCAACATTTTCGGGCCGTCTATTAATTATGCGCCCATTGCGGACTTTAATTTACTCTTAACGGCCTATGCGAAAGCAGTAGAACAGAAAATCAACGTACGCGTAGGTAATATCATTTCTGTAGACCGCTTCTATGATGAAGAAATTGACAACGATAAATTGACGAAGTACGGTATTATGGCTGTCGAAATGGAAACGGCTGGCCTCTATGTTCTCGCTGCGAAATACGGTGTACAGGCACTGGGGCTCTTTACGGTTAGTGACCATTTAGTGACAGGGGCCGCTTGCACGGCAGAAGAACGGCAGACTTCGTTTGATGATATGATTCGCATTGCCCTCGAAACGGCAATCGCAGGCTAGGGAAGTGGCTAGTACATGAAAACGACGAGATTACGAGTCATTGATAGTCACATGCATTTTTGCGATTTCCCTGGGTTTGATCGAATCGCCATCGAAGCAGGGCACGTCAATAACGAAGAAAATTTGCGTGCATCCTATGAGCAGTACCATTATGCCCACGGCATCGTCATGAGCAATAAGACTCTCGACCCAGATGCGCACGTGTATCCTGAATTTTTATCGTACTGCATTGGTCTCGACTCGGCAAAAGTGAACGATAACGTACGGGCTACATTAGAACAGGTAGAAGCGAATTTACAAAAGCCCCAATGCTGCGGCATTAAGCTCTACCCAGGGTACAATCATTATTACGTATCTGATGAACGGTATGACCCGATTTACAAGCTCGCTGAAAAATATGATGTCCCTGTAGCCATGCATATGGGCTTGACGGCGACAGAAAATGGCCTTTTAAAATACAGCCATCCCTTGACGATGGATGAAGCGGCTGTGAAATTCCCAAAGGTAACCATGGTCATGTGCCATTTTGGTAATCCCTTCTTACAAGATGCCATTGCTGTGTTTGAAAAGAATCACAACGTCGTCATCGATTTATCAGGCCTTTTAGAAGGAAAAATCCACGACATGGATGCGTTCATGCGCGAAAAGAAGGGGTATATCCAAATGCTTCATGATTGGCTGAGCTATGTCGGTGCGTACGACCGCGTCATGTTTGGCACGGACTGGCCTTTGGCAAATCTTGGCGATTACGTGACGTTCGTAAAGGCTTTCATTCCCGAACGGTACTGGGAAGATGTGTTCTTCAACAATGCCAATAGGATTTATCATTTAGGATTATAATAAAATTGACATATATCCATTGACAAGATACAACTAAAAGTATATGATAACAGTATAGTTTTACAAATTCATCCAGAGCAGCAGAGGGACTGGCCCGATGACACTGCGGCAACCTTCCGTGAGGAAAGGTGCCAATTCCAGCAGATATATTATCTGGCAGATGAAGGATACTGTTATGTATAAGACGTCATTTGCTATGGCGTCTTATTTTTTTAGTAGGGGTAATGACAATGACAAAGAAAAAAGGCTTTTCTACACGCGCTGTCCATAGCGGCGTACATATTGATAAAGGCACAGGGGCTATTAAGCCGCCCATTAACATGGCGAACTGCTATGCCTTACCTTATGACCCGAGCACGCTCAACTGGTCGTCGTCTGATACGAATTTATACACTCGTAACGGCGGTACGAACCAGCGGTATTTACAAGAAAAATTGGCTGACCTCGAAGGCGGTGAAGATGCCGTTGTCCTCGCTAGCGGCGTAGGGGCCTTGTCGGCACTGTTCTGGACACTCCTGAAAAGCGGCGACCATGTCGTTTTTTCGAGCGTTACGTACATTGCTGTCTATCGGTTATTCCATGAATTATTTAATACGAAATTTAACGTCAACACGACGATTGTCGATACGAGTGATTTAGAAGCTGTGAAAAAAGCGGTCACACCGGGGACAAAGCTCGTCCATATTGAAACGCCGGGCAACCCGACCTTAGGTGTCGCCGATATTCAGGCTATTGCCGACATTGCCCATGCCAACGGCGTACTTCTTTCAGTAGATAATACCTTTGCGTCGCCGTACAACCAGCGGCCTTTAGAATTTGGTGCTGATTTCGTTATTGAAAGCTTGACGAAATACATTAACGGTCATGGCGATTCCTTAGGCGGTGCGATTATTGGGCCGAAGAAATACCTCGACCAAGTCCGTTTCCAAGCACAGGTCAATATTGGCGCAGCTATTAGCCCGTTCAACGCATGGCTCATCATGCGCGGTGTAGCGACCTTAGGCCTGCGCATGGCGCGCATTAATGACAGTACTTTGAAGATTGCCCAATTCCTCGAAAGTGTACCTGGTGTTACCTTCGTTGCCTATCCGGGTCTGGAAAGCCATCCGGGCCACGCCATTGCAGCCAAACAGATGGCTCCTGGCTACGGCGGTGTCTTATCCTTTGGTATCAAAGGCGACCACGATACGTTTAACCGCTTCGTGAGCCATTTAGAAGTCATTACGTCAGCTGTGTCTCTCGGCCACGACGAAAGCCTCATTGTCTTCCTTGGCGAAGATGATGAACGACAGTATTTATACCCTGAAGAATTCCACAAAGGGTTCTTCCGCTTCAGCGTCGGCATTGAAGATGTAGAAGATATTATTGACGATTTGAAACAGGCTTTTGAAAAGGAAGGCTTATTGTAAGATTCTCATGAAAATGCTGTAAGTCTTGGCTTTAACCTATTGACTATGAAAGGGAAACGTAGTACAACTAGGGAGAACGAAGAAAGAACTCCGTTAAACTTGTAAAGGATGGTGTTTCTACTATGTTAAGTAAAAAATTAGTCAAAGCCTTGAATGAACAAGTCAATAAAGAATGGTTTTCTGCATATTTATATTTGGATATTCAAAACTACTATGCGAGCGAAAGCCTCGATGGCTTTACGAACTGGTTTGATATTCAAGTCCAAGAAGAACGGGACCATGCTAAATTGTTCATGCAATACTTGTGGAATAATGGCGTAAAAATTAATTTAAAAGCTATTGATGCGCCGAATACAGATTTCAAATCCTTTGGTGACCCCTTAAAAGCTGCCTTAGCTCATGAACAATTCATCACCAAATCCATTAACGATATTTATGCCTTAGCATACGAAGAAAAAGACTTCCGGACCATGCAGTTCCTCGACTGGTTCGTCAAAGAACAGGGCGAAGAAGAAAAGAACACAGAAGATTTAGTCAAGAAATTCGAACTCTTCGGCAACGACCCGAAAGGCCTTTATCTCTTAGATGCTGATTTGGCTAAACGTGTATACGCTGCACCGACATTAGTCCTTTAATCTTAAAAGAACATAGTATAGGCGAAGAAGCTCCTAAAATTCGACTGAGAAATCAGGATTTTAGGAGCTTTTTTATTGCAATAAATAAAAGTCATCCATGAGATAATAATATATTAACTTGCTCTTCTTTTATAAATGGCTTAACCATGGGTATAACAGCCTATCGCTATCCTCTCATGGGGGATAGAGAAAGCTATGAGTGATTGACATAGCTAATGATTGTGGTACAATAAGTTAGAATTATTAATAATTTTAAATAAAACTTTTGTTATAATTAAAATAGAGGAGGAAATCTACGAATGAGATTAACGCCGAAAGAAATGGAAAAGCTCATGCTCCATACGGCTGGCAACTTAGCTAAAGAACGCCGCGCCCGGGGCTTAAAATTGAATTACACCGAAGCAATGGCTTACATTAGCTCGGAATTAATGGAAATGGCTCGTGACGGAAAACGGGTTACAGAATTGATGGAATTAGGTCGCAAGCTCCTCACGAAAGACGATGTCATGGATGGCGTAGCCGATATGATTTCTGCTGTCCAAGTCGAAGCGACCTTCCCAGATGGGACGAAGCTCGTTACTGTACATAATCCGATTCAATAAGAAAAGAGGGATAACTCATGAAAATAGGGGAAATTATGCCGCTCGACAGAGAAATCGTCCTTAATGAAGGCAAAGCTGTCGTTACGGTGACCGTAGCAAATACAGGCGACCGCCCTGTTCAGGTCGGCTCGCATTACCACTTCTTTGAAGTCAATCGCTGCTTGTCCTTTGACCGGGAAAAAGCATATGGCTATCATTTAGATATTCCGTCGGGCACGTCTGTCCGTTTTGAACCGGGCGAAGAAAAAGAAGTGCAACTTACCTATATGGGCGGCACGCGCCGCGTCTTTGGCCTCAATGATTTGACACGGGCTCAAGTATCAGAACGGACAAAAGCTCATTCCGTAGAAGTTGCGAAAGAAAAAGGATTTATTCAGTAAAAAGGAGTGATACCCATGAGCGTTTCCATTTCGGGAAGCAAATATGCCATGATGTACGGCCCGACGACAGGGGACAAAGTCCGCTTGGCCGATACAGATTTAGTCATAGAAGTAGAAAAAGATTACACCACCTATGGTGACGAATGTAAATTTGGGGGCGGCAAAACCTTGCGCGATGGCATGGGCCAGTCCGTTACGACGACGAGCGAAAACGGCGATTTAGACTTAGTTATTACAAACTGCCTCATCGTCGATTACACAGGCATTTATAAAGCCGATATTGGCATTAAAGACGGCGTTATCGCCGGTATTGGTAAAGCTGGGAACCCGGCCGTTATGGACGGTGTCACACCGGGCATGATCGTCGGTGCGTCGACAGAAGCTCTCGCTGGCGAAGGCCTCATCGTTACAGCTGGCGGCATTGATTCGCACATCCATTTCGTTTCGCCGAGCCAAATTGATTGCGCCCTCTACAGCGGTGTCACGACTATGATTGGCGGCGGCACCGGCCCTGCTGACGGCACAAACGCTACGACTTGCACACCTGGCCCATGGAACATGAAGATGATGCTCAAAGCAGCTGACGAATATCCTATGAACTTAGGCTTCCTTGGTAAAGGGAACTGCGCTGACGAAAAGCCTTTAGCAGAACAAATCGAAGCTGGGGCTATGGGCTTGAAAATCCACGAAGACTGGGGCGCAACGCCAGCCGTTATTGACCATTGCCTCAACGTCGCTGACGAATATGACGTACAAGTCGCCATTCATACAGATACATTGAATGAAGGGGGCTGCGTCGAAGATACGCTCAACGCTATTGCTGGCCGCACCATTCACACGTATCATACAGAAGGTGCTGGCGGTGGTCATGCGCCGGATATTATCCGTGCTGCTGGTGCGCCGAACGTCCTCCCGTCTTCGACGAACCCGACCATGCCCTATACAGTCAATACAATCGATGAACACCTTGACATGCTCATGGTGTGCCATCACTTAGATAAACGCATTCCTGAAGACGTAGCGTTCGCTGATTCCCGTATTCGTCCCGAAACGATTGCTGCCGAAGACGTACTCCACGACATGGGCGTATTCAGCATGATGAGCTCCGACTCGCAGGCTATGGGCCGTGTAGGCGAAGTAATTACACGGACCTGGCAGACAGCGAGCAAGATGAAAGGCGAACGGGGAGCTCTCCCAGAAGATGAAGGCCATGGCAACGATAATTTCCGGGTCAAACGGTATATTTCTAAATACACCATCAACCCGGCCATTACACACGGCATTTCTGAATACGTCGGCTCTGTCGAAGTCGGTAAATTTGCAGACCTCGTCTTGTGGAACCCTGCTTTCTTCGGTATTAAACCGGATATGGTCATCAAAGGCGGTATGATTACGGCATCGAAGATGGGGGACGGCAACGCGTCCATTCCAACATGCGAACCTGTCGTATACCAGCATATGTTTGGTGCTCATGGCCGCGCTAAATACGAATCTTGCTTGACTTTCGTCTCTAAAGCCGCTATGGCCAACGACGTAAAGGAAGCGTATGGTCTCGAAAAGACCGTCGTCCCTGTATCGAACTGCCGTCACATTGGCAAGAGCGATATGCAGTTTAACAATCGTGCACCGGAAATTACAGTCAACCCGGAAACGTATGAAGTCCGCGTAGACGGCGAAAAGATTACATCGAAAGCAGCTGAAAAACTGCCGCTTACACAGTTATATAATTTATTCTAAGCACACAATATTGGTGGAAAAATAGTGGCCGCCTTAGGGCGGCCATTTATATTACATCCGAAAGGAAGAGATGTCTATGTTAGGTGTTTGCTTACTCTTTGTGGGCATTGTCCTCATGAACAACGGCTTTTGCACGCTCTATAAATTAGACGGTAAATCGACAGCCGTTATGAATATTTTTACAGGCGGCTTATCTGTCGTCTGCAACGTCATTGCCATTGCCCAAGGCCATTATTATGCTGCCGGTACAGGCCTCTTGTTCGGCTTTACGTATCTGTTTGTAGCGTTTAATAAATTGTGGAATTTAAGCCCCATTCCTTTTGCGTGGTTCTCGACGTTCGTCGCTATTAACGCCGTCGTTTTCGGTACCATCGAAGGTGCGCTGGGCAGCCATTTCCTCAATATTACACCGGACTGGCGCTGGGCCGGTATTTGGTACTTATGGGCCATCCTCTGGGGGACAGCCTTCGTCGAAGATATTCTCGGTGTAAAGCTCGGCAAATTCGTGCCGTATCTTCAGATTTTTGAAGGCATCGTCACCGCTTGGATTCCAGGCGTGCTCTTGCTCATCGGTATGTGGTAATAAAGGAGGAAACGTAGGATGTTATGTGAAAAAATTTTAGGTCGTCTTTCTGATTTTGATACGACAGGGAAGAAAGTCGATTACGTAGATATTGAATGGCATGAAGCCTTTACGAAGATTCACCGCAAACAGTCTCATGGCGGCCTCGATGTAGGCATTCGTCTTGGCGATGAAGCACTGTCCCGCGGCCTCTACGAAGGAGATGTAGTCTATGCTGACGACAAGCTCATCGTCGCTGTCCATACTCCGCCGTGTGAAGTCGTCGTGGCCCATGTCACCCCGGATCACCGCGTCATGATTCCTAAGGTCTGCTATGAAATCGGCAACCGCCATGCACCGCTCTTTTACGGTGACGATGACCTGACCTTCATTACGCCCTATAACGAACCGATGCTGACCATGCTCCAGCACATTCACGGCGTAACTGCAGAAAAGCAAGTGCTCCAGCTCAACTTTGACCATAAGATTTCGTCCACTGTCCACGGCGGCCATCATCACTAAGGAGCACCTATGGATAGCAAACGACTGGAAGGTCATTTTTTACTTCTCCAAATTAACGATTCCTTATTCCCCATTGGTGCCTATTCCCATTCGTATGGCTTGGAAACGTATATTCAGCGCGGCTGGGTCCACGACGGCGCGACAGCAGAAACATATATTCGCAACCGCCTGAAGTTTAACTTCTTGTATACGGATTTACTAGCTGCGCGGTTGGCCTACGATGGTGCTGTTGCTGGCGATGTGAAATACATTGACCATCTCGAAGATATGATGGAAGCGTCGCGGCTCCCTATGGAATTACGGGAAGCATCGAAAAAATTAGGTAATCGCTTCTGCAAGACCTTATTTCACATGGAGGGGCCGTGGCACGACGACTTCTTTAAGACTTATATGGACGAACGAAAAGGGAAGACCACGTGCCATCCCTGCGCGTACGGTGTCTTTTGTGCCAGTGAAGGCATTGAAAAAGACGAAGCCTTAGCCAATTACCTCTACGCTCAATCGTCGGCCATGGTCACGAACTGCGTTAAAACGGTTCCTCTAAGCCAATCAGAAGGGCAGAAGATATTAAACAGTCTCCATCCCTTATTTAAGGAACTATTGCAAGTCGTCGAAACAGTCGGAGAAGAAATGCTCTGCGCATCGACACCGGGCTTTGACCTGCGCAGTATGGAACACGAACACTTATATTCCCGGTTATACATGTCATAAAGAAAGGATGAAATCCATGTCCTATGTACGTATTGGCGTTGCCGGTCCTGTTGGTTCCGGTAAGACCGCCCTTATTGAAGCACTTACGCGCCGTATGGCGAAAGACTATAGCATTGCTGTTATTACAAATGATATTTATACGAAAGAAGACGCGGAATTCTTGTCGAAAAATTCTGTTCTCCCACGAGAACGCATTATCGGTGTCGAAACAGGCGGCTGCCCGCACACGGCTATCCGTGAAGATGCATCCATGAATCTCGAAGCCGTCGATGAAATGATAGGAAAATTCCCAGATGTAGAAATCCTCTTCATCGAAAGCGGCGGCGATAACTTGTCCGCAACGTTCTCGCCGGAACTGGTCGATGCCACGATTTTCGTTATCGACGTTTCTGAAGGCGATAAAATCCCGCGCAAAGGCGGCCCTGGCATTACGCGGTCCGACCTCTTAGTCATCAACAAAATCGACCTGGCTCCCTACGTCGGTGCCAGCTTGGAAGTCATGGAACGGGACTCGAAGAAAATGCGCGGCAACCGCCCCTTTATTTTCACCAATATCCGCCAAGGTGAACATGTAGACGATGTTATTGCGTGGATTAAAAAGAATGTACTCTTAGAGGATATGAAATAAAATGGCTCATAATCCCTTTGGCCGTGTGTCACGGCTCTCCCTGAAAGCCGTCTGCAATGGAGAAGGGAAGACAATCTTACAGGACTTGTCTTTTACAGCACCGTATAAAGTCATGCATCCCTTTGAAAAAGAAGACGGCCTGATCCAAGTCATGCTCCTCGCTGCGTCTGCTGGCATTATGGACGGCGACAGACAGCATTTTGCCTTTGACGTGACAGACGGGGCGAAATTAGAATTTACGTCCCAGGCCTACGAAAAGATTCACCAAATGGTCGAAGGCTGTGCCAAGCGGCATGCAGACATTCACGTCGGCAGCGGTGCTTTTTTCTGTTACAATCCGCAGCCGACCATTCCCTTTGCCGACTCGGCCTTTGAAAACTCTATGACTATTCATTTAGACGATGAGACTGCAGGCTTTCAAATGAGTGAAATCTTTACATGCGGCCGTTATATTCGCGGTGAAAAATTCGCGTACAAGCGGTATTACAACCTTGTCGACATCTATCGCGGCGACAAGCTCGTCTATCGCGACAACACGCGCTATGACCCGTGTGTCTTCCAAATGGACGGCATGGGCATGTTTGAAGACTATACGCATTTAGCCAATATCTTCGTCTCCCGTCCCGTCGATGCAGCTTCTTTTAAAGAGCAGACCTATAGGCTCTTACAAGACTACGAAGAAACGCCGCGGCACGACACGAAGATAGAAGGCTGCTTGACAGAACTATCTGATGGTGATTATGCTGTCCGTATCTTCGGCATGCGCGCCCAAGTCTTAGAAGAAGTAAAAGAAAAAATCATGACCTTGGCCCTGTAAGCTGAGGCCCAAAGGCTCCCGTATGGGAGCCTTTTTATTTTACGGCGTATATACACAATCTGTGTTGACTTTTATCTCTCTATCTTTATAATTACTATGGAAATATAAAAGTTTTGTATGCGAAAGGAGTTTCACATCGTATTATGTTTAAAACTGTCTATCGTTGGCTCATGGGCCGTCCCTTGGGCAATAATGAAATAGAACGGACTCAAATCCCGAAATGGCAGGCTTTGCCGATTTTCTCGTCTGATGCGCTCTCGTCCGTCGGCTATGGACCCGAACAGATTGCCCTTATTTTAGCGACTGTGCCGGCTTTATACGCCTATTTTGGCAAGGTCGTCTTAGCTATCATCGTCTTGCTGGCTATCGTAGCCCTGTCGTACAGTCAAGTCATTAAGGCCAATCCTGCAGGCGGGGGAGCCTATGCCATTGCTAAGACCTATTTAGGTGAATATCCGGCTCTCGTCGCCGGAGCGGCCTTATTTTCTGATTATATTTTGACTGTTGCTGTTTCCATTTCTTCAGGTACAGCGGCTTTAGTCAGTGCTTTTCCTATTCTGGCTCCGTATCATATTTACGTGGACCTTATCGTCCTCATCGGTGTCCTTATGGTGTTTAATATTCGTGGTGTCCAAGATGGGGCAGCTCTCTTTATTTGGCCGACGTACATTTTTATTCTCTGCATCGGTGCGACTATTGTAGGCGGACTCTATCAGCTGGCTTTGGGCATTGCGCCATCTGTGGCCGTCAGCGCACCGCCAGCAGCGTCCATGAATGGCTACATGTTTTTCCTCTTGCTCTGGGCTTTTGCCAATGGCTGCAGCTCCATGACCGGTGTCGAAGCCATCGCCAACGGTGTGCCTGTCTTTAAAAAGCCGCAAGAACGCAATGCCATCATTACGACCGGCATCATGGCGGTTATCTTAGCGAGCATGCTCAGCGGCATTAGCTTTCTCATCATTCATTTCCATTTACTCCCTGTGCCGGGCGTGACCTTGCTGTCTGAGTTGGTGCAGTTCGTCTTTGGCCGTGGGCCTATGTTCTTCTTCGTCCAAGTTATGACCATGGTTATTCTGTATTTAGCTGCTAATACGGCCTTCAACGGCTTGCCGCCGCTCTTGTCCTTTATGGCTCGTGACGGCTATGTGCCGAGATATTTAGGGAATCGCGGCGAACGGCTGAGCTTCTCGAACGGCATCATTTTACTGACCGTTGCCGCAGCCTTTCTCATCGTCGTCTTTAATGGCAATGTAGAACATTTAATTTCTTTATATGCCGTCGGCGTCTTCCTTTCTTTTACCATTGCCCAGGCAGCGATGGTCGTCCATTGGTATGAACATCATGAAAAAAACTGGCAACTCCATGCCGTAATTAACGGTATGGGTGCTGCCGTGACAGCCCTCGTTATTGTCATTATTTTGATTACTAAATTCATCTATGGTGCGTGGATTATTGTCTTGCTCATTCCGTTTCTCGTCTTTGTGTATAAAAAAATCCATCACCATTACGAAGATGTGCGGGACCAACTCATTCTTTCGCCAGCTGAATACAAGGCCTTAATGGCTGTGCCCGAAGGGGAAAATATCATCGTCATCCCAGTCGCTGCGCCGACCAAAGCCGTGGCCAGAGCTATTCGATACGCTAAAGATTTGCATCCAAATAAAATCTATGCTGTCCACGTGACGACGGACCCAGTGCATGGCGAAAAGGTAAAGGCTATGTGGCAAGACCTGGAACCGACGATTGAAATGGTTCTCATTCCATCGCCGTACCGCCACTTAGTGGATCCACTGATACTCTTTCTCCATACACTCCGTAAACAATCGGCACCACAAGATGCCATTACAGTCCTCATTCCGGAATTTGAAACGAAAAAATTATGGCATCGCTTGCTCCATAACCAAAGCGGCAGTATCCTTCGTTTCCGCATGCTCAACTTCCTCGATGTCGTCGTTTCCACAGTGCCGCTGAAGTTTAAAAAATAACAAAATCATGTACTGATTTACAAAATATTTACAAAATAGTTTACAAACTCACAAAGTTCATGTATACTATCCTTAAAGGTTATGGTACGGATTGCATCGTAGGTATAACCAATTCGAGAGCGTGATGACAAGGACTGCAGGGTAGTAAAAGAGAGGAAACTAGGACAACTCGCCAATGAACCCTTGCAAGAAACGTCCATTGCCTCGCCTGTACCCGTGCAAGAAAAATCGACGTTTTTATTTTGAAAGGGGTAATTTCACATGAACAAGAAAGTATTAGCAGCACTCGTAGCAACTATGGCAGTCGGCGCAACCACAGCATTTGCAGCCAATCCGTTTGTAGACGTACCGTCCGATAGCTGGGCGTATAAATCGGTTGTAGAACTCGCTGACGCTGGTATCATCCAGGGCGTAGACGGCCAGTATTTCCAAGGCGAACGGAATATTACACGCTACGAAGCTGCTGAAATGGTAGCAAAAGCTATGGCTCATCAGGACAAAGCAACTGTTGAACAACGTGCATTAATTAACAAATTAGCTGACGAATATGCTGATGAACTCAATAACCTCGGCGTTCGCGTTTCGGCTCTTGAAAACAAAGTTGGTAACGTAAAACTTTCTGGTGACGCTCGTATTCGTTACATGTACCAAGATAACAAAGATAGCAAAAAAGCAATCGATAACGATGCTTCTTGGTCCTATCGTGTTCGCCTCCGTGCTAATGCACAGGTTAACGACAAAATCGCTGTAACCTATGGCCTCAGCACGAATAACCAGAACTTCAGCAACAACAATGCTGCTTCTGCTGCAGACCCGGATATCTACACATATATTGCTAAAGTAGATGCTCAACTCGGTAAAGACTGGACAGCTAGCGTAGGCCGTACAGATGCTTACGTTATGGGTAATGCCTATGGCTACAACTATGGTGATGTATTCGACCGGGCAGAATTAAAATACAACAATGGTCAAGTTGCTGTAACAGCTGGTTATGGTAAATTTAAAGAAGGCGCAGATTACTTCATTGGTACAACAATTGGTCCAGTTACACTTGATGGTGTAAAAACTGGTTATGGTGAATTAGAATACTTCTTTGGCAATGGCTCTGCTGTAGGCGTATACTACAACAGTTTCAGCCGTGCTGGTGGCAGTGGCACACAAGAAGTTAATGACTTTGCAGAAAAATATATTGATGCAGATAACCTCTGGGGTGCATATGCTTCTGTAAACTTCGGCGAAAAATGGAACCTCTTGGCTAACTATGAAAAGATTAGCAAAGACAACACATATAGCTTAAATTATCTCGATGATACAAAAGTTAATGATCCGGAAGTTTGGATTGGTCAGTTGAAATATGGCAACGCTTCCATGGCTACACCGAAATCTTGGGACATTTGGGTAGAATACATTGATGCAGAAGACGGCGCATTCCTCGGTGGCTCGACGAACTCGTGGCGTTTCGATTCCCGTATGGATAACCTCACGTCTTGGGGCGCAGGTATTGACTACACCATCGCTAAAAACACAATGTTCAGCGTGATGCAGTCCTTCGGCTCGTCCACGAAAGACGGCGACCAAGCAGATCCGGAAGAACAAACAAAAGCACAACTCGTATTCGCATTCTAATCTTCTCCTTTAGAGAAAACAGAATACCCAATACAACAAAAGACCACTCATTTCTGAGTGGCCTTTTTGCGTTTCTCAGGTCGCCCAAAGGCGACCACTACGGAAATGATGGTGTCTATCGTGGTAATGCCGTCATAACGGCTCCCCGTCCAAACGTAATGGTTCCCCACCAAAATGTAGTGACTCCCTTAGGGGAGCCATCAACATTCGATGTCACGATAATGGTGTCTGTATACAATTATTTGCATATATATTTTGCAGCAATGGATGGATAAAACGTTTTTTTACAATACAACCATACGCATAGACTGAGGATTATTTTTATTAAAAATATAGAGAATTTCTTGCGTAGCAAGTCTTATGACTAGCTACTAAAAACGTTTCGAATACAGAATATTATCTATAGTTTTAACGTAAATTTTACAATCTTAATATTGTTTTTTTGACAAATTATGAAAAATACGGTATAATGTTGACCATGTTGTGGTATGGAAACCATTTTTCATAGGTAACAACACGTATAGAGAGCAAGAAATATATAGGCTTCAAGGTAATAAAAGAGAGGAAACTAGGACAGCTCGCCAATGAACCCTTGAAAAATATAGTTTGTTGCTCGCCTGTAACGAAGTAAGACCAAATCTATATTTTTTTTGAAAAGGGGTAATTTTCATGAAATCCAAAGTTTTAGCAGCATTAGTTGCAACTATGGCTGTAGGTGCTACTTGCGCATTCGCAGCAAATCCGTTCGTTGACGTTCCTTCCGACAGCTGGGCATACAAATCCGTTGTAGAACTCGCTGATGCTGGTATCATCCAGGGCGTTGACGGCCAGTACTTCCAGGGCGAACGTAACATCACTCGTTACGAAGCAGCTGAAATGGTTGCAAAAGCTATGGCTCATCAAGACAAAGCTACTGTTGAACAGCGCGCACTCATCAATAAACTCGCTGATGAATATGCTGACGAACTCAACAACCTCGGCGTTCGCGTTTCCGCTCTTGAAAACAAAGTTGGCAATGTAAAACTCTCCGGTGACGCTCGTCTCCGTTATTTATACCAGAACGACCAGAATGGTAAAGGTGGCGTAAATGACGACGCTTCTTGGTCCTACCGTATCCGTCTCCGTGCAGACGCTCAAGTAAACGACAACACTGTTGTTCGTTATGGTATCAGCACAGATAACGTAAGTTTCGCTAACCCCAGTGCTGCTTCTGATAGCGATAATAACCCGTACACGGACCGTGCTGAAGTTGTTACAAAACTCGGCAGTAACGTAACGGCTTCCGTTGGTCGTACAGACGCTTACGTCCTCGGCAACACCTACGGCTACAACTATGGTAACGTATTTGACCGCGCTCAGTTGAAATACGCTAACGATAGCTTCGCTGTGACTGCTGGTTATGGTAAATTTAAAGAATCCAAAGATACTGACATGCTCAATACCAAAACTGGTTATGGCGAAATCGAAGGCTTCTTTGGCAAATCTGCTGTAGGTGCATACTACAACTCCTTCAATGGCAAAGACAGCATTGTTGCTGATGATCTCTGGGGGGCATATGCTTCCTTAGGTCTTGGCCAGAAATGGAATCTCTTAGCAAACTATGAAAACGTTAGCCTTTCTAAAGATAATGCTGTAACTGGTGATGACAGCGCTGATCTCTGGATTGGTAAATTGACATACGGCAAAGCTTCCATGGCTACTCCGAAATCCTGGGATGCATGGGTTGAATATATTGATGCAGAAGCTGGTTCCTACCTTGGTGCTGGCTCCAACTCCTGGCGTTTCGGTCAGATGGACAACATCCAGAGCTGGGGTGCTGGCATTGACTACACCTTCGCTAAAAACGCACAGTTCAACGTTATGCAGTCCTTCGCTTCTTCCACAAAAGATGGTTCTAACCAGGATCCGGAAGAACAGACACGTGCTCAGTTCGTATTCGCATTCTAATTTGGCCGCTTAGCCCAATAGAACGATATATGACTATACAAGACCACTCAGAAATGGGTGGTCTTTTTCTATGCACTAGCCACTATGCGAGACATGTGGTATAGTATTGCAGAGACTATAATAGAGGTGATTATCTTGCGTATCGTCGTTGTCGGTGCAGGAAAATTAGGATATAGTATTGCAGAATTATTATCGAATGAACAATTTGACGTTGTCGTCGTCGACCAAGACGAAGCGCAACTGGAAGCAGTCAAAAACACACTGGACGTGCTCACTATTCAAGCTAACGGGGCAAGCCCGATTACGATGAATGACCCTGACATTAAGGGTGCAGACATTCTCGTTGCCGTAACAGCCGTCGATGAAGTGAATATGGTCGCTTGCATTTTGGCGAAGAAACACGGTATTGCCTATACGGCTGCACGTATTCGGGATATGCAGTTCATGTCCGAAGCGAAAGATTATTTAAAAGAAAATTTTGATATTGACTTGATGTTAAATCCAGAACTGATTACGGCTCATGAAATCAATCGGATTCTCATGACACCGGCAGCGTTAAATGTCGAAGATTTTGCCAATGGCAAAGTCCGTCTTTTTGAAACGAAGTTAGACCGTCATTCGTCGCTCGTCAACGTGCCGTTACAGCATTTAAATGTGCCGCCGTCTATTTTGGTAGGCATGATTTTTCGGGACCATCGCATGATTATCCCACACGGTAATGACCAGCTCTTGCCACACGACAATGTTTATTTTATTGGCGACCCGAAGGCCTTAGAGTCTTTTAGCAAAAAGGCAGTGCAACGTAACCCGAAAGCAGCGGAACGAGTCATGATTATCGGGGCCGGTCGGACAGGGCGATTTTTAGCTCCTATGCTCGACAGCCAAGGAGTGAAAGTAAAGATTTTCGATAAAAATCGCGAACGGTGCCTGGCTGTAGCCGAAAAGTTACACGACGGTATTTCCATTTGCGGGGACGGAGCCGATATTGATTTACTGGAACAAGAAGGTATTGCTGACGCAGATGTGGTCATTTGCCTCACGGACGACGACCGCCTGAATTTGATGCTTGCCTTGATTGCTAAGCATTTAGGCGCGAAGAAGACCATTGTCCGGATTTCGCGTATTGAATACAGTGAGCTCATGGAAAAGGTCGGTGTCGATATTGTCTTGTCGACGCGCCTCTTGTCAGCCAGTGAAATCTTGGCGTTTGCCCGTCGCGGTGGTGTCGTCTCTGTATCGCTCCTCGAAGGAGCCAAAGCCGAAGCAGTAGAAGTCATCGTCCAAGAAGGGGCGCCTGTAGCAGGGAAGAAGTTAATGGATATGCAGTTACCGCGAGAATGTTTGGTCTGCGCTTTTGTGCGCAATGAACAGGCGTTTATCCCTAATGGGCAATCGGTCTTGTTGTCTGGTGACCGGGTCATCCTCTTTGTGGAAACGGCCTTTTCCAAGAAGGTCATGACCTATTTCAAAGGCAGGTAAGATGATGGCGTATCGTGTAATTTGCTTTCTTTGGAGCCCGTTATTAGGGATGAGTGCCCTGGTCTTATCTGGTGTCGTTGCCATGAGTGCCTTGCTGCACGAACCGATAGGGTATTTTTTGCCGTCTCTGGTCTTACTTTATGGAGCCAGCGGTTGGTGCTGGTATGCCGGACGGCGGCATGAACGACAAATTCATATTCCGAGTGCAGCGTGGCTCATGCTCCTCGCTTGGGTCGTCTTGTCCTTGGCCGGCATGCTGCCCTATGCCTTGAGCGGTATGACGACGTGGCTCGATGCGTGGTTTGATGCGGTAGCGACGGTGACGACGACAGGCCTCGTCGTGTGCCCAGCTGTGTACGTGCAGGCCTTGCCGTCTTTCTGGCTTTGGCATAGTGCCCTCGGTTGGTTAGGGGGCTTGCAGTTTTTGGCCTTTGTCGTGACCGTCTTGCCCTTAGTCAGTACGTCCCTGACGATGTCTGTCCAAGGGCGGCAAAATGTATCCTTTAGCCCGATGGTGCATCCCATGCTGGGTCGGACAGCGAAAGTCTTGGCTATCTATGTAGGGATTACGGTCGCAGCTATTCTCTTGTATCTCGCAGCAGGAGCAACGCTCTATGAAGCGGTCGTCCAAGCCGGGTTGACCGTTTCGACGACGGGCGGAATCGGTGTGTTATCACCTGATTCCCTATTCGTAGAGCTGGCGGCACTACTTCCCTTGCTCGTCGTGAGCGGTAATTTCTTGCTCTATCTCAAAGGGGGAGAACGTCGGTCGTTGCGGACGATTTTCACTGATGCAGAATGGCAAGTCATGGCTGGGATTATCATCGTCGCTACAGGTATTGCTGCAGGCCAGCTCTGGCATGACGGAGGCTATACGGCTGCAGGCAGTGCCGTACAAGGATTGTTTCACGTCTTGTCGTTTTTGAGTACGACGGGAATGATGGCTGGGGCTGTATCGTCATGGCCGGAACTCGATAAGGGCGTGCTTTTTATCCTGCCCTTTATGGGAGCCTCCATGGCTTCACTAGCTGGGGGACTACGGGTCATGCGGCTCATTATTCTCTGCAAAATGGCAAAAAATGAATTGAACCGCACCATTCATCCGCACATGGTCATTAGTTTCACTGTCAATGGCCGTGCTGTAGAAACGAACGTCGTTAGTTTCGTTTTGGCGTATTTCTTCTTATTTATGACGACGTACTTCGTTTCGGCTATTATCCTTTCCTTAGCAGGCATTACGCCGCTCCAAGCCTTAGGTATGGCTGTAGGCTGTTTAACCTCTGTCGGGGCGACGGCACCGCTCTTTGGGCTGACGGATATATGGGCCTTGCCCGTGTGGTTCAAGCTCTACAGTACTGTCGTCATGATCGTTGGGCGGATGGAAATTTTTGCCTTATGTATTCTCATCAAGACTGTGCTCCAAGCGGCACGTCGTCCGTGGTAGGAGGGTCGTATGGATATTCGTGTCATTTCCTATGTATTAGGTAAATTATCCTTGGCCTTAGGCTGTACTATCGTCTTGCCTTTAGTGCTGGCCCTCTATGAGGGAGAAGGGAGTATGGGCCCCATTAGCTGGACTATTGTCCTTTGCGTCGTCGTCGGGGTAGGCCTGGTGCGTCATGGCCGCCGTCCTGTGGACAGCCTGACTATTCGCGAAGGCATTGCCATTACGACCCTGGGCTGGGTGCTCGTGACCTTCCTCGGTGCCTTGCCTTATGCTTTAGGCGGCTATTTACCATTGCTTGATAGTATTTTTGAATGTATTTCCGGCTTGTCCGGTACAGGGGCGACAGTCTTCCCGGATATTGAATCTATTCCAGAAAGTATCGTCTTATGGCGTGCTTTAACGCACTGGCTCGGAGGCCTTGGGATTATCGTCATTTTTATTGCTTTATTTCCGCAATTTAGTCGCGGCGTGGTCCACATGTTCAATGCTGAAAGCACAGGGCCGACCAATGACCGGTCCTTGCCGCGCATTAAAGAAACGGCACAGGCTTTATTTCTGGTGTATCTCGTCTTTACGGTCGTCTGCACGGTTGTCCTCATGGCTTGCGGCATGAACTTTGTCATCGCTGTAGACCATGCGTTTGCGACCATTGCGACAGGTGGATTTTCGCCGTATAATACGAGTGTTGCCCATTTCGATAGTCCCGTCATCGAAGGATGGCTGGCCTTTTTCATGATTATTTCGAGTGCCAATATTGGTATGTATATTGCGGCGTGGCAACGAGGCGTTACCGTCATCGTCAAGGATACGGAATTTCGTTGTTATTTGGCTCTCGTCTTTTGCAGTACGCTCTTGATGACGGCAAACTTAGTAGCGGCCCAAGATTGGACGATGGGCTATTCGTTGCGGCAGACCTTTTTCCAGGCTGCAGCTATTTCGTCGTCTACAGGGTACGTGTCTTATGATTTTGAGCAGTGGCCGTCCTTTTCGAAATTAATCTTACTTGTGCTCATGTTCATTGGCGGTTGTGCCGGTTCGACAGCAGGGGGCCTGAAGGTCACGCGGGTCATGCTCCTCTGTAAGACCATCGTCGCCTTAGTGCGGAAGCAACTGCATCCCCAAGGGGTCGTGCAAGTACGCTCCAATGGCGATGACTTTGCAGCAGCAATCTTGTGGGGCGTAGGGCGGTTCTTCTTCGTGTACGTCCTTTTAGATGTCTTGTGGACGGCTATTCTTGTCGTCGACGGCGTACCGATTTTTGATGCAGCCTCTCTGAGTATTTCCGCCATGGGGAGCTGCGGCCCTGGGTTTGGCCTCTTTGGTGCGACGGCGACGTGCGCCCCGCTGCCGCCTGTGAGTAAAGCCGTCATTTCGCTGGCTATGCTCATGGGACGGCTCGAAAGTTTTCCAGTTCTCGTTTTATGTATGCCCTCGTTTTGGCGCAAACACACGTGGTAACGAAGGAGTAACCTTTCATGGATTGTCGGATTATTGCTCAATTTATTGGTAAAATCGCACTCATTCAGGGGGCTGTCTTAGGCATCCCCCTGCTTTTGGCGTGGGCTTACGGCGAAGCTATGGGCATCGTCTTTCTCGAAGCGATTGCCTTAAATTGGGTCGTTGGCGGGTTCTTTTGGCAGTATGGCCGCAAGCGGATGCGTACGCTCAATCTCCGCGAAGGCATTGCCATTACAGGGCTCGGCTGGCTGGCAGCGACGATTCTGGCTATGTTCCCATACTATTTGAGCGGTTTCTTAGGACCCTTAGATAGCTTATTTGAAAGTATTTCCGGCTTTACCGGTACAGGGGCGACGGTCATTACGGACATTGAAGTACTGCCGCAGAGTCTCTTATTATGGCGCAGTATGACCCACTGGCTCGGCGGCCTCGGTATTCTCGTTATTTTCGTCGCCCTCTTGCCCGAGTCCGGTCAATTTTGGTCGTCTATGTATCAAGCGGAAATGACTGGGCCTACGCGCGAACGGATTTTGCCGCGCCTCGGTGTCATGACGCGCGTCCTCTTTCTCATGTATATGGGGGCTACGGTAGCAGCCGGGATTATTTTCATCCTTTGCGGCATGGAGTGGCTCAGTGCAGTCAATCATGCCTTGTCGACGGTCTCAGCTGGTGGCTTTTCGACGTATAATGCCAGTGCCGCTCATTTTGAAAGCGTTGCCGTCGAATGTTGGATGACTTTCTTCATGGTTTTAACAGGGGGCAATTTTAATTTATATTTCCAAATATATAAAAAAGGATGGGCACCGCTTCGCCATAATACGGAATTTAAAGCGTATGTGTCCATCCTCGTCGTCTGTACTCTATTGATTTCTCTAAATTTGTTAGCTGCCTTTCCTATATCTCTAGGGGAGGCTTTGCGCTACGGGTCTTTTCAGGTCGCATCCATTGCGACGACAGGTCTTGTGTCTGCAGACTTTGACCAGTGGCCGAGCTTTTCGAAATTATTGCTTCTTCTCTTAATGATGATGGGAGGGTGCGCCGGGTCGACTGCAGCTGGCCTAAAGATTTCGCGCGTCCTCATTTTATGCCGTACCTTGTGGGCACTCGTCGAAAAAAGCTTGCATCCACGCATGGTCCTCGACGTGCGCATGAACGGCAAACAGCTCAGTATGGTTACGATTCGCCAAGTGTTCCAGTTCTTTTTCTTGTATATAGCCTTTATCTTTATCTGGGCACTGCTCCTCATCAGCGATGGCGTATCGGTCTTCGATGCCTTTGGCATTAGCATTTCGACAATGGGCTGTATTGGCCCGGCCTTTGGCATTACAGGGGCGACGGAAACCTATGCCGGCTTATCGGCCTTTTCTAAAGGCATCCTCTGCGTTTCCATGCTTTTAGGGCGGCTCGAAATGCTGACCTTCCTTGTCATGTTAAAGAAAGATTTCTGGACGTCCAAGAGCGCGTGGTAATTAGAGTTCGTCTAATTGCAGCATGTCCCGCTGATACTGCTCTTGAATGGTCGTGCTGACGTACGTGTTGGCCTTCGGGAAGAGGGACGTACCGAGACGACGGAGGGGCATGACGCCCATTAAGGAATTGGATACGAAACATTCATCATAATCGAGGATGTCTGACGGATAAATGATTTTTTCCTGCACGTCCCAGTTCTGCATAATATACGAGCGCATAATGCCGTTTAACAGGCCGCACTGGACCGGCGGTGTAACGATGAGTTGTTGTCTGGCAAAGAAGATATTCGTCGTCGTTCCTTCTGTAATTTGCCCTTTCATGTTGCAAAAAATAAATTCATCTAAGCCGCTTTGGACAGCGTGCCGTTTTTCTAAGATACAATCGCCGTAATTTAACGTCTTGTAGAACGTAAGCATAGACGTTTCATTACGGCGAATTTCACTAAATTGGGCTGTAAAGCCTTTGGCGTACTTCGCCGTCGTATAGGGATTAGGCCGAGCCGTAATGACGATGTTCTTCGGCGTAACGATGAGCTTTAAGGCCGTGTGTTTGGACGAATGGTTGCGAATGTATAAGGAAATTTCGTCACGCAAAATGCCTTCGTCGTAGTAAATTTGCAAAAATTCTAAGGCTCGTTTTAAACGGTTCAAATGGGCTGATAGTAAAATGGGATGGCCTTGTTCGACAGCAATCGTTTCAAAGGCGCCGAGGCCGAATTGAAAGCCGTCATCAGCAATTAAGGGATTCATAACTAACCTCCTTTAGTGCAAGGCGTAGAGCAGGGCCTTGGCTTTTTGCATCGTTTCATTATATTCTGCTATTGGATCCGATTCGCTCGTAATGCCGCCGCCAACGCCGATTTGATACGTACCGTTTTGATGGACCGCTGTACGAATGACGATGTTAAAATCGCAGTCGCCATCGAGGGTCATGTAGCCAATAGAGCCTGTATAGAGGCCGCGGCGGCACCGTTCGAGTTCGTCAATGATTTCCATAGCCCGATATTTCGGTGCCCCTGTAATGGAGCCGCCTGGGAACATAGCCTGCAGAGCATCCATGACGGTGACGCCGTCTTTCAGCTTGCCTTGGACCGTAGCTACGAGGTGAAAGACCGTGGCGTAATCTTCGATGGCAAAGAGTTCCGGCACGACGACAGAGCCAGGGTCGCAGACCTTATTCATATCATTTCGTTCGAGGTCGACGATCATTAAGAGTTCACTCTTATCTTTTTCGGAATCGGCTAATTCCTGCCGTAATGCCGCATCTAACGCCGGTGTCGTGCCGCGCGGCCGCGTGCCTTTAATCGGCCGTGTTTCTAAGAGGCCGTTGTGGATTTGCAAGAACCGTTCCATAGAGGCGCAAATGAATTGACCATCGCGGTAATTTAAGTACGCACTAAAGGGAGCGGGATTATCATTATGGAGCCGCGTAAAGAGGGAGAACGGCTGGACTGGGCTCGTCACGGTGAGACGCTGCGTCAAATTAGCAATATAGACATCACCGGCGATGATATAATCGATGAGCTGCTGTACGGTCGCTTCGTATTCGTGCGGCGTGTATTGCCGCGTCATGTGGAAACCTTCTAAGAGGGAAAGACGGTCTGGCTGGAGGGGCAATTTTAAATATTGCTGAAGTTTGCGGACAACGCGTTGTAAGAGCTGGTCTGCGTCTTCTGTTTCGCCATTAGCAATGAAATGGACTTCGTGAGTTACGTTGTTTTCAATGACGAAGAGGTCGTAAAAGACGAGGCGTGCATCGGCCATATTGATGTCTTTGGCGTGGCGCGACGGAATGCCAAGCCGTTCGCGGCCATAATCATAGGAGAAATAGCCGACAGCTCCAGAGACGATAGGAAACGCCGTGTCGTTATCGTCGTGATGAGTGTTTAAATAGGCATTTACTGTATCGGCAAATGCTGCATGCTGGTCAATCATGCCATTGACGCGGACGACGTTGCCATCGGCTTCAATCGTATGATACGGCACGGCCGCAATAATCGTGTACCGGCCTAAGCCATTGACTAAGGACGAATCGAGAATGGCTGTGCCTTGCTGGGCTGCAAAATAAGGAAATATATCTGCCGCTGAAACGGCTAGTGGAGACGCGATGATGCGTCTTTTTTTGTTACTTGCCATGGAAGAAAGGCTCCTTTCGTTCTGCTATATTGCAGAAATTGCGGAGCATATCGTGACCATGCTCCGTCAGTACAGCTTCGGGATGAAACTGTACGCCATAGAGGGGATAGGTACGATGGGAAATGGCCATGACGACGCCGTCCGCACTCGTCGCATCTATGCGGTACGATGGTGGCAGCGTGTGGCGTGCTAAGGCTAAGGAATGATACCGCGTGACCTTGAGGCCTTGGGGGAGTCCCGTAAATAAGCCTGTGCCGTTATGCGTAATAGGCGTGACTTTTCCGTGCATCGGTAGCGTTCCTTTCGTGACCGTTGCGCCAGCTGTATAGGCTAAGACTTGAAAGCCTAAGCAAACACCGAGAATGGGAACCGATTTCCCTAGACACTGAACTGTGTCAATGCAAAGCTGGGCATCCTCTGGGCGTTTCGGGCCAGGCGAGAGGATGATTCCCGTCGGTTTCATGGCACGAATATCGTCGAGAGTCAGCGTATCAACGCGGCGCGTGATGACATCGCGGCCTATCTCTTCTATATATGCATGAATAGTATAAACAAAGCTGTCAAAGTTATCAAGGATTAAATACATGTTGTTCTCCTTTCGGGCAAAAAAATAGGGATAACGCCACGGTATGATACCGCAGTCGTTATCCCTAAGGTCCGTAATCTGCTTCCTTAGTATATCATAAAGAAAGGGGCGGGCAAAGCTATTTTGCTGAATCTTCCGTTTCTTCACGGCGCCGTACTTGTTCCATTTGAGCATACGAGAAAACACCGCTTCTGCCGATGAGGATGTAGTAGAGCGGAATGCCGACGAGGGCGACGATAGCACCGGCAAAATAGATGCTCGTAAAGCCGTATGCCGGCACGAGGAAGCCTAAGAGGTACGGCCCAATACCGACACCGAAATCGACGAAAATAAAGAACGTCGACGTCGCCAGGCCAATGTGGTCTTCGTGGACGCCGTGAATGGCAAGAGCCTGTCCGGCAGACGTAACCGTACTATAGCTGAGGCCTAAGAGAATGCCGCCTAACGCAAAGAGTACATCGATGGTCGCAAAACCGACGGTGAGCATGCACAGGGCTAAGATGATGAGGGTCGGATACATGACGACGTCACCACCATGATGGTCTAAGAAGCGGCCAATAATAGGACGGCTAAAGAGGGACGTAATGGCATAAGCCATGAAGAAAATACTCCCGGCTAAGAGGAGCCCTAACGTATCCGTATAGGCTCCCATAAAGCTTAAGACCGTAGAATAACAAATCGACTTGCCTAAGAAGGGCCCTAAAGCCGACGCGAGCGTTACAGACGAAATAAATCGGTAAGGCTGCTAAATAGATGAGCGTCCCTAAGAGCAATAATTTTTTTCGCCCTAACACATCGATAACGTGGCCTGTGACGATGCGCGCCGACAAGGCTCCAATAATGAAAATCCCAGACGCTAGGCCGGCATCACTAATGGATGTCTGCCACGTAGCAATGGCGTATTTCGTCGACCAAAGCATGAGCTGAAAGTTGGTGTTTTTTCTCCGCTTAAGGTCTTGCATCACGTCATGTCCTTTGCTATACTATGGGTATAAAAATAGTTGATTAAGTCAACAAATATTTTCTGAAGGGGGAAGACCCTATGGATTATGCAAAGATTGGCTATCATTTTGGCCTCTTAAACCGCCGCTCTCAAGCGTATATTACGTATGCTTGCAAGCCGTGGCGATTATCGTACTCAGAATACGTTGTTTTGCATGCCTTGTACAGCCGTGACGGTTGTAGTCAAGATGAGCTCGTCAAAGGCTTGACAGCGGATAAAGGGTTGGTTGCCAGAACGACGAAAACCTTGGCAGAAAAAGGGTTTATCCTGCGCCAACAAGATGCAGTGGACAAACGGCTGCGCCGTCTCTATGTGACAGCCAAAGGACTGGCCTTGCAGCCGCAGTTAGAGCAGATTTTGCAGTGCTGGATTGAGACGATTACAGCTGGTATGGATAAGGCCAAGCAGGAGCAAACTTTTCAGTGCTTATCTGCTGTTGCAGAAAAAGCGGCGACCCTCGATATTACGACGATTTATCCAGAAAGGAAGGATTGGAATGATACGAAATAAACTAACCGTTGCCCTGGTCATGACGGCACTGGCTGCAAGCCTCGTCCTCAGCGGTTGCGGCAATAAAGAAGCAGCGGCGGAACCGGCGCAGCTCGTGAAGACGACTCAAGTGGGCGCAAAAAGCGGCGATGCCGAAGGAGTATACTCCGGTACGGTTAAAGGGCGGTATGAAAGCAATTTAGCCTTCCAAGCAGGAGGGCGTATTACGGCGCGCAACGTCCAGCTCGGCAGTGTTGTGCACCAAGGGGATGTCTTGATGACGGTCAATCCCCAAGACGTAACGCAAGCCGTCAACCAAGCTGCAGCTCAAGCTAGTGCGGCAAAAGCGCAGTTAGAATTAGCCCAGTCTAATTTAGCGCGCTATCAAGCCTTGTACAGTCAAGATGCGGTCAGTGCGTCCGCTCTCGACCAATACCAGACGGCTTACAATCAGGCTGTAGCTCAATATAACCAAGCCAATGCGGCCGTCCAAGCGCAGCAGAACCAATTATCGTATACGTCCTTGACGGCTGATGCAGACGGTGTCATTTCGACAGTCAATGCCGAAGTGGGCCAAGTCGTCGGCGCTGGTACACCGGTCCTGACCCTGGTCCACTCGGGCGATTTAGAAGTACAAATCAACGTGCCGGAAAACCACGTCCAAGATTTCCCCATGGGGAAAGACGTGTCCATCTCCTTCTGGGCTCTCCAGAATCAAACCGTGAACGGTACAGTCCGCGAAGTATCGCCTATGGCTGACCCAGCGTCACGGACGTATAAAGTCAGTATTTCCCTGCCCAATCCACCGCAAGGCATGCAGCTCGGCATGACGGCAAGCGTGACCAATGCGTCGCCTGATGCTAATAAAAATACGACCTACGTCCTGCCCCTTAGTGCGATTTACCAAACAGGAGACAAGCCCCAAGTCTGGGTCGTGGGCAAAGACAAGACCTTATCCCTCAAAGACGTGACCGTCACGGACTTTGGCAATAATACGGTCCAAGTCGGGGGGCTCTCAGCTGGTGACATCGTCGTCACGGCTGGCGTGCAGCTCCTCCACGAAGGAGAAACAGTACGAACAGAAGGTGATGAATAATGCATAACTTAACGGAACTGGCCCTGAAAAATAAAGTCCTGGTCTGGTATTTTATCGTTATCATCGCCATTGCCGGTGTCTTTTCGTATATGAAATTAGGCCGTGCGGAAGACCCGTCGTACAATGTGCGGACTATGGTCGTCACCGTCGCCTGGCCTGGTGCATCGGCGCAACAGATGCAAGAGCAAGTCGTCGATAAAATCGAACAGAAACTCCAAGATACGCAGGATTTAGATTATTTAAAAAGCTTTTCCCGCCCAGGAGAAGCAGCGATTTACGTCAATTTAAATGACCAAATGGATGCGAAAGAACTGCGCAACCGTTGGCATGACGTGCGTAACCTCGTAGAAGACATGAAGAAGGATTTGCCTGAAGGCGTGTACGGCCCGTACTACAACGACCGGTTTGACGACGTGTACGGCTCTATTTACGCCCTCACTGGCGACGGCTATTCGTACGAAGAGTTGCGGCAAAAGGCCGAAAAGATTCGCCGTATGATGCTCGATGTGCCTGATGTGAGCAAAGTCGAACTCGTTGGCGACCAAAGCGAAAAGATTTACATTGAAGTAGCCAATGCTAAACTGGCAGAACTAGGGATTTCACCGACAGCTGTGGCCGATGCCGTAAAAGGCCAAAATGCTATGACTCCGTCGGGCATGATTGACACCCAGTCCGATAACGTATATTTGCGGATTTCCGGTGTCTTTGAAAACGTCGATGCCATCAAGAATTTACCCATTAACGCCAATGGCAAAGTCTTCCGCCTCGGCGATATTGCCACGGTCGAACGGCGTTATACGGAGCCGTCAGACCCGAAGATGTTCTACAACGGCAAACCGGCTGTCGGCATTGCCGTCTCCATGAAGAGCGGCGGCAATATTTTGGACCTCGGCACGAATTTGGAAAAACTCCAGACCTCTGTCAAAAGCGACCTCCCGGCAGGCATGGAAATCCACCAAGTCTCAGACCAGCCGAAAGTCGTCAAGAACTCTATTAGCGATTTCGTCGATACCCTCCGTGATGCAGTCATTATCGTCCTCGTCGTCAGCTTCTTGAGCTTAGGCTTGCGCACAGGCCTCGTCGTTGCCTTTTGTATTCCTCTCGTCTTAGCCGGTGTCTTTTGCGTCATGGAAGTAGCGGGCATTGACCTGCAAAAGGTTTCCCTTGGGGCCTTGATCATCGCCTTAGGCCTCCTTGTCGATGATGCTATTATTGCCGTCGAAATGATGAGCGTCCAACTAGAGAAGGGACTCAATCGCTTTGATGCGGCGTGCTATGCCTTTAAGGCTACAGCCAAACCAATGCTCACTGGGACACTTGTTACGAGTGCCGGGTTTATTCCCGTAGCTTTTGCCGATGGCGCAGCTTCTGAATTTTGCCGTTCCTTATTCCCAGTTATCTTGTCGGCCCTCTTGATTTCATGGATTGTATCCGTCATGGTAGCACCGCTTTTTGGCTACTATTTAATCAAGATTAAAAAGGATAAAATCGAAAAAGACCCGTATGATAATCGGTTCTATCGCTTTTTTAGAAAAGTCTTGACTTGGTGCCTGACCCATCGCGTCATCGTCATCGGCGGCACAGCAGCCTTATTCGTTTTCTCTGTAGGCTTGATGAAATTCATTCCTCAAGAATTTTTCCCACCGTCCTTGCGCCCGGAAATCATCGTCGAAATGACCTTGCCTGAAGGCTCGTCTATGCAGGCAACGCAGGCAGAAGCGGCTAAATTGTCTCAGTATTTAGATACACAAAAGGATAAGATGGACGGTTATTCTTATTACGTTGGCGAAGGGGCACCGCGGTTCGTCTTGACCCTGGAACCCGTACTCCCAGCCAATAACTACGCCCAGTTCGTCGTCGTTGCTAAAGATGTATCGGAACGAGAATCACTGACTCAATTGATTCAAAAACAGCTGGCCGACACACAACCGAATGTGCGCGTCAATATTAAGAATATTCCTTTAGGGCCGCCGTCGGATTATCCCATTATGTTGCGCGTGTCCGGCTATGACGTAGATAAAGTCAAAGGCTATGCTCAGCAAATTGCCAAAAAAGTAAGTGAAGACCCGAATACGGAAAATGTCTTCCTCAACTGGGAACAAAAGAGCAAGGTCATGCATCTTGAATTAGACCAAGATAAGCTCCGCGCTATGGGCCTTTCCGGGACGGATGTGGCCAAGACGCTCTATACAGAATTGTCTGGCGCGACTATTGCCGAATACTACGCAGCCGATAAGACCATTGGTATTCAGCTGCGGCTCCAAGATAATGACCGTAATGACTTGTCGAAAATCAAGAATATTCCTATTTATATCGGAACAGGCTATGTGCCTCTTGACCAAGTGGCGAAGATTTCCTATGCTGCTGAAGATGGGCTCATTTGGCGGCGCGATTTGAAGCCGACTATTACAGTCGAAGGGAATATTAAGAGCGGCACGGCTAATGATGCGACCCAGAAAGCGTATGATTCTATCCAAGAGATTCGCGATTCCATGCCTTTTGGCTACACTGTCGAAGTGGACGGGGCTCTGGAAAACAGCCAGAAATCGCTGAAGTATCTCTTAGGGCCTGTGCCGGTCATGATTCTCCTCATTATGACGCTCCTCATGTTCCAACTGCGAAATGTATCACAAATGGTCTTGACCTTGATTACGGCTCCTATGGGCTTGATTGGTGTGGCTATTGGTATGCTCCTCTTTGGGAAGTCTTTGGGCTTTGTGGCGTACTTAGGCATTCTTGCCTTGGGCGGCATGATTATCCGTAATTCCGTCATCCTCATTGACCAAATCAAGAAGCATATGGAGGCTGGCGAAGACCCGTGGCATGCGGTCATTGATTCGGCAGTGTTGCGGTTTAGACCGATTATGCTTACGGCAGCTGCGGCTATTTTAGGGATGCTGCCCTTGATGCGCAATATCTTTTTTGGCCCTATGGCTGTGGCTATTGCTAGCGGCTTATTGGTGGCAACGGTGTTGACGTTGCTCGTGTTGCCGACGATGTATGCGGCATGGTATAAAATTAAAAAAACAGAATAACATATGCAAGAGGCGAAAGGCTACCTATGCCGTAAAACAGCAACCCCTAATTATTTACGGGATTATTCCGACGCTTCAGTCGGCGAGTGCGTCTTTTGGCAAGGTTTATGCGGCGTATGGCGGTATTTTCATTGTTCTTTCTATTTTGTGTGGGGGGGGGGGAAAATCGACGGTACTGTACCGGATACGTATGACCTCATCGGTGGTCTCGTGGCACTGATCGGCGTGGCTATCATCATGTATGCACCGCGTGGGTAAATATGGTACAATATGCCCTTAATATCTATTAAACGGCTTCAATACTATGGTTTTTAACTCATTTTATTCTTTTCTGACCACATAATGACCACTATTTTCTTTCTTTTTTTTCTGGCTCCATTTTTTCACCTGCTAAATTTAAAAAAGATAACATTTCATTTGTATTGTTGCCATATTCATGGGTATAAATTTTCAATGTCGTTTCTGGGGAACTATGTCCCATTCGTTTTGATACTAGTGTTATATCTTGATGATTCGCAATTAAAAGAGATGCGTGAGAATGTCGTAAGTCATAAGTGCGTATCTCTTTAACCCCAGACATTTTTATATGCCTTCTTAACTTTCTTAAAATAGTTTTGTTATTCGTAGGGAATATACGTTTTGATATTCCTGATTTTTTACAGTATGCTATATATTCAGAAAGTTCTGCAAGTAAAAACTCCGGAATGGCTATCGTTCGTATAGAATAATCATTTTTTGGTGGCGTAAGGTAACCATGGTATAATTCCCCATCTACTTCGGGGTCATAATGATAAGATTTAGTTATATGTATTACGCCTTTTTGTAAATCTATATCATGAATGGAAAGTCCTGTTATTTCACAAGGACGCATACCAGTAAAATATATTATCTTATATATCAAAGCGTCAAAAGATTTAGGGTCAAAACTACTACAGAATTTATTTAACTCCTCAATAGTCCATATTTGATACGCCGTTTTTCGTTTTAATGAGCCTATTGATTCTGATTCCGTTACTGGGTTATATCGGATATGGTAATATTTTTTGGCGAAATTAAAAAGCGAAGATAGTCTGCCGTTTACTAGCTTTAAAGTGGTATCTGCAAGGTTCTTTTCTTTAAGAAAGTTATCATGCCAATCCATAATCCTTTTTACCGTTATATCATTTAGTTTGCTCCCTTTAAAAAAAGGAACTATATATAATTTGATTTGTGTTTTTGCAGTATCATAAGATGATTTGCGAATAGTTTTTTTCTTATGCAGCAAGTACCGTTCTATGAGTTTATCTATAGTAATATTATCAGAACCTTTTTGTTCTTCTATAAAGTCGTGCTCATATTTGAGTGCGTCTTTTTTTAGTTTAAAACCTCGCTTTGTGGTTTGTCTGCGTTTTCCGGTATAGTCTTTATACCAGAACTTGACGTACCACGTTTTTTTTACTTTATCGAAATATGCTGGCATTTGAATCACCTCATAAAAAAAAATATAACAAGAGTGTTATTGACATATTATAACATATATGTTATAATACAATTAAAGAAAAGGAGTGTTAAACGTGCCAGAATTATGTAGATTTAATAATATTATTTTAAAAATGCTTTACAAAGATAACGAAAAACATCATAAACCACATTTTCATGCACGCTATGGAGAGTATGAAGCATCTATTGGAATTGATGGAGAAATACTTGCAGGAAGGATGCCTGCAAAGCAATTAAAGCTCATACAGGCGTGGGCTATTTTACGGGAAGAAGTTCTTTATGAAGCTTGGACTAATGCCGTACAAGGTAAACCTTTTAATAAAATTGAACCGTTGCACTAGGGAGGTAATACTTATGTATACTGTTGATGATGTTGTATATGCTGGAAATCCGGAACCTATTTTAAAAGTAACAGGAGTAAAAGTATTGGACGGATACAATTTATTAGTACGTTTCAATGATGGGCAATCGAAAGTTTTCGATTGCCGGTCGTTGCTTGATGAAGAAGTTTTTCAGCCACTAAAAGATATAGAAGTATTTAAGACTGTATATATTGATTATGGTGTATTGACTTGGTGCGATGGGGATATAGATATTTCGCCAGATTATGTATATAAACACGGTACAGACGTTGCAGAGGTAACCGAACATGTCGGATAAATGTACTGCAATCATAGACCGTATTATTGAACTTAGGAAAAATCAAAAGATGACCCAAAAAGATTTAGCAAAAGCAGCATGTCTTATGCAACCAGCCGTTGCTAGATTGGAAAATAAAACGGCGGTTCCTAAGTTAGATACATTGTTGAAGGTCTTAGAACCATTAGGCCAGACTATAGAAATAGTCCCAATTCGACCCACAGTCAAAAAATAGAATATATGTTCAACTAAGTGGTGAAAAATATGCACCTGTTTTTGACGACAGGTGCTTTTTGTTAGTAGTTTCTACCTAAGAGATTTCCTATCACGGCTCCAACAACTCCAGCGGTATATGTTTGTCTCGTTTGTACATCTTCTTTATGTTTTGCCTTCTTTTCGTCTTCCTGTTTATTCTTTTTATATTCTTCAAGCTTTGCGTCTCTATCTACCATAGGGGCAACTTTTACATATAAAGCATAGCCAAGGGTATCCGGAAGTATATCTCCTGTGTCATGGTTATATATTTGTTGAGGCGATGAACTATTAAACGGATAACGGTATATATCGTATGTTGTTAATGTCTTTTTAGTAAAATTTAGAGTTGCCTTCATTACGTCATCATATTTTTGTGCTGGTTCCGTCACTCGTACATAAAATTCTGCTGTATCGGTAGAAGGTTCATATTTCATAGTATCCGTATTTACATACGCAGTCATTTCAGAACTCGAACCAATCCAATACCAACTCTTTGCATTGAATTCACTTGCGAAAGCACTCGAAGCCATTACCAATAGGAAAAATAACAAACAACATATCTTTTTCATATATTACATCTCCTTACTTAATTAATGCTTTGATGCCGTCTGTAATTTCAGAGGTAGGCGTATCAGGATAAATAGGGGAAGGTTTTACAGCACCGTTTAATTTTTCAGGCTTTTTCCCATACTCTTTATAAATTTCTTCATTTAAGACGACAACAGTATTATTAGCATAGTCTATTTTTAACTTAGCAATGTTCTTTGTATTTTCCCCATTGTTTAGTAAAATCAAAGAAACTGTTGCTATTTGTGTTTTAGGATTGTATTGCAGGGTATTCTTGTCAGCATAACAGGTAAATTCTACCGACTCGTAAACAGGTTGCCAACTCGGTTCTATTTTTATTTCCTGCGATTGATTAGCTGCAAGGGCGGTTGAACAAAGCAGAGATGACAGAAGTAAAGAACAAACTAATTTTTTCATTATAATTCTCCTTTCAACGAAAAAGACATATAGCACAGATGATTGACATCGCTGCAAGCTACACGATTATACTCCTATGCATCTTCGTGAGTCCACGAAATAGATACCGTATGATATAATGTAGACAAAAAGGCGGTGATATCATGTCGGATAAATCGGTAAACTGTACTATCGGCATTGATAATTTTAAAGCATCTACGAGTAAAGCTAATTTTTCTACTTACGACAATGAACTTACTGTTACATTTTATTTTGTAGGAAATGAGCGTCCGCAAGATAGCTTTAAACGATTCCTTGATAGATTAGAAATAGCATGTAAAGAAGAGTCCATAACAGGGGAAAGAAACGGGTGAGTAGATGGAAAACTATATAGCCTTATTACTCTTGATAGTTCCGGGCTTTGTGGCTCGTAAGATATACAAGCAGACAACAGACATACGAGACGATTTAAGCCAATTCGAGGAAAGCTTATACTGTCTACTTAACAGTACGATAATCACGGCCATAGCAGCGAGTATATTGTATTTCAGAGGCTATAGGCCTCTTACAATCAATGCTTTATATGGGAATATCCAATTTATCGCCGTATATGCTGCATTGGTCTTTGTGTTAAGTATCGTTTTAGGCTTTACAATAAAACCTGCATTGTGTCTGTACAACAAACTTATAAATATATGTCGTGGTAAAAGTTCCGACGATATAGTTATATCCAAGACCATCTTTGATATGGCCTTTAATGATGGAAAAACTCATCTAGTAGAGGTATATAAAGATGGAAAGTTTTTAGGTCGTGGCGTATTGTCGGCCAACGTTGAAAAATATAAAGAATTATATCTTGAAGACGTGGAAGAAGAATACGCCGATTTATTGCAAACAGTAGGGAGTAATCATCTGCCGTACATAGGAACATATATTGATGGTAAAACCGGGCTAGTTATAAAAGAGATAGATACTAATGCTTAGACGGTTTAGGTTGCTGGCGTTGTTCATTTGTTTTACGTAACCAGTCTTTTCCGGTAGTACTACTCGTTTGGTCAAAGAGTGTTCCTTTACGTATAGATGTATTTTTCCCATCCCATACAGGTTGCTTTTTATCCATCACATTCCAGCTCCTTTCTAAAAAGACCATTTTCGCAATGCCACGAAAATGGTTTCTAGAGGATTTCGTTTCCGGCACTAAAGGTGCAGAAAGTAATATAAAAGATATTGTAATTGCAATGTGCATATTTTGCACATTGCTTCGCAAGTACAACGAAAGGGTGATATTATGAAAGATACTCCAATAAGCCGCCAAATTGGCATATTAGAAGCCTCGACATTCGCTACTGCAACAGACAGACGGATGACAGTAACGTTTTTCTTTTTTACAAATGAAAATCCAATGGATGCGTTCAAGCGATTCTATGACCGCCTCAATGAAGTTTGTAAAGAAGAATCTGTTTCGCAACCTCTACCGCAATTTGAATCGGAACAGAAATGACAAGTCTTCTACAGTCAGAAGAACAACACGCAGTAAGTCATAATTTAACTTCATCGTTCACCCAGACAGTCGAGAGACTGTCTTTTTTAGTATCTGCGGCGGCTTTCAACGACCTTGCCAATGATTTGGACAGGGAGTTCCATGATTTCTTGATTGGTGTAGAAGTGAGGAGCGTATACCGTCGGATTGTAGCCATAGAGTACAATACCTTCTTTGGTCTTTTTGACTTGCTTGACCGTAGCCTCGGAGCCGTTGATAAGGATAATGGCTATATCGCCTGACTCTACATCGGGCTGCTGTTTAACGATGACGATGTCGCCTTCCTCGAAGCGTGGTGTCATGGATTCGCCTTTGATACGAAGAGCAAAGAACTTCCCAGTTCGTGACAGCTGGGGGGTTATTTCTTCGTATCCGAGGATGTCCGTGATAGCTTCGATAGGCACGCCAGCGACGACAGAGCCGAGAACAGGGATTTTCACGCCTTGACTAGAGGATAATGACGCCTCTTGCGTATTTCCTACAAGCTCATCTACTGAGACCTTTAAGAGACTAGCTATTTTTATAAGCATGGTAGGGTCGGGACTAGATTTATCAGTTTCCCAACGTGCCACCGCCTGTTGGGTTACGCCTAACTGCCTAGCAAGCCCGGATTGGGTATAATCCTGCTGAGCCCTTAGCCGTTTGAGTTGTTTGCTAAGCATGTTAATTCCTCCTACCTATATTCTACAATTAAACGTTGTAAAAATAAAACAATTATTTTGAGTAAAACTATTTACAAATACAATTAAACATTGTATAATATAAACAACAAAAGATAGTAATACAAAGGAGGTGAAAAAATGAAAAATCTATTAAGTAGATGTAGAGGACAACGTACTCAAACCGAAATGGCGAAAAAGTACGGCGTTACTCAGCAGGCTTGGAGTAAGTGGGAAAGCGGTGAAAACACGCCTCCGCCATCTGTTATGCTTGAGATGGAAAAAGACTTTGGTGTCCCGATGGAGGATATTTTTTTTACTACTTTTAAACAACAAAATATTGTTAAAAGAGCTTGATAAACAATCGAAGTGAGTAAAATGACGGAAAAGGAAGTACAAGAATATTGCGACTTCATGTGCAACCCGGAAAACATTCAGAACTGTTCTGAATGCCCAAACAATAGGGAAATGGGCGGCAACGGTCAATATCCCTGCGGACAATACAACTGCTGGGTAAGCGTCCATTGCTTCCCAGAAGATTACAACAATTAGAGGGAGGTGAGTAGGTGGAAAGAGTTAGGTATTGGTGGCAGGTAGTTTATTAGTGCTAAACCTATTGCTACTAGGCCTACAAGTATTGAAATTGAACCAATAATGGTTGCTCTATATGACTTCATAAACGAGTCAATCAAAAAATGAAAGTGTGGCGACTAGATGAACAAATTAAAAGAGTTCTGGAATGACCCTGAAAAGTTAAGCATTACGGCTATCGTCCTTTCTATTATTGCTGTTGTCCTTGCGATTGTAGGGCATTAGTGAAAGACAGATAGGAGCATTAGCCAGAAGGAGTATATCAATCCTCTCAAAAAGTCGGACGATGTTACGGAAATTATGATAGCCAGGATGGATATGGAAATAGCTGTTCTGGAGTACAAAAGAGGCTTATCAAGATAATGATAGTCTTCTAAAAAATTATATCCTGCATCGTCGATGGTAAACATGTCTGTATCTTGGTCAATCAGTTGACCGCGTACGTTTTTGGGGGCGGAGGTTTGACGGATGTATTTCCATCCAAGCAAAAATGAAATGTCTTGTTTGGAATATCCTTTTTGATGAAGTTCCTTTCTAGTAATTGTTTTTCTTGATTGAAGTATTTTTAAGAAACGTTTGATTTCTGGATTACTCATGATGATTCGCTCCTTTACGTGTATTTAGTACATCGTAGCAAGAGCAAGAAAGTGAGTCAATCGAACAAATAGGAAAAATAAATTTCCTGTAATTAGTTTACAACAAAAAGTGGTCAGAAAAAATTAGGGCTTTTTTGACAGAAGCCCATATAAGGAGGTGAAAAAATTGACACTCAGCGAACAGAGAAGAGAGCAACGAATCATAGCCGCTATGGTGGGTGTAGCCATCCAACGTAGTGGCAGAAAAATCGGTGATATTTCCAAAGGGTGTGGCATTTCCTCATCCGCCTTGTACTACGCAAGGGACGGCAAGAAAGATGTCCCAGTAAAGGCAAGCCGCAGTTTTTCCGGCTTGAACCTCATAGCCGCTGCGAGCGTGGCGGTGCGGTGTACTGGCTTGTATAGCTTGTTCCGGTACCGTTTTAGTGACCGCCACGTATTGGCTAGAGTCGTAGAGCTGCAACATTACGACAAGCTTGCAGACGAGGCGACGAATGCCATGCCGGAGCTGTTATTCAACAAAAACAGTCGTCAGGATTTGACGGCTGAAGACGAAATGCAGTTGGAAGATATGGCTATTAAATTAGCTGACCGTATGAATTGTACTTGGAACTTGCTTATGGAGCTTGATTCTAGGTACGAACTGAATTTGACAAAAATTTTTGATGAGCAAAATAAAAAGGCCGCCTGCTTAGCAAAGCAGACGACCTAACATAAATAACCCATCTGTATTCTACCACGGAGGTGGTGGTTGTGCAAGAAAAAAACAAAGAACGTCGTGAATGGATGGATGTAAACGACGTTTCGGAATATTTCCAATGCTCGAAGAGTAAGGCATATAAAGTCATTGCCCAGCTTAATAAAGAGCTAAAGGAAAAAAGATATATCTGCATCCACGGCAAAGTAAGCCGTAAATATTTCATGGAAAGGGTGTACGGATATTATGATTAGACAACGTAAGAATGATAAAAGACAAGAGCTGCCGGACATCCCGGAATGGGTGAACGCGGCATACTACGAAAAGCAAGAAAGAATGTATGCTGAGCAACAATACGAACAGCCTACACAAGAACCAGAAACATGTCAGACAGAACAACATGACAGTAGCTGGCATAAAAAGGAGTTCTGGGCGGTTTTGATAGTAAGTGCCTTTGCTATCGGCACTTACATCGGACAAAATACGCCGCCCTTTGCTCAACCTGTACGGCCTGTACGTTACGTCGTACAGCCGCACGAAACTTTATGGGATATAACCTCGAAAGTGTACGGCGAAAGCCGTGACAAGAGGGAAGCGAGCTGGGAAATCATTGAAGACAACCAGCTCGACCATAACGGGACGATTAAGCCCGGTATGGTGTTGAAGCTTAGAAATGTTTGATTTTTGATTGGAGGATATTTACGATGAAAAAAACGATTTTAGCAGTCATCAAAGAACCAAATGAAAAGCCACGTTTTATCAATATTATTGGTGGCAACGAATTAATACATAACATACAAACATTGATAGGCGGAAATATTGATGCTTTACCTATTGATGACGCCGGACGCTTTGATATGGTCTTTAGCGAAGACTTTAGAATCAAAAAATTACAGCCTAATGTAGAGCATGGAGGCGATTACATTGGCGGTACAATCGTTGTTTTAAACAACTTAGCTGGCAAGTGGTGCGATATGGACAGTAGCGAAGCCTTGCTCGCCATGAAGGCAGTAGAAAGCTTGAAGCCTGCATCAATTAAATCAGAAGCCAAAAAGGTTGCGGAACAGATTATGACCATTATTGATGGTCATGAAAAAGATATTGATGGTTTTCTACTCAATATTGTGGGATGTGATGGCAAAGCTACCATGATGAGTGGTGGCACTGCTGCACAACAGATAAAAATTTATATTTCTCTTTTCGAGGCAGTCGCAAAAACGCTTTCCTACGTAGACAAAGAGCTTGATGTATCATCCGCAAAAAAAGTTTTATTGGATGTTTTAAAGAATAGTGTGGATGACGAAAGCTTTGCAAAGTTTATTGTTAGTCAAGAGGTGGGAACATGGAAACAAAACTAATTAGTTTGGTTATGACTAATTTTAAAGGCATTGAAAACATGGCTGTCAATTTTGATGGTCAGAATGTCGATATCAGTGGTCCGAACGGCTGCGGCAAAACGACCATTGCCGATGCCTATCTTTGGCTCATTGGTGGCATGTCGTATGCCGATGGTCGCAAACTTGATGAAGACATCAAGCGCAAAGACGTTGACGGTAATGCTGCTGTTGACGGTGGCGTGGAACACTCCGTTGAAATGACACTATCTATTGACGGTGTAGAAAAGACATACAAAAAAGTCTACGCCGAAAAGTGGAGCAAGAAGCGTGGCTTGGCCAATAAAGAAATGAGCGGCCACACAACGACATACTTTATCAATGGTATGTCGGCCACAAAGGGCGTATATGACAAAGACCTGCAAGCCATTCATGCCGATGTACTGGCAATGGTAGCACGCCCCCAGACCTTTTCCGAAATGGACACAAAGAAAAAGCGTGCCATGCTCATTGATATTTTAGGGGGACAAACTGTCCCCACGGAATATCCGGAAGCCGTAAAGAAGTATATTGACACGTACGGCGATTTGAACGGCGCACTCGATGCCGTCAATCATGATTTGTCGGCCGTAAATAAGCAGCTTGATGAAATCCCAGTGCGGATTGACGAAGCGACGAAAAACGTACCTCCTGAAGTGGATACGGTTGGTATTGACTGCAAGCTTGAAAAGTTACGTGCCCAGCGCAAAGAGCTTGACCAGTATGTAAACGGCCTTTGGCAGAATGACAAGGGCGTGGAATTACGTAATAAGGAAAAAGCTTTATGCGCTGAAATTGAATTATTACAAAAGAAAATTAACGATGCTGTCGTGCATGATATACAGCACGACAAAATTACATTACAGGAACAGCATCGCAAAGTGTTTATGTTTGAAAACGATGTTAAAGCGTTAAGCCGTAAGATTGAGGACGAACGGAAACATAACGCTCAGCTCGTACAAAATTGGAAAATCGCAATGGGCACAACGCCAGAAGTCGTTGACGTGTGCCCGACGTGTGGGCAAAAAATCCCGCCGGAAAAGATAAAAGAAGCTATTGCCAAATTTAACCAAGACAAGGCGGAGCATCTCAAACAGATTGGGAAAAAGGGCAAGCAGTCCAAAGCCTATTTAGACGACCTGCTTGCAGATTTGCATACATGCCAAGAAAAGCTCAAAGAGGAACAGCGTATTGAGGCAGAACTTAATGCGCGAGATTCTAAAGCGTGTGCATATCAAAGTTTACTGGTCAAAGAATGGCAACAGCAAATTTCCGAGCTTAATGCTCAGAAATTAGAGTTTACAAAAGCATGCCAAGATTCGCCAGATGATGGACAAACCGAAGAGCTGGTGAAAGTCAATATGGAAATTAGCAAAATTGACGAGCAAATTAAAGGACTTATTGCGCTACAAGCGCAGGTCGGTTTACGAACCAGTACATTGTTCCGTATCGATGAGTTAAAGCAAGAACAAAAGGCGTGCGCTAGTCGCTATGACGACCTCATCGAGATTAAGCAACAAATGGAGGGCGTCATTAAGAAAATCGTCGATGATATGCACACAAAAATAGCCGAAAAATTCCAGTACGCTAAATTCTGCATGTACAAGAAGCAAGTTAATGGTGGCATTGCAGAGTGCTGCGAAGTCTTGAATAAAGACGGCGTACCACTGGCAACGTCAGCCAATATGGCAAGCCGTATTTTAGCGAATATGGACATTGCCAGAGTCATTGGCGAACATTACGACGTACATGCGCCAATGTTCGTGGATAATGGCGAAAGCGTTATTGAACTGCCTGTTTTTAAAGGTATTCAGACAATAGCGTTATCTGTTAAAGGTATTGGTTCTATTGCTATTGAGCCGTTGACCGATAACGACTCGGCGGAAAACATTTCTATTCAATAATTCAACTGGTGCATTTTTGGCACCAGTTCAAAGGAGGAACAGACTATGCAAGTTATGACAGCAAATACAGTAGCAGCGCAACCGGTAAGACAACACACGGCACCACCTGTACAAACAACTCAATACACCCCGGTTACACCGGGTTTTGACAGTCTCAAAGGGTTTGAAGTATTACAACGGATTGGCAACATGTTTAGTCAGTCCAATATGATTCCTGAATCGTTCCGAGGCAATATAGGGAATTGTTGTATTGCCATTGAAATGGCGCACCGTTTGGGAGCTAGCCCGTTGATGGTCATGCAGAACCTGTACATTGTGTACGGCAATCCTGCGTGGTCGAGTAAGTTTATGATTGCCACGTTTAATCAGTGCGGACGGTTTGAGCCTATCCATTATCGGGAAGTAGGCAAGAAAGGTTCTGACGATTGGGGCATGCAAGCCCTGTCAGCTGACTTACGTTCTGGGCAAGTCTTAGAAGGTCCAGTCGTAACAATCGGCATGGCTAAACAGGAAGGTTGGTATCAAAAGAAAGGCAGTAAATGGCCGACTATGCCGGAATTGATGCTTCGGTATCGTGCGGCTGCCTTCTTCATTCGTACGACGGCTCCGGAAATTTCGATGGGCTTGATGACGCGCGAAGAAGTGGAAGACGAACAAACCGCAGAGGAAAAGAAAGTCGATATTCCTACTGCTGAAATCAAAGCTAAAGCCAATAAGAAAACTATCGACGTAGCCGCTGTAAGCGTTGAAAAGGCTCCCGTACATAAAGAACATACGGCAGAAGATAAAAAGATGTCACAGCCTGTACAACAGCAAAAAACAATAGTCAAAGAAGAACAAACGCCACCACAAAAGCAAACAGCAAAAGAACAGACGCACGAAGACACGGAGCTTTTCGGTAATCCTGACGACGTGCCGAGTTGGATGGCATGATTACATTTACACCGTACTACAGCGGTAGCAGGGGGAATTTATACTTTGTTACTGCTGGCAGTACAAAGATATTGCTAGAGTGTGGCGTGCCGTTGTCCTTTATCTTAAAATGTCCGTCCCGGCTGAGTGATGTAGATGCCTGCTTCATTAGCCACGAACACGCCGACCATGCGAAGGCGTGGAAAGAGCTTGATAAACGAGGCGTGTTGTTGTACATGACCAACGGTACGGCGCAGGCATTAGGAGTAAATTATTGTGTTCTTTTGTCTTATTATCAAGCAATGCCGATTGGCACTGATACAAAAATTATGGCTATTCCGGCGCATCACGACGCACAAGAGCCAGCGGCATGTATTATCACCAACGGTAGTGATTCGCTGCTATACGCAACGGATACATACTATCTTGACGATGCCGTGAATGGACTCACGCATATTGCGATTGAGTGTAATCACAGCTACGAGACGCTGCAAGCTCACGCCGGAAATGACGTAGCGATGCAATTGGCTGACCGTATCGCTCATAGTCATATGGCACTAGAAACGTTGTTGGATTGGCTAAAAAAGTGTGACCTTAGTCGTTGCCGGGAAATATGGCTTTGCCATATGAGCGACACAAACGGCGACGCAAACGGATTCAAAAAAGCTGTACAAAGTGCTACCGGAATCCCTACTTTTGTAGCGTAGCAAAGGGGGCAGCTTATGAAGTATATCGATGAAATTAACGCCTTTCACGATTGGCTGATAACAAATCCTATTCCTACATCAGCGCGAGTATTATGGTTTTCACTAATGCATTACTGTAACAAGTGCGGATGGCGAAAAGAATTTAATCTGGCTCAATCAGCATTGGAGTTAGACACCGGACTATCGAGGGATGCAATTATAAAAGCCCGTAATGTTTTACAACAAAAAGGCAGGATTATCTTTACGTCCCGAAAAGGCAGACAGTCCCCCATTTACGAAATAATTCCTTTTGTGTCGTTTAAAACGACACAAAACACTACACAAAGTACGACACAACAGACGGCACAAAGTACGACACAACATACGACACAAGGTACGACACAACAGACGGCACAAAGTACGACACAACATACGACTATACCTAGACTAGACATAGACAAGACTAGACAAGAAAAAAACATACAAAAAAAGACCGATGAAAACACGACGGTGGATGAGGTGGAAGAAATCATCTCGTACCTCAATGCCAAGACTGGGAAACATTACAAGGCAAACGTCTACAAAACGCAGACGCTCATCTTACAGCTCATGCATGAGGGATTTACCGTTGAGGACTTCCGGACGGTCATCGATAAAAAGTGCGCAGAATGGCTGGGCACGGAGTACGAGCAGTACTTACGACCCATAACGTTGTTTAGCGAAAAGTTTGAGGGCTACCTTAATCAGCCCCAACCGACTGAGCAACGCAACGAAACAGAAAGCCAATACGATTGCGTAACGTTTTGATGGAGGTGAGAAAGATGGAAAAAGTCATGGACTCGGCGAACATGCAGCGCATTAAGCAAAAAATAGCGTACTTGGCAAGCATGTCAAAAGACGATACGCCGAACATCGTACAAGATACGGCAACCGTTCCTGATAGCATTACCTGTACGAAGTGCCACAATACCGGGTTTATCGAAACCGTGGACGCTGAAGGATATCCAGAAATGGTCAGATGTCCGGAGTGCTATGAACGGCGCATGCTGTTTAGACGGCTCAAAAACAGCGGCGTGTCTGCTGCGGATTACGCACGATACACGTTACAAGCGTTTGACGCTTCACGCAGTACGGTTGCGGCGACGATGAAGCAAATGGCGGAACGATACATACAGCAATACAAAAACGACGGCCACGGCTTTGGTTTGTTTGGCGCGTCTGGTTTGGGCAAAACACACTTGTGTATTGCTGTGTGCCAAGAGCTGACGGCACGGTATCGAGTACCGCACTATTATTTTTCGTACCGCACAGAAATGCCGGAGCTGATTAAGAGCATGAAAGGGTTTGGCGTGGATTATGACGAGAAATCCAAAAAGTGGAAGACTTGCCCGAACCTCTACATTGACGACCTTTTCAAGTTTGCCGGGAAAATCAAGACTGACGAGAAGACGCATAAAGGCAAGTTAATCTCGTTGGAGTCTGACGATGCGCAAGTCATGTTTGACATTATCAACACGCGCAATCTCAATCACCTCACGACGTTGTTTTCGAGTGAATACAGCGTCAAGGACATTATTGCCGTTGACCCTGCACTAGGGAGCCGCATCTTTCAAATGGTTTCACCCTTTGCGCTAGGGGTGGATGGGAAAAACCAACGTATTGGTGCATAAACAACTTGGATATTACGAAGGAGGGGCAAGAAAACCATGAATGATAGTGATATTGCAGCGATTGCTATAGCACGTAAAAAGTTACAGAGCCGTTGGGGGCGTTGGGTGACATGGACGAAATACGATGACAGTTTCTTCCCAATCCATTTGTATTTGGATTTTCCTAACGGCTATACAGCCAGTGTCATATACGACTCGTTCCGCTACAACAAAGCTTTTGAAATTGGCATCTTGAAGGATGGCGAACTCATTGGCGGTACGCCGTTACATAAAAAATATGCGTACGGTGATGAGGTTTTTCAGGGGTTAGACGTTTGGGAAGTTGAAAAGTTAATCGACATGATACGCGACTTACCAGCTCCAAGCCGGAAAGAAAAATGCAAAAACATCCTGAAAAATATTTGGACGCTGCTAACGAGGAAGGACGACGCGTATGTGTACCACGAAAATTGACCTTCTCGGCCTCGCTGAGACACTTCAAAGCCAATGCAGGTATATTTTCATGCACGCTGTCAAAACGTGCGAGGAATGCCCGTTATACGACGTTTACGAGCAACGCTGTAAACTGCGTGGCACGACTCCGACGGATTGGAAATTAAACTATGGCGCCGAAGCGACGGCGAACGTGTTTCATATACCGACGGTATCGGTAGCGACTGGCAAGCGGTACGGAGCCGCTAGACAAAGTAAGGCCGTGTGAGATTTGCGACAAACTGATTTGGAACGCTGGGATTACGGATGTCATTGTAAACACAAATGTAGGAGGCGAAATACACTATGAAACACTCAAAAGACACACAGAGTTACAGCCAAAAATGGATTAGCTTAGAAGAGAGGTTGCCAGACCTAATGTGTGAATACGAAACGTCAGACAATGTATTACTAAACATTGAAGACGAGGACGGTTACGCACGAATCACGATTGGATATTGTTGGATGAAAAAGGACAGTAAATATCATTGGATTGACAATATTAGCGGCGATGAAGTCGGCGGATGCGAATACAATGAATCTGACCATGTAACGGCGTGGATGCCGTTACCAGAGCCCTATGCAGGGAATGAATGACAGAAGAGCCATGAAATGGTGGAGCAAATGAAGAAAATGATTGAAGTGACACTATGGAAACGAAAGGATAAGTAAATGAGTATTTACAACGTATCGAGTGCGTTCCGCAGGAAGGAACAACGGGAACGCCTGTTATGTATCCAAGCCGGGCAAGCGTCCGGCATCGACTGGGCAGCATGCCTAGTCTTGCAGGCACTCCATGATAAATATGGCTTTGGAAAACGACGCTTTGAAAAGATGAATGACCTTTTTGAAGAGAAGGTCGGGCAGTTTCAGGGATGCTACCGAGAATGGCGCGATGAACTCGAACAAAAAGGGTTCAAGACGTCGCTGATGTACCGTTTTGTCGATAAGATGACAGCCGCTATTATCGGCAATAAGAAAGACCCGGCACTCAAGGTGCAAGTCTCTAATATGCTGCAAGGTGCACTCATCGTCGTCTTTTATACCTTGCGCAAAGATTATGGCTTTGGGCCGAAGCGGATACACGATTTACAACAGTATATCGGTGAGTATGCGTGGCTCATCCATAAGAAGGAAGTCAGTATTTTTGAGTTCATGGAATGCTTGACAAGGGAATGCAACGTTGAGTTTCCGGTGCTTGAAGAATATGCACAAGTACACGGCAGACCTAATATTTACGGATGAAGGAGAACATAATGAGCAGAAACAACGAAATACACATTGAAGGGAATATCGGCAAAGAACCAGATTTTCGGTATAGCAAGTCTGGCATTGCTGTACTTCGCTTTAGTGTTGGCGTGAATAAATCAAGAAAAGACAATAACGGCAACTGGCAGACAGAAACAACGTGGTTTCCTTGTGCAGCATTTAAGGATTTGGCTGAAAACGCTGCACAAGAGATACATAAAGGCGTGAGCGTCAACGTTATTGGCGAGATGAAGTTACGGCGGTATGAAAAGGACGGCGTACAACAAGTTTATCCCGAAATAGCCGTGGAAACGCTGAGCAAGACCATTTACCGATATAAACATAAAGACTCACAGCCTGCGCCGCCGGGACAAAGCTTTAACGATATGGGACAGCCAGACAACAATGAAGAAATTCCCTTCTAGGAGGCGAACAACATGACAAAGCATTTACTGGGAAAATGCCCGAAATGCAATGCGAAAGCAAAAATGAAATTGAAGAGATTCCCAGACGGATACAAGTCAAAAGCGTTTTGTCCGTGGTGTGGCTATGAAAGCGACTGGTGCGTCAATTATGGCGACGCCGTCATAGATTTTTATCATTTGAAATGGGAAGAGGAGGATGAATAACAACATGATTTCGAAAGAAGCGTTTTGGAGGCTGTGCCAAAAAGCGAACGTCAAAGGATTGGAAATGGATATGGTTGGATATGCCAGTGACATTGCGTACAAACAAATTGGTCGCGGCAAATGGACACACGGAAACCCGATAGAATTCTTTTACCGTTATGGATTCCCTTGTATTCGTTATTTTGACGGTACGGCGTTTTGCTACGACTTAGTAAAAGGGAGCTGGTTCTTATGCGCAGATTAAAACCGTGCCCGTTCTGTGGCGGCAAAGCGGGGATTTACGAGGATTATATTGGGAATCGTTTTGTAGCTAAATGTAATTCGTGCGGCATGACGACGTTGCACAAAGCGACGAAAGCAGAGGTTGCAAGAGACTGGAACAGACGAGTAGAAGATAACTTAAATCGTTGTGAAGGATGTATCCATTACGACGATGTAGGGTATTGCATGAATCAACAACAATGGACAGGCGGAAGAAATGAAGATGCCTGCAAAGAAAACGGAGGAATAAAATGGAAACAATTAAAGTGGCAAATCCAGAAGTAAATGCAAAAAGTAATAAATGGGACATTCGCCAAAGCGCAGAAGTGAAGGTCAAAAAAGTCTTAGATGGTCATTTTGAGGCCGATATTAAATTACCGGAGTACATGCATGGAGATGACGCGTGTTTTGATTTTTATGCTCCGGAAAAGTATGTCATTCCCCCTGCGAGCATGGCAACGAAAGTCCGTACAGGCCTTGCCTTTGAGATTCCGAAAGGCTGGCACATGCAACTGTATATGCGTAGCAGTTACGGAGCAAAACGAACGTTGCGCATGTCGAACGGCACTGGAATTATTGACAGCGGATACCGTGGCGAAGTTATTGGCATGTTTGACAATGACGGCTGCAATCCTGAAATCATTGAAAAAGGCGAACGTTTTATGCAAGGGATGTTAATGAAAAATACACAGGTTACATTCAAGGAAGTCGACACACTCAGTAAAACAGGACGAGGCGACGGCGGCCTTGGCTCGACTGGGAGGTAGCAGATGCAGAACAACAGCGAAAGTTATGACGTACAGAATGCACGGCTTATATATGATGGCATGACATTTAATAACGTTACCATTGACCCGAAGCCCCTAAAGCCGGAAAACATAGTCAATATGGTGGGCAGTAAGCAAGAAACATCGTGGAAAGTACCACCGAAGGAAATCGGGCGAACTTTGAAGGTAAAATATCAACTCAAGCCGTATCTGTGCAAGAGAATGAAGATGCGACGAAAAGCAATGCGTTACACGACCCTAACAATGCAGGTTATACACCATATGCGATATATCTACACCCTATTGGGATTGCCATTCAAGCTTGGAAGTGAGTCTATTGAGTGACAAAGAAGCGAAAATGATAAAGAACATGAAAGCCATTAAAAAGTATTGCGAGCGTCGATATAACGGCGGTCAAGATGGCGGTTGCTATACGTGCGTATTACGTCAATATCTTGACTGTGAATATGGTACGCACGCACCGAAAGAATGGTATTTCGAGGATTAGGAGGCGAAACATGAATACCTTAGACAAAGATATTGCGGAGATAAATTCCAGTAAGGTTTGGGCGATATGCAAGAAATGCCGAAACCAAGATAGCAAGATTTGTAAGAAATGCGACGGCGCAAAATATCTAACTGATTATCCAAGATACGATACGGAACACGTCAATCATCCGAAGCACTATCAAAAAGGCGGCTTGGAGTGTATTGATGTCATCAAAGCTGCAACGGATGGCCTGACTGGGATAGAGGCGTTTTGCATTGGTAACAGTCTGAAATATCAATGGCGTTGGAAAGAAAAGAACGGCATTGAAGACTTGAAGAAGGCACGCTGGTATTTGGATTATTTGATTGGATTGGAGGAAACATAATATGATTGGCTTGGAAACAGTACAGGAGAACAACGAACACCTTACACAGATAATAGATTTTACACATAACGGTAAATGTATCGGCTGTGGTAATTGTTGCAGCACCTATTTGCCAGTATCAAACCACGAGTTAAAAGTGATATATCACTACATCAAAAAACATCATATACAACCTATTCAACATGGCGTGCATACGCATTCCATGGCAATAGAGGACAGGACATGCCCGTTCCGGGATGACGAGCACCAGCGATGCTTAATATACCCGGTACGGCCTTGGATTTGCAGGCGTTTTGTTTGCAACAACACAAAAATGAATATAGGGCTGACAAAGAAAGGGATGTCAGTTGTCAATATGCGGTATATATTTCAGGCGATTTAGGAGGAAAGGAAATTGATTAAACCCACAGAATGGAACATACAACAAGCGATAGGAAAACATTTAGGATTGCAAAACATAGTTATTCCAAACGTCAAGCTAGATTATGGGATGTATGAGGCTGACCTTATTTATATTGTCGACCTCAAATATGTGTATGAAGTGGAAATCAAGATAGATTTCCAAGACTTTAAACGTGATTTTAGGAAACATAAGTACCATGATGACGAAATAATTCGGGGACTGTTATGCATTCCCGAAAGCGTTATACGACAAAAAGAAAGGAGAAATCAACGCACTGCTAGCGGAAAAGAATCCCGATGCAGGAATTATTACAGTTGGCGACTTTGTTGAAGGGTTTGGTTTTACTGTTAAGTTTATCAAGAAAGCAAAGCCAAACAAAAACGCAAAAGAGCTTGATAATAAAAGACTATTAAGCCTTATGCGCGTTGGATGCATGAAGTGGTGGAAGAAAGGTCACTATGGTGAAAAAAACAAAATTGAATTATCGATAGATAACGAAGGACATGCAATAACACTTACTTTTGAAGGCCAAGAATTAACTATCCAATCTCCAGTTTCTTGTCCAAAAAGTTACCGCAACGACAATGTATCTTATGCGTTATCACAAGTTCCTTTTTTAGAAACTTATCTTACTAGAAAATTAATGGATTTATGGGATGTTGCTGATGATATAGCGCGCGACTTATGGTATACCAATCCTCCTTTGACAAGAGGGGGAGGGAGGAAGTGACGGAAATGCTAGGAATGACTAAAAAAAGCCGTATGGACTTTGCGGCGAAAGGAGCTGCAACACTGTTACAACAGTATTGCCTAGAACGTGAGTGTTATGAATGCGTGTTTTATCAAGGCAAATGTAACGCAGGCATGTCTTGTGGCTTAGCGTGTATGGTGTCGCCGAACGAATGGAGATGGAAGAAATGAAGGGAAAAGAAGCTCGTGACGTGTATGCGTTACGAGCGGATACAATCGATTTTCATTGCCTCGTGGTTTTTGCAGCACGGTACGCAATAGGACGAAGGACATACGCACCGAGTACGGTATGCGATGTCTTATTCAAAGCCTTGCCTGACTTACAAGACGGAACCATAGATTGCCTGTTGCGAGATTTAGCAGACAAACAACGGGAAGCAGCATTCGACCCGAAAGTTTGGGGCGATGAACATGACCGCTCATGTTGGTATCGCTTATGGGAGCATTTAGCAACCGAAAAGAAACGAAGAGAAAACGCAAGGAGGATGAAACAATGAAGTTATTACGGATTCCGATGAAATATATTCACTTTAGTATAGGCTATTCCGGTGATAGGAAAACGGTAAACGCTGTACTTAAAGAAAGTGTTTTGGATGCTACGTTGCGAGAAATATTTCCCTTACTCGACACGCAAAAATATAAAGTCACAAAATATTATCCTGCGTTAGGACTGGGAGTCGATATATACCATCTCGATTTGATAGTAAATGGAGGGAAAGTATATACAGCAACGACAACGTGTAGCAAAGAGGATACCTACGACGGCGAAATAGGTAAAAAGATTGCTTATCTAAAATTAAATCGGCATTACGTCAAGCTGTTACGATATGTATTTAGGAAAAATGTGAAACAACTATCGAAAGGTTTTGGGATTGATGTTGATAAAGCAAGAACAAAGGAAGTTATTACTTTATGCGAACCATGGGGAAAGGGGAGCATCGAAAAGACGCTGGAGCATATCGCAAAGCGACTCAACTATTTGATGAACGTAAAGCCTGAGCTAAAAATTCTTTCTTGCCCATTTTGTGGCAGCGATAACGTGGCAGCGTCTGGAATGACTCTTTTTAATACGTCACAATGGCAGGTAAAATGCAATAGCTGTGGTGCTATTGGACCCGGAAAAGGCGAAATGTTTACGAGAATACAGGCAATTAAAGCTTGGAATAAAAGCATAGAAAGGAAGTAAAGACATGACTATTCTTGAAGAAATTATAGAGAAATGTAACGCCGAAGTTGGTGACATTATTGTCGTCAAGAACAAAAACAACCCTCAGATTCCTTTTTATTTTACGATTAAACAAAACAACTCAGAAGTTAAATATTTAGCATGCAATCAGCCCGAAGAATTAACATTATATGGGCTAGGATGCCTGCTCAATACGGATATAAAGGATGTTCGTGTTGAAAAAGGACGGCGAAGCTGCCCATTTTGCGGTGAAAAAGACGAACTCAATATTTTACATGAAAAAGGCACGTATCAAGTATATTGCCAAGAATGTGGGGCAAGAGGTCCGGAAGCAAGTAAAATAAACGAGGCTATCAGATTATGGAACGAAGCATAGTAATGTGGCGGGGCGTGATTAAAGGCCGCCCTGCTACGAAAAAGAACAGCGGCAAGATTATCTTTGTAAGGCTAGGCAGAAAGCAAATACCTAAGTTGTTGCCCAGTAAGACCTACCAACAATACGAGGAGTTGGCACGGTGGCAATTAAAACGCTGCAAGCCGAAAGAACCACTAGACTGGCCGATGCGAATGACGGCTTTGTATTACTTGCCAGACCGTAGGTGGTGGCCGGACTTGATAGGCTTAGAGCAGGCGACACAAGACATACTACAGACGTGCGGCGTTATTACGGACGATAGACTCATCGTGCGCAAAGATGGGAGCCATATCGCAGGGATTGACGCGGTAAACCCACGGACTGAAATATATCTATGTTCGCTGCCGCCAGACGACATTAGTTATGACTTAGACCCGTATGTCATCAGGAAGAAGGAGGCTCAAAGATGAATAAAACGGACAAAGAGAAAGACAACACCACGAAGTTTATTAAGATAGGCGATTGTATTATTACCACCGTAGGATTACTACAAATATTTATTGAAAAAATAGAAGACAAGACAGAGGACGAAACAAAATACTTCATGATGGCTATGTATGATGATACTACATATAAAATAGCTAAATTCGGTAACCTGGAAGATGCACGCCATGCGTTGCATTGTGCGTTTGAGCAAATAAATTGAGGTGATGACCGTTGAAAGTATACATCGATATTGGCATTAATCTAAGCGACAAGAAACCGACGCCGCTGGAGAAACTGGACGAGTTCCTAGACAAGCACGACCTGCGAAAACATTGGACAGGAAGGCCAGACAAGTATATGGCCGTCATTCACGACCAAGAGGTATTTATTAAATTACATGACTTACTAGGGACTGGCATCTATTGTGTCGATATGCGTAAAGAATCTGAGGCGCACCGACGCAGGGGATACATGACCAACGGCGGTTAACAGGGATATTCATTCAGGCATTGCATAGCGTGGGGCATGGCTAGCCCCACGGTTTTTCCGTAGGAGGTAGCACAACATGCGTCAATATAACGACTATGAAAATGCAGTGTTTGGATATTTGCGGAACTATCATAAACTTAATGCACGAATTGATACGCTTGGCATGGAAATCGAAGACTTGAAAGCAGAAATAACAACGTTTGGTGGTCCAAAGAGTCCAAGCCTTGAGCCGTTTTCTGGCGGCGGTAATGCAGCGGAAGACTTGAATGCCGTAGAACGAGGGGCGGATAAATTGATGAATATGCAAGGCAAACTCGATTCCCTAGAGCAAGACAGGCGTAATATAAAGACAAGGCTGGCACAACTTGATAGGGCATTACAGTCCTTAGACGGCACAGCGGAACAAGTTGTGCGTCTCAAGTTTATTGAAGGATACCGCTGGAGCCAAGTCGGCATGCAGCTGAATTTCGGCGAGCGTAATTGCCAGAAAATAGGCATGAAAGCCGTACAAGACATAACGGAAATTATTTTTGGTACGAAGGCAGAACAGACGAGATTGAATTTTATCTTTCTGGAGAATGTAGGATAATAACACAAAAAAGAGATACGTAATATTATGTAAAAACTATTGACTTACGTAATATTACGTATTATAATATACATATAAAAACAAAGGAGATGAATTAATGAAAATATCAGAGCTAATAAAAATCCTGAAAAAGAACGGATGCAAATGTATTCGGCATGGCAGTAATCATGACATGTGGTACAGCCCTATGACTGGTAAAGAATTTGCAATACCAAGACATGGAGCGAAAGAAATTCGTACGGGAACCGTTCAAGGGATTTTGAAGGACGCAGGGCTTAAATAAAAGCCTTGTGTTCTTGCTCTAATATTTTTTTGTGGGACGTTACAGGAGGAGTGATAAACCATGAAATATATTTATCCAGCTATTTTTACACCAGCAGAAGAGGGCGGCTACTTAATTAATTTTCCAGATTTCCCTAACATTCATACGGACGGTGATACGCTAGAAGAAGCGTTCGATATGGCGGAAGATGCATTGAATTTATGGTTATGGAACGCAGAAGAAGAAAAACAGGAAATACCAAAACCAAGTAATATAAGGGATTTAAAAGTTTCTAATACAGATATTGTTACACTTGTCAAAGCGGATACATTAGAATATCGCAAGCACAATGATACAAAAGCCATAAGGAAAACTCTTTCTATTCCTCGTTGGTTAGATACGATTGCAAGAGAACATAATATTAATTTTTCTAATGTGTTACAAAACGCATTGATGAACGAATTAAAAGTAAATCAAGGATAAATCATAGCAGAACTAGAGTAGAAAAAACTTTAGTTCTGCTATTTTTTGTGGATAACTAGCCTATTGTGGATAACTTTTTTCGGAGTTCGTGTTTTGTTCGCTTTTTGTTCGCACTTCGTTCGTGTTTTTCGCCTATTGCCGTGTTATTATAGTAGCGTGGAAAGCGAGGGAAATACAAAAGAACACCCGACGTATAAAGGTGCGCTGCCTGATATACGTCTTATCCATTCTGAATTCAGTTAGCACCTGATTTCCCTTGCCGGACACGCTCCTCTTAATGAATTATATATCGTAAAAAGCTCTATCCTAATCGATAGGGCTTTTTGCATTACCTAAAAAAGTGAGGATAAACAATGGAAAAATTAAAAATCACCGAAAAAAAACTTCTGACTTAATACCTTACGAGAACAACCCTCGTAACAATGACGAAGCCGTCGAGTACGTTGCTAACAGTATTGAAAAGTTTGGCTTTAAAGTGCCTATTATCCTTGATAAGGATGGCGTTATTGTAGCGGGTCATACAAGACTCAAAGCAGCACAACAGCTAGGCATGGAAACGGTGCCGTGTATCATTGCGGACGACCTCACGCCGGAACAGATAAAAGCCTTTCGACTGGCAGATAACAAAGTGGCTGAAATGTCTGGTTGGGATTTTACCAAACTCGACGAAGAACTTGAAAAAGTTACATTTGACTTTAATATGAGCGACTTTGGATTTACTGAAAAAGAAAACGATGAACCATTAACAGACGACTTTTTCCATGACGTAGAGCCAACAGAAAAGAAACATAAACATATTACTTGCCCGTTTTGCGGCAAAGAGTTTGAGCCATGAAAGTTTTCTTTGTTGGTGGTGGAAATTTAGTAAAACTACTAGATTTTTATAGGAGCGAAAAAATGAAAATATATTTAGCTGGCTGTCATGGTCGGGAATCTATTGTAAAGGAGTTTGTTAATACATGCGAATCTTTCTTGCAGGAATCTTTCCAGCTGAAAGAAGGGGGGGGGGGCAATTTAAAAAAAACTTAGGCCAATGGTGCTGGAAAGTTTCTATTATGTAAATAAGGACACGATAGAACTATTGCCATACTATTCTGATTTTTTGCTAGATAGCGGTGCATTTAGTTTTATAACAAATAGCAAAGCAAGCAAACAAATAAATTGGAATGAATATGTTGATAAGTATATTAAATTTATCAATACATATGATATTAAGCATTTTTTTGAATTAGATATAGATTCTATTATTGGTTACGATGCTGTATTAGAAATTCATAAACAAATTAATCGACAAACAGGAAAGCTATGTATCCCAGTTTGGCATAAAAATAGAGGAATCGAAGAATTTAAAAAAATGTGTAGCGAAAATCCATATGTTGCCATTGGCGGTATAGTTAGCAAAGAATTTACTAAAAAAGAACGAGAGAAATTCCCTTTATTAATACGTGAAGCGCATCGGCGTGGAGCAAAAATACATGGATTAGGTTTTACTAATGTATCGTTGCTTCCTTATTATCATTTTGATAGCGTGGATAGCACTGCTTGGGTTACAGGTAATAGGTTTGGCGCTATATACAAATTTACAGGAACAACTATAATACGAATTAATAAAAAAGAAGGACAACGACTCAAAGACCATCGTTGGGCTGCAATAAATAATTTTACTGAATGGGTAAAATTTCAGAACTATGCATTGACCCATCTTTAGGAGGAATTTTATATGAAAGCTATTGTATTAAGTAGTGGCGGCGTGGATAGTACGACGTGTCTTGCCTTGGCTGTAAAAGACCACGGAAAAGATAATGTAAGCACGGTGTCCATCTTTTATGGACAAAAGCATAAAAAAGAATTGGAGTGCGCAAAGAAGTTAGCTAAATATTATGACGTAGTGCATTATGAATTCAACTTACAACAGATTATGCAATACAGTAACTGCCCACTCCTCGAAGCGTCTACAGAAAAAATTGTACATATGAGTTATGTAAACCAAATCAAACAAAACGGAGCAGGTATGGTTAGTACATACGTACCATTCCGCAATGGCTTAATTTTATCTGTATGTGCTTCTTTGGCGATGAGCTTGTATCCAAACGAAGAGGTGGAAATTTACATTGGAGCCCACGCGGATGACGCTGCTGGCGAAGCTTATGCAGATTGCTCTTCTGATTTTATGGCGGCTATGGGTGAAGCCATTAGAATTGGAGCATATGGAAAAGTCAGCATTAACGCACCCTTTACACATATCAATAAGGCTGGTGTCGTAAAGAAAGGGCTTGAATTACATGTACCGTATGAATTAACTTGGAGCTGTTACGAAGGTGGAGACAAGCCTTGCGGAACGTGTGGAACATGTATTGATAGAGCAAATGCGTTCAAAGCTAATGGCGTAAAAGACCCGGCTCTTGAATAGAGGTGAAGGATATGTATACCGTAACGAAACGATTAGAAATTTCAGCAGCACACAAATTGTCATTGGACTATAAAAGCCAATGTACGAACTTACATGGTCATAATTGGATTATCTACGTGACATGCAAGTCGCCGGAACTAAATCATAATGGTATGGTGGTTGACTTTAAGGAAATCAAAACACTCATCCATGATAAATTAGACCATGCGTATTTAAATGACGTATTACATATCAATCCTACGGCAGAAAACATCGCTAAATGGATTTGCGATACTGTACCGTTTTGCGTAAAAGTTTCCGTACAGGAAAGCGAAGGGAACGTGGCAACGTATGAACGATAAACTTTGCGTCAATGAGATATTTGACAGCATTGACGGCGAAGGAAAACGAGCTGGAGAACTAGCAACCTTTATCCGCTTGACAGGATGCAACCTACGTTGCTCATACTGTGATACGACATACGCATTTACACAAGGGTGCGAAATGAGTATTACAGATATTGCGGACAAAGTCTCTTATCGAAATGTAACGTTGACTGGCGGAGAGCCGTTATATCAAGATGTACATACATTATTAGAGCAACTACATGACCATGACATAAATGTGGAAACGAACGGCAGCATGGATATTTTGCCGTATTTTAAGTATCCCAATGTGTGGTTTACGGTGGACTATAAATGCAAAACGTCTGGCGAAAGTAATGCGATGTTACCGAGTAACTTTTTCCACCTTAGACCGCAAGATGTGGTTAAATTTGTAGTTGGCAGTATAGACGACTTGGAACAAGCAAAGAAGGTATGCAATGCCTATGACTTTGTGTGTCCTGTCTATATTAGCCCTGTATTTGGGAAAATTAAACCAGCGCAGATTGTAGACTACATGAAAAAACATGATTTAGAAAAATGGAAAATGCAGTTACAGCTTCATAAATTTATATGGAAGCCCAATGCAAGAGGTGTGTAATATGGATGTAGATAAATTAGAGCAAGCCGGAGCGTTGTTGTTGGAAGCCATTGGCGCAGATAGTAACAGCAATACAGATTTACAGGATACGCCGAAACGGTTTGCGAAAATGATGACAGAACGCTTGGCGTATCAAAACATAAACAACAAAGAAATAGCCTCGCAATTCATGAAGGTGTTTCCTTGCAAGAATAACGATATGGTGGTCATGAAAGATATTGATGAATTTAGTTTTTGCGAACACCATATTGCCTTGATGTACAACATGAAAATTGCTATTGGCTATATTCCGAATAAATATGTTATTGGACTATCAAAGTTAGCACGTATTGCCAATGCTGTATGCAGGCGGTTACAGCTCCAAGAAAAGATAGGAGCCGATATTTACGACGTACTACGTATGGTTATACAAACAGATGACATTATCGTCTTTATCGAGGGCGAACATTCCTGCATGACTGCAAGAGGCATTAAAAAGCCGGGAACAAAGACAAGAACGATATTTACTGGCGGAAAATTCAAACAGCCAGAAACCAAACAATTATTTTTCGACATGATGAAATAAAGCAAAGAGATGGCCATAGAGGGATTACACGTCGCGCCTCCTCTTTGGAAGTGAGGTAATCTATGGCTAAAGGTAAATTTCATTATTGGCTGACTGACGAGGGTTTAAACATCCTTAGAGGTTGGGCAAGGCATGGTTTAAAAGATAAGACCATTGCCGATAATATAGGCATTACGACGCAAACGCTATATGATTGGAAGCGTCGTTTCTCTTCTTTTTCTGAGGCCTTAAAAAAGGGCAAGGAAGTCATTGACAACGAGGCAGAAGAAGCACTCATCAAGCGCATGCTGGGATATGACTACGAAGAGGAAACAACCTATATTGATAACAACGGCAAAAAGAGTATTCGCAAGGTAAAGAAACACGTCCCACCTGATACGACGGCTCTTATTTTCTGGCTCAAGAACAGACGCCGAGAAGATTGGCGCGACAGAATAGATAAGACTGTTACTGGCTCCAATGATGGACCTATAGAAGCTAACATCAATGCCAGTACTTCAAAAGTTCATATTTATCTGCCTGACAATGGCAGAGATACAGACGATGCATAAACATCGTCTTTTTTATTGTCTTTATCAAGGCGGTGTTAATCATGGCAATGCAAATGGATACGGACGCGCTATATGCCATGGCTGGAGAAGCACCGCAAGAATATGTTATTCCTCAGAAAGGACCACAAACAAAGTTCCTTTCTACGCCAGCAGATATAGCGATTTACGGTGGCGCTGCTGGTGGTGGCAAGACATACGCCTTATTGATGGAGCCCTTACGACATATGGATAACGGCGGATTTGGTACGGTGTTTTTTCGCCGAAACATGAAGCAGATTACCAACGAAGGCGGCTTATGGGATACGGCGCAAAAAGTGTATATCCCACTCGGCGGCTTTAAGAAGTTGTCACCGACACCCACTATTGTTTGGCCTAGCGGTGCAAAGATAACGTTTAGTCACTTACAGATGGCTGACGACGTATTTAGCTGGCAAGGCTCTCAGATATGCTTGATATGCTTTGATGAGCTGACACACTTCACGGATTCGCAGTTCTGGTATATGTTGTCCCGTAACCGTTCGACGTGCGGCGTAAGGCCGTATATTCGAGCGACGACAAACCCCGACGTTAATTCGTGGGTTGCCAAGCTTATCGCATGGTGGATTGACCAAAAGACGGGCTATCCTATTACGGAGCGGTCGGGAAAGTTGCGGTATTTCTATCGCTACAAAGGGGAAATAACGTGGGGCGACACGAAAGACGAGGTAGCCGAAAAAGCGCATCTCAAGACGGATGAGGAACGAGGCTTGATAAAGTCTTTTACGTTCATTGCCTCGAATGTTTACGATAATAAGATTTTACTCAAGAAAGACCCCGGTTATTTGGCAAACTTAAACGCCTTGTCAACCGTAGACCGGGAACGGCTCTTGCATGGCAACTGGCTCATCCGTCCTGCGGCTGGGTTGATATTCAACCGCACGCAAGTAACGTTCATCGAGGCGGGTAAAGTTCCGAAGCTGGTCAAGCTCGTACGCAAATGGGACTTGGCGGCAACAGAACCATCCGAAAGTAACAAGAGCCCTGATGCAACAGCTGGCGTATTGATGGGAATGGATAGGGATAAAAACTATTACATTCTCGACGTGGTGCGACGACAAGAAAACGCTGCGAGTGTACGACAGTTGGTATTAGCCACGGCACAGATGGACAAGGCCAAATACAAAAGCGTCAAGATTAACATTTCTCAAGACCCCGGTCAAGCGGGGAAAGAACAGGCGCAGAGTTATGTCAAAATGCTCAGCGGCTTCAAGGTCATAGCTCGTCAAGAAACTGGCGATAAAGTAACGAGAGCCGAACCGTTTGCCGCACAATGGCAGGCAGGGAACGTCTTTGTTGTCGTTGCGCCGTGGAATGAAAGCTATGTTGACGAGCTGGAACGATTTCCAGAGGGCGAACATGACGACCAAGTCGATGCCAGTTCCGGAGCTTTTAACGAACTGGCACGAGCTGGCGGCATGCAAATCAATCCGGATATTCTAAAGCCGAGAGGGAGTATGTACTAATGGAAACGATGAAAAAACCGACGCGACGGCGTAAAAGAAAACTAAAAATCAACATAGACACGACAACCACAAAACAGCCGCCGACGTTCGACGAAGTATCTGCAAAGTACGGCTTGCCAGAGACCTTAGGAAATCCGCCGAAAGATGTACGCCAAGCCATGGACAGCTGTATGCGTGCGCCGATGAATCTTTTAACACACACTATTGGCACGATGGGGGCGGAGATGTTTCCCCAGTTCCTTGGCTATTCGTATCTCGTTGGCATTTCCCAAAATCCGTGGATTCGCGCCGGGATTGAAATGATTGCCGACGAAATGACAGGCCGTTTCATCGAGTTGGAGTACAGCGGCAACGGTGACGAGAATGAAGCTGCCGACGGTTCCGACAAAATAGCTGAGCTGACGAAAGACTTGGAACGGTTCCACGTTCGAGACCGATTGCGCGAGGCCTTTTGCATGAATGGATATTACGGCGGTTGCCTGCTCTATATCGATACTGGTGTATCGGAGCCAGTGGATATGATTTTACCATTGGCGTTAGGCGATAAGACTTTTATTCCGGGAACGTTGCGAGGATTTAAAATTGTCGAGCCGTTTAACGTGTCGCCGGGATTGTATAACAGTACTAATCCTTTAGAAGAAAGTTACTACAGGCCTAAGACGTGGTTTATCTTAGGGCAGGAAGTACACGCCAGTCGGTTCTGCATCTTTAGAATGAACGACGTAAGTACATTACTGTTGCCTGCATACAACTTTTTTGGCATTCCCTTGGCGCAGATTGTCTTGGACAGCGTCACGCACTTTATTGATTGTAAGGAAGCTGAGGCGCGACTTATTCAGAAGTTTTCTGACATTATCGTGAAAACAGATATGACCGACATTTTGACAGGCGGAGCCGCTGACATGCTCGACCGCCGTATGCAGTACTTTGTTCAAAATCGAAGCAACGACGGCGTACAGGTCATTGATAAAGAAACAGAAGACGTTATCGGTATTACGACACCGTTGTCTGGCGTAACGGACATTGTACGGCAATCCATGGAAATGGTATCGGCTTGCTTTAACGAACCAACCGTAAAAATGTGGGGTATTTCGCCGAGTGGTTTCAACGCCGCAGATAATGCAGACATGCAAAACCATTACGACCATATTGCCAGCCAGCAGGAAAAGTTGTTGCGAAGCCAGCTCGAAAAGATATTGAAAGTCTTACAGCTGAACCGTTACGGCACGATTGACGACAATATTACCTTTAGATTTAAAAAGCTCAATGATGACGATGAAGCACAGCTCGCCACGACGAATAAGACGAAAGCCGAGACGGCAACGCTTTACGTTAATATGGGAGCCATTTCGCCAGATGAGGCAAGGGAACGGCTCAGCAAAGACAAACAGAGCGGCTATAATAATCTGCCGATGGATGAGGTGTTAGACAATGGCGAACAGGAAACGTTACCGAACTACCAACAGCAACCGCAGAATGAGACGGCGCAAGCTCCTAACGCTCCAGCCTATACGAGCCAACAAGGGCATACAGGCGTCGTACAGTAAGGAGCTAAAGGAAAGTATCAAGCGTATGCACAAAACACTCTTAGACACGGTGCTACGAGCATATAAGACAACTGTTCCACAGGCGCAGGATGATAACCCGTTAGACGCTATGGAACGGCGTATTCGTGCGAACTTCAAACGTTGGAAACAACGATATGCCGCCGAAGCAGAAACAAACGCCAAGAAGTTTGTCAATAAGATTGATGAGCAGAGCCAAAAGCAAATGGTGGCGAATATGAAGAAAATCGGCATGACTGTCAATTATGATTTAACGCCGGAACTCAAGAAGACGCTGAACGATTCTGTCAAGACCAACACAGAGCTGATTAAATCTATCCCGGAGTACTATCACGATAAGGTTGCCAAGATTGTAGCGCAGGCGGCGGAGAACGGACGTGATGAAGGGTATTTGGTCGACAAGTTGGAAGAAGCAGAACTCGCCACTGAAAACAGGGCGGCACTTATTGCTCGTGACCAAATTAACCGCGTCACGAATCAAGTCGCTATTGCCAGAAGCCAGTCCTTAGGCATTACGAAAGGCATTTGGATACACGTTCCCGGTGTTCACTCGTCACGTATTACGCACGAGGCCATGGACGGCAAAGAATTCGAGCTTGATGAAGGGATGTACGACGAAGATGTCGGCGACTACGTAAAGCCCGGCGAGCTGATTTATTGTAACTGTACCTATCAGCCAGTAGTGCCCGGCTTTGAGGAGGATGATATTCTTGGACACTAAACACAACGCTGTCCTTGCATTTGATATTAAGCCGAGCATGCGTAGTATTGACGAGAACGGATACATGCATGTTAAGCTCACGCCAATCAGCAAGGAAACCGTCAATCCATATTATGGCTATGAGATTCCTAATCACGACGAGTTAGGATTAGAGCCAGAGCGTATTTATTACGTATATCGTCCCGGCAAGGAATTAGCGAAAGCAGCAGACACGTTCAACGGCTTGCCGCTCTTATTGGAACACCACCTTGACAGTGCCGACAATCCACAAAAAGAGTATCGTATTGGCAGTACTGGTACGGACGGCGTTTTCAAAGCACCATACTTGATGCAAAGCCTTTCCATTACAGACGAAAAGGCCATTCAAGCCGTCGAAGATGGTAGTTATCGTGAAATTTCTTGCTCATACTGGTATGAACCGGTGTTACAGCCGGGTACATATAACGGCGTTGACTATGACCTTGTCATGCAGAACATTCGAGGCAGTCACGTCGCTTTAGTAAATGAAGGCCGAGCGGGTCACGATGTTGCCGTGGCAGACGCAAAGCCCAAACAAATGGAGGGAAAGACAATGGCAAAAACAAAACCAGCAACGAAGAAAGCCAATGACGATGGTATCAATCCGGCTGTACAACCAACGGATTTTGAAAGCTTAATGAAAGCATTGGCTATGATAACAGGCGACTGCGACGGCTTTGACGAAGCAATGGGCACTGGCGACCTTGTCAACGGCTTGTTTACGTCGATGGACGACGCAGGCAAGGCACAAGTTGCGTCCTTATTGGATAAGGTGCGCGGCAAAATGAATCCGGCGCAAGAAACAGCTCCACAGCCAGCACCTGTTGGCGGCGAAGGTGGTGCGGCTCCTGTTGCCGCAGGTGATGAACCGTTACAGCCAGCGGCTCCTAAACCTGCTGAACCAGTACACGGCACACAACCTGTACCAGCAGCGACACCGTCGGCAGAACAGACGACACCAGAGCCACCGCATCCGGAACCGCCGTCTCACGCACAAGACGCAAAACCAACGAAAGGAGTTAAGCCAGTGGAACCAACGATTGACGCAAATGTTATTAAGGAAGAAGTACGAAAAGAATTGACACAGAAATTCCGCGACCTTAATCAAGCGGCTAACGACTGCAAGCCGTTTATCGGTGTTGTTGACCCATTAGCCTTTGACAGTGCCGACGAAATTTACAAAGAAGCACTGAAACAAAAAGGGATTGCCACGGACAGTTACCCGGCATCTGCTTTTAAAGGCATGGTCGACATGATGAAATTAACGGAACAGGCCGTACAGACACACGCACAAGACGCAATGCCGAGAAAAGAAGAAGACCCGGCACTTGAAAAAGCCTTTGCAAACATTGGCCGCATTTCGAGAGAGTAGGAGGAAACGACATGAGTACATTTCAAAAGACCGTAGGCTTGTATCAAGCCGCAGGTATTCCCGGTGCGATTGCATCGACTGAAAAATTAGTGAGCCTTGCCAAGGGACGTATTGCGGCAGTAGATTTACCGTTCGCGCATTTCTGCTGGCTCGGTACGGACAGCAATACTGTTACCAATGTCGGCACGGCTGGCGTAAAACCGTTGGGCTATGTCATTCACACAATGGAAAGCCAAATTTTCAACGTCAAAGATGAATGCACTACAGGCTATCCGAAAGGCATGAACGTTGAAATTGCTGTACAAGGCCATTTCTATTGTGTAGCGGCAACAAAAGCGAAAGCAGGGCAGAAAGTATTCGCCAATGTCGCTGATGGCAGTATCGTTCTTGGCGACGAAGGTGCTACCGTAGCTGGCGCAGTAGAAACGGATTTCTTTGTGGAAACAGACGCAGAAGCAAATGAAGTCTTTATCATGACGAACTTTGGACCAGTTCCCAAAGCAGCCGCGGCAATCCCGAATCCGCCAGCAGGTGGAGCCGATACAGGCAAGACGGGAAAACAATAAAGGAGGAACAAGACAATGAACGACAGATATTACCAAAAATTAGCGCAGGACGCTGGTTTTACTATGCCGGGCTTGCGTATGTTTATGACTGATAAACACAAATGCGCTCAAGACGCTGCAATGGTTACGACTGCAAACGCTGGCGTTCCTGTAGAATACACAGCCTACCTTGACCCGATGGTTATCGAGATTTTAACGGCTGTACGGAATGCAAGAGCCTTGTATAGTGAAGTCAAGAAAGGCGATTGGACAACACCATATGCGAAATTCCGCACCACCGAAATGGTCGGCGAAACAGGTCCATACAGTGATTACAACGCTGGTCCAACGGCGGACGTAAACTATACGTTCCCGAATCGTGAACAGTATATCTTCCAGACAACGACACAGTACGGCGATTATGAACAGGCCGTTTCTTCCGCCGCTCGTCTTAATCTTGCCAGTGACAAACAAAAAGCAGCAGCCAAGACGATTGATGTAGATGCCAATAAATTCTATCTCTATGGCGTCGCTGGTCGTGGTATTTACGGTGCTTTGAATGACCCGAACCTTCCTGCTGCACTCGTTGCTGCAAACGGTGCCAAAGGAACGTCTACGTGGTCGACAAAGACGACGACAGAAATTTTCAAAGATGTCTTGGATATGTTCAAGACGATGGTCAAGAACTCCGGTGGGAATATTTCCATTGACTCTAAACTTATCTTAGCTGTCAGCCCGGACAACATGGTCGACCTTGCTACCTCGACAGAATACAACGTATCTGTAAAAGATATGCTTGATAAGTACTTTGGCAATAACTTGACGTATGTACAGATTCCGGAACTCAGCTCGGCAGTCGCAGGCAACATGGCGTATATGCTTTGCCCGTCTGTTGATGGCACGCCTACTGGTGAATATGGCTTTAGCATCAAATTCCAAGCAGGGCGCGTTATCCCTCGCGAATCGAGTTATACACAGAAATTTACATCGTCCACATACGGTTGCGTTATTTATAGACCGTTTGCCGTACAGACGATGACAGGCATCTAGGAGGTATACAACAATGGCAGTGAAGAAAACGACAGCGACAGAAGCTACCAAGACAGAGGTCGTACAGGCAAAAGTAAAAGACGTACAGAAAGCCAAGGCACCGGAAAATATCATGGTGTGTTTAAACTATCCGTTGGACTTAACGTTCCGATTGAAAGACAACAGCGGTCACGTACGGACGGTAACGCTCAAAGGCAATGCGAACGAATTACGAGGCAAGGCAATGGGCGTGTTACCGACAAAAGGCGCGTACGGCCTTACCTCTATTAAGCGTACAGATTGGGAACAAATCAAAAAAGAACACGGCGACATGCTGGCTTTCAAAAACCATTTGTTGTTTGCCAACGAAGCCAATAAAGTAGACGACGAAGTAAAAGAAGCAAGCAACGTCGTCAATGGCTTTGAACCAGTCGATACAAAACGCACGGCTACGAAAGAAGAAAAACAAGGCGCGTAACATCTAGGAGGTGGCATCATGGCAGTAGTTCAATTAAACATTGCAGAATTCAAGTCGCTTTATCCGGAGATGGCGAGACGAAATGACGCCGCTTTGGAAAACGACTTTTTTCTTGCCACCGGCTTTTTAGATAACAGCGATATGTCGCCAGTACAATGCGAGACAGAACGCAAACGGTTGTTATATCTACTCACGGCACACATTGCGGAAATTTCCCAGCGTGGCAATGCCGTCGGTGCGATGACAGGAGCTACACAAGGAAAGACAACGATTTCCTTTGCTTCGCCAAGCGGCAACACCTTTGACTTTATGAAGCAGACAAAGTACGGCTTGATGTATCTCGAACTTACGGCAAAGTATCGTATCGGAGGGAGGTATTACGCTTATGTCCGGAGTTAAGCAAACGTACCAGCTCCCGAACGGCACCAAGATAGACATTACAGGCCTTGACCTGCCGAATATCAAAAAGAAACTGGCCGCCATTGGCCAGTATCATGTCGGCGTAAAGGTCGGTATCCTCAATGGCGCAACCTATCCGAACGGTACGAAAGTCGCGTATGTTGCCTATAAAAATGAGTTTGGCGGACCCAATCCGCCACGGCCTTTTATGAAACGGACGCTTGAAAACAATATTGACAAGTATGTCAAAGGTATTCAGACCAATCTCAAAGGCGTCGTTTATAATCCCAATCGCATTGACCTTGCGTTTAAACAACTGGGAGAAGTAGCGTCTGGCGATATGAAACGGACTATTAAAGACTGGGCTCCAGACGACCCACGACCAAACAGCCCGGCAACGATTAAGGCCAAAGCATTACGAGGCAAGAAGGGAAAAGGCACCAAGGCTATTAACCCGAATGTCGTCTTGATTGATACAGGCGTAATGATTAACTCCATAGACTACGAGGTGGTGAGCCATGTATGAATTTACATGACATGGTGCGCACCGCCATTAACCTCGTCAATCCTGATGAAACGTGCTTGTTAATTCCTTTTGATAAGCAGCAGAACATACGAGGCAAGATAACGCCTGTATACTGTGTGCCCGTAGAAATCCAAGCAAACTGGCAGCCTGTAGATGAAACGCTTTTACAGTCTGAGGCGTTGAACTTGACTGGCATCAACTATTCCGTGTTTTTGTACAGTGATGCCAATGCCCCAGTGTCTGGCGTACGGCGCAAGCCCTTTACGTGCGGCGGCGACCTTATCAAACGCCAAGACGGCACGTATTACCTCGTGACCGACGTAGTAGAAGATTGGTCGGCCGATGGCTGGGCAAATGTCCTCGTGACCTTACAAAACAAGACGCCGAAAGGCATTGAGCCTGTACCATGGTATAAAGAAGAGTAGGAGGAACGCCAATGGTTCATCAACTCGACATATTGGGAGCGGTGAACGACTGGCTCCTGTATATGCTTCCTGACATGGAACAAGACATGATACAGCGAGGGTATCAAAACATGACGCACCTTCCCGAAGACAATACCGTTGTGGTGTTGTCGTATGGCGGACGGTATCGTATCGGCACAAACGTCAACAATCATATACCCGACAAGGATATAGTCCGAACGAAAGAGTTGGTACGGTACGAAATTTTAATTGATTTTATTAGCTACGACGAGCGGGATGTTTGGCGATGGGCAAACACCTTGAGCGTCGTGGATACGACTCCATATCCATGCAAGTTTTTTCATACGCTGGGTATGGAGTTTTTATATTGTGACGACGTGCAATACCTGCCGTGGTTGGATGACAGTAAGCAATACATTCAGCGTACGCGGGTGCCCGTTAGTCTCTCGGTATGGGAAAGCGTAGACGTACGCCAGCAATACTTTGACGACGCAACGATTAAGCCGAAACCGGACACGCCGGACAACCCGGCACCGCCTGACCAGCCGAAACAGTATTTTGAGCTTGTGGATGCACACCATAAGCCGTAAAAGGAGTGAAAAGACATGGCAATTCCTGCAAGTCAAATTGTACAGATTTCGCCACGCATTATCCGTTCCGGCGGTAATGAATTGACCATTTCCGGTCTGTTGTTGTCGGACAATGAAAAAGCTCCCTTTCCGACCTTGCTTGCCTTTACGACAGCGGCGGACGTGGGGAGTTATTTCGGCACGGACAGCGTGGAATATAAGCTGGCTAGTAAATACTTTCTTGGCTATGATAACAGCTTCAAAAAGCCAGATGTTTTATATATTGCTAAAAGAGCTAAGACCGCCGTCAATGCGTTTTTATTGGGCGCGGCAACGAATACCACTATGAATACATTCAAAGCGGTTACAGACGGCTCCATGAAAATCCAATTAAACGATACCGTGGAAACTGTAACAGGGCTGGACTTTTCACAAGCTGGCACCTATTCAGATGTAGCTACGATTGTACAGACAAAGTTAGCGGCGTTGGTTGCCAACACCACCTGCACGTATTCAAGTGACGGACGGTTTAAAGTAACAACAGGCACGGCCGGAACAGCAGGTAAGGTATTGGCTGCAACGAAAGCCGACGACGGCACAGACGTTAGTTCCTTGTTAGGCCTGACAGCTGATAGTGGCGCGATTGAGTCCGAAGGTTCTGACGCCATGACTCCGGCACAGCAAATGGACGCCATTATCGAACAAAGTACAAACTGGGTTTCTTTTACAACCGTAGAGCCGCTGACGAAAGACGAAATTGTTGACTATGCCCAATGGTGTAATGACCAGAACATTGAATATCTTTTCGTGCCTTGGAGTGAAGACAACAGCCTCATACAGAACGGTAAAGTTTCTGACTTAGTAGAAAGTATTCAAGACACTAGCGGCACCGCGTTGATTTACGGAACTGCTGAATACGCCGTGTTTATCATGGCTATTGCAGCTAGTATTGACTGGACACGACACAACGGTGCCATTAACTTTGCCTTTAAATCGCAGTCCGGGTTGGCAGCTATCGTTACAGATGGTTCCGTTGCCAACACCTTACAAAACCAACACGTCAATTATTACGGACGGTATTCTACACGAGCAGAAGAATTTACGTTCTTGTTTAAGGGTGAAGTTACTGGCTCGTATGAATATTTAGATGCGTATGTCAATACGATTTGGTTACGCAACGCCGTACAGCTGGCCTTGATGGCAGGCATTACACAAGCCGGGCGCGTTCCGTATGAAGATGAAGGTTATGCTATGATTCGCGCATGGATGGCTGACCCTATTGCGCAAGCTGTCAACAACGGCGTAATTAACACTGGCGTACAACTTTCTAATCAGCAAATCTCAGAAGTATACACCGAAGCAGGGCAGGACATTAGCATGGAACTACAGACAAAAGGCTACTATCTGCAAGTCTTAGACCCCGGCGCGACCGTTCGTGCAAATCGTGGGTCGCCTGTTATTAATTTCTGGTATTGCTATGGCGGCTCGATTGATAAGCTCGTTGTACCGCTGACGGCCTTAGTATAGGAGGTGTAAGACATGGCAAATAACATTACTTCGGCAAACGCTACAGCTGTTATGAAAGTCGCTGAGCTGTATCCAATGGGATTTACGTTGTCCCATTTCGCAACCGATACGGCTTTATCGCAGGATGAAGACACGGTTGCAGAAACTCGTATGGGCGTAGATGGTCACATGAGTGCAGGCTTTACGCCGTCTATTCAAGCCGTAAATATTTCCTTGGAGCCGGGCAGTCCTTGTATTGAACAGCTGAATAACTTGTATCTGGCAACGCAAAAGAACCGTAAGACATACGACATTACGCTGATTATTACGGTGCCGTCGACAGGTCAGGTATTTACGTATACAGGCGGCGTATTGAAAAAGGCAAAGATGTTGCCGGACATCAAGAAGGTACTTGACCCGGTAACGTATAGCTTTGACTTTGAATATCGTGATATTTCTTCGTAGGAGGAGCATGCATGATTAAGACAAAAGACATTATTCTGCAAGATGGTGGAACTTCGTATACATTTCGCATCACGCAAATGCCAGCAACAAAGCAGGAACGCTTTATTTTTCAAGTCATTCTGTTGTTGGCTAATAGCGGACTAGAAATTCCGGGAACAGAAGGGCGTAAGGTGTCGGCTGAAGAAATCCAAGCGCACCCGGAACGATATTTTAACGTCAAAAGTCTGGAAAAGATGCTTGGCACCTTATCCATTGACAAAATTCAACCGTTAAGCGATGCATTGCTTTCGTGTTGCAGCCGTGTAAATGGTAGCGTAGAAGAGCCTTGCACGCCAAACACGGTGGATAGTTATATCAGTGATTTCCGTACACTGTTAAAGCTCAAATATGAGGCGTTAAAGATTAACTTTAGTTTTTTCAACGACGCCGTCCCCTCCCAACCTACGCAGGAAAAGCCCAAAGCTCAAATCACGTTTACGAAAAAACGCAAAACGTCTCGGCCTTAGTGAGCCAAGTAGTGGGAAGACGGCTGGCGACACTGTACGAGTTACAGACAATCTACAGCTATGAAGATTTGCTCGACATGTATGAAATTGTGTACATTGATGCCATTAATAATGACATAAGCATGAAAGGGAGTGAGTAAGAGTATGGCAGGTGTAGTCGATACCATTTTTATTGCCTTAGGGCTTAAAACAGACGGCCTTGAAGAAGGCCTCGCCAAGACGCAAGCCAAATTAACGGGCGGTATTGCCGGCATTGCTAAAGGTCTTGCCGCTCCTCTTACTGCTGGGTTGTCTATTGGTGCTATTTACAAAGGACTGGCGAGCTTGACTTCTCAAATGGGCGCGTTTTCTGCGGCAACAGGTGTCAGCGTAGAAGATGCGACGGCTTGGAGCCAAGCGGCTGTCATGATGGGTGGCTCAGCAGATGGATTCCAAGGGAATTTGGAGCGGCTGAACATGCAACTGGCACGTATTGCCACGACAGGTAAATCCCGTATGTTGCCTTTCTTTGAGCAGTTAGGTGTAGCGACGACAGACGACGCCGGGAAAGCTCGACCTGTACTAGATGTCTTTATGGATATTAGCAAGGCTATTGAAGGCATGCCGAAAATGCAAAGCCGAGGCATGTTGATGAATATGGGCTTTGATAACGCAACGATTAAGTTACTGCAAAGTGGCTCCGATAATATTCAAAAGCTCGTCGAGAAAGAACGGTCATACGGAGTCGTTACAGCCGACACGGTCAAGAACATGAAGGATATGAATCGGTCCATTAAAGAAATGTCTTATGGAATCATGATGTTCTTTATGCCAGCCTTTTCAAGGCTTATGCAAATTTCAGCTAAGGTCTTTCGAGCGATTAACTTTGGATTTGATTCGCTGCGAAAAAACACGCAGGCCGCAAAAGGAGTCGCAGGAGCACTTGCATTGATTTTTTCTGTCAAGCTGGTACGAGCAGTGAAAATGTTCTGGACGACATTGATGCGTAATCCAATCATGATGGTTGTTGCCGCTATTGGTATGTTGATACTTGTTTTGGAAGACTTATGGGTATACGCCAATGGCGGACAAAGCGCATTACCGGGCTTATGGAAAAAACTATTCGGTTCTCCAGAAGAAGCTAGGCAAAAACTAGAAGCCTTTGGTCAATGGTTTATGAATTTCATGACGGCTATCGGTAACTTTATGGACGGTGCAGGCGGAGAAATAGCCAAGGTATTGGTCGAAATAGGAAAGCTACTCATCGAGTTCTTTTCCACCATGACGGGCAAGGCAACAGCCGCCGGAATTGGTATCGGCGTATCATTTATGAAGATTGCTATGTTTATCACTAAAGTTGCGCCAGCTGTAAAAACTGCCGTTACAGCTTTCATGGCCTTTGTACGAGTCATAAAAATTATTCAGATTCTAGCAGGCTTATTAAAAGTTCTTCAAATAGGCGCACTGATAGTAGCGATGGCTGGCGGTTGGGTCGTATTGGTCATTAGTATCCTCATGTTATTTGCTCTCCTAGTTCAGCATTGGGATGAAGTTGTGCAGGTTATTTCCGAAAAATTTAATGCACTCGCCGCGTGGTTTGGTGAAAAAGTGCAGGCCATTGGCGAATGGTGGAACTCCCTTTGTGAATCTATCTCCCAGTGGTGGGACGGCGTATGTCAGTCTGTTGTGGATGCCTGGAATGGTGCTGTCGGTACTATTCAAGCCGGTATTAATGCTGTATACAATTTCTTCGTTAGTTTGGCGCAAGGTATTCGAGATGTTTTAGGCGGCGTATTTGATTGGCTTGGCGAAAAGTTTGACGCTGTAATGAGCATGTTGCCTAGTCTCGATAGTATTGGGCAAAAGATAAACAGCTTATATAACAATGGTCAAGCGGCTATTGGCTCAGGCAGTACCTTGGGCTATGAAATGGGCGGTAGTAATTTTGTAGGCAACTCGTCTCGAAAAAGTAGTTTTATTGTTCACGACATGAATGTATATCCAAAAGGAAACAGCTTTAGTACATCTCCAGATGATGTTAAAAATGCATTTAGCAAAATCTTAAGAAACTACGGGGGAGGTGTTCGGATGTGAGCATCTTGAATATTGGCGGTATGGGTGGACTTCCTTCGTTTGGAAAGTCATCTATAGGCTCGTCCCTAGGCAACATTCCTGGTATGGGAAGCCTGCAAGAGTTACAAGACCTAAAAATAGGCGGCAAGTCTGTTGGCGACATTTTAGGCGTGAAGTTTCCCTGTACGCCACCGGATACTGGCGGCACTTGGAACCTTGTCAGTTATACGACGGGAAAGCCTATCCTTACGTTTCAAAGCTTTTTGAAAGCGGATTTACAGGCCGATGCCAGTGTCATTTCAGACAGTATCGAGCAGACTAGTTTTGCCAGCTATAACAAGACGGTTGCGCCAAAGAAATATCATTTTGACTTGGCTATTAAAAATCGTGAGTTTGGCACAACAGATTTCGGCAGGAATCCAATGGCAGCACAACTCGTACCGGACACGTTTCAACAGACCTATTTCCGATTGGAAGAGTTAAAAAGCAGCACGGAAATGTTTTCCTTTATTTCGCCGTCCATGGAATACAAAAACTTGACGTTAGCCAATTACTCCATCAGCTGGGAAAACACAACGGATTTAATTATCGTTTCTCTCGATTGCGTAGAGATACGAGAGGTACAAGCGGCGTATACCAAGGTAGATACAAGCGACTTGTCAGCGGCTCAAGAAGCAGCACGAGCCGCAGCCGAAGCAGAAAAGGCAAAGACGGAGGTTAAGGCCTCGGCTGACGATGGTAAGATAAGTGAAAAGGATGCCACTGATGATAGTAACACCGATACCGCTGGAACTGGTGACGTACAGCCTGAAGCACCTAGCAGTGAAACGAATGAAAGTGTATTACATAAAACGCGTGGCACAATCTGGGAGGGATAAGACATGGCGAAAACAATCGATTTAACAGGCCTTAGGGTCATTCCTCTTTCTCAGATTCCAAACCAACGGCTTCAATGCGTAGTGAATGGGCAAAAACTTGTCATTACTATTGCCAAGCGTGGCGAACGGTTATACATGGACGTGAACTGTAATAGTAATCCTGTCAGTAACGGCGTACTTTGTTTGTGTGGTAACTCATTGGTGCCCTATCGAGATGTCAATTTTACAGGTGACTTGTTTTTCATAGACTTACAAAACCACAACGCTATACCGGATTACAAGCAATTTAACACGCGGTTTCAGCTCGTATATTTGCCGAAAAGGTGGCGAGAGTAAATGGCCTTTGCACGCAAAACCATACAGATTGTCATAGCCTTGGCTGTTGGCGAGTTTGGCAGTGGCTACAATCAAATTACTATACAAGGGTTGCCCGTATCGGTGGAACTCGGCGGCACTGGAGACGGAGGCCGTGCCGTGGCAGATGTCGTCATTGACGGCTTAAAATTATCGCTGATGGAACAACTTACGACATTGGCCTTTGCTCCACAAGCGAGATTAAAAAACTTCATTACCATCAACGTCGGCGACGAAGGGGCACAACTTGTTACGGTATTTACTGGCGACATTGATACAGCCTTTGCAGACTTTTTGAGTGCGCCAGCCATATCCTTTCGTATCCATGCTTTATCAGGACAATACGCGGCTTTAATGGCAACACCGCCGATTACCGTTGACGGGGCTATGCAAGTCGCAGATTTAATGAAACAATTCGCGACCGAAGCTGGAGCCGGATTCGTCAATCATGGCGTAAATATGTTAGTGCGGAACTGTGTATTCGTTGGCTCGCCATATCAAAAGGCAGAGCAGTTGGCGCGACAACAGGGATTGAATTTCTACGTTGGCAATGATGGAAATTTTCACGTTGGGTATATGCTGGCACCGTCTGACGTGAATGCAGTTGTATTGAATCGTAATACAGGCTTATTAGGGTATCCAACCTTCTCGAGTGACGGAATTGAGTTAAACGCCATTTATGACCCTAACTTTGCCGTACAAAATCCAATAGTTGTGGAAAGTGTCGTGCCTAAAGCCAGCGGTAAATGGTACATCACAAAAGTAACGAGTCACCTAGAGGCGTATAAAGCTAGTTCCGGACAATGGACGAGTTCCATTAGTGCGACGACGGCCCAACACTTTGCGGAAATGCAGCAGAAAGAAGAACAGTCACGCGCTAAAGGTGGCAGCGGTGTTACTGGCGCCGTTGGGAATGCAAATCTCCCGATTGACCAAGGCATGGCAGAAGGAGAAAAACAATGGCTTGGCGCAACAATGGATAACCATAGTGAAGGCTGTGCCGAAGCTGCTGGGAAGGTCGGCAGTTATTATAGCCCATTCCTTAAACAAGAATGTCAAAACGGTGTTGTTGGTGTACCGCAAATGGTCAGTGATGCCGGGAATCAAGTTATTCCCTTTGACGCCAGTCAGTTACAGAAAGGCGATTGTATCGTTTATGGTGATGACGACCACGTCGTTATTTACGACGGCAACGGTGGATATATCGGCAACAGCTCAAGTCAAGACATGGTCGTCCATGGCACGAATTATAACGAAATGGGCGGCTTGACACCGACGAAGATTATTAAAACCAGCCAATTCTAAGAGGTGGTAGACATGGCAACACAACAAAATACAACAACCGTCAAAAGTACTATGAACGGTTATACAGGCAAAACGCCAGAGAATGCCTTTAAGTTTCTGGTGCGGCAAATGATGAGTAGCGAAATAAACACGGCCTTGCCTGTTATCGTCACGGATGTCATGCCGGGAAATGGTGCTGTTGGCTATGTTAAAGCCAAGCCTCTTGTCAGTCATACCGATGCCGATAATAACATCATTGGTATGCCAGAAATTCCTTTATTACCATATTTTCGCTTGCAAGGTGGAACGGTGGCCGTCATTACTGACCCGGTCAAAGGCGACAAAGGGCTTGCTATTTTTTCGCAGTCCGATTGCGATAATGTTAAGGCTGATACGAGCGACGTTGTTCCGCCGGGTAGTTACCGTAAGTTTAGTCTTAGCGACGGCTTTTATGTTGGCGGCTTTTTAAACAAAGCACCACAGACATACATACAGCTGAATCAAGATGGCACGACCATTATTAATAGTACGGGCGGCGTGACGATTAACGGCAACGTTGCGGTACATGGTGATGTTGTGGCTGATGGCATTTCCCTCAAGTCGCACGTACACGGTGGCGTTATGAGTGGCGGTAGTACGACAGGAGGTCCGCAATGAGTAAAGACTATACACTAGTACTCGACGACAACTGGGACATTACGCTTAACGATGACGGCTCTATTTTGACAGCAACAGGCGCGTACGCTATTGCGCAAAAATGTGCTAATGCCGTACGGCTGTTTATACGAGACGCTTATTTTGCGCAACAGAAAGGTATTCCACACTTTGACATTGAGCTAGGGCAACACGTCGAGACGGCTATACCTGTTTTGACAAGCCGTATCAAGTCAACCGTCCTTGCTATTGAAGGTGTGGCCGAATGTGAAGTATCGCTATTAAAAGGCGATAACCGTATTATGGGCGGTATCGTTTATATTACGACCGACGACGGATATACCGCACAAGCTGAGTTTTAAAGGAGGTAAACAACATGCCGATTTACTTTAATAAAGGTACTGGCTTTGTAGCAGAAAACACGTCGGTCATTCGTGAGGCGATTGCCAAGACTTGGAAACAGGCCTTTGCAACGGATACGGATTTACCGGAACTAGATACAGACAACGAGACGCCAGCCGGGCAGTTGATTGACGCGCAGGCGGCACTCGTTTCTAAAGCCGATGCCCAGTATCTACATTTGGCCAATATGTTTAACCCGGAGACCGCCGAAGGTGTCTTCCAAGACGCATTAGCTCGGATTTACTTTCTGAACCGTCAGATAGCTATGCCGACATACGTAACGTGTCAGGTCAAAGGCTTAAACGGCACGGTCATTCCGTACGGCGCATTAGTACAAGATGCCAACGGCTATACGTACATGAATACAGCGGTTACGACGATTGGCGCAGATGGTACGGCAAATATCCTCGTCCGTAATACGACCTACGGAGCTATACCAGCCGCAAAGGACAGCGTGACGAAAATCATTACAGCTGTACCGGGATGGGACAGCTGTAATAACTCCGCCGCTGGCATCTTAGGCCGTGACGAAGAAACACAATCGGACTTTGAAAACCGCCGTCGTCAATCTGTGGCGAAGAACAGCCACGGAGCCGTTGCCAGTCTGTATGGTACACTGGCAGACATTGACAACGTAGTGGCTGTATCTATCCTCGAAAACACGACGAACCAAGATATTGAAAAATATGGTGCCATCATTGCTGGGCATAGTGTCTATATTAGTGTGTATGGCGGTGATGCTACAGATATTGCCAAGGCGATTTACAACAAAATAGACGGCGGTTGCGGCACCGTAGGGGATACAAAAGTAACGTACAATCCACATAACGATGACGATAGCCAGCCAGATTTGGAATTTGCCTACTACATCAAACGGCCAACGGTCAAGAAGTTAGGCATCACCGTCAATATTGCCAGTACAAACATGAATCACGCTGCCTTGAATCTAGCTATACAAAATGCGTGTATCAAAAACTTTGCTGGTAATGAGAGCCATGAACAAGTCAAGATGGGTGTGAAAGTCTACGCCAGCCGTTTTTACAGTACGATTATGGATGCAGGTGTTGCACAACTTGATAGTGTCAAACTACGTTACCCGGCGGACAGTAAGGACGTTGTCGACAGTGTGATTATTCCGATGACAGAGATGCCGTCGCTTAGTGCAGAAGACATTTACATCGTCTACGAAGGGGGCTGAGTTTATGTACTTTAGGAGTGCGGACAACGTACGAGCAGATGACGACATACGCGAAGAACGTGTGCCGTTTATTTTGTCTCAGTATTCTGCAAGTCCTCATTTGCTTAGCTTAATTTATAGTATGCGTGACCATTTAAACACGGATGATAATGTCGAACTACTGTATGAAAACCTGCTAGACATTGATAACGCTACAGGTACGAGCCTCAATGCGTGGGGTAATATTGTTGGTATTAGTCGAGACGTTCCATACAATGGACAGTATCTGTATCTTGGCGATGATGATTTTCGCAAGCTCATTATGCTCAAAGCGATGTCAAATATTATGGACGCAACCATGGCGACGCTAAACAAGTTGTTTCGGTATCTGTTTCCTAAATACGACTGTTATGTCACACAGTCGAGCGAATACATTCGGCGAGAGAATGGCGAATACTATGATCGTAACGCTATGAATATCCGTTTTGTCATTAACGGCAACGTTACGGATACAGAAAAAGCTATCTTTTCGTATGCCGGGACATTAAACAAAGGTGCTGGTGTTGGCGTGAATATTATCTTTGGCGACCAGAGTACTGTCTTTGGCTTTGCTGGGAGTGGATTACAACCGTTTAATCAAGGCAATTTCTATAGTTATTAGGAGGTGTAAAGATGATACCAAGCGAACCGCAAAAGATGACGAAGCCTTTTGCTAATGACGGCGCAAAGAATGATATTCCTGCCGAAGAAACGGCCGGAACCGGGCAAGCTTCTTTGACAAACGGCTTTCCTACTGTAACGGAACTACCGATTTCGCAAGGTGGTATTCCGCCACAGCGTAAGGATTTTAACGGTATATTGTATTGGTTGTCGGCGTTCTGTCATTTCGAGCAGAGCGGCGGCATTTTTAGTTGGAGCAAAGACTTGGCATACAATACGCCAGCCTTTGTCTTTCACAACAATGAATTATGGGTATGCGTCGCTATTAACGGTAAAGATACGACACCGGGAGTCATCGAGCCGGGAACGAACGCACAGTATTGGAAACGGTTCCGTGACTTTATCGGTGCGCCGTCAAGTGCGGATGTAGATGGCAAAATTGACTCGTCGCATGACATTTATATTGGTAGTACGGCACCGCCTAATACTAACTATAATCTTTGGTTTAAGGTTTAAGGCTACTTTAAGGTTGATTTAAGGTTGCTTTAAGGTAAAAGAAAGGAAATCTACATGGCAAACGAACCACAAAAGATGAATTTCCAATACCTCCCACTTACAGGACGGTTGCCCGGAAAGTCATTTGAAAAGCAGACGCAAGACGCCATAAACGACCTTGGAAATATCAGTTACAACGCTAAATATGTTTCTGAAACGTCGTTGGAACAAGCAAAAAAAGCTGTTGAAATGGCGCAACAAGTCGTAGCACAAGCAGATAAAATTCAAGCGGCGGCACAAAACGCAATGAACGCGGCGACTGTTGCACAAAAGGCCGCAGACGTAGCACAAAGTTCAGCGGCCAATGCGATGACAGCTGCACAAAAAGCACAGGCATCAGCAGAAAAGGCTCAAGCGTCGGCAGATAACGCACAACGTACGGCAGAAGCCGCTCAAAACACAGGCACGCAAGCGCAACAATCAGCGGCACAAGCTCAAGCCGCCGCCGAAGCTGCTCAAAAAGCTGCAGATAGTGCGAATACAAGTCTGGCAGAAATGAAACAACAATTTCAAACGGTACAAAGTGCCGCATCTAACGCCGCTAAGGTCGCACAAAACGCCATGGATGTTGCGAATAGTGCCGTAACAATAGCCAATCAAGCTAATACCGCCGCTAGTAATGCGACAACAAAAGCAGAACAGGCGATTGAAATTGCGCAAGACATTCAGTCGAAATTTGATGATATGAGTAATGAAGTGTATGTCGGAGCCACGGCACCCACACAACAAAGTAAAGTGTGGTTTAAGGTTCCGGCAAGCACATAAAAGGAGGTGTAACGATGTACAGCATTGTTGGTCAAGCCATTTACCTAACAAAAGGGGATACAATGCCGATTTGTTTTAGCATGTCCTTACATGGTAAACCGTATATTCCCAATGACGGCGATAAAATCCTTTTTACTGTCAAAAAAGATTTTTCAGACACTGAACCGACCATACAAAAACGCATGATTGTCACGAAGATTCCGACGTGCCAAAGCGTGCAGGTGGAAATACGCACTAAGCTTTTTCCAGAGGATACGGTTTCACTTGATGCCGGATACTATAAGTATGATGTTCAGTTGACGACACGGTTTGGCGATGTATGTACCGTCGTCACGCCTCATAGTTTTGTCCTGTTGGAGGGGGTGAGTTGAAATATGTCGGGAAGATGTTTTACATCCAAAATCGGGAATAGTTGCGGCTGTGGTGGCAACTTAGTCGGGACATTTCCCGGCACGAATTGCGGTTCCGGGTATAGTGCATACGATATTGCTGTATTGCACGGTTACAAAGGCACAGAAACGGAATGGCTGAAAAGTCTCAGTCATTTAGTACTAGAAATTTCATTTCCTACGTATGGCGAACTGCCTAATATCGGCGACCCGAATACCGTCTATGTCGTTACCAGTGAAAATGCGGCCTATCGCTGGGATGAGGAGAGAATGATATATTATTGTATCGGCCGTGATTACGAAGACATTATAGCGATTGATTGTGGAAACAATTTCGAAAAAGAAAACGGAGGACATTAATATGGCACAAGTTACATTAAACATTGGCAAA
>UQHB01000002.1 GCA_900540735.1 uncultured Megasphaera sp. | reverse complement strand
TCCAGCTCAACGCTGAAGCGCGTTACCATAATCACGAAGGCAGTGACGCAGAAAATAATACGTGGCCGAGCAACTGGTATATGCGTGCTGACTCCGGCAAAGTAGGGAACGCGAAATTCGCTGTCTGGGGCAGCAAACGGGACATTATGCCAGTCTATTCCAGCGAACGGAGTTATAAAAAAGGCGAAACTTGGTATTCCGAAGATTTTCGTCCGTCTCTCCGTTACTATGGCGATACGAAATCTATCGGCGCCAGCGGTGAAGTGGAATTAAATGATAACAACAAGATTTCCTTCCGAGTCATGAATGAAAAAGAAGACTTGGAACGGCGTAATAAATCTGCTGAAGGCATGGCATCCTTCTTTGAACCTATGCAAATTTTCCGTCGTAACATGAACCGTGATACTTATGCCTTATCGTATACGGGGAAAGAAGGTAAGGCAGACTGGAAATTAGACGTCAACTACGGCAAGATGAAAGAAAACGATACGACGTTGACGACCTACTATGGTTCCGGCCATGACCAATATGGCGGTAAGAATACCTTAGCCGCGGTGGACTGGCTCAAACATAAACAACTCGATGTCAACGCGACGTTAAATGTTGCCGCTAACGACCAGCATTTCCTGACATATGGCGTCGGCTATACGGATGAACGCGCTAACGGCACACGGCTAAAAAATGCGCCGAAACAATGGACGAAAGGTATTGATCCGTGGGACTATGATAAATCCTTGTGGATACCGAGTGGCTCTACAGAACCAGATTCTGCTGTCCATAACTATCTCTTTAAACAAAATGAAAACGGTTTAGTCTGGGACAAATCGACAGAATATTATGGTGGTGACGTGCCTATCTTTACGGCTGAAGATGCCGCAAAAATTAAAGTGTTAGCTCCTTATTTGGGCTTTTTAGGTTCGTCTGCTATTGGTATGGACTTGACGGAATATGGAGTCAATTGGAAAGGCGACGCGGATTTACAAAAACGCTTTGAAACCTTTAACCAAGAGTTAAAGGATACGAATGATTTATCTAACTCGAATTATACTTATCGGATGTTACCAGCGTTGGGATACTACGGATCTATCATCAATGTTAGTAATTATGGCCAAGATAAGAATATTAAGTACAATGGTAAATACTATGGCGAAGATTTCGACGCGCGGGCAAATCAAGTCAGTGGCGGTGAAGCGCGGCTCCAGCGTCGTCATGCCTTTGTACAAGATACATGGCAAGTCAATGACAACACTATCTTAACGCCGATTATCCGCTTTGATAATAGCGACCTCTTTGGCAGTGAAGTGACGGCTAACTTAGGGATGACCCATAATCTCAATGGCAATCCGCACCGTCGCTTAAAAGCCAATGTTGGTACAGGCTACACCGAACCGGGCATGGGCGAACTCTACTACAACTGGGAAATGTTTGGCTCCGCTGGCGGTAGCCGGTATGGTTGGTACTGGATTGGCAATCCAAATTTAAAACCGGAAAAATCCTTTAACATGGATATTTCTCTCGAAGGCGAAAACAACAAGACCTACAGCCGTGTATCTCTCTTCCATAACCAGATTGATGATTATATGACCTCGTACTTTATCGGTCAGCTTATCGACTTTAACCAATTTGGTTCTAGTACAGTGACTAATGCCGACAGAATTTATAGCTATAAGAACTTAGGTAAAGCCGAAATCACCGGTATCGAAGCGGAAGTACAACAGAAATTCAATGACCACTGGTCGGCAAAACTGGGCTACGCTTGGCTCCATGCAATCAATAAGAGCGACCCCGATATGCCGCGGCAATTACTCGACCGGCCACAGCATAAAGTAGACATTAGCCTCAACTACGAAGATAAAGCGAACGGCTGGCGCGCCGCTCTTTGGGGCGATTACTACATCCATATGCTCGATAGCAATTCGGTTAATACAAATGATTTGTTTGACAAAGATAGTAACGGTAACTATATTCGTAAAAAAGCGAAATATAAAAAGAAAACCTTTGGTATCTGGAACTTCATGGTACAAAAAGACTTTGGCAAGGATATGACCGCTTACGTCGGTATCGACAATCTCTTCAACCATCGTGACGATGACCGGGCCTACCAAGATCGACTCTACCGGATTGGCGCGAATATCAAATTCGGCACTGACGCAGACACTGCCAAAGAAGCGGCTGCCAAAGAAGTGAAAGCAAGTGCTACAGCAGAAAGCACAACTAACACGACTGTTACAGCAACCGGTAACGGCACGAGCGATGGCGTAGTGACTGCGAAGAACGAAAACGGCGATTGGTTCCTCACGAAACCATCGGATAAAGACGCAGGCCGTAAAGTCGGCGATGTCGAACTCATCGGCGATTATCGTGTCCGCTCCAATATGTTTCACGGCCAGAATTTACCGGCATTGACCTTGACGACTACAACGGACTTAGATGCTGGCGCGACGAAGAATATGGCTGACGCTTCTGGTCATGGCTTAGAACAGCGGCTCCGCTTGGGCGTCGATTATCAAATCGGTGACGATACGAACTTCCTCATCCAAGGTTCGTCTGGTAATACCCTCGATACGATGTACAGCAAGTCCGATAAACGAGGACTTCATGACGCTCGCCTCGACAGAGCGGAACTCAATCAAAAAGCCAATAAATGGGATTTCACCATTGGCCGCTTGACAGAACGCATGGGCGTGACGGGCTACTGGTTTGGCAAAGAATACGACGGCATCCGCGCAACCTATACAAATGACAAGACCCAAGTCCGTTTAGGCTATGGTGATTTCTCAGCTTCTACAGGTATTACGGACTCCGCTTATACACATACGGAAAAGGCTTTGATTTCTCGTCCGCCGACCTTAGCGGAATTGCTCGGTGTATATCCTGGAGTTGTATTGGGAATTGAACATCCCGGTGGAAGTCAGACTGTATATCCTGAAGGCACTAGTGCCGATGCTTGGAAGACTACGGCTATGAACTACTATGAAAAATGGAATCATGCTGGTCAAATCCAACAAGCTGATGGTACATGGGTAAAAGACACAAGTAAATCTGATTACGACGTAGCCGTAGAACGGTGGCAGGTCTTATCTGACCTCAATCAACAGTTAATCAAGGTAGCGGAAATGTATCCTACTGATTCTGTTGGTGGATATGGCGGAAATTGGTATATGAAATATTTCCAGACATTGACAGACCCGAATCAACGACTTCCAGAATATCCGACTGTAGATGGCAATACCGGAGAAGTTATTGATCCGAATAATGAATGGACAGGAACGAATCCATCTAACTCATATAATCGGTTTATATCTGTTCCTGTCTTGGTAAATGGTGTTGTTCAATCTAAACGGATTTCAGTTAGTACATTACGGACACAATACGGCTTGGATGATAAGAGCTGGGGTGAAATGCTGGATCCAACGACAGGTAAAGAAGAAATTAATAAGTATTTACATTCTGTATATGATGGCGTCACTAAGTATTATCAGGATGAAGGTAAAGGAAGTACGCCTTTTGTCGATGACAATGGCAATGCCCTGAGTGAGGATGATGCAATTAAATCCTTATTCACGAACTTTGTGGGGACAAGAATTAACAGTTTCTCTAATTCCACTAGTTGCTTAAATGCATTTTTCTACTATGCAAGAACAGCGTTTGATCCCTTTAATGGCTCGGAAACTCCGGTTAGCGCATTGGACAGCATTGTTAAGGTACAAGGCACCTTGCTTAAACAAGACGTTATACCTTCCATTGATAGAGCGGCCTTTGTCCAAGTTCGTCAGAAAATCAGCGATGACCTCGGCCTTACGGCATGGTATCTCCGCTCCATGGGCGATGGCTATCATAAGACTGGTTTGGAATATACCGATGCAGGATGGGGCAATTATGACCAAGAAATGGACATTGCCAATATCTTCGGCCTTGGCGCGCAGTATCGCCTCGGCGCGTTGACTTTGTCCTTCGATTGGGGCATTAACCGCTCCGATACAGGCCGGTACTTCCACGGTGGTCGTGATGAATATGGTCGCTACACTGGCGATGGTTCGAACCCGACCTTCTGGGTACTCCGTGCCGACATCGGTAAGAGCGACACAGATGTCGTCGGTAGCTGGAATGCCTTTGCCGATTACAAATACTTCGAACACGGCTCCTTCTTCGGCGGCAATGGTACAGAAGCCTTGCCGGATCGTTACCTCGACGGTATCCGCAGCTTCACCCTTGGCGCAGGCTACGTCCCGGCGAAGAACTTCCTCCTCGAAGCCTTCTATACCTTCGGCGCACAGAGCACGCAAAAACGCGGTACCCTCTACGGCTCCGAAGACTTCACTCTCGGCGATTACACACGCGTCCAAGTTTCGTACAAATTCTAAGTTGCACGCCGCGTGAGAGAAAGCTGGTTCCGGATGCTTGGCCTGCTTCATGCCTAATGATGCATGCCGCCTATCGTCCAAGCATGTGTTGGTTCTTGCTTCCCGGCGGAACACCACGAGGATGCTGCGGATCGTCCAAGCATATGTTAGCTCTACAACTTCATAAGGTTATCAACGCTGCGAGGTTGCCAAACGTTTACTCCCTTCTGTTTTGGTAGCTCCACAACGTAGATATACAAAACGAGCCTTACCAGTCGGCGCTGGCAAGGCTCGTTTCTTATTATATTTTGGCAAGGTTGTAATATCACGTTCATCCTCGGATGGACGCTTTTTTCATGATATAATATATACATACTACAAACAGGAGGTGAAGAATCTATGGATGACAAAAAACTGCGCCTAACGAAAATGGCCTCATGCTCTGGGTGAGGTGCGAAAATCGGGCCAGGGGAACTGGCTCAATTACTTGCCGGGATTCCGACGAGGCAAGACCCGCGCTTGCTCGTAGGCTACGACAAGAGCGACGATGCATCTGTCTACGTCATCAATGATGATACAGCTATCGTGCAGACCGTAGATTTCTTCCCTCCTATTGTGGACGACCCGTATCTTTTCGGGCAAATTGCAGCGGCTAATGCCCTCAGTGATGTCTACGCTATGGGCGGCACGCCGAAGCTGGCTATGAACATTATGACCATCAATTCAGCCTTAGGGAAGGATGCCATTCGCGCCATCCTCGAAGGAGGCTATGCCAAGGCCTATGAAGCCGATGTCATCATTACAGGCGGACACACGATTGAAGACAAAGAACCAAAGTATGGCCTATCTGTGACGGGTTTTGTTCATCCGCAGCAACTCTTACGCAATTCATCAGCCAAGGCAGGCGATGTCTTAGTGTTGACAAAACCTCTTGGCGTTGGCATCGTAATGTCTGCTGCGCAAGGCGATTTAGTTGCAAATGACGTACTCCAGCGCGTCTATACGCAGATGGCAACACTCAACAAAGCTGCTCGTGACGTGATGGTACACTACGCTGTCCATAGTTGCACCGACGTGACGGGATTTGGCCTCCTGGGCCATACGTACGAAATGGCTAAAGGCAGTGGTGTCACGATTCACCTCAACGCGTCGGATATTCCGTACTATGCAGAAGCTATGAAGTTTGCTGCTATGGGCTTTCTCCCTGCTGGTCTCTACCGCAACGCCCAGTATATTGACAAAGAAGTGCAATTTGCACAGGCTGTACCGCAAGGGGTGAAGGATATTCTCTACGATCCGCAGACCTCAGGGGGACTACTCATTTCTGTTGCCGAAAGGGATGCTTTGGAGCTGCAGCAAGCCTTGGGTGACAATACGTCTTGTGCTGCCATTATTGGCTACGTAACAATGCAAGAAAAGGTATCATTAGTTGTAGAATAAACGGAAGTTTTATTGTATAATAAAAAGGACGAGTTTTTTTTATTGACCATACTCACACATAAAAGGAGAGATTCAACGTGATTGAACGCTACACGAAACCAGAAATGGGTCATATTTGGACAGAGTACAATGAATGGGATACGATGAAAGAAGTCGAAATTCTCGCAAGTGAAGCGCAGGCTGAACTTGGCAATGTGCCGAAAGAAGCTGCGAAAGAAATCCGCGAAAAAGCTGCTTTTTCTGTAGAACGCATTCATGAAATCGAAGCAGAAACACATCATGATATTGCTGCTTTCGTTTCTACTCTTTCAGAAAACATTGGCGAATCTGGTAAATATGTACACCTTGGCCTGACCTCGACAGACGTCAAAGATACGGCTTTAGGGTACATGCTCAAACAGGCTTCGGACATTTTGATTGATGACCTTGAAGCATTCCGTGACGTTTTGCGCCGCCGTGCCGTTGAATTTAAATATACACCGTGCATTGGCCGTACGCACGGTATTCATGCAGAAGCTACGACATTCGGCCTCAAGCTCTGCAACTGGCTCGCTGAAGTAGAACGTGATATTGAACGCATGAAACGGGCAAAAGAAACGATTGCTGTCGGTAAAATTTCCGGTGCTGTTGGTACGTATGCAGACATTGATCCCTTTGTGGAACAATATGTTTGCAAAAATCTCGGCATTGCAGCTTCGCCGATTTCGTCGCAGACCCTCCAGCGTGACCGCCATGCTGAATTCGTAACGACTCTTGCTGTCATTGCTAGCTCTATCGATAAATTTGCTACTGAAATTCGCCACTTACAGCGCACAGAAGTACGGGAAGCAGAAGAATATTTCAGCCCGAAACAAAAAGGCTCTTCCATTATGCCTCATAAACGCAATCCGATTACGTGTGAACGCATGTGTGGCTTAGCACGCGTTATCCGTGGCAATGCTCAGGCTGCTCTTGAAGACGTAGCTCTCTGGCACGAACGGGATATTTCCCACTCTTCTGTAGAACGTATCATTCTCCCGGACAGCACGATTGCTCTCGATTACATGCTCCAGACCTTTACGCGCGTTATCGACAAACTCATTGTCTATCCGGACAAAATGATGAAAGACCTCAACCTTACAGGCGGCCTCATTTACAGCCCGATTCTCCTCAATACGCTCGTAGAAAAAGGTGCTGTTCGTGAACAGGCATACCGTTGGGTACAGCGCAATGCCATGAAACGGTGGCTCGAAGGGGAAGATTTCTTGACGAACCTCAAGAAAGACGAAGATATTAAAAAATTCATGACCGATGCAGAAATCGAAGGTTGCTTTGACGTTAATAAAATGCTCCGCCACGTCGATACGATTTTTGCTCGTTTCGGTTTATAATAGGGTGTAGAAGGCAGGGTCTACAGATTCTGCGTGAAAAGGCAGCTCAGTAATGGGTTGCCTTTTTTGCTAAGTAAAAGAAGGTAAAGTCATGTATTATTTTGATAACGCTGCGACGACGGTGCAAAAGCCGGAGTACGTCGGTCGTGCTGTGTACGAAGCCTTGACGTGCGGCCGTTACGGCAATCCGTCGCGCGGAGCTCACGCCTATTCGTTGCGCGCGTATGAACAGGTCTTACAGGCGAAAGATGCTGTACGGCAGTTCTTCCATGCTGGCGAAGATTATGAAGTGGCCTTTACGCACAACTCGACGACTGCTCTGAATATGGTCTTAAAGGGACTCTTTCACAGCGGCGACCACGTGCTGACGACGACGTGGGAGCATAATGCCGTCTTGCGTCCGTTGTATCAACTAGAAAAAGAAGGTGTTGCCCTCGACTTCATCAGCAGTGATGATGTGACAGGAGCCTTGCATTATGATGAATTAGAAGCTAAACTACGTCCTAATACGAAGGCTGTCGTCTGCAATCACGCGTCCAACGTGACGGGTAATGTCATCGATTTACCATACATTAAGCACGTTTGCCAGCGTCATGGAGTGCAGCTCATCATCGATGTATCCCAGACAGCTGGGGCGTATCCTATCGATTTGTCTGATGGCATCGTTACGGCAGTGTGTTTTACAGGCCATAAGTCACTCTATGGGCCAGGCGGTACAGGTGGGATTTGCATGCGTAAAGATACGGCCGTAACGCCGTACATTACAGGCGGTGACGGTGTCCATTCCTTTGCGCACGAACAGCCCTCAGCTGTACCTGACGTATTTACAGCCGGGACGGCAAACGTTGCCGACATTATAGGCCTCCATGCTAGTCTTACGCATCTCATTTCTGGTGGCGTTGACGCAGCACAGACCCATCAAGAGGAACTGGCGCGTGTCTTTGTGCCTGCGTTGCAAGCCATTCCCAACGTGACTTTATACGGTGATTTCTCGCGGCCTCGCGTCGGTGTGTATGCCCTCAATATAGGTGATGCTGATTCGGCTGTAGTGAGCAATCTCCTCTGGGAAGACTACGGCATGGCTACGCGCGCAGCCTTTCACTGTGCGCCATTGATGCACGAGGCCTTGGGGACAGCGCACCAAGGAGCCGTACGCTTTTCTTTTTCTCAATTTACGACGAAAGAAGAGGTCTATGCTGCCATTACGGCCTTACAAGAAATTGCGAAAAATGCTTAAAAACATATCTTTCTACACGCAAAATAGTATATAATAGAACGGAACAAATAATCTAAAACTGGAGGAATTTCCATGGAAACGATATATGATGTGGTCATTTTAGGAGCAGGCCCGGCTGGGTTATCTGCTGGGATTTATGCTGGTCGGAGCCGTCTCAATACGCTGCTTATTGAACAAGGTGCTGTAGGTGGACAAATTGCCGTGACCGATAGTATTGAAAATTATCCGGGCCAAATGCCGCAAGGTGAAAAAGGAACGGAATTAGTTGCGCGCATGGTCGCACAAGTAGAACGGTTCGGCGTGCATCGCGAACAAGATATGGTCAAAGACGTACACGTCGACGGAGCCATCAAAGAAGTAGTCGGCTACAAAGGGACATATAAAGGCAAGACCTTGATTATTGCGACAGGTGCTGTCCATCGGCCTATTGGCTGCAAAGGGGAAGACGAATTCCGCGGCCGCGGCGTGTCGTACTGCGCGACCTGTGACGGTGATTTCTTCTCTGGCCTCGATGTCTATGTCGTTGGCGGTGGTGATAGTGCTGTCCAAGAAGCGATTTTCTTGACGAATTTTGCGCGAAAAGTTTACATCGTTCATCGCCGTGATGCCTTACGGGCTGTAAAAGTATTGCAAGAAAAGGCCTTTGCCAATCCGAAAATTGAAATCCTCTGGAACTCCGTCATCGATGAAGTAGGCGGACAAGATGTACTGCAATGGATAAAATTGCGCGACACGAAAACAGGCGAAATCCACAAAGTAGAGGCGTCTCCTGCAGATGGACTCCTCGGGGTCTTTGGCTTCATCGGTCTCAACCCGGCATCGACACTGCTCAAAGACAAAATCAAGATGGATGACAACGGCTATATCCTGACAAACGATGCTATGGAAACGAACGTCCCCGGTGTCTATGCGGCTGGTGACGTACGGCAAAAAATGCTGCGCCAAGTCGTAACGGCTGCGTCGGATGGTGCTATTGCCGCTGTTTCTGCCGGTAAATACTTGGAATCTATAGAAAAATAAGTTGTACGGAGGAACTTAGTATGTTTAAAATTGATGCCTTAGCCAAGGCTTGCCCGTTGCCTGTCATTGAAACACATAAAGCGTTGAAAGAACACGATGCTATTGAAATTACAGTAGATAACGAAATTGCTACACAGAATTTAAAACGCTTAGCCGATGAAATGGGCTATGCTTACAAGGTGACACAAGAATCGCCGACCCATTACACCGTGACTATCCAAAAAGGCGATGCGCCTACAGGAGACATTACGGACTTTGACGGCTTCGTCGATACCTTACAAGTACAACGGGATGATTCGTATATTGTCGTCATCAATTCGCCGTCTATGGGCGTAGTCGATACGATGAAAGGCGGTACGGACGATTTTGGCCGTACTTTGCTCAAGACCTTTATCAATACCTTGACGGCACAAGATGTCTTGCCCCAGCAAATTATTTTCTATAACGGCGGTGTGCCTCTCGTAGCCGAAGGCTCAGATTCGCTCGAAGATTTACAGGCCTTGGCAGCAAAAGGCGTCGCTATCTATGCGTGCGGTGCGTGCCTCAATTATTATGGCTTAGCCGATAAAGTGGCTGTTGGTACCGTAACGAATATGTTCAGTATTATTGAAATGATGCGGAAAGCGAACCGCATTGTCCGTCCGTAAGCGATGGTGCAGTACGGTATTGCTTTAGTCCGGAACACGCGCGATGCCATGGCTGCCGAAGAGGCGGCAAAATCCCAGGGCTTAGATGTGCGGATTATTGCTACGCCGAGCAGCTTAAAAGCAACGTGCGGTTTTTGCTTGAAATATAATCTGGCTCAAGAAGCAGCTATACAGCACGTATTACGGGCATCGCAGTGGCCTACAGAAGGCTGGTATCATGCTAGCCAAGAGGGACTGCGTGTGACCTATGAACGGATAGAGGAGGACTGCTAATGGCACAGCATATTGTCATCGGCACAGCTGGTCACGTAGACCACGGCAAGACGACTCTCGTCAAAGCCTTGACCGGCATCGAAACGGATACAACAGCTGAAGAAAAGAAGCGAGGCCTGACGATTAATTTGGGCTTTGCCTATTTAGATTTGCCTAACGGCCGTCGTGTCGGTATCGTTGATGTGCCGGGCCATGAAAAATTCATCAAAAATATGGTCGCTGGCCTGCCCGGTATTAACATGATTCTCCTCGTTATTGATGCTAATGAAGGCGTTATGCCCCAGACGCGGGAGCACCTCGATATTTTGACTCTCTTAGGGGTGACGCACTTCCTCATTGTCCTCACGAAAATTGACACAGTTGATGGAGAAATGCGCGACCTCGTGCGAGAAGATATTCGCGAACAACTGGCTCAGACAGCTGCGGCAGATGCGGACATCGTTGAGGCCGATGCCCTTACAGGCACAGGGATGGCTGCGTTAGTTGAAAAAATTCAGGCCATGACCGAAGCGATTCCCGAAGTAGATGACCATGGACAGGCGCGGCTCCACGTAGACCGCATCTTTACGGTTAAGGGCTTTGGCACGGTCGTCACAGGGACATTACTTGATGGTGTTGTCCATGTGGGCGATACGCTGTACTTATATCCTCCCAAGGAAGCCGTGCGCGTCCGCAACATTCAAGTTCATGAGCAAAATGTGACGAAAGCAGAACCGAGTCAGCGAACGGCTCTCAATTTAGCTAATATCTCTGCAGACGACATACAGCGTGGAGATATTTTAGCGGCCACAGCGGACTTAGCACCGTCGTGGATGATCGATGTAAAAGTCCAGTGTCTGCGTCATTCGCCTGTACCGATTCGGCTGTGGGATAGACTGCGTCTCCTCATTGGGACGACAGAAGTGATGGTGCGCGCTGTGCCCTTAGGAGTAGAACAAATCAATCCTGGCGAAGAAGGGTTTTTGCAGCTTCGCTTAGAAGAAAAGCAAGTCATTACAAAGGCGTATGACCGCTTTATTTTGCGGACTTTTTCGCCTATGGAGACCATTGCTGGTGGGGAAGTGCTCGATGCCAATCCAAAGAAACATCGCCGTTTTAAAGAAGCTATTCTTCAGAGTCTGCGCGCCAAAGAAGATGGACAAAGCGATGTCGTAGTTGGGGATTTCTTACGGCATTATACACTGCTCTTGGCGACGGCTAGCGACATTGCGGCTCAGACTCATTTACCAGAAGACACAGTCACAGCAGCCCTAGCGCAATTAGAGGAAAATCACGTTGTGCGCCGGACACCAATAGGGTATATGCATGAAGATACGTTTAAAGAATGGCGCAGTAAAGCCGTGCAGCTTCTCTTGACTTATCATCGGCAATATCCGTTGCGCCAAGGCATGGCGCTCAGTGAATTTCGCTCTCGTTTAGCTAACTCCTTGCCCGATAAAACGATAACGGCCTTACTCGAACAATTCGTAGCAGCTGGCGCATGTCGCGTGACCCAAGGGCTCATTGCAGGCAGTCATTTCCACGTTACCTTTACGGCAGCTCAAGAAAAGACGCGCGAAGCGTTGCGTAAAGAGTTAGCGAAAAACAAGTATACAGCTACACGGTTCGACGACGTAGCCGCGAAATATAAAGACGGCGCGGCCGTACTCGATGCCATGAATGGCGAAGACTTGGTCTTTTTGTCGCCTCAATACGGCATGAGCAAAACTTATTACGACCAAGCCGTGGCGATGACACGGCAGTATTTACAAGAACACGGCAGTATTGACGTGCAAGCCTTTCGGGACATGACCCAGTCGAGCCGCAAATCGACCTTCGTCGTCTTAGAATATATGGACAGTCAGCACGTGACGAAGCGCGTCGAAAACTATCGAGTCTTAGGCGAGGAGGAAGCATAAAATGGACGAAACAAAAAACGCTCTCTTGCGGCAATTATCGAAAATCGATACCTTTTTAGGACGGCCTCGCCTCGTTACTGCTGAAAAAGAGTATTCATACAGTGTCGTCAAAAGCGCACTCCAAGATACACTGCAAGACATACGACAAAACATTCTTGCCAATACGTGTGCAACTGTGCCGAGTGAAGAGGCCTTGGAAGAAGCTGTTTTGCAACGACTATACCAAGGGCAGCCTACGCATTTACGTCCTGTCATTAATGGTACGGGCACGGTGTTGCATACCAATCTGGGACGAGCTGTATTAAGTGAAACCGTAGCCCGGCAGGCTATGACGATTGCCCAGTCGTATGCGAATGTAGAATATAATGTAGTAGCAGGGACGCGCGGTTCGCGCTATAGCCATGTAGAAGGATTGCTCTGTACCTTGACCGGTGCTGAAGCGGCTCTCGTCGTGAACAATAACGCTGCTGCTGTACTCCTCGTCCTATCGGCTATGGCGAAAGGTAAGGAAGTCATCATTTCGCGAGGAGAACTCGTCGAAATTGGCGGTCTCTTTCGCATTCCTGACGTCTTGGCCTTAAGCGGTGCTATTCTCCGTGAAGTGGGCACGACCAATAAAACCCATATAGCAGATTATGAACGAGCCGTGTGTGAAGACACTGGGGCGATCATGAAAGTCCATACGAGTAACTATCGGATTATTGGCTTTGCCGAAACACCATCAGCGCAGGAAATCGCACAAGTAGCTCATGCTAAGGGCTTGCCTTTTATCCAAGACTTAGGGAGCGGCCTCTTACTCTCCATGGAACGATTCGGTTTGCCGAAGGAACCGACTGTCCAAGAGGCTAGCGCTAGTGGCTGTGATGTCGTGACCTTTAGTGGCGACAAACTTCTCGGTGGCCCCCAAGCCGGGATTATTGTCGGTAAAAAAGTGTACATTGAAGCCATGAAACAACATCAACTCTTGCGTGCCTTGCGCATTGATAAACTGACCCTAGCTGCCTTAGAAGTAACACTGCAACAGTATCGCCAAGAAGAACAGGCTGTGGCTCATATTCCAACACTGCACATGCTGGCCTTGACGCAAGACGAATGTCAACACCAGGCCGAACGATTACAACAAGAGTTACAACAAGCCTTACCGACATGGAACTTTGACATCATGCCATGTGACGATATGGTCGGCGGTGGAGCCTATCCGGAATACACGCTACCCGGCTATGCCGTGAGCTGTATGTGTTCTACCATGACGGCCGAAGAGATAAAAACGAAACTGCACCAGGCAAATCCGCCCATTATTGGACGCATTCAACATGGCGTGTTTATCATCTCTATGCGGACTATCTTACCGGGACAGCATCAGCAAATCGTAAAGGCATTCTTACAGACTGAAATAACGGGAGGAGAGCAGTCTTCCCCAGTGGTGGCTCTGCAGGGATTATGACGTCGAGAGTGGCGCAGTAGGCGGAATCAGAGAGTATACCACAACGTGAGGCTTCCCAGCGAAACAACACGGGGATGCTGCGGACCGTCCAAGCATATGATATGAAAAAAGCCCCATTCCTAGGAAATCCTAAGAATGGGGCTTTGCTATGCCAACCGTTATTCTTCATCCATAATGGCTTTCGGACCTCTATCGCCAGTACGAATACGGAGTGCGTCTTCGACGTTGTAGACGAAGATTTTGCCGTCGCCAGCTTTGCCAGTATTGCAAACCTTAGCGGCAACTTCTAAGACCTTTTCGACAGGCACTTCGCAGACAACCGTTTCTACTTTGATTTTAGGCAACAAATTCATATTGTATTTCTGACCGCGATACACTTCTACGTGGCCTTTCTGCAAGCCGCAGCCATACACTTGGCTAACCGTCATGCCGAGGACACCAATCGAATTTAATGCCTCTTTTAACTCTTCCAGCTTATTCGGCCGGGTTACAATATCAATTTTCGTAACTTTTTTTTCCATGTCCATTCCTCCTATAAGTTATGGTCACTGGTACGTGTATCAGCGGCACCGAGGGAAGTGAAAGGATTTTCAAATGTACTTCCTCCACCCATGATACCTTCATTATACCCCCGTTCGCCGTGTTCGCCAATATCAAGGCCTGTAACTTCTTCGCTTTCTTCAGCACGCATGGTCGTGATAGCGTTGACGATTTTGTAGAGAATAATCGTGCCAATAATTGCTAACGCATACGCAACGATAGTCGAAACGACTTGGGCAAAGAGTAAATGGGTTTCGCCATAGAAGAGGCCGTTAGCACCAGCTTCATTGACATCTGTCGTAGCCCAGAGACCGGTTGCGATGGAGCCCCACGTACCACCAATGCCGTGGACACCGAAGGCATCGAGCGAATCGTCGTAGCCCAGTTTTGCTTTTAATACAGCAACAGCGAAGTAGCAAACGATACCGCCAATGGCACCAATGATGATGGCCGGGACAGGAGCAACGAAGCCTGCTGCCGGAGTAATGGCGACGAGACCAGCAATACAACCAGAAGCGGCACCGAGGATAGTCGGTTTACCATTGCAAACCCATTCGACGACGACCCACGAAACGGTTGCAGCCGCAGCAGCACCTTGGGTCGTAATGAAGGCATTGGCTGCCAACGCATTGGCACCAAGCGCAGAACCAGCATTAAAACCGAACCAACCGAACCAGAGCATGGCTGCACCGAGCACAGTCATGGGTAAGTTATGAGGCAGCATCGGTACTTTGCCGTACCCTTTCCGTCTGCCTAAGAGAACACAAAGAGTTAAACCAGAAACACCAGAGAGAATATGAATAACTAAGCCGCCAGCGAAGTCAAGAGCACCGAGCTGTGCTAAGAATCCACCGCCCCAAACCCAGTGAGCCATAGGGTTATAGAGGAAAATGGCCCATAAGAGGATGAATAAGCAGAAGGCGCGGAAGCGAACCCGTTCTGCAAAAGCACCTGTAATCAAGGCCGGTGTAATGACGGCGAACATGCACTGGAAGGCAACAAAGGCCAGTTCCGGAATCGTGCCGGTTTCGAGGATTTTCAAGCCTACGCCGGAAAGCCCTAATTTTTCAAAAGAACCAATAAAGCCGCCAATATCTGTACCAAACGCCATTGTGTAGCCTAAAATAATCCATTCAACAGAAATCATGGCAATAATAAAGAAACTCTGCATAATGGTGGTCAGTACGTTTTTCTGGCGAACCATGCCGCCGTAAAAGAAACCAAGACCTGGCGTCATAAAGAAAACCAACGCAGCACTAATCAAGACCCACGCTGTATCGCCAGTATCTAAGGTGCCGGCCTCTGTAGCAAAGGCCGTTTGTCCTGTCAGCATGAGACAAGGCAGGACGAGTCGTAAAATAGACCCTAATTTTTTCATATACATCATCCTCCTAATTTCACAACGTAATAAAAAATGGCGTTTTACAGGAAGTGGCAACGCAATCGTGTTGCCTCATTCCTGTAAGACGCCATTGTCTTATTACTATGCTGTTGTCTATATCAATAAAAATACAAAAACTCCGACACAACGAGTTAGGTCATGTCGGAGCGTCTCTGCTCATGTATTCTATTGATGAACTTAATTATAAAGAGAAATGTAACAAATGTCAATAAAAATTCTGAAGATTCTATGAAGAAAATTAGAAAACAATGTGCTTCGTTATAAATAATTAATATTCCTCAGCAAGCCTAGACGAAGAGAATATGCCCTAAGAAAATGTAAAAGGTCAGGGAAATGGCACTCAAGGCCGTCGTATTCATGACAATCTGCGTAGCATAATCAGGATTGTTGCCAAACTCAATAGCAAAGAGAGCCGTATTCACTGCTGTAGGAATAGCACAATAAATGAGGAAGACCGTCGCACTTACAGCCGTAAACGTACCGGGATGAATGATGTTCGCCCCATAAATCATAGCCAGACCTAAGAACGGCAGAACCGTCATCTTGAGGATACTCACAATCCAGACATCTTTGTCAAACCAGCGAATCTTCGTCTGGGACAGTTGGGCACCAATACTAATCATGGCGACAGGCAGCAGTGCTTTGCTGGCCATTTCCATAATAGGCCAAAGGAAAAAAATTTTGGCATCTAAGCCAACGTAGCGCGCGCCTAAAGCGATGAGAAGAACGTAGACCATAGGCATTTGAAACATGACGTGCAACGTGTCGCGTGCAGATAATTTGCCGCGCCCAGCCTGATAGAGACCGTACGTATTTAAGGAAATACTCTGGACTAGGAAGATAATGATTTGTGTGACCATTGCTTCGGCCAGATACGGCGTTTGTCCATTGACGACGAAGGGCTCATGAGAAAAAACGAGAATAATGAGGGCCACGCCGAGATTGCCCGTGTTGTTAAACATGAGGGCGTTGCGGCAGGACTCTTTCATGGCTAAATCGTAGTGCCGCTTGTAACTGACGATGTCAGCAACAAGAAAACAGAGTACCATAAAGACGGCCATAGCCCCAATAATCGTCAGGCTTGCCGCAGGAAATTCCGTCGTCGATACATTCGTAAAAATAAAACTAGGAATGACGATGTAAAACATAAATTTCGATAACGTTTTCACATCGAGATGAAATTTTTTGTCCAAAAAGAAGCCGCATAAAACAAGACAAAATATGGGCAGCATTGTATTTTCGATGATAAACCAAAAGACCATATAACATTCCTCTCTTTCACAATAGCTCTCGTATACGGCCTTTATTATACTAGTGATATATTAGCAAATGCAAGGAAGAAAAAAGCCTTCAAGAGAAATCGTAGTGTCTTGAAGGCCTAGAGAAGCTATATATTAATATTTCGTGAAGTAATAGACTACATTGAGCATGGTTTCGCACATGTACTTAAGGGCGTTGCTATCCCAGTGGAAATCAGGCGAATGGCCGACGACAGGTTTGTCGCTATAAATGCCGACGTAATAATACGTGCTCGGCACGGCTACGCTGAAGTAAGCAAAATCCTCGGATCCAGAACTGCGAATCAATGGGATGACGTTGACACAGTCTGCGCATTTTTCGTTTAAAATGGTTTCGACTTTTTTCGTGACTTTATCGTCATTGATGCAGACCGGCGAGAAGGGGACGATGTCTAAATCATAGGAGCCGCCATAGACATCGGTCACATCATCCAAGATAGCATCGACTTTTTTTAGGATGTCTTTCCGTTTGACTTCTGTATAGGTACGCAAGGTTCCTTTTAATTCGGCTGTGTCTGGAATGACGTTTGGGCTATGGCCTGCTTGGAACTGACCGAATGTGAGGACCACGCCGTCGCCGTCGGCACGGCGGTTGTAGACGTAATTTTGGATATGCTGAATGGCATCGACACCCATTTGGATAGGGCTGACGCACATCGACGGCTGCGAGCCGTGACCGCCTGTGCCGTGGAGGGTAATCGTAAAGTCATCGCACGATGCAGACACTTCGCCGTGACAAATGCCGACGTAGCCCTTAGGCAGTCCGCCGGAAACGTGGAGGCCCAAGGCATAATCGACTTTCGGATTATTTAAAATGCCGGCTTCAATCATGCGGGCTGCACCGCCGTTACCTTCTTCTGCTGGTTGGAAGGCCAAGCGAATTGTGCCGTGGAGGCAGTCTTTATGGGTATTTAAAATCTTAGCAACGCCCAAGAGGTTGGCTGTATGGCCGTCGTGCCCACAGGCATGCATGACCCCGTTTACAAGGGATGCATAAGGGCAGTCGTATTTTTCTTGGAGCGGCAGGGCATCCATATCGGCACGGAGTAAAATAACCGGCCCCGGCAAGGCACCGCGAATGAGACCGGTAACACCAGTACCGGTAATGATTTTGACGTCTTCAATGCCCATGAGGGACAGTTCTTGGAAGACTGTTTTACACGTATCAAATTCCTTTTCGCTCAATTCCGGATGGGCGTGGAAATATTCGCGCATTTCCATCATATAAGGCAAGGTTTTGCGCACAGCTTCATGAATATTAAATGTAGGGGTAAATGTATCGGTCATGGCCTTATGCCTCCTTTGAGCATAGTAAGTCTCTTCTTATGTAGTAACTAATTTCGCTATAGACGTAAAAAAATCCTGCTTTTACACAGGATTTTTTCGTATTTCTATTTTTCTGTTGGTACTGCTTTTTTTCGTTTCAACAAAGCACTCCAGTGTATCTTATGCTTTTCCGTAAAGACGAAGATAATCGGAATGATGACGAGCGTAAAGACCGTCGAGGTAATGAGGCCGCCAATGACGACGACAGCCATGCTGGAACGCGTTTCTGAACCGGCTGTCATGGAAAGAGCTGTCGGCAGCATACCGACAATCATGGTAATGGTCGTCATGAAAATTGGCCGTAACCGTGTCCGCCCAGCCTCGATGACGGCACTGCGTGGGTTCATGCCGCGTCCCATTAAGGTCAATGTGTAATCGAGGAGAAGCGTACCGTTTTTGGCGACGATACCATCCATGACGAGGATGCCGATGAGGGAATAGAGGTTAATTGTGTTGTTCGTCAAGAATAAGAGGAAGAGCGAGCCAATGAGCCCTAAAGGCAAGGAGAACATGCGGATAAACGGCGTTTTTACGGATTCGTAGAGAATGGCCAAAATCATGTAAATCAAGATGAGGGACATGACGAGAGCAGACCCTAATTCTCCGAAGGTCGTCATCATGTTATCTGCTTGCCCTGTGAAGCGGAACGTAATGCCATTCATATCTGTAGCATTTAATTTCTGCGTCAGTTCTTGGATGACATCGTTGAGCGGCCGCCCTTGGAGAGAGGCCCCGAGAGTAATGCTTCGTTCTTTATCAGTGCGGCGAATCGTCACCGGCCCGGTTCCGGCTTGGACTTTGGCTACGTCAGAAACGTAAATGATGTGACCGTTGGCGTTCATGGGAATCGTTTCGAGGTCCGAAATGTGGAAACGGTCCGCCCCTTTTAAGCGCACGTAAATGTCCGTATCGTTGCTGTCATTTTGCTTATCGTTGGCAAGAGCGTCGGCTTTTTGGCCGCTAATGGCGTTGGAGAAGGTATTCGTCAAATCAGCTAGAGACGTACCGTATTGTTTGAGTTTATTGCGGTCCACAATAAGCTGATATTCAGACATGCCGTCTTGGTACGAACTATTGACCCCTTGGACGCCTTGAATGCCTTGCATGATTTGCTGGACTTCACGCGATTTCGCAACGAGAGCATCTGCGTCTTTGCCACGCAATTCGAGGCGCAGATTACCGGAACCGCCGCCAAAACCACCGCTTGTACCGGCTACAGAAGCCTGCGCTTCTTGGACGCGCACATCGCCGTCTAAGATATGGGTATTAGCAAACTTACGCACGTCATTCGTAATTTGCCAAATCATACGCGACCGATTCTGCCGGTCTTGCAAGGTTACTTGGAAATCGGCCTGGTTTAGGCTGCGGCCGCCAATCATAGCTGTATAATAGGTCACTTCCGGAATAGTCTTTAAATACTCTTCAATTTGCCGTGATGCCGCGTCCGTCCGGTCTAAGCTGGCGTTAGTCGGGAGCTGCAACGTAATGTGGAAACTGCCTTCATCAGTTTGGGGCATGTATTCGGAGCCAATGAGTCCTGTCGGCACGAGGGCAATGGCCGCACAGAAGATGACGAGAATAGGAATGACTAAGCGTTTCGCATGGTCTAAGCTCCATGTCAGAATAGATGTGTAATGGTCTTGGGCTGTCTTTTCGATAGCATCCATCTTCCGCCATAAAGGCCTGTCCGGAATTTTCAGGCCGCCCCGGAAGAGACGGGATGCGAGCATCGGTGTCAGTGTGAAGGAGACGAACATAGAAAAGAGGGTTGCAAAGACAATAGTTAGGCCAAATTGTTTGAAGTACTGCCCTGTCATGCCGGTCATAAAGGCAATTGGCAAGAAAACGACGACGTCGCAGAGGGTAATGGCAATAGCAGCCATGCCGATTTCCATTCGTCCGTTTAAAGCAGCCTCTTTCGGCGGTTCTCCTTTCATTAAATGACGGTGAATGTTTTCGAGGACAACGATAGAGTCGTCGACGAGAATGCCTACACAAAGGGCCATGCCCATGAGAGACATCATATTAAACGTAAAGCCAGCAACGTACATAGCAAAGAACGTCGAAATAAGAGACGTCGGAATAGCAACCATGACGGCCGCCATAGAGCGCCAACCGCGAAGGAAGAAGAAGAGTACCGTCCCTGTTGTAATCAGGCCTTCAATGAGCGTATGGAGCGTATTATTCAGAGAATTGTGGACGTACGAGGCTGATTCGTTCGTCACTGTAAAAGTATAATCTGGATTATCTGCACGCAGTTGGTCCAGCTTTTTATTAATATTGTCGACTGTGGAGACGACGTTGGCATTACTGTTTTTGTAAATGCCCATAATGACCGCATCTTGACCATTCACGCGAGCGTACCGCGTGACGCGCTGGTCTTGGCGTTTTACAGTTGCAATAGCTGTGAGCGGAATCTTCACGCCTTTGGCATTGGTCACTTGGACTTGGGAAATTTCCTTTTCGTCCGTGTACTGGGCATTGACGCGCACGTCCGTCGTCGTAGCCGTAGAATAAATCGTGCCGGACGGCATGAGAACGTTTTCTGATTTCAAGGCATTGACCACTTCCGATAAGGTCATGTCGTAGAGCTGTAGTTTATCTTTATCGATTTCAATGGCAATTTCTTTATCGCGCCCGCCGTGAAGGTCCATTTCGGAAACGCCGTTGGCTTGCTGTATAACGTCTTGGAAATCGTTAGATACGCGGGAATAAATTGTATCTAAAGGCTTATCGGACTGAACGGCGACGTACATAATCGGCGTGTCGTTAATGTCTCGTTTAATGACGACTGGTTCATCAATCCCATCAGGGAGCTTGCCGCGAATGGCGTTGACTTTTTTCGTCGCATCAATAGCGGCGGCATCGGCATCGGCAGAGAAGTCGAGCTGCAGCGTAATGCGCGCTTGCCCGTACGAGGCCTGCGAGGTCATATGCTGTAAATCCGACACAGACGACAAGGCATCTTCTATGGGTTTGACGACTTGCTGTTCTATAGAGTCCGCATTGGCACCGGGGTAAGAGACCGTTACCGTAACGTATGGTGTATTTAAAGAAGGCAGTAATTCGACACCGATTTTGTAGAAACTAAAGAGGCCTAAGATGACGAAAAAGAGTACAGCCATGCAAATACCGATGGGCCTGTCAATGGAAAATTTTGTTATGTTCATCGTATTTCACCTAGTTTCCTTGCTGTCCATCCTGACTATTATCGATGGTTACGTGCGTGCCGTTTTTCAGGCGCGCTGTGTTGGTCGTTGCAATGGTTTCCCCTGCTTGGAGACCGTCTAAGATTTCGACGTAATCATCGTTGCGCAGGCCTGTTTTTACGTCGCGGATTTCAATCGTATTATCTGGCTTAATGACGTATACTTGACTATTGCCGTTTTGTTCGAGCAGTGCATCTTTCGGTACGAATAAGGTTTGAGGCCGCTGCAATACTTGAATAGACGATGTCGCATACATGCCGCCGCGAATGGACGTATCCGGGTTGGTCAAGGTAATGCGGACCGTGTAGGTCTTAGCTGTCGGGTCAATGGCCGGGCTGACGTATGTAATCGTGCCGTCATACGTATTGGCCAGAGACTCAATCGTAACCTTTACGGGCATGCCAATCTGGACGGCCGCTACATCCGTTTCCGAGAGGGAACAATCGATGTAAACACCGCTGTTGTCCGTAATGGTCAGGACTTTCGTATTTGCTCCGGCCATGGCACCGACTTCGGCGTTGCGGTACGTAATGATGCCGACCCGCGGCGCGCGGATGGTCAGGTCATCAAGTTGTTTTTCGGCACTGTCGACTTGGTAACTGGCTTTCGCTTGAGCTGCTTCTTTCGTCGCAATCGAGGCTGGTGTGTTGCCCACATTTTGGGACTGTAAATTATTCAGTGCTGATTGGGCAACGACCATGGCTTGATACATGGTATCCAATTCTTTTTGCGACACAGCACCTTCGTCTTTTAAGACGACGTAACGGTTGTAGTTCATTTGCGCCGTTTGGTAATCAATTTGTGCTTTTTGTAAATCTGACGAATACTGCGCTTGGGCTGCTTTCGTATCAGCTGCAGCTTGCGTTAAGGCTGCTTGATTTTGCTGCATCGTCAGCTGCGTATCGGTCTGGTCTTGGACGAGCAAGACATCACCAGGCTGGACGGCATCACCGAGCTGGACATTGACGGCCGCAATATTACCGGCGTATTTCGTTGACAAATCGACTTGTGCCAGCGGTACAGTCTGCCCGGACAGGGCAATTTTACGGTTCATGTCCTGCCGCGTGACCGTATACGATTGGACGGTAGCATCGGTCAGGATGGCCTTTTCTTTGGTTACGTCATTGGAATGGCTAATAGCGTAAATACTAGCACAGACGATGAGAAAAATGAGGCCGAAGGCAATGAGCTTTGTGCGATTATTCAGTTCGTGAGGAAAAGAAAAATGTTTCATTTGCATGGCTCCTCTTTCATGTATTAAAATTTTATATACCTATCATAATGAGTTACTGTGTAAAAGGCAATGAAAAAGGTGTAAAGTTTAGGCTTTTTAAGAAATGTTTAAACTATATCCATAAGACTGTAACTTTATGGTATAATGACGTACAGAAATGTAAGGAGTGAGACTATTGCAAAAAGATAAACAACTGCTGGCAACGATTATGGCACTCGGCCATTGGCCGGCATTTCAACAACGGCTGTTCCTCGAAGGGACCCTTGTCGGCGTCGTATCCGGCACAGTTATCAGCTTTTTCCGTTGGGCTCTCGAAGCCGGTACGCGCTATAGAGAATATATATATACATATATATTAGAAACAGGACCTATATGGGTCAATTTTGCTTGGTTTGTACTGCTCCTGGCGGCGGCCTATGTCTTGTGGCGCATGGGGAAATACGAGCCAGAAGCTGGTGGCAGCGGCATTCCCCAAGTCAAGGGCATCGTCTTAGGTGCTGTGCGGCTGCACTGGTTCCGCGTGCTGTGGGTGAAATTAATCGGCGGCATTCTCGGCATTGGCCTGGGACTATCCCTCGGTAGAGAAGGGCCGTCTATCCAACTCGGTGCGGTCACGGCACAAGGCTTGTCCCGTGGCTTTGGCCAATCACGCATGGAAGAACGGTATCTCATTACAGCCGGGGCTAGTGCTGGTCTTGCTGCCGCCTTCAATGCGCCCTTAGCAGGAGCTATTTTTGCTCTCGAAGAGCTCCATCGTAATTTTTCCGGTTCTGTCCTTGCACCGTCTATGGCTGCTGTGTTATTGTCAACTATGGTCAGCCGTCTTGTATTTGGGAGTGAACCTGTTTTTCATTTTGGCGCATTGCCGCCCTTTCCGCTGGAGTACATGTGGCTCGCCGTACTCATTGGCATTATCATGGGAATTGCTGGGAATATTTTTAACTTTGGCTTATTAAATATGCATTATTTTTATGACCTGCCTGTATTTTGCTCGTCTTATATGCCTATTGCCTTTGCCCTCGTTTGCGCAGGAATTTTAGGTTATGTCTTTCCTGCTGTTTTAGGAGGAGGTAATGATTTAATTAATTCCTTATATATGCTGCCCTTGTCATTGACCTTATTTTTGACGCTCTTAGCCGGAAAATTTATATTTACTCTTATTAGTTATGGCTGCGGCGTGCCGGGCGGGTTCTTCTTGCCCATGCTCGTTTTAGGGGCCTTGACAGGGAGTGTCGTCGGAATCATTCTTATTCAGTGCGGTATTATTACGCCCTATTATCTCTCTAATATTGTCGTCATTTCGATGGCTGCTTTTTTTGCCGCATCTGTCCATTCGCCTGTGACAGGGACGATTTTAATTATGGAAATGACCGCCTCATACGAACATCTCCTCGTTCTTTGCACGGCATCACTCGTAGCCCTTATGGTGGCTCAAGCCTTAAAGGGCAAACCGATTTACACGACCCTTATGAATCGTATGCTGGCGAAAAAGAGTAAGGAATTGGCTGTTTCCCAGCGGCGTAACCTCTTAGAGCTCACTGTTGCTAGCGGCAGTGCTGTAGAAGGCAAGAAAATCGGTACGATTGCCTGGCCGGAACATACGGCACTCATCGATATTAAGCGTCATAACGGCGAAATTATCCCTGATTTTGGGACACGATTACGGGCTGGAGATTACGTCTATATTTTGACCGATTCTGTGGCTTCAGCCGAAGCAGTGCGTGACTTAGTTGAACAGGAAAATGCATAATAATTATAAAAAATAAGACCTGGTACTAAAAAGTTCATATATAAGTGTGTTATTATCCGCTATAGAAAAAATATGAGTCGTCAGAATTGAGTATATATATGCGAAACTATATTATAAAAATCCAATTTTTTGACTTATAAGTCTATTTTTGGTATAATGCCGTTGTGGTTGAAGTTGTCTATGGAATGTTCAAAGAGGTGGTTTTTTGAAGAACCGTATACTAATTTTATTAACAATGGTATTTGTTTTCGCATGTTCCTCACTGGTTTCTGCAAAAGTCGAAATAGGCATGAGTGGCTCTACAGTGCAGAGCGTACAATATATGCTGCAGGATGCAGGTTACTTATCCGGCGGCACTGACGGCGTGTTTGGGAGCGGCACACAGGCTGCTGTCGAACAGTTCCAAGCAGATCATGGTTTAGATGTTGACGGTATTGTTGGCTCAGCGACAATGGCGGCTCTTTCAGAAGCCAGTGGACGACCCATTCCGGATGAATCGGATGGCGGGTATCAGCATACGATTATTATGGAAGCAACAGCATACTCTGCTGATGATCCAGGTAACAGCGGCTATACTGCTATGGGTAACTATTTACATCACGGACTCGTGTCCGTAGACCCTGACGTTATTCCCTTAGGCACACAGCTTTATATCGAAGGCTATGGCTATGCTATTGCTGACGATACAGGCGGAGCTATTGTAGGGAACCGGATTGATTTAGGCATGGATTCCAGAGCCGAAGCATTAGAATTTGGCAGACAAGATGTTGTGGTACACATTTTATAAGACCTATGACAACTCAATCTGTGGTATACTAAGAGAGAAGTAATCTTTGCTTCTCTCTTATTTTTTATGCATATTTCGCATAGACATAGACGGCATAAGAAATTGACATCTAAATTTTCTGGGAAATTTGTAAAAAAGTATGTATTTTCCGTAGTATTTGTGTTATCCTGAAAAGGACATTGTATTTATTTGTTTCAGGGAGGCTTATGCTGAATGAACACGATTGCACTTATTTTAGCTGCCGGTAAAGGAACGCGGATGAAATCCAAATTACCGAAGGTACTCCATAAAGTAGGCGGCGTACCGATGGTCGAACAAGTTCTCAATACTGTAAAAGCAGCTGGAACAGAGCGGCAAGTTGTCGTTGTCGGCTTTGGCGGCGAAGCTGTACAGACCTATTTAGGAAAACAGGCTGAAACAGTTATGCAAGAACAGCAATTAGGGACAGGTCATGCCGTATTGCAGGCAGAACCGTTACTCAAAGATGCAACAGGGACACTCCTCGTCACATGTGGTGATACGCCGCTTGTACGAGAAGAAACATTCCGCGCCTTAATGCAGTATCATGCAGAAACAGGTGCCGCTGCGACGGTCTTAACGGCAATCATGCCGGATTCCTTTGGCTATGGCCGCGTCATTCGCGATGCTAAAGGCCAGGTCACGAAGATTGTAGAACAAAAAGATGGCACACTGGAAGAACTGGCTGTACGCGAAGTCAACGCCGGGATTTACTGCTTTGAATTACCTCTCCTTTGGGATTTATTACATCACGTTGGCAATAATAACGCCCAAGGAGAATATTATTTGACTGATATTATTGGTATGCTTGTCGATGCTGGTAAAACCGTCAGTGCCTACGCTGCACCGGAATATCAGGAAACGCTTGGTGTCAACTCGCGCTTACAATTAGCAGAGGCAGAACGAGTCTTGCGCCAGCGGAAATTGGAACAATTAATGACGGACGGCGTTTCCATCATTGACCCAGGTAATACGTACGTCGATACGACTGTTACCGTTGGTCGTGACACGGTGCTCCATCCGGGGACGATCCTTGAAGGGACGACAACTATTGGCGAAGATTGCCACGTTGGCCCGTATGTGCGCATGACGAACGTCAAGATGGGCGATAACGACCACTTGCAGTTTACGTATGCTCATGATTGTGAAATCAAGAACGGCTGCGAAATCGGCCCGTTCGTTCATTTCCGCCCGAACACTGTCATCGGCAACGATGTCAAAGTAGGCAACTACATGGAAGTGAAGAACTCCAACATCGGCGACGGTACGAAATTACCGCATCTCAGCTACATTGGCGACAGCGATGTAGGACAGCACGTCAACATCGGCTGCGGTACGATTACAGTCAACTACGACGGCAAAATCAAACACCGTACGCACATTGGCAATCATGCCTTTGTGGGCTGCAACAGTAACCTCGTAGCACCTGTGTCGGTAGGCGATTATGCCTATGTCGCAGCAGGTTCGACGATTACCAAAGATGTTCCGGAAAAGGCTCTCGGCGTTGGCCGGGCGCGTCAAAAGAACATTGACGGCTGGGTAACAGACGATACCTATAAAAAATAAGACTTTTCTAAGAATTCATCGGTTGTATACATCGAATATATATATTTAAATTATCTATATTAGGAGGCTCAACATGAGTTACGAAGACGGGAAAAAGCTGAAAATTTTTACAGGTAATGCCAATCCGAAATTGGCAAAAGAAATTGCTGACTATTTAGGCCTGGAATTAGGCAAAGGGTTTGTTGGCAAATTCAACAACGGCGAAGTTCAAGTTATGATTGATGAAAGTGTACGTGGGAAGGACGTTTTCGTCGTACAACCAACTTGCCAGCCTGCAAACGACACATTGATGGAATTACTCATCATGGCAGATGCTTTAAAACGCGCTTCGGCAAAACACATTACAGCTGTAGTACCGTACTATGGCTATGCTCGTCAGGACCGCAAAACACGCGGCCGTGAACCGATTACGGCTAAATTAGTTGCCGACCTTATGACTACTGCCGGCATTACCCGCATGGTAACTATGGATCTTCATGCAGGCCAGATTCAGGGCTTCTTCGATATCCCTGTAGACCATCTTGGCTCTGCTTCCATTATTGCAAAATACTTAAATCAGAAAAAAGAAGAAACCGATATGGGCGACATCGTCGTCGTTTCTCCGGACCTCGGCGGCGTAACTCGTGCCCGTGACCTGGCTGACCGCGTTGGTGCTCCTATTGCCATCATCGAAAAACGCCGTCCGCGTCCAGGCGTAGCAGAAGTTATGAATATCATTGGCGACATTAAAGGCAAAACCTGTATCCTCGTCGATGACATCGTTGATACAGCTGGCTCCCTCTGCGGCGGTGCTAACGCCCTCAAGAAAATGGGTGCTGCTAAAGTCTATGCTGCGTGCGCACATGCTGTCCTCACAGACCCTGCTGTCGAACGCATTCAAGACTCTTGCATTAGCGAACTGATCATTACGAACACGATTCCTCTTCCGGAAGAAAAGAAAATTGACAAGATTAAAGTCTTGTCCGTGGCACCGCTCCTCGGTGAAGCTATTATGCGCATTTTCCACGACGTTTCCGTAAGCCGTCTCTTCGACAAATAAGGAATCTGTATCGTGCATATGATAGTGGGCCTTGGTAATCCAGGCCGGGAATACGAAACTTCGAAACATAACACGGGCTTTCGCGTCATTGACGAACTCGCCTCGCGCTGGGGCGTTACGACGTGGCAAGAAAAAATGAAAGCTTTAGTAGCGCAAACCATCGTAGATGGTGAAAAAGTTATCCTCGTCAAACCGCAGACCTTCATGAATAACAGTGGTGACGCTGTAGGGCCGCTCATGCGCTGGTACAAAATCGACCAGCCTGATGTCTATGTCATTTATGATGATATGGATTTGGCTGTCGGTCGTCTCCGCATCCGTAAAAGCGGCAGTGACGGTGGTCATAATGGCATTAAAAGCCTTTTTGCCAATGGCTGCACAGACTTTACGCGCTTTCGCGTCGGTATCGGTCGGCCCTTGCCCCATCACGGCGTCATAGACCACGTTCTCATGCCCTTTCCGGAAGAACTGGTGCCGGAATACGAGCAAGGCTTAAAAGACGCTGCTACGGCCATTGAAGGCTGTTTAAGCGTAGGTGTAGACGTAGGGATGAGCCGTTTCAACCCGAAACGCCATACAAAGACACCATCTTCTACTCCTAAAGAAGCATAACCGGATGATATATTAAGACATCGCATAGCAACTTGCTGTGCGATGTCTTTTTCATTGACAAGGCTTTTAAATAGTGTACAATGACTTTAACGAGATGAAATGCCTCGTGCTATACATTTCAGTCATATACAACGCCCAGCGACGAGAAAAGAGGAAACGTAATGGAAATCAGTCTATTGTTGTTGCAAGAAATCGTCAAGCTCTTCTTGATTATGGTCATGGGGTTTGCGTTGATTAAATCAGGGAAGCTCAAGTCATCTGATGGCCGGGCCTTGTCTATTCTCTTGGTGTACCTCATTTTACCATGCGTCATTATCCATTCGTTCCAGCTAGAAGCAGCCCCGGAAATAAAGCAAGGCTTACTTTTTGCGCTGCTGGCCTCTATTGGGGTACACCTTATCTTTATTATCATTACGTCCATGCTTAAGCCAGTACTACGGTTAAAAGCAGTAGAACAAGCCTCTTTGATTTATACGAATGCCGGCATTTTGGTCTTTCCCTTGATTACAGCCTTGCTCGGCGCAAAGTATGTCGTTTATCCTTGTACGTATATGGCCGTGCAGTTGACGCTCTTATGGACTCATGGCAGCCACATTCTCTGTGAAGAAGGGGAAGTACATTTTAAAAGCATTATTGGCAATATCAATATTTTAGCAATCATTGCCGGAGCTATTCTCTTTATCTTGCAGATTCACTTGCCGCCACTCATTGACCAGACGATGAATGTCGTTGGCTCGACGATTGGCCCGATTGGGATGCTCATTACCGGTATGGCCATTGCCGATAGAGATTTAAAAGAAATTTTTATCAAAGCACGCAACTATATGCCCGTGTTCTTTCGCTTGATTATTTTGCCCGTCCTATTGGTGGCAATTTTCTCTGGCCTCCACATTGTCAATTTAATTGGCGATGGCAAAAATATTTTAATGACCATTTTTATTGCGTCCATTACGCCAACAGCCGCTGTCGTAACTTCCATGGCTGAATTATATAATCAAGACCCATCGTATTCTGCAGAACTTTGTGTCTTATCTACTATTCTTTCTATTGCGACAATGCCAGCCCTAGTTTTTCTCTATCAAATCATCATTGATTAGCTATTAAAAATATAGGTATTCTATATAGTTTGTGAAATGTATAACTATATAGAATATTAACTATTCGATATTTATGTGAGAAAAATGTATGAAGAGAATTGACTTTTCGTGTAAAATCAGTAAAATATAATCAAGGAAGGACAATTTCCACACACTTCGTAAAACGATTATTTTGATTAATGGAGATGAATAAGATGTCTACACTTTTTTCCGATTATTTAAGCCTTAGCGCAGTCATCCTTGTTGCCGGTATGTATGCAATTAACCTCTACTGTGCATTCCATGAAGATCAAGATGAAAAAGTGGGCGCAACCCATCATAAAGAATCTCATTCTTTCGGACACTAATTTGACTCGATAGGCTGTGTAAACCTGCAATGTTTTTTCACCATGAAAGAACGTTGCAGGAATTTACATGGCCTTTTATTTTTTTGTATAAATATATACATATGTAAAAAGAGCCAAGCTGCATATCTTGCAACTTGGCTCTTTTGCTATTTAGAATGCTGGAATGGCAGCACCTTGATATTTTTCTTCTATGAGAATCCTCTTTTCTATATACATTAATAAAATTCTTCGTGGTCAAAAATTTCTTTTAAGGCCTCTAAATCAACGACTTTTAAGCTTTTATATTTTTGCGTAATCAATCCTTTTTTGACGAAAGAATCTAAAATTCTCGTCGTTGTGACGCGTGTCATACCTGTAACTGCCGCCATTTGTTCATGAGATAAACTGATTTTAGCATTTTGACAAGCTAAGGTATAGATTAAGCAGGCGATTTTTGCTTCGTTTTTACGGAATTGACTATAAAAAATCCAACTGTGGAGAAGGGTGATTTTTTTCATGAAAAAAGCCAATAGATTTTGCATAATCGTAATGTCATTTTTAGCATGAGAAAGCAACTCTTGAGCAGACAACTTGTAGAGCCGTGCATCGGTCAAACTGTTGGTGCACACAATGCGGATAGGAGGTGTATCAAAGGCTTCTTCACCAATAATCGTACCGCTGTGAAAATAACAAATCGTGCGTTCGTTGCCGTTCTTGTAGGGAATATAGACACGAATGTTCCCTTTTTCGATGAGATATAAATACTTTGCTGGTTCATTTTTGATAAAAATAATTTGATTGGAGTGATATGTTTCTTTCGTACCGTACGTTAAAAATAAATCAATCAGCGGTTGATTGTATTGTGTGAATGGTGTGTCTGTCATAAAATATATCACCCTTCTTCCTGCGTACATAAAAATAGTTTTCTTTCCTAATATATGAGTAATAGTAATTTTTATTATACTATATTACACAGAAATAAGTGTATAAAATTATACGAAAATAATCCTACAAGAATGAAATTCTATCATTTTTGTAGAATTATTTTATAAAAGGTATTAATTTTTTCCGACAGTAACATTCATTTTTTCTTCAAAATACTTAACCATCGCGCACTGATCAAAATCTACATACCCATTATCGACCATCCAATCCATAATATGTAAGGTTACGTCAGCCAGTGGCAAATCAACGCCTAATGAATGAGCAAAGCGTTTGGCGTTGAGCATATCTTTTCGGTGAACTGCAATCCGCGCGCCTGGTGTATAGTCGCGAGCAATCATTTTAGGTATTTTATTTTCATATAAGGGGCCGCCCACAAAGCCCGTACGTGTAGCTTCAAAGGTTGTTTGTAAGTCTAGTCCTGCTTTTGCTGCTAAGGCATAGCCTTCGGCAAGGGCTGTTAAAATAGCACCGCCGATAATGTTATTAATAAGTTTTGTCGTATCACCACTTCCAGATGGCCCAGTATAGACCGGATGGCCCATACATTCTAATAGGGGTTTTACGTTTTCAAAAATTTCTACATCGCCGCCGACCATAATGGCTAAGGTTCCGGCAATGGCTAAGGGATTACCGCCACTAATGGGAGAGTCTAGTAAGTAAAGACCTGCTTCTTTTGCTTTGGCATATAAGTCTTTGACAATGTCCGGAGCCGTCGAAGAAGTATCGACGATAATGGTTCCTTTCGGGCTTAAGGCAATGGCTTGTTCTACAGAATGGATAATTGTTTCGTGTGTGGGCAGGCATTGTAAAATGACGGGGCACGTTTTATAAATTTCTTCTGGTGTAGCACTGATGCCGCCAGCCTTAACGAAGGCTTCCATTTGTTTAGGCACTACATCATAGCCTAAAATAGAATGTCCGTTTTTCTTGACTAAATTGATGGCCATAGGTAATCCCATGGAACCTAATCCTAAAAATCCTACATTCATTGTGAAGACTCCTTTCGTTGTGTACTAGTAGATATATTTTTCTTCATCGTTACCATTAAGACGGCAGAAATTACTAAGCCGCCAGATAAAATAAAATAGCCTAAGTCCGTTGTTCCTGTTTGAGTTTTTACGAAGCCAAGCATATATGGGCCGAAATACCCACCTAGATTGGCTAATGAATTAATCATTGCTGTAGCACCGGCGGCTGCAGCACCACTGAGAAATGTTGTGGGAACAGACCACCAGATGCCCATGGCGGAATTAACGCCTACAGCAACTAAGGTGATAAATACTAAACTCAGCAAGGGGTTCGTAATAAAGGGGGCACCAGCTAAACCAACTGCGCCAATAAGCATGGCAATGGCAATATGCCATCGTTTTTCGCCTGTACGAGAAGAAGAATGTCCCCAAATGACTTGCCCAATTAAGGCTATGACCATGGGAATAATCAAGGCAATACCAATGAGGGACGTAGACCAACCAGACAACCCTTTTAATACTTGAGGCATCCAAAAGCTAAAGCCCCAAAAGCCTGTTGCCCAGAAGAAATAAATGCAGACGAGGCGCCAAACAGTCTTATCTGTTAAGGCTTGGAAAATAGTATATTTCTTTTCCGTATGCATGGCTTCTTGTTCTTTTTCGTGGATTTCAATCATATATTGTTTTTCTACATCTGTAAGCCATTGGGATTTTTGTGGCCGGTCTTTAACCCAGAAGAGGAAAATAAATGTAAAGACGACGGCTGGAACGGCTTCGAGAATGAAGAGCGATTGCCAGCCTTGGAGACCAAAGATACGTAGCTCTAAGAGAATACCCGCTAAGGGAGCACCAATAATGTTGGAAATTGGCAACGATGTGAGCATTAAGGAAATGGCGACAGCTCGTTCGCTAGCAGAAAACCAACGAGGAAACAAGACGGCGTAAATTACGGGATATAAACTGGCTTCACACACGCCTAATAAGAAACGGATGAGATAAAACTGCCAAGGTGTTTGTACGAATGCTAGAAAGCCGCAAATAATGCCCCACGTAAACATAATCCGAGCAATCCATTTACACGCATCAAATTTAGCGGCAATGAGTGCCCCTGGGATTTCAAAGAAAAAATATCCCAGAAAGAACATGCCTGCACCAGCACCAAATACTTCTGGTGAAAGCCAGGGTAAGTCTTGGGTCATGGTCATACCGGCATAGGCAATATTGACTCGATCTAGGAAGGCAATGACAGAGACAAAGAAGACAGGCAGAATAACGTGTAGTTGTCTTTTGCGATATAAGGCTTTGTGGTCAATCGAAACAGAAGTATTCATGTAATTTCATCTCTATTAATGATAAAATATCATATTGATTATAATATAAAAGAATTGACAAAACTGTATCAATGTATACAAAAATACCAGAGATGACATATATCGGTAAGAAATATCATCTCTGGTAACATTAATTATTTAATATTTTTTTAAAATCACGATAATAATTCTCGTTAACTCCTAAAAATACAAGAGTTAGCGTTTCTGGATCAAACATATAAGCTAGTAAAAATTGGCGATCTAGTACCTTAAACTTATATATGAAAATATCTTTTAAGTCTTGCTTCTTTTGCGTACCAATAGAAGGATTCTCAATGATTTCTTTAATAGCTAAATCGACTAATTTTTTTTGTTGAGGATATAATTTCTTATACGCTCGTTTAAACATGGGCTTTTGTTTTAAAATCATGGGGTATTTTCCCCTTCAAAGGAAAAGGGTTCACTTTCTTCTTCTTTGGCAATGAGTATATCCCGGATTGCTTCTACTGGCAAATCGGGATTTGCCAATGCGTTACGACCAATTTTAGCCCAAAAATTAATTTGTTGTGGTGCCGTGCGATATTCAGCTCGTGCTTCTTTTACTGCAGAGTCATAGAGGTCTTTATTAATGCGGACACTTATACCAGTCATTATAATCAACTCTTTTTTTTAGTATACTATGTGTGGTAAATTACCACAAGGAGCTATTTGGACTTTTTTAACGTAAGGGTTAAAATTCCTGAGCAAACTAAGGCACCGGCAAGGATGAAGTAGCCATAATCATAGACTCCTGTATTTGTTTTAATGACACCGAACATATACGGCCCGACATACCCACCAAGATTGGCTATGGAATTGATCATCCCGTAGCACCGGCAGCTGCAGTACCGCTGAGGAAGGTTGTAGGCACTGTCCACCAAATGCCGACTTGTGAGTAAATGCCGGCAGCAGTCAAGGTAATAAAGAAGAGATTGGCGTAAGGATTGGCAATAAAAGGTGCTGCACCAAGGCCGATAGCACTGACGAATAAGGCCAGGGCGATGTGCCACCGTTTTTCGCCGGTCTTAGAAGAATGGGCACTCCAGAAGATTTGGGCGATTAAGGCGATGAGCATGGGAATAGCAATGGCTCCGCCCACAATCGTAGTGGACCAACCGGATAAGCCTTTGAGAACTTGGGGCATCCAGAAATTAAAGCCCCAGAAGCATAAGGCCTGGCAAAAATAAATTACACATAAGAGCCAGACTTTTTCTTGGGCTTTGATTTCGGCCGCATAGGTTTGCACGAGGTATTCTTTTTCAGCTGCTGTGAGCCAATCGGCTTTTTCCGGGTGGTCTTTGACAATTACCCAGAAGACATAGGTCAAGATGAAGGTAGGAATGGCTTCGAGGATAAAGAGGCTTTGCCAGCCATGGAGGCCAAAGGGCTGCATATCTAGGAGGATACCGGCTAAGAGCGCACCAATAATGGAGGAAATAATGAGAGAAGTGAGCATTAAGGAAATGGCTTTAGCTCGTTCGTCTGCCATGAACCAACGCGGAAAGAGGACCGCATAAATGATGGGATATAAGCTGGATTCGCACACGCCTAAGAGGAAACGGAAGGCATAAAATTCATAATGGTGATTGGATAATAGCCATGAGACCACAGACGATGCCCCATGAAATCATAATCCGGGCAATCCATTTACATGCATCGAATTTAGCGGCAATGAGGGAGCCTGGAATTTCAAAGAAAAAGTAACCTAAAAAGAACATACCTGCACCGATTCCAAAGATTTCCGGATTGAGCCATGGCAAATTTTGCTGCATCGTCATGCCTGCGTAAGCAATGTTGACACGGTCTAAAAAAGCTAATACAGAGACGAGAACGGTTGGGAAGATAATATGCTTCATCCGTTTTTTATACAACTTGTCGAGGTCGATTGCAGTAGAGGTATTCATAGGGCATCCCTTCTTTCTGTTGAACTATACATTAATATTATAAAAAGAATACAATTAAGTAATAGAAAAAATGTAAATATTGATATATTTACAGAAAATATAACGTATAACGTTGTGCGATGAGGGCATAAAGATTGTATTATTTTAAATATATCGTGAATGAGAATGCCTAGGTATCCTTATTTTTTGACACCCTAAAGTATGTGAAAAAATTATTTTAATCATAATCTTTGAGAATGGTATAAACCGATACAAAAGGGATAGGAAATGTCCCGTATAATGAAAGTGCGGAGAATGCGTTAAACAAATAAATAAAATGAAATTTACTCATTTAAAAATAAATGAACAAGCACGTTTTAGCAAGAAGGAGGGTGAGTGTATGAAAATCGGGTTTCTCGGTATGGGCGTTATGGGCTTACCAATGGCTAAGAACTTACTGAAAAAGTCTGGCTGTGAAGTATATGGATATGACGTAGTACAGAAACAGGTTGATGAATTTATCAAAGCCGGTGGACATGGCGTAACGGAAATGGACGATGTCTATAAGACATGCGATGTCATTATGCAGATGCTGCCAACACATGCAATTATTATTGATTCTGTAGAACGGGCTATCAAGTATGGTAAAAAAGGTAACATTATCATCGATTTATCGTCGACAGCACCGCATATTATTAAAGACTTGTACGAAAAAGTCAAAGCAGCAGGTATGAAACTTTTAGATGCACCTGTGAGCGGTGGCAATCCCAAAGCCATTGACGGCACCTTAGCAATCATGGTCGGCGGCGACAAAGAAGTTTTTGAACAGATGAAACCTCTCTTAGCCTGTATGGGGCATCCTGTGTATACAGGCGGCCCTGGCAGCGGCGATGTGACGAAGCTCGTCAATAACACCATTGCCGGCGCGTACCTTGCGGCGATTGCCGAAGGCTATGCCTTTGCTGCCAAAGCAGGTATCGATTTACAGACAACCTTTGAAGCGACGCGGGAAGGCTTCATCGGTGGTCCCTTGTATGAAAACAAAGCACCGAAAATCATTGCCAGAGATTATGAACCAGGTGCCAGAATTGCTGTACACCGCAAGGATTTAATCAATGCCAAAGCCTATTCTCATAGCTTAGGAATCGACCTTCCTGTAACGGACGTGACACTCCGCATTATGGATTGGATGGCAGATAACGGCTATATCGATACAGACCAAGCGGGTATGGTGAAATACTTTGAAGAAAAAATGAACGTAAAGGTAGGGACGACATAAGGAAAGGGATGCCATATGAAGATTACATTAGTAGGAAATGCAGGAATCTACATGCGCGATAAACAACATGCAATCTTAATTGACAGCCTCTATGGAGGAAACAAGTTTTTTAATCAAAAATCGAGTGATGTCTGTGAAGCTGCAGCCGGTAAAGGACATGAGTTTCGCAATGTAGATGTGCTTTTATTTACACATCGCCATGAAGACCATTTTAGTTCTACTTATGTAAATTCATATATTCGGCATAATCGTGTTAATAAAGTATTTGTTCCCTGTGTAAGCCGCCAAGAATTAAAGTATGAAGATACGGGTTTGGTATGGTCTGAAGATGAGACTATCAAGGTGATGACAGTCGGAATGAAAGATGAAGTCCTCTTTTATGAACAGATTTTTACAGATGGCTGGGTCGTTTTCTTTAAGACGAAACATATGGGGGAACCGGGATTTAATGTTCCTCACTATAGTATAGCTCTCTTGATTGGCGGTAATAGTTATCTTTTTATGGGCGATACAGATTGGTCCTATCCAGTACGGAATGTACGGAATATCATTGCTGGAACGACGTTAAAAGGAATTTTTATGAATCCTCTTTCGTATGCTGATAGAAAACGAAAAGAATGGCTCGCTGGTCTTGGGTATCCACAAGTGTTGTTATACCATATTCCCTTTGCCGATGATGATGTGGCAGGGCTGCGAAACTTGGTACAAGGTGAAACAGGATTCTATCATTTACGTGACGGCTATGCCTTAAAAGAAAATAGACAGACCCTTTTTATTAACTGATATGTGCTGACATTCGGACAGTAGATATATATGTGAGATGATATTGTAGTAAACAGCAAAGGAGCGATGTATTATGTATGACAAAACGGTATTAACAGAAGCGTATCGGAAAATGACGATGATTCGCGCATACGAATCGAAAGTTGAAGAAATTTTCCTTGCCGGCGAATTACCAGGATTTACGCACTTATATATTGGCGAAGAAGCGTGCGGCGTAGGCGTATGCGAAAACTTAAATAAAGAAGATTACATCGAAAGTACGCACCGCGGCCATGGCCACTGCATCGCTAAAGGTGCTGATGTAAAGAAAATGATGGCTGAATTGTACGGTAAAGAAACAGGCTATTGCCATGGTAAAGGCGGCTCTATGCATATTGCTGATTTCTCTATCGGTATGCTCGGTGCTAACGGCGTTGTCGGTGCAGGGTACAACCTCGCTATGGGCGCAGCTTTAGCTGCTAAATTACGCGGTACTGACCAGATTGCAGTTGCTTTCTTTGGTGATGGCGCATCAAACCGCGGTACGTTCCATGAATCGTGCAACATGGCTTCTGTTTGGAAATTACCGGTTCTCTATGTTTGCGAAATGAACGAATGGGCTTCGACTACACCGTATCGGACGACAACGTCTGTAGCGAATATTGCAACCCGTGCCGTAGCGTACGACATGCCGGGCAAGACTGTCAATGGGAACGATTTCTTTGCGGTCTACGAAGCTGCGAAAGAAGCTGTTGAATACGTTCGCAGCGGCAAAGGCCCATATCTCTTAGAAGTACAGACCTACCGTATTAAAGGGCATTTCGTAGGCGACCCAGAATTATACCGGACGAAAGAAGAAGTCCATCAACGCTTCACAGAAGACGACCCGTTACTCAACTTCCGTAAGAGAGTAACTGAAGAAGGCTGGATGACCAATGAAGAATTAGACGATATGGACCAGGCAGCTCGTGATTTAGTCCTGGAAGCTGTTAAAGAAGCAGAAGCAGCACCGTATCCGGAACCGGAAGAATTAATGCAAAACTACTATTGTGACTAATCGATATGGAGATACCAAAGGAGGGTATGTATTATGAGAAAAATTACATTTTCTGTAGCAACGCAGGAAGCGATGCGCGAAGAAATGGCACGTGATAAAAATGTATTCCTTATGGGTGAAGATATAGCTCGGCAAGGCGGGATTTTTGGTCAGTTCAAAGGCTTAGCAGAAGAATTTGGTGCAGAACGTGTTCGTGATACGCCGATTTCGGAAACAGCTATTATCGGTGGCGGCGTAGGTGCAGCCCTGGCTGGTATGCGTCCTGTTGTCGATATGCACTTTGCAGATTTCATTGGTGTACCGATGGATGAAATTTTCAACCAAATGGCTAAAGCCCGCTACATGTTCGGCGGACAAGCTAAGGTGCCTATTGTTCTCCGTGCTCCTGACGGCATGACCCGTGGTGGTGCAGCTCAGCATTCCCAGTGCGTTGAAGCTTGGTTTATGCATATTCCTGGTATTAAAGTCGTTATTCCGTCTAACCCGGCTGACGCGAAAGGGTTGCTGAAAGCAGCTATCCGTAGTGATGATCCGGTCATTTACTTTGAACATAAACGCCTCTTCTCCATGAAAGGGGAAGTACCGGAAGGCGAAATCTTAACACCTATTGGCAAAGCTCATGTAGCAAAAGAAGGTACGGACTTAACTATCGTTTCCTATTCCTACTATATGCACAATGTCTTAGATGCAGCGAAGGCCTTAGATAAAGACGGTATCCATGTAGAATGTATCGATTTACGGACGATTTCGCCGCTTGATATGGATACGATTTATGAATCTTTGAAGAAAACAAAAAAATTAATGGTTGTCCATGAAGCAGTAAAACAAGGCGGCGTAGGTGCTGAAGTAGCAGCGCGGGCAGCAGAAGAAATGATTGATTACTTAGATGCTCCTATCGTTCGTTTAGGTGCTCCCTTTGTTCCCATTCCCTATGCTCCGACACTGGAACGGCTCGTGAAGATTGAACCAGAAGATATTGTCAAAGCCGTGAAAGAATTATTAGAAAACAAAAGATAACTATTAATTAGGTTGGAATTTGGGGTATGGGAGGTGGGATACCATTATGGATCCGAAATTTGCGAGTATTGACTTTGAAAGTTTAAATAAACGGCGGAAAATTCATATTATATTACCCGTATTCCTCGTATCGGTAATTGCCTTCCTTGACCGTGTTAATATAGCCTATGCCGGTATGACCATGCAACAAGATTTAGATTGGCTTACACCGGAAATCTTCGGTGCCGGCGCAGGGATGTTCTTCATTGGTTATTTCTTCTTTGAAATCCCAGGCTCTTTGGTAGCAGCAAAATTCGATGCGTGTAAATGGATTGCCCGAATTATGTTTACATGGGGCGTTGTCTGCGGACTCTTAGCCTTTATGACGTCGGAATTCCAGTTCTTCTTATTCCGCTTTCTCTTAGGGGCTTGTGAAGCTAGTCTCTATCCGGTTATTTATGCCGTCTTATTCCCACGGTGGTTCCTAGCAAAAGAAAGGGCAGCGGCCATTTCCTTGATGCTTACGTCGCTCTTGATTGCCGCCATCATTGGGGCTCCTGTGGCCGGGATTCTCTTAGAGCTGAATTTATTCGGCCTCCATGGCTGGCAGTGCTTGTTCATCATTGAAGCCTTACCGGCTTTAGCGTTCACCTTTGTCTTTTTATTCTGGGTTAAAGACCGGCCGGACAAAGTGGGCTGGTTGACACCACTTGAAAAAGAATACTTAAATGAGACGATTGCTGCTGAAGAACGGGCGAAAGAATCGGTTAAAAAATACACGATTTGGCAGTCTTTAACAGATAAACAAGTATGGCGGTTATGCTTGATTTACTTCACATGGATTACTGGTTTCTGGGGCTTTAACTTCTGGATGCCCCAAGTATTGCAAGGCTTATCGGGCTGGTCTCCGGCTATCGTTGGGATTGCCATTGCCTTCCCCATGGGTGCAGCCTTGATTGCACAGATCTTCGTCGGTCATAGCTCGTCGAAGACTGGCGAAATTCGCTGGCACATTGCTATCTGCATGTTCCTCGGCGCGTTCGGCCTCATTTGCGCCCCCTTTGTAACAGGCAGTATTGCTAGTTTAATACTCATTTGTATCACTGCTATTGGCGTATACGCAGCGATGGGGACCTGGTGGTCTGTACCGACGACTTTCCTCAGCGGTGCTGCAGCTGCTGGTGCAACCGCCTTGATTAACTCCGTAGCAAACTTAGGCGGTTACATTGGGCCGTTCATGTTAGGTGTTATTAAACAGAATACAGGTTCTACAGAATTAGGGTACTATGTATTAGGCGGTATGCTCGTCATTGCTGGTCTCGTCATGTTGACCTTGCCGAAGAAGACAGCCGTTGAAATGGGTAAAGAAGAAATGATTGAAGTGAACGAACAACATTGTTCGATGCAAAAATAAGTGTTCTAGTCGGCAGCGAACCGGTCGTCGGTAAGCTGCCGCTGGTATAAAGGAGGTAAGACTATGGCTACAGAACTCATTATGCCCCAGTTGGGCCTGACGATGACGGAAGGAACGGTGTCGCAGTGGCTCAAGCATGAAGGTGACGCAGTAAAAGCAGGCGATGAAATTGTTGAAATAGAAACGGATAAGATTAGTAACGTTGTTGAAGCGCATGAAGACGGCGTGTTATTAAAGATTGTGGCGCAAGAAGGGGAAACGCTCCCGGTTAAAGGGGTCCTCGGCTATATTGGACAACCTGGTGAAGACGTTGGCGGTGCGCCTGCAGCAGCGGCAGCTCCTGTGGCGGCTCCAGCACCTACGCCGGTTGCGCCGATAGCTGCTCCAGATCCAGGGCCGGTGCAGAATACTATCGATGGCGGTTGGGTCTTAGCAACGCCCTATGCACGGAAACTCGCTAAAGATGACGGCATTGACCTGGCACTAGTAACGGGTACTGGCTATAACAGCCGCGTTACCGGGAAAGACGTAGAAGCCTACAAAGTATCGAGTAAAGTACGGATTTCGCCGACAGCTGCCAAAGTTGCAGCAGAACTCGGTGTCGACCCGAATGCTATTCCTGCAGATGGCCGTATTATGAAAGCCGATGTGCTCCAAGCTGCAGGTATTGCACCAGAACCCGTTGCAGCTCCTGTAGCGGCACCGGCTCCGACTCCGGCAAAACCGGTCGAAGTTGTTCCGGAAAATGGGGAAAAACTCAAAGGTATGCGCAAAGTCATTGCCCAGCGTTTAGGCGATGGCTGGCGGAATGTACCGCATGTCCATCATACGGTTGAAATCAACATGACTGAAGCTACGGCATTACGAGAAAAATTCATTGCTATGGGCAAGAAGTTCTCCTTTACAGACCTGATTATCAAGGCTATGTGTAAAGTCCTCGAAGAATACCGCAGTGCGAATGACGGCCTCGTTGGTGAATACATCATTCACAATCAAGAAATTAATATGGGCGTAGCTGTTGCCCTCGATAGCGGCCTCATTGTTCCGGTCATTAAGAATGCAAACCACTTAGGGTTATTAGAAATTCACACTAAAGTCGGTGAATTAGCGAAGAAAGCACGGGATGGCAAATTATCGCCTGACGAATTAACTGGCGGAACGTGCACGATTAGTAATCTCGGCATGTATGGTTGTGACCACTTCACGCCGATTGTCAATCCGCCGGAAGCAACGATTCTCGGTGTTTGCCGGACTGTAGAAAAACCAATCGTCAAAGATCATGAAATCGTTATCGCGCCGATGATGAATGCCGTCCTTGGGTATGACCATCGTGTTATTGATGGTGCCGTTGCCGGTCTCGTCACGTCGAGACTTCGCGAATACTTAGAAAACCCATTGTTATTATTATAGACGAAAGCCTGTTGATGCAGGAGAAGAAGGAGGGTGTGACCCATGGCAATAGAAATTACAATGCCCCAATTAGGCTTGACAATGACCGAAGGTACTGTTTCCCAATGGCTCAAGCACGAAGGGGATGTCATCCATAAAGGCGATGAAGTCGTCGAAATTGAAACCGATAAAATTAGTAATGTCGTTGAAGCTCATGAAGACGGCGTACTCTTAAAAATCGTAGCCCAAGAAGGGGAAAGCTTACCTGTTAAAGGCGTACTAGGGTATATTGGTCAACCTGGGGAAGCCGTTGGCAGTGCACCTGCTGCAGCTCCTGCTCCCGTAGCAACACCGACTCCAGCAGCAACGGCTCCTATTCCGACAGGCGATAAGAAACGCATCGTCGTCATCGGTGCCGGTCCTGGCGGCTATGTCACCGCTATTAAAGCGGCGCAACTTGGTGCCGACGTATCTATCGTCGAAAGCGGCAACGTTGGCGGTACATGCCTCAACGTAGGTTGCATCCCTACAAAAGCCCTTATTCACGCTACGTCGCTCTATGAAAATATCCTCAAGCAAGCGGCGCACGTAGGTGTCCATGTACAAGGTGCATCCCTGAATTGGAGCGAAGCACAGCAGTATAAAGCATCGATTGTACAACGTCTCGTCGGCGGTGTCGATGGCTTATTAAAAGCAAACGGCGTAAAGAAATATAAAGGCAAAGGTATCGTCAAAGATGCGCACACCGTCCAAGTGGGCAATGAAACGATTGCAGCAGATAATATTATCTTAGCTGTTGGGTCCGAACCGGTTCATCTTCGTTTCCCTGGTGCTGATTTACCAGGTGTCATCGATAGTACAGGTGCTTTATCTTTAGAAAAATTACCGCAATCTCTCGTCATTATTGGCGGCGGTGTTATTGGTGTCGAATTTGCGGCTATGTTTGCAGCGGCAGGCGTACAATGTACGATTGTTGAAGCCATGCCGAAGATTTTACCGCCTATTGACCAAGAAATCGTCGGCCTTGTCCAAGGAGATTTAGAAAAGAAAGGCATTAAGATTTTAACAGATGCTAAAGTCGAAGCCATTTTCCAAACCGGCGCAGGCCTAAGCGTCCAAATCGACTACAAAGGACAGAAAGAAGCTATTACAGGAGAAACAGTCATTATGGCTGTAGGCCGTCGGGCCTTGACTGAAGGTATTGGCCTTGAAGAAGTAGGTGTTACGCTGAACCGTGGAAAAGTCGTGACAGACGACCATTTCCAGACGAACGTACCGGGCATCTTTGCGATTGGTGACTGCAACGGCAAGCTCATGTTAGCCCATGCAGCATCGGCCCAAGGCGTAGCTGCTGTAGAATACATTATGACTGGTAAGGGCCATTACCATAGTGAAACCGTTCCATCTTGTATCTACTTAGAACCGGAAGTTGCCAGTGTAGGCCTGAAAGAAGAAGAATTGCAAGCCAAAGGTATTTCTTATCAATGCGGCCGCTTCAACTTATCGGCTAACGGCAAGACGCTCATTGAAAATGGTGGCGTTGGCCTCGTCAAGATTTTGGCCGATTCGAAGTACGGTCAAATCTTGGGGATGCACATGTATGGCCCGCGAGCTACTGATTTAATCGCAGCCGGAGCCTTAGCGATTCGCTTAGAAGCAACAGTCGATGAATTAACGTCTACCATTTGGGCGCATCCAACAGTTGGCGAAGCCATTGGTGAAACTGCAGAAGCCGTCTTTGGTAATGCTATTCATTGGCCGCCAAAGAAAAAATAACCTATCCTGACATTTCCATATTACCCAGAAAAGCGCTTTACACTGCCTTCCCAGTATAGAGCGCTTTTTTGAAAGGATAATCATTATGACAGAAATGATGAAATGTGTAATTAAAGCAGCTTCGGGCAAAGGGAATTTAGCAACGACCTTAATGCCCGTTCCTACAGTAGGACCGAATGATGTACTCGTGAAAGTCAAAGCCGTTGCCCTTTGTGGGACAGACATTCACATTGCCGATTGGAATAAGTTTGCCAGTGACCGTATGACTATGCCGACCATTATTGGCCATGAGTTTTCCGGTGAAATCGTCGCTGTTGGCTCTGAAGTCCACCATTTACAAATTGGCGATGCTGTTGCGGCAGAAACGCATATTGTGTGCCACTCGTGCGATGCGTGCTTGCACGATGATTTCCATGTGTGCAGCTACACGAAAACGATTGGCTTATCCCGTGATGGAGCCTTAGCGGAATATATTGCCATTCCGGCAGAAAATGCCGTCGTCTTTGATAAGACCTTTTCGTGGCAAGAGTTAAGTTTAATGGAACCCTTTATGGCAGCTGTCCATGCGATGACGGCTTTTCCGCTCTTAGGCAATACGATTGTCGTCATTGGCTGCGGCCCTATTGGTATTATGGGCATTATTATTGCTAAATATTGCGGTGCTTCTAAGGTCATTGCCATTGAGCCTATTGCCAATCGCCGGGACAAGGCTAAAGAAGTCGGTGCTGATGCCGTCCTGAATCCCTTAGAAACGGATATATCTGCTGCTGTGAAAGAGGCTAATTTTGGCAATCCTGTCGATGTAGTCGTCGATTTTTCCGGTAACGTCAGTGCCATTGCTCAGTCTTTGGATTACTTGCGCCCTGCTGGCAACATGGCGATTTTAGGCTTATCTGACCATGAATTATCCTTGCCTTTAGACTCCTTTGTATATCGCGGCATTACTCTCAAAGGCATTGCTGGCCGCCGTATGTACAGTGATTGGGCCAAAGGCAAAGGACTGCTTCGCTCTGGCTTGTCCCTAAAGCCTGTCATTACCCATGAACTGCCTATGGATAAATACGAAGAAGGATTGAAATTGATGCGGCAAGGAGCGTGCTGCAAATGCGTCTTAATGGTGGAATAAGGTGATACGATGAAATATATTGAAATGACGAGTACCAATCCGTACGAAAATTTAGCTACTGAAGAGTACGTCTTTTCGCAAATGGATAAAAACGAATCGTACTTTATGTTGTGGCAGAATAACAATGCCATTATTATTGGCAAACATCAAAATACAGTAGAAGAAATTAATCAAGCCTTTGTCGATGCTCATGGTATTACTGTAGCCCGCCGTCTTACTGGCGGCGGTGCTGTCTATCATGATACAGGGAACTTGAATTTTACCTTTATTGTCAATCAAGACGTGGCAGAAGACTTTAATTTCCATGTCTTTGTAGCTCCTGTACTCCAGGTCCTGCATGACTTAGGGATTCCAGCGAAATTTACAGGACGAAATGATTTAACCATTGATGGTATGAAATTTTCCGGTAATTCCCGGTATGCTCGTGGCGGCCGCCTCTTGGCTCATGGCTGCATTATGCTCGATGCCAACGTCGATTACTTGTCGCAGGCTTTGACTGTGAAAAAGGCAAAGTGTGAGTCTCGTGGCATTAAATCTGTCCATAGCCGTGTGACCTACATTAATGAACATCTTAAGAACCCAATTACGATGGTGCAATTTAAGAATCTATTAACACAAGCTGTCTTTGCTGGGAACGATATAGAACAGTATACCTTTACGCCGCCAGATAAGGCCGCTATCCAAACATTGCGTAACGAGAAATACGCTACGTGGGAATGGAACTACGGCCAGTCGCCGACGTATAATTTAAAACGAGAAAAGAAATTCCCTGCTGGGTTAGTAACGATATATTTGCAAGTTGAAAAAGGCCGCATCGAAGAAGCGACACTGTATGGTGATTTCTTTGGCAGTGCTAATTTACATGAACTCGAAGATAAACTGAAAGGGTTGCCCTTAGATGACCATCTATATGAAGCCCTGGAACAGATAGGTATAGATTCGTATATGAATGGCATTACAGCGAAAGACATTGCCGACTTAATTATATATGAATAACACGAAAAAACTCCTCATCAGCCTAGATGAGGAGTTTTTTCGTTCGGTTATGAGTTATGGAGGCATGTATGAAGGGCGAGGCTGGCATGGTAAGAACTGCGTACCAGCGGGCCGCTAACAACATGTTTGAAACCAATGTCTAAGGCCATTTCCCGATAAGACTCGAATTGTTCTGGTGTTACATATTCTGCAACAGGGGCGTGCTGTGGTGATGGCCGCAAGTATTGCCCGACTGTGAGTATGCTAACACCGGCATCGTATAAATCTTGGAAAGCTTCTTGTAATTCGTCTACTGTTTCACCCAGGCCGACCATAATACCGCTCTTCGTGAGAATATCCGGTCGTGCTGTATGGGCGTATTGCAGTACATCGAGCGATTGCTGATAGTCTGCAATGGGACGGATAGTGGGGAAAAGGCGCGCAACTGTTTCGATATTATGATTAAAGACTGTAGGCCCTGCTTGGAGCACCATGTTGATAGCTATAATATTTCCTTTAAAATCAGGCGTTAAGACTTCTACTGTCGTTTGCGGGCTAGTCTGGTGAATGGCTTCGATACATTTAGCGAACTGTTCTGCACCGCCATGAGGCAGGTCATCGCGCGTCACCGATGTAATAACGACGTGACGGAGGCCTAAATGAGCTGCTGCTTCGGCTAAGTTTTGCGGTTCATCGGGATTTAAGACTTCTGGCCTTCCTTTCGGTACGGCACAGTATTTGCAAGCACGTGTACAAATCCCACCTAAAATGAGGAATGTTGCCGTTTTATGGCCAAAGCACTCGCCAATATTCGGGCAATTCGCACTTTCGCAGACTGTATGTAAATGAAGGCCTTGGACGAGACCGCGGACGTTTTGATAGGTTTCATTATTGCAGACACGCTGTTTAAGCCAAGTTGGTTTTTTGAGTACTCGTTCTTCCATAAAATTCACTCCAATCTGTATAAAGAGTATGTGTCGTTGGGGTAAAGAGTGCCGAAAAATGGTGCATCATATGGGGAATTACGTCATCTACTGTTGTTTTACAGCCTTCTTGGGCCATACTCGTCACGCCAAACTCAGTAATACCACAAGGAATGATGCGAGAAAATAAATCTAAGTCATTCGTAATATTGAGGGCTGTGCCATGGTAAGTTATCCAATGCTTGACCCCTATGCCGAGGGCCGCAATCTTGCGGTTGCCAGCCCAGACACCAGTGTAGACCGCTTTGCGTCCGGCACGGATGTGAAAATCCTTTACGGTCTGGATAATACACTCTTCTAATTGCCGTACATACCAATGGACATCGGCTTGCCATTTCTTTAAATTTAAAATGGGATAACAGACGAGTTGTCCCGGATTATGGCACGTAATATCGCCGCCACGATTCGTATGGATTACTTCTACGCCATGTGCTGATAGCCATTGGGGAGCTGCCAAGAGATGACTGTTACCGCCGTGCATGCCAATCGTAATGACCGGCGTATGTTCTAAGAAGAGGACAATCCCATCCCAATCTCCTTGTTCTACTAATGTACGGGCTTGTTGTTGATAGGTTAGGCCTGTAGCATAATCGACGAGGCCTGCTTGTATATAGCAAAGTTTAGTATTCATAAGTACAACTTCCTGTCATTATTAAAATGATTTTTTGTTATTTATAGTATACTGTAAAAGCAATGATGACTTTGTAGTACTATATACATTTGCGTAAAAGTTTTTCTTTTTTTACAAAAAATCCCCATGAACAATAAATTCATGAGGATTGGCTTATAATCTTATTTATTGACCATGACAATAGGCGTAATGCCGGTCTTATCTTTAAACACGCCTTCGAGTATCTTTATGGTGACAAAGCCTTCTGGGCCGTTGCCGGTCACTTCTACTTTCGTTGGCTCCATAAAGACGATGACTTCATCGTTTTGAATGAGGCGCTGCAAATCTTTCAGGTTTTCTGTCTTCATGGCCTGAATAAAGGGACGCGTTGCTTTCGGTTCTACAATGACGTAAGTCGCACGCTGCATCGTATATTGATGATTGGCTGACGGCTTGAGGACGGCATTTTTTACAGTAGACGACGTAATGGCTTCGGTTATTTTATATGCTGAAAAGTCTACATCGTCGCGGTGCTGCTCTGTATATCGCTGCACATAATAGAGCGTCAAGAAGACACAGAGAATGAGAAAGGGAATGAAAAGCACTTTGGCATAGTGATTGAGACGGTCGTATTTTTGTTGTTGCGCTTCTGCCAAAGCGGCCGCTTCTTCTGGCTCTAAGGGCATGGTCTGTGGGCACAAAGCACCGGCCATGATGGCCGATAAGGGAATTCCGTAATTGCTGACAGGATAGAGTTTTTCCAACCAATCGAGACTACAAATGCAAGCCATAGCCCGGCTCAAGGCATTATCGAGGTCGACTGGGATTTTCATAAAATGCATAATAGAGACGAACGAGTCATTGCCAAGATCCGGTATATACGTGCTGGCTAAAAAACGCAAGTCCCGTACGTACACGTCATCCATCTTAAAGGGATGGCCGCCTGTTTCGTAACTGGCTTTGATAGCCAGGAAGAGTTGTTCTGACCGGTATGCCGAAAGGATTTCATCATGGAGAAGCGGTTTGATTTCCGTGTCCCACACGACGGCAAAGGGCTTGCTGTCGGCGACCATGTCAGCCGTCACTTTCCGCGATGTAAAGTCCGGTGTTGGCGGTTTAATCAAATAGGAAATGCCATGGACATTGCCGTCTGTAATCCACGCCAAGGCAATGCGGCAAATACTATTTACGTTGTCGTTCGCCAAATCAGCAGCAATCGAAATGGTTGAATTGGGCTTGCGCTGGGCTAAGGACTGGAGTGCTTTTTGCGTGTTCATGTCGAGCTGTAATTTCATCCTTTCTCATACCTCCTTTCGTATGTCTATTTTACAATTTTTACATACATTAAAAAAGGGGGAAGAGAAATTTTACAGATACCTTTTACTTAAAATGTTTGTGCGGCATGCGAAAGGGACGGTACGGACGGCGTAGTTGGGGCTTTAAACGGAAGTAATTGTGTTTGACCGTCCTATTTTTTTCGTCTGTAAAAGTATTGACGTCGAAGATTTTCAGGGATTCAATGAAGGGCACGAATTTTTTATAACCAAAGTTCCGCACGTCAAAGTCTGAAAATTGTTTGCTCAACAGATTGCCCAAGGTGCCAGAGAAAATCCAGCCGTTATCGTCTGAGTTCTCTTCCGTTAATTTAATAAGTGCTTGTTTAATGGTCCAAAAGTCTTTCCCCGGTGTTTTTTCATAAGGCCGCACGCGGCTCACGGGGACAGGCAAGGTCGTCGTGCCGTTAAAAGGCTGCGGTTTGGCTGCACCGTCTGTAGTCGTTTCAGCAGCGTTGTTTTCGGCTTCGTTTTCTTCTGCTTCTTCTAAGAGGACATCGAGATAGAGAAATTTATTGCATGCTGAAATAAAAGACCGCGGCGTTTTGCTTTCGCCCATGCCGAGGACGTATTTTTGTGATTCTCTGAGGCGCGATGCAAGGCGCGTAAAGTCGCTGTCTGACGAGACGATACAAAAGCCGTCTAAATTGCTTTGATAGAGTAAATCCATCGTGTCGATGATGAGGGCCGAATCGGACGAGTTTTTGCGAATCGTATTGCTGTATTGTTGTACTGGCTGAATGGCGTTGTCTAAAATCGTATCGCGCCACGAGGCCATTTGCGGTGTTGTCCAGTTGCCGTAAATGCGTTTGTAAATGACGTCGCCTAAATTATTTGCTTCTGATAAAATGACTTCAATGTACTTACTGGAAATGTTTTCTGCATCAATGACGACGGCTAATTTCATTTCATGGTCCATAATATATTAGATTCTCCTATAATAGTTCTTGGAGCTTAGTCGTAATGGCTCCGGCATTCTGTTCCGGACTAAGGTCGACAATAGGTTGGTTGCCTACGCAAAGGACGTTGCTGCTATTGACGTATACAGCACTCGTCGGTTTCTTATTTTGATGATATACTGCCGAGAGGTTGCCTGCAATGAGGTAAGCCCGTTCTTTACCGCTCATAGAAGTCATGTCGGCTGGTGTATACCATTCTTTGCCACGAATGGAAATAGTGCCCGTATCAGCATCGACAGTGACGATGCCTTGGCTCCACTTTGTGACGGTTTTGCTGTACGTGTCGCGACGGCTGACGTTGGTCGGATGGTCATTAAAGAGGGACATGACACCACTCGTTTTGACGTCGCCCCCTTTATCGAGCATACGTTGCCAAAGGGCTGCACCGGCACCGGGATTATAGCCTGCACCGACGGCGTACGTAAAGGCCAATTCATCGGCTTGTTTTTCCATAGGTTTTGTAACGAGCTGAGCCGTACCGATTTGGGAAACAATAGCTGCACCTAATTGGGCTGCACCGCCATTAGCTCCGGCTAAGGAGGCAAGCAGACTAATTGGCATGGATTTCTTGACACCTTGTACAGGATGCCCTTTTTGGCCGTGCCCCATTTCGTGGGCTAAGACGAAAGCGACTTCGTTTTCGTTATAATTGAGCGGCTCAAAGAGGCCGATATTGACGCTCATATTGTGGCCAAGCGTACAAAAGGCGTTAAAGCTCGTGTCATTATTGACGAAATAATTATAAGGCTTTTCGTTAATGGACGGGTCGATTTTAGCGACAGATGCCGAGAGATTCTTCATCACTCTGGCAACCATAGCGTTTGCCGTTGGATCCGTATTGACGCCGTATTGTTCTTTGACTTGCTTCATAAAGTCGTCGCGCCCTTCGTTATCGAGGTAGTTAAGCTGCTGATTGATGGCAGCATACTGGGCACCGACCCCAATGAGCGTACCAATATCAAAGGCCTGCCCTGGTACAGTAGGTATTACAGTCACACTGAGGTCGACGCAAAGGGCGGCAGCAGCGAGACGTTGTTTCCATTTCATCGTAGACATAATAGTAGACAACTCCTTTCTTGCCATACTAGATAAAACCTTAGGGAATGTACTTATTATACCATATTTTCATAGGACTTTTTATACGAAACGTTGACGATTTGGCGACAGAATCAGAATGCCTATTTATAAAATATAAGAAACATACAGCAAAATCCTAAAAATATATGATATAATGACAAGTAAATATATATATATGAGGGGGAGTTGCTTATGGGGCTGATGATTACAAAAAAAACGGCACCCTTTTGTATTGTCGGTGCCGGTATATGTTGGGGTATGATTGGCTTATTTTCGCGTCACTTAGCGGCTCTGGACTATTCTCCTGTACAGCTTACGTTTGGCCGCTCCTTAATCACTGCCCTGGGGATGCTGCTCTATATGGCAGCCTTTCATGGGCAGGACTTGTGCTTAGCTGTCAAAGACATTTGGATATTTTTCGGTACAGGTCTTTGTAGTATCGTCTTTTTCAATGTTTGTTATTTTACGGCCATACAGCTTACGACCTTATCGGTTGCTGCCATTTTGCTCTATACGGCACCGAGTATCGTCATGATTCTTTCGGTTATCTTATTTAAAGAACGATTTACACGGCGCAAAGCGTGTTGTCTCGTCTTGGCCTTTGCGGGCTGTGCCTTAGTCAGCGGTCTCGGCCTTGGTGAAATCAATGTACCGGGCATCTTGGCTGGCTTAAGTGCAGGCTTTGGTTATGCCTTGTATTCCATCTTTGGACGGTATGCTTTGCAGAAATACACGCCTTATGCTGTGACGACGTGGACCTTTGTAATTGCTTCCTTAGGCCTCTTGCCTTTTGCCGATGTGCCCATGATGGCTCAGGTCGTTATGGACACTCCTGTTGCGTTAGCATGGCTTGCACTGCTAGGGATTCTTTCGACGACGGCCCCGTTTTTACTCTATACCTTAGGGTTACAGCACATGGAAGCAGGGAAGGCTTCTATTTTAGCGTCAATCGAACCGCTCACATCAACGGTTGTCGGTATTGTCGTCTTTCACGAAGCCTTGACGACCGTTGGCGTAGTCGGCATCCTGTGTATTTTAGGAGCCGTCATCTTGCTCAATAGTAAATCATGAGCGGACGAAGAGAAGGCGGAATTTCCGTCCTGGCGTAATATATTGTAGTAAAGGTAAATCTTCATCAACGACGCGTGCGACAATATTTGTCCGCTTGTCTTCTGGTAGGTCGTGGCGAATGATTTCGACTTCGCCCATATAGCGGAGAAAATCTTTCGTATCGACTGTAATATCGCCGTATTGCCGCGGTCTACAGATGGTGTCGTCTCGTTCGACGACGTAGCCATCTAAGAGGTCGCGGCTTTCTTGCGTCCGTATCACATAGGCCGCTTCATCGAGGCGTGCTGTAAAGATATGGCTGAGAAAGTCGCGCATGTGCCAGTCCTTGCTGAGCAGACGTGCTTTAATCAGGACGGTGTCACGATTTACACTAGATAATTCTTGTAACGCTTGGAGCTCGTCATCTGTCGGTTGTGGGTCGCTAATAAAAATAGAATCTATGCCCAGTGCAGCAAGGTGACGGCTGGCAAAACTCACGTCTTTCGTGCGATGGTCTTCGATGGTCGGCAAGCCTTCATACAAGGGACTGCGTTTCGTCGTCTGTCCGGCAACAAAGGCACCGACAGAAATGCCTGTGTCATGGAGCAGGGCCGTTTGGCGTTGTACAAAGTCAGCAGATAAGCCTGTGTACGGACGGGGATAAAAATTGTGGAGACTATCGATGTGGCTCATGTTGGCACCAGCTCGGCGCAACGCTTCCATATACGCTGGCTGGATGGTAGACGCATTGAGTTGAATGGGCATGACCTGACTAAAAAGAGCCGTCTTAGCGAGGTTGAAGCCAAAATCCAGACGAACCGTCGTAATGCCCAGATCTTGTAAGACGAAGGGATTGATTTCATTTATGCCAAGGAGGTCACATGTGTTGGGCGACACGTCGGCAACGATATCGAGGTCATAGGCCTTGGCTGTAGTGAGCATGTCCTGTGAGTCTTGGCGTAAGGCCTCTTTATTCGTTTCGGGAATATGAAGAGATGTAAAGATGCGGCTTATGCCATAGTCCTTGAGGTGCTGGAAATACGCCTCATAGGACATCGTCATAGGTGTTAAACCGGGGTAAAGGGAAATACCTGTTTTCATATTGTCCTCCTACGTTTCTGCCGGGTCGTCAAAGCCAATGAGCCACGTTGCAATAAAGCCGACGACGTAAGCCACGACGAGACCGAGTAAATACATGGGAATATTGTCTGTACTCGCGGCTAAAGGAAGCCCGGAAATACCAAGGGCTGCTGCGCCAACCATGTAGGCCGCTTGGACAGCACCACCAAAGGCACCGCCAATGCAGGCTCCGATAAAAGGCTTCCCTAAGGGGAGGGTGACACCGTAAATGAGCGGTTCTCCAACGCCCATGAGTCCGACTGGGAGAGCAGAGGCAATGGTTTTCTTTAAGGCTTTATTCTTCGTTTTGCAATAGACGGCGAAAGCTGCCCCAACTTGACCGCCTCCAGCCATGGCTAAAATAGGCAGTAAAATCGTCACGCCGTAACGGGCGAGCAATTCTGCATGAATCGGTGTCAGCCCTTGATGGACACCGACCATGACCATAGGCAGGAATGTACCGCCTAAGATGAAGCCCGTCAACGCACCGCCTGTACCGATAGACGTCGTCGCTGCATAGCCAATAGCTTCAGAAATATAGCCGCCGACAGGCTGACAAATACAAAGGGCCACAAAGGTCGAAATGAGGACAACGCAGAGCGGTGTCAAAAACAAATCGAACATAGCCGGAATGATGCGGTGGAGCCGTTTTTCTAGCCACGACGAGAACCAGACCACTAAGAGGACGGCAATAATGCCGCCACGCCCTGGTACGAGCGGTTCATCTAAAAGCGTAATATAGGCCAAGTTAGGATGGGTCAAAATGGCAGCCATGACACCACCGAGCATGGGCGAACCGCCAAATTCTTTAGCTGCGTTGATACCAACGAAGATATTTAATCCCCAAAAGGCGGCGTTACCGGCCACGGCAAGCATTTGTACGAATGCATAGTCCGCTAGGGTTGGATTGACTTTTAAGACAATATTTAAGATGCCCGTAATGAGGCCGCAAGCGATGAAGGCCGGAATGATAGGGATAAAAATATGGGAAATCTTCTTCAATAAGAGCTTTGGTGCTGTGGCATTTTTCTTGCGAATCGCTTCGTGTAACTCTTTGCCAGAGCCGACGGACGACGCTTGGACAAGTTTTTGCAGCGTATCTTGGTGTGTCGATTGGGATTGCGGTTTGGCCGGTGCCGGTGCTGGCGCATCTGTTAAGAGCTGCTTAAATTCTTGCGTTACCTTCGCGGCCTTGCCCGGGCCGAGGACGATTTGCCATTCATCGCCAGACGTATTTACGCCGAGGACACCGGAAATCTGTTTTAATTCTTCTGCTGTGAAATGTTCGTCATGGACGTGGAGACGTAAGCGCGTCATGCAATGATAGACGTGGGTCACATTCTCTTTGGGCCCGACGACCTTAAAAATATCTGTTGCCGTTTGTTTATAATCCATGATGCACCTCCTGTAAGGCTTTGGCTACGTATCCTTGGGCTTTAGCGAGGGACGCTTCTGCTTCTTGGGCAGAGACGTGGAGAAGAATCATGACGATGGCTGTCTTGGCCTTACCGCCGCACTGGTCGAGGGTCTCTAGCGCTTCTGTGCGCGTGCAGTCTGTGGCCGTCATGACGATGTGCCGTGCCCGTTCAGTGAGCTTTTGGTTTGATGATTTCACATCGACCATGAGGTTGCCGTAGACTTTGCCTAATTTAATCATCGTCCCTGTAGAGAGCATGTTGAGAATCATCTTTTGTGCTGTCCCAGCTTTTAGGCGTGTTGATCCTGTTACGACTTCTGGGCCAACAAGGGCACATAAGTCGATTTCGGCGCAGTCGCCAATGGCAGAATTGGGCGAGCAGTCAACAGCGATTGTTGCAGCCCCTTTCATTTCAGCGTAGACGAGGCCGCCAATGACATAAGGTGTACGGCCTGACGCACTGAGGCCGACGACCACATCTTGCGCCGTAATGCCGTGACGCTGTAAATCTTCGCGCCCTAAGTCCTCCGAGTCTTCTGCTCCTTCTTTAGCCTTAAAAATGGCATCGTAACCGCCGGCAATTAACCCTTGCACCAGGTCTGGGGCTGTGCTGTACGTAGGCGGGCATTCGACGGCATCGAGGATGCCCAAGCGGCCAGACGTGCCGGAACCCATGTAAAAGAGCCGTCCTCCTTGGCGCAGACGGTCTGTAATGACATCGATTGCCTTGGCAATGTCGGGCAATATTTTCGTAATGGCTGCAGCGACCTTCTTGTCTTCGTCATTCATGATGCGGACAAGTTCTGCTGTCGGCACTGTATCTATATGAGCACTGGCACTGTTGCGCTGTTCTGTAGCAAGTATATCTAATGAAATCATAGTCGTCATCCTTTCGTATAACTAATCAAATCTATTTCATTATATAGCAGAATCTAATTCTTTTCACGTAATTATGTAAATTTCGTAAATTTACTAAAATGCTCTTGATTTATGAGAAAAAGTGCTGTATAATAAAAACCAAGAAATAAGGAATAATAGTTACTAATTAATATCTGTATTTAGATATTTTACATACTATATATTGTTTATGTATTAGAGGAGGAACAACTATGAGAGAAGTAGCATTTTATCGCAATGAAGCAGGTAACGTTTTAGCACTCGTTGGTGCAGCAGGCAAAGAATTAACAGTAGATGGTCAGAAATATACATTATTAGTTGCTGGTTCCACAGATGCAGCTACAGAAAAACACGTTCCGGCATTACAGAAAATCGATAATGTCTTGGAAGTAGAAGTTGGTTCTGTAGAACATCCGTCTGAAGAAAAACACTACATCGAATGGATTGCCCTCGTAACGGACAAAAAAGTAGAAATCCGTTACCTCAAACCAGGCCAGAAACCAAAAGCTGTCTTCGATGCAGATGACCATGGTATTGTCTATGCATACTGCAACTTACACGGCTTATGGAAAGAAGAATTTGCTGTACAGCACACAGCAGATGAAGAACAGTACGTCTGCTCTCCGGAATTTGGCGGCTGCCGTTTAGTCTAATCTCACACACGTAACGAAACCCAAAGCGGTTCGACTTCGGTCGGGCCGTTTTTTTGTGGTATAATAGCGGGTACGAAGGGGGAAGACTATTGCTTATATATAGTTATATAAAGATAAAGAAAATATATTGGTTCACCTTCCTTTTCGTCGTAGCCATAACGGCCAAGAGCACTGCGTCGTGGCAAGAAACAGCCTATTCCATGGCGGCTAGTGAAATGGGTATCGTCGGTTTTTATCGCATGGAAGACGACCTCATTTGGCGGCGCAGTGATGATAATCGCTTTGCGTCGTATAAGGATTTAGAAGAGCCTGCAGACGGCGAAGATTGGTGGGTTAAAACCTTTTATCGCAGTGATGGCTTTCCGTTAGATGGCAATATTTCCTTTTCCCAAGACTATAGCGCGACCTTAATTGGTCATGAATCGAGTTTAGTCCGCCAGAAATGGGGCGGTAAGCTCTACGAAGGCGCCTTTTACACGATGACCTCGTCTAATGCGTATATCAATGCTTATGATGGCAAACCGGTAGAGTATGGCGGCGGATCCAATGCCATGACTAGTTATGGCGGTGCCCTCTATACTGTCTGGGCTGGTGCGCAGGGAAAACGCTTCGAGTCTGTATTTCGCGTAGCCAATATCCAAAGTACGATGACCTATACCCGCAGTGATGGTACAGGAGGCATGAAGAATGCACGCCTTTGGATGCCGTCTTTAGGTTTACGCTACTATGATATGCGCGTGTCCCAGGAACATCGCTTTTTCTGGGAGCCCCAAGTCGGCATTTCCGCAGGATATGTACGGCTACGGCCACTCGTCGATGCAGATACATCCTTTCGCGCTACGAATCCCTTTATCGTTACGGGCCGTGTCGGCATCATGGCAGGGCGGGCGTATAGTTTGCAAGGGCACAATGGCTTAGCGTATGGCCGCGTCGATATGCAGCGAAATTTAAGCGGCCCCTTGGAAGGGGAAGCGACGAATCAGGCGACACAAGACCAAACGAAAGTAACGCTCGGTGAAGGACAGACGACGTGGTACGATATGACTGTCGGTACGTCTGTAGCCTTAGGCAAGGGCAATCTCTTGTGGGGCGAATATACGAAGCGCTTTGGCTCTCATATGGATACGACATGGAACGTCACAGGCGGTCTCGTCGTCAAGTGGGGCGGTGCAAGCCGCAAAGAAAAAGAAGACTTTGAAAAATTAAAAGAAGACCCCCGGTCTTTGAAGACACAGTTTTAGGAATTTACTCTTAAAACCGTGTCTTTTTTCGTGTCCGAAAAAGTCAATACTCAACAGTGTTTTGTGTATACGGGTTATGCAATGGCTCTCATGGTAGTAGACAAATTGAGAATACGATGAACGTTTTACTTGCGTGTGTCTTGCAGGAAAATACAATCCACGATATAATATAAATAACAGAAATGCATGATAAAAATAACTTTTATGATAAACGGATAGAAGCAAATATTAAAAATCATAATAGTTTTTCGCACATATAGTTCGTATAGAGAAGTGGTGGTGACAGAAATGGCACGTGATTGGATTGATGCAGCACGGCTGACCGTAATTGTTGGTCATTTCGGCAGTGGCAAAACGGAATTTGCCTTAAATTTAGCCATGGCCTTAGCCGATAGAGGATGCCCTTTTTCGTTGGCTGATTTAGATGTAGTAGACCCGTATTTTCGCTCTCGCGAATGCAAGGCTCTCATTGAAGCGCGCGGCGGACGACTGATTGCGAGCTCGCAAATGCATATGGATGCCGATTTGCCATCTATGCCGGCTGATGTCTTTAGCCTTTTTGAAACGAAGTCCTACGGCGTGCTCGACATTGGCGGCGACCCATCTGGTGCCCGTGTTCTCGCCCGTTACCGCCATCAATTAAAGGCCCAAGGTGCTCGTGTCTGGTGCGTCGTCAATGCCAACCGTCCCTTATCGGACACACCTGAAAAAGCAACAGCGTACGTAAAAAACATTGCTGCCACGTCTGGCCTTGCCATTGACGGCCTCATTAATAATACCCATTGCTGCCAGCTCACGTCATTAGAAGATATTACGAGTGGTGCAAAAATGGCTGAAACTGTTTCGACATTAACTGGAGTACCTGTAATTTGCCACGCCGTACCGCGGCACTTGGCCGATCAGGCTTCCGTCTATGTACATCCTGTTTTCCCGATGGACTTATATATGAAAAAACCTTGGGAGTAAGACTCGCAAAGGAAAGGAGTGTTTGACTTATGGCAATTCACCTTACATTCAGAACAGAACGGTGTAAAGGGTGCGGCTTATGTATCGGCGTATGTCCAAAGAAAATTCTCGCCTTAGAAGAAGGCACGAATATTAAAGGCTACCGCCCGGCAACGTGTGTAGATATGGAACACTGCATCGGTTGTGCCAGCTGTGCTAGAATTTGTCCGGATTCGATTATCACTATTGAAAAAGACGCGTAAAGGAGGGACAGGTCCCTATGAAACGAGAAATTTGGAAGGGCAGCGAAGCGATTGCTGAAGCCGCTATTCGTGCTGGTTGTCGCGGTTTCTTTGGCTATCCTATTACCCCGCAAAACGAAATCCCTGAATATATGTCGCTGAAAATGCCACAAGCTGGCGGTGTCTTTGTCCAGGCTGAATCGGAAGTCGCAGCCATTAATATGGTCTACGGCGCAGCATCCACTGGTGTACGTGCGATGACATCGTCGTCATCTCCTGGTGTGAGCCTCAAACAAGAAGGCATTAGTTACTTAGCTGGTGCCAAATTACCGTGTGTCATCGTCAACGTCATGCGTGGCGGCCCGGGACTGGGCTCTATTCAGCCATCGCAGGCCGATTACTTCCAGGCTACCCGTGGCGGCGGCAATGGTGACTACCGCACACCGGTCTTAGCACCGTCGAATTTACAAGAAGCAGTCGACCTCGTGCAAGAAGCCTTTGATGTTGCCGACCAATACCGCACACCAGTCATGATTTTAGCAGACGGCCTTATTGGGCAAATGATGGAACCTATCGTATGGCACGACGTACCGAAACGGGATTTGCCGCCGAAAGATTGGGCAGCGTCTGGCCGTGGTGATCGAGACCATAACAACTTCATCAACTCCTTGCTCATCGATGCAGTAGCGTGCGAAGTACATAATCAGGAACTCCTCGATATGTATCACTACATCGAAGAACATGAAGTAAAATACGAAGAAGTCATGACAGACGATGCAGAATTATTGATCGTAGCCTACGGCACACCGGCGCGTATTGCTATTACAGTTGCCGAAAATCTCCGGGCAAAAGGCATTAAAGCAGGTGTCTTCCGGCCCATTACGCTCTGGCCGTTCCCGTATAAACGGCTTCGTGAACTGGCAGAACAGACGAGTGTAAAAATGATTTTAGACGTAGAAATGAGTACGGGACAAATGCTCGATGATGTCAATCTAGCTGTAGCAGAACGGAAACCAGTCCGCTTCTTTGGACGCTATGGCGGCGTGATCCCGACAGTTTCAGATATTCAAAATGCAGCTGAAAAAGCTATCGGGGAGGTGTAAGGTCATGAAAACTATCTATGCGAAATCGAAAGGCTTGCAAGATACGGAACTCCATTACTGCCCCGGTTGCAGTCATGGTATTGTCCATAAATTAGTGGCAGAAACGCTCGAAGAAATGGGTGCTGTCGGTTCGGCAATCGGCGTATGTCCTGTAGGCTGCTCTGTCTTTGCTGGGAATTACTTTGCATGCGATATGATTGAAGCCGCTCATGGCCGGGCTCCTGCTGTGGCCACAGCGGTCAAACGGACGCATCCGACCGTGCCGGTTTTTACATACCAAGGCGATGGCGACTTAGCTTCTATTGGGGCAGCTGAAATCGTTCACGCAGCTATGCGCGGTGAAAAATTTACGACTATTTTCATTAATAATGCTATTTACGGCATGACTGGCGGCCAAATGGCACCGACTACTTTGATTGGTCAGCGTGCAACGACAGCTCCCTTAGGACGGACTGTGGAACAAGCTGGGAAACCGATGCGTGTAGCTGAAATGCTTTCGACCTTAGACGGCGTAGTCTATGCAGAACGGGTTTGCGTCGTCGACATTCCGCACTTAATGAAAGCGAAAAAAGCGATTCAAAAGGCCTTTAAACGGCAAATGAACAACGACGGCTTCACCTTTATTGAAGTCCTTGCAGCATGCCCGACGAACTGGGGCATGGATATTCAAGAAGCAAATCAATGGCTAATGGACAACATGGCCTCCTATTATCCGTTAGGTGTCGTGAAAGATGTGGAGGTGCAATAAGATGAAACACGAAGTGATTCTCTCCGGTTTTGGTGGACAAGGTGTCATGTCTATCGGTAAAAACCTCGTAGAAGCAGGGGTTGAAGAAAACCTCGAAGTATCGTGGGTTCCCTCGTATGGCCCGGAAATGCGCGGCGGCACAGCGAACTGTACAGTCATCATTAGTGACGAACGCATTGGTTCGCCGCTTGTTGAAAATCCCTCCGAAATCGTCGTCATGAACCGCGCGGCACTGGCAAAATTTGGTCATCAAGTAAAGGCAGGCGGCACGATTTTCATTAACAGCTCTATTGTGCCTGATAAGGTAGAACGGGACGACGTGAGCGTGCACTACGTTCCGTGCGACGATATTGCCAGAGAAATTGGCAATCTGAAAGTCAGCAATATGGTCATGCTCGGTGCCTACGTTGGCGCAACAAAGGTCCTTAAGGTCGAAACGATTGAAAATATGATTCATGAAATGTTTTCCGGGAAAAAAGCAAAACTCATTCCGCTCAACATGGAAGCGTTGAAGCGGGGCCTCGAAAGCGTGCAAGCATAACCGATAGGTGTTGCCATATACAATACAATCTTTTGCAAACAGCTCTTGCCAACTTGGCAGGGGCTGTTTGCTATTTCTGGCAAAAGAAGCAAATTATATGCCATGAAATAATATAACATGCAAAGAAGGTTGTTGCTATTATAGCGTATCTTACGAAAATATTAAATAAAATAAGAAAAAATAAATTAAAATATTGTAATATATTTGTTGATTTCTTAAATTTCTTGTGATAGACTCTTTTTGTAAAGAAAAAGTAAAGAAAATATAATAGCAGAGAAATAAATTCAAAGTTATTACTATAATTTGCCACTAATTATGAAGGGAAAGAGAATCCCTGAAACGTAACAGCAATGGCGCTGTGTTGCATTTCAGGGATTTTTTGTCGTTCACAAGAGAGGGGTTGTCTGTATGGAAACGAAACGTTGGGGGTATACGGAGGCACCGTACAAGTCGTTCCGAGCATATGCGATGAAAGCCATGCTAGGCTTTTCGTTATTGTATTGCTTCTTATATTGCGGCAGGCTGAATTTGAGCTCTGCTATTCCGTTCATGATGTCCGAAGAGGGGTGGACGACAGCACAGCTTGGCTTATTATCGTCTATTTTCTTTTGGACTTACGGTTGTGGCCATTTAATCAATGGACGGCTTAGTGAAATTATCGGTGTGAACCGCTTCATCATTGGTTCCGTTCTCTTATCGGCCATAACCAATGTGCTCATTGGGTTCCAAAGTTCATTGGTACTCATTGCTGTCCTTTGGGGTCTGAATGGCTATTTCCAGTCCATGGCTTGGGCACCGGGCATGTCCCTCTTGTCCAAGTGGTGGCCTAGTGAACGGCGCGGCTTTGCTGCTGGGTTTGCTAATGGCTTCGCTGGTTTTGGCCAGGCCGTCTGCATGGGCGTCGTCATGATTATTTTTACGCTCGTACCGGACCAAGGCTGGCAGGCAGCATTTTTCTATCCTGCTTTAATCGCTGTCGTCATGGCTGGGATTTACGCCTTCGTCGTCAAAGGCAAACCAGAAGACGTAGACTTACCGGTATACGGCGATGGCGCGTCGAATTTCATTGCTGAAGCGAAACTTTCAGAAGATTTGAAAGATAAAAGCAAACTCTATCCGTATTTCTACTTAATCAGACAATGGCGGTTTGATGTTTGGCTCGTCATCATTGCCCTTAGCAGTATGGCTCGTTATGGTTTCCTCAACTGGATTCCCTTGTACTTTACGAAGACCATGGGCCTGGATGTATCAGACGGCTTGATGCAAACATTGCGCTTATCCGTCGGCATGGGTGTCGGTACCCTCGTCGTTCCGACATTGAGTGACAAATTCTGCCGCGAAGACCGGCTTCCTACTGTCTTGCTTTGCGCTATCGTCGGTGGCGTGTCGATTTTGCTCTTCATGTTCTCGTCAAGCATGTTCGTCATCGATATTCTCTTATTTGTTGCCGGATTTTTCCTGCATTCTATTAACGGCCTCGTTTGGCCCTTTGCCATTGACATCGGCGGTCGTCAATTATCGGCTACAGCAAGCGGCATCTTAGATTTCATGGCCTACGTCGGCACCGCGGTCCAAGCAATCGTCTTTGGCTTCTTCTTAGGCGACAATAACTGGGACATGCTCTTTGCCGGTATTACACTCGTTTGCGCTGCTATGGCAATCCTTTCGGTTGTTGCAGCTAAAAATACAAAAAAAGAAGTACCTGTGCCAGAAGGCGAAAAAGCTTCGACACGCATGTAGAGGGAGGAATTTTTGATGTTAGATATGACGAAAGTACCAAAAATTAAACGGAATGTATTGTTAAATCCTGGCCCGGCCACGACGACAGATACGGTCAAATACGCTCAAGTCGTACCGGATATTTGCCCGCGGGAAAAAGAATTTGGCCAGATCATGAAAGAATTAGGTGAATCACTCGTCAAAATCGCGCACGGTGATTTGAATGAATACACCGCGGTCTTATTCTGCGGCTCTGGCACGCTCAATATTGATGTTTGCGTCAATTCCCTCGTTCTAGAAGGTAAAAAGATTTTAGTCCTCGATAACGGCTCGTACTCTAACCGCGCAGACGAAGTGTGCGAATACTACCACATCGACCACGTATGATTCCAGTCGATAAAGTCAAAGAAACTCTTGATGCAGATACGAATCACGACATTGCCGTCGTCTACTGCTGCCATCACGAAACCGGCACAGGTGTCTTGAACCCCATTCGGGATATTGGGGCTCTCGCACACGCTCACGGCTGCACAATGATTGCCGATACGACGTCGTCGTACGCTATGGTTCCCATTGATTTACGGAAAGACAATGTCGATTTCACTATGGCATCGGCTCAAAAAGGTATTATGTTCATGACAGGCCTTTCCTTCGTCATTGGCAAAACAGCCATTATGGAAGAATCGAAGAAGTATCCGACGCGCTCGTACTATACGAACTTGTACATGCAGTACAGCTTCATTCGTGACAAAGGAGAAATGCACTTCACGCCGCCAGTACAAGTCATTTACTCGTCCCTCCAAGCCATCAAAGAATACTTTGCGGAAGGGGAAGAAGCCAAATGGGAACGCCATCAGGCCGTTTGGAAAGAACTTGTCAAAGGGGCTGAAGAATTTGGCTTCAAACCACTCATCGATTTAAAATACCAGTCCCATCTCGTCTTAGCTCTTCAGTACCCGGACGACCGGAACTTTGGCTTTGAAAAAATGCATGATTTGCTCTATGCCAAAGGATTTACCATTTATCCGGGGAAAGTTTCCGATTTCAAAACCTTCCGCCTTTGCTCGCTCGGAGCTATTTTCCCGGCCGACATTGTCGATTTCTGGAAAGCTATGAAAGACGTCTTAGCTGAAATGAAGGTTGCCGTATCTATCCAATACAATGACTAATATACGATAAAAGGAGTGTTCCCTATGGCTATGCAAGATATTTATCAATCTATTGTAAAGACAGTACAACAGGCAGGAAAAGCATCATCCCATGATTGTGTGCGGACATTCCTTTATGCGTCATCCTGCCTATGACAGACTACTCCAGGCGAGTGATATGGAGACTGTGCCCTTTCACGATTGCGAACCGAATCCGAAATACGATTCCGTCCTCAAAGGACTGAAGCTCTTTGAAGACAATCACTGCGATATGCTCATTTCCGTTGGCGGCGGCAGCCCTATGGACGTGGCCAAAAGTATCAAAGCCTTTGTCGGCATGGACCAACAAACACCGTGTGTCAATCAAGCCATCGTGCCCAACGCCATTCCTCATTTGGCTATCCCTACGACAGCCGGTACAGGGAGCGAAGCGACGCACTTTGCAGTCATTTACTACGAAGGGAAAAAATACTCCGTCTCGGACATGAGCCTTACGCCGGACTACGTCGTCCTCGATGCGGAACTCCTGTCGGGACTGCCTTTGTATCAACGGAAAGCGACTATGCTTGATGCGCTTTGCCATGCCATTGAATCGTATTGGTCTGTCAAAGCGACGAAGACGAGCCGTGCTCCAGGCAGCTAACCTCGCCGGGAAAGCGATTAACTTAACGACGACTACGGCTGCGCACGCGATGAGCTATAAACTCACCAGCCTCTATGGTATTGCTCATGGTCACGCTGTCAGTCTCTGCCTGCCCCGCGTTTGGAAATATATGCTCACTCATATGGATGGGGTTCGTGACAGCCTGACCACAACAGGCGTGCAGCAATCCTTCCGTGAACTAGCATCGCTCATTGGCTTTGATACGCCGGAACGGGCGAGTGATTTCCCCATTCAGTTAACGCGCGATTTAGACATGGAAGTATCGGCTCTGCGGAGTACGGACGAACTCAATGTCCTCGCTACATCTGTCAATGTACAGCGTCTTTCCAATAATCCTGTTGATTTGGATGCCAACGATTTGCGGTCTATTTACCGTACAATCTCAGCATAAATTTTCTCCTTACTACACACGCCTCCAAGAACATTCCCGGTCTTGGAGGCGTGGTTTTTTATAGACCAAAGCCTTTGAGGCAATGGCTGAGCTGTTCTAAGAATTGTCGTGCTGAGATGGGTAACACCTCGTCTTGCCGCTGAATATAGCCGTACGTCAGCGTCCCTTTGGCTCCTGCTAAGGGGAGGGCGCAGAGGCCTTCGTCCGCAAAGGTTGGCGGCACATAGCCTGTGCCAATGGCGTAGGCTGTACTGCGTATGAGCAAGCGAAAGAGAGTGGCTCTGTCCGTGATTTGAATGATTCGTTCTGATTGGATATCCGGCAGTAAGAGGTCGTCGGCAAAGGTCGCATCATCATGGTGCCGTTCAAAGCGGACATACGGATAGGGCTGGAGCTGGTCGGGCTGTATCTGGCCTGCCGCTGCTAAGGGATGGTCACTACTGAGGTAAATGTGTGGTGCAAAGGAGGCGAGAGGCGTAAATGCGAGCTTTTCCTGGGAAAAGAGGGTCTCCATATGGCGTGCTGTGCGCGTGGAAATATAGAGAAGGCCTAGCTGGCTTTGGCCTGCTGTGACATCATGGAGGACTTGTGTCGTCCGGACTTCACGGACCGTCAGGCAATAGGCTGGTGTATCTTCGATAGTTTGGAGATAGGCTCCTAAGGCTTCAGCAATAAAAAGGGACGGCGGTGCCGAGACAGTCAACGTGAGGGTTGCAGACTGCTGTTCTTGTGGTGCAAAACGGTGTTGCAGTTGTTCTGCTTGGCGAATGACCGTACGGGCTGAATGGAGAAATTCGAGCCCTTCTGGTGTAAAGGAGATGCCCCGATGGTGCCGCTCTAAAATCGGTAATTGAAATTCTCGCTCTAATTCCTTTAGGGCTGCACTCAGGCTTGGCTGGGAAATGCCCAGTCTTTGGGCGGCTGCAGAAATGGACGTATGCTTAGATACGGCTAATAAATAATATAATTGTTGTAAAGTCATAATGCGTATCTCCTTTAGGTCTAATACAGACTATAGATGAGAATATAAAAAGGGATAGATTAGGAAGCTCAAGAGGGCGTATAAAATACAAAGTAGTTGTCTTTTGTAAATGGACAGGTCATATAGAGGAAACCGTTTTTATTTAAGTATCTCCCTTATATTGTATGATGTTTTTAGCAGAAAAGACGATTCCTTGGTAGAATCATAAGTGTTAAAAAATGGAGCTGCACGTTTATGCAGTGTACCCTTTGTTGTAGGCTGTGAAGAAAATAAACACATATATGTGAAAAGAAGAACGTATACTTTCAGGTTTATAGAAAGAGAGCAAAGACACCGTCATTTTATAGGTCTATCTATAGGAGAAATCTATAGATACTGCATGAGAAAGGCATATTTTACAGCGACTATAAGCCATGCTATACTAAGTGTAAAGAATAAAGGTTTAACTAAAACATTGTACTTATATTATAACTTTAAAATGTACGGATAACAAGGAAAAGACTTTACTCTACCTATAGATACTATGTATAGTAGTGGATAGTATCTATCCTATAGAGAAGGCCAATATAAGCACAACGATGGAGAGCCTTTATCGTTTCGGTCGTGAATGTACATGCACTATCTATAGGGAGGTAGGTCATATGGAATCAACAGCAACCTTAGCAAAACAGGCCGGTATGTCTGATGTAGAGTGGAAAGCAGCCGTGAAATTTGATAGTACCGACTGGGGTTGGATTATCATGAGTATCGGCATGGCTATCGGTGCAGGAATCGTCTTTTTGCCCGTTCAGGTTGGACTCGTGGGCTTATGGGTCTATTTATTTTCTGCCGTCATTGCCTATCCGGCTATTTATTTATTGCAACGCCTTTTTATTAATACGCTGGCTTATTCGCCGCAATGTGAAGATTATCCTAGCGTTATTAGCGGCTATTTAGGAAAAAACTGGGGCTTCCTCTTAGGGATTTTGTATTTCCTCAGTATCCTCATTTGCGTCTTCATGTATTCGACGGCCCTCACCAATGACAGTGCGTCGTTCTTATATTCTTTCGGTGTAACCGACACGGTTTGGTCTGAAAATATCTTTTATGGCCTTGCCATTATTTGCGTCATGGTAGCTCTCGCGTCACGGGGCGAACAGATTTTATTCCGTTTGTCGTCGTTTATGGTTTTGACGAAACTTTTCGTCGTCATCTGTCTCGGTGCCGTCATGGTACAGCATTGGGATTTTGCTAATATTGGTGCCTTCCCGGAGCCATCGTATTTAGTGAAACAAACCATTGCTATGCTGCCTATTACACTCACGTCGATTCTCTTTATTCCGAGTATTAGCCCTATGGTCATTTCGTACCGTTCGCACAATAAGTCCATTCATGTAGCACGGTATAAAGCGATGCGGGCTATGAAAATTGCTTTCTGGATTTTATTCCTCACCATTTTCTCGTATGCACTATCTTTTAATCTGGCGATGGGCCACGACCAGGCAGTCTTAGCGTATACGCAGAATATTTCGGCTCTCGCTATCGTTGCCAGCGGTTTTGACGGTAGTGCTGTCAAAATTTTTAGCTTAATCCTCAATATTTTCTCGGTCATGACGGCCTTCTTCAGTGTCTTCTTAGGGTTCCGCGAAGCGTGCCACGGCATTGCTATGAATATTTTGCGCCGCTTCTTGCCGGAAGATAAGATTAGCCAGCGAAATGTCAAAATCGGTATCCTCGTCTTTGCTGTTGCTGTCGCTTGGGGAGCCATTGTCCTCAACGCGCCGGTCTTAAAGCTCCTGACCTTATTAGGCCCGATTTTTGGTCTCATTGCCTGCCTTATTCCGGCGTATCTCGTCTTTAAAGTACGGGGGCTTGCGCAGTATAAAGGTGTCGGCTTAGGTCTCATTATTATCGCCGGCGGCCTCCTCGTTATTTCTCCATTGCTTGCTTTCTTATAAGAATATAACCTCACCAAAACACCATCACGTCTCCCATATCTGTTTTCTATGGAAGACGTGATGGTGTTTACATATTTAAATAACGTAAAACGATTATCTTAATAATTTACAAAAATCCGCCTTGACAAGACGAAGGTTTAGGCGTAGTATACTAACCAATAAACGAACATCGTCCATGAAACCAACGAGGCGGAAGTAAAAACGATGACGTGCACGTACAGAGAGCCGGGGTGCTGAGAACCGGTCGAACGCAGCTCGTTAAATGGACCGCTGAGGGCGCAGTCAAAGGCTTAGGCTGAGTATTCTGCGACGTGAAGGCATACGTCAGTTGCCGGGAATATGCTAGTATTCCGTCGAGAGTAGGAGCAATCCTAAAACAAGGTGGCACCGCGGAACAAAATCCGTCCTTGACAACACGATTTGTCATGGACGGATTTTTTTATGCTAGGAGGATAGACTACGATGATGACCTTAGAAGAACTCAAGGGATATGCGAAAGAATATAAAATCGTGCCTGTTGCGCGGACCGTGTACGCCGACGTACGGACGCCGGTAGAGGTTTTACGGATTTTAAAACACATTAGCTCGCGGTGCTATTTATTAGAAAGTATGGAAGATGCTAAACGTTGGGGGCGGTACACTTTCCTTGGCTACGACCCGGAAATGGAAGTGGTCTGCAAGGATAATGTAGTCCATCTCAAAGCTGGTACGGACGTGACTGTTGAAACGACAGAGCCTGACGATTTTATTCGACAAATCCTCAATGACAACAAAGCACCGAAGATGGAAAATTTGCCTCCCTTTACAGGTGGTTTGGTTGGCTATTTCTCATACGATTATATGAAATATGCTGAACCGGCTCTTCAAATCAACGCTGAAGACGACGAAAACATTCCGGATTTCGACTTACTCCTCTTTGAAAAGGTCATTGTTTTCGACAATTTAAAACAACAGATTATCCTCATTGCCAACGTTCGGCTCGATGCACCAGAAGAAAATTACAACCGCGCTCTCTTAGAACTGGATACGATGGAAGAACTCATTCGTAACGGCGTGAAAGCTGACCCGGAACCGCTCCGCATTCAAGGTGAATTTAACCACTTATTTACAAAAGACGAGTACTGCCAAATGGTAGAAAAAGGGAAGGAATACATTAGAGAAGGCGATATTTTCCAAGTCGTCCTGTCGAACCGCCTTGATGCGAAAGCGACGGGCAGCCTCTTTGATACGTACCGCGTCTTGCGGACCGTCAATCCATCACCGTACATGTTCTACTTCGCTAGCGACGATATGGAACTAGCTGGGTCTTCACCGGAAACGTTGACCCGCCTCCAAGACGGCACGCTCTTTACGTTCCCCTTAGCCGGGACGCGGCACCGCGGCAAGACTGTCGAAGAAGATGAAGCTTTAGAACAAAAGCTCCTCCATAATCCCAAGGAATTAGCAGAACACAACATGCTCGTCGACTTAGGGCGAAATGATTTGGGCCGCATCAGTACCTTTGGTTCCGTCCACGTTGAAAAGTATCTCGATGTCCTCCGTTTTTCCCATGTCATGCACATTGGCTCCACTGTGAGCAGTACCATTCGTGATGATATGAGTGCTGTCGATGCCATCGGTTCTATTTTACCGGCAGGGACGCTTTCTGGTGCTCCGAAGATTCGAGCGTGCCAAATCATTGATGAGCTCGAAGGGAATAAGCGCGGCGTTTACGGCGGTGCCATTGGCTACATCGATTTTACAGGCAACATGGACACATGCATCGGTATTCGCTTGGCTTATAAGAAAGGAGACAATCTTTACATTCGTGCCGGTGCTGGTATCGTCGCCGACAGTATTCCGGAAAATGAATACCAAGAATGTATTAATAAAGCAAAAGCCGTCGTCACGGCTGTAGAACAGGCAAACGGAGGGATAGATAAATGATAGTACTCATCGATAATTACGATAGTTTTTCGTATAACTTATATCAGCTCCTGGGCCAGTTCGACCCGAACATTACAGTCGTCCGGAACGACGAAAAGACAGTCGCTGAAATTGCGGCAATGGAACCGGATCATCTCATCATTTCGCCAGGGCCGGGACGGCCTGCAGACGCTGGCATTTGCGAAGAAGCCATTCAGTATTTTGCCGGAAAAGTACCGCTCCTCGGTGTCTGCCTTGGTCATCAAGCCATTTGTGAAACCTTTGGCGGCACCATTACCTATGCGAGCCGCTTGATGCACGGCAAACAGTCCGTAGCCAAACTCAATACGGCAAGCCCTCTCTTTCAAGGGATGCCCGAAGAAGTCGATGTTGGACGGTATCATTCTCTGGCTGCCGACCCGGACACGCTGTCCGATTGTCTCGACGTGCTCGCTGAAACGGCAGAACATGAAATTATGGCTGTGGGCCATAAGGAGTTCCCAATCTATGGCTTACAATTTCATCCCGAATCGATTTTGACCCCGTCAGGACCGATTATGGTACAGAATTTCTTGCGTATTACCTTATAGGAGGTCTTGGTCATGATTCGTGAAGCAACGATAAAATTAGTCCATCATGAAAACTTAACGATGGATGAAACCTTTACAGTTATTGATGAAATTATGGGCGGTAAAACGACACCAGTCCAGACAGCGGCTTTTCTCGTAGCTCTTCAGTGCAAGGGTGCGACTATTGACGAAATCACAGCGTGTGCCAAAGCGATGCGCTCCCATGCTACACCGATTCCACAAACGCCGGGGCTCCTGGAAATCGTCGGTACTGGCGGTGACGGCTCGAAATCCTTTAATATTTCGACGACCTCGGCTTTCGTTTGCGCCGCTGGAGGCTGCAAAGTAGCGAAACACGGCAACCGTGCAGCAACTTCCAAGAGCGGTGCTGCTGATGTACTCGAATCATTAGGTGCGAAAATTGGCCTCGACCCGGACCAATGCGTAAAGCTCCTCGACAAAACAGGCTTTTATTTCCTCTTTGCCCAGCATTATCATAAGGCCATGAAATACGTCGGCCCTGTACGGAAAGAATTGGGCGTACCTACCGTCTTCAACGTCTTAGGCCCCCTGACGAATCCGGCTCATGCAGATCATCAAGTCCTCGGTGTGTATGATGCGAGCCTCGTCGAACCGCTCGCACACGTCCTGCACGGTCTTGGTGTGAAACGGGGCATGGCCGTTTACGGCACCGATGGGATGGATGAAATTTCGGCATCAGCACCGACGAAGATTTGTGAATTTAACGGCGACGAATTTAAATCATACGTCATTGAACCGGAACATTTTGATCTGCCTCGTGGTAAAAAAGCGGACATCGTCGGCGGTACGCCTGCAGAAAATGCAGCCATTACGTGCTCTGTCTTAGGCGGTGAAAAGGGCACGCGCCGCACAGCCGTTCTTCTCAATGCCGGTGCCGGCCTTTATGTGAGCGGCAAAGCCGATACGCTCGCTGAAGGGATTCGCTTAGCAGGCAAGCTCATTGACAACGGTAAAGCGACGGCTGCTCTTGATGTCTTCGTCCAGTACAGCCAGGAAGTCTAAGTGGCCTATGATTTTAGATGATATTACGAAGGCCGTAGCAAAGCGGCTCATCTCTGATAAAGAGACGGCTTCACCAGAAGCGATGAAAGAGAAGGCCTTACGGGCACCAAAGCCTAAGGATTTCCCTTTTTTCAAAGCCTTACAAAAGCCGGGCATGTCCTTTATTTGTGAAGTCAAGAAAGCATCGCCGTCAAAGGGCGTGATTGCTAAAGACTTCCCGTATGTAAACATTGCTAAGACCTATGAAGATGTGGGGGCATCAGCTATTTCCGTCTTAGCCGAACGTGATTATTTTCAAGGGAGCCCTGCATACGTCGAAGAAATTGCCAAAGCCGTAGCGATTCCCGTGCTTAGGAAAGACTTTATTATTGATACATATCAGATTTACGAAGCCAGGGCCATTGGCGTGTCTGCTATTTTGCTCATTTGCGCTATCTTAGATGATACGACATTAAAGAAATTCTTTGATTTAGCGAAATCCTTAGGCTTGTCCGTATTAGTCGAAGCGCATGATGCGGACGAAGTTCGGCGGGCACTCGCTATTGGAGCAAAAATTATTGGTGTCAATAACCGTAACCTCAAAGACTTTACGGTTTCGCTCGACAATAGCTTTAACTTGCGTCTTCTCGTACCGACAGATACGGTCTTTGTTGCCGAAAGCGGTATTAAGACGGCAGACGACGTAGGCGCGTTATACCGCTACGGTGTTGATGCGGTTCTCATTGGGGAAACTTTCATGCGCAGTGATAATAAGAAAGCCATGCTCGACGAGCTTTCGAGCCAGTGCCATGGTTAAAGTAAAATTATGCGGTCTCAAGCGGCCGTGCGATATAGAGTGGGCCAATGACGTACGACCTGATTACGTAGGCTTCGTCTTTGCTGGGAAGAAACGGCGCGTCACTGATGACCAGGCCAAGAGCCTGCGAGGACAATTGTGCAACGATATTCCTGTAGTTGGTGTCTTCGTCGATGAAAATCAGGCGCACATTACGCGCCTGGTCCGAGACGAAATCATCCAAGTCGTCCAGCTCCACGGACAAGAAGATGACGAATACATCAAAACCTTACGTAACGAAATCGCAGTACCTATTATTAAAGCCTTTTCCGTAGCAAATAGGGAAGACGTACAGCGAGCGTGCCAGTCTAGAGCTGACTATATCCTCCTCGACAACGGGAAGGGCGGTACTGGCACGTCCTTTGATTGGTCCATCATACAAGATATAGCACGTCCTTTTTTCCTTGCTGGCGGCTTAACGCCAGAGAACGTAGTCGAAGCATTGCAGCTTCAGCCATACGCTCTCGACGTGAGCAGCGGCATCGAAACAGACGGCGTGAAAGATAAAGCAAAAATACAACAATTTATGACCCGCATCCGCGCGGCATTACAGGAGGAAATACGATGAAACCAGGGAGATTTGGTCAATTCGGTGGTCAGTATATACCGGAAACATTGATGAACGAAATCCAGCGCCTCGACAAGGCCTATACGTATTACAAACACAACGAAGAATTTCAGGCAGAACTGAAAGACTTGCTCGATAATTACGCCAACCGTCCGTCGCTCCTCTACTATGCAGGGAAGATGACTGAAGACTTAGGGGGCGCAAAAATCTATTTAAAACGAGAAGACTTGAATCACACAGGGGCTCATAAAATTAATAATGCTCTCGGCCAGTGCTTGCTCGCTAAGAAAATGGATAAGACTCGCGTCATTGCCGAAACCGGCGCAGGCCAGCACGGTGTTGCGACGGCAACAGCGGCCGCTTTCATGGGCCTTGAATGTGGAGTCTTCATGGGCGAAGAAGACACGATTCGTCAAGCTCTCAACGTTTACCGTATGGAACTTCTTGGTGCGAAAGTCCACGCTGTTACATCCGGTACGCGCGTCCTCAAAGATGCAGTCAACGAAGCTATGCGCGAATGGGTTAGTCGTGTAGATGATACGCATTACGTCATTGGCTCGACTATGGGACCCCATCCATTCCCGACGATGGTCCGTGATTTCCAAGCTGTTATTAGCCAAGAAGCACGCCAGCAAATCCTTGAAAAAGAAGGCAAACTCCCGTCTGTTGTCATGGCTTGCGTCGGCGGTGGCAGTAACGCTATGGGCATGTTCTACAACTTCATTCCTGATAAAGATGTCCGTCTCATTGGCTGCGAAGCTGCTGGGAAAGGGGCAGACACACCGCAGAATGCAGCGACCATGGCAAATGGTACTGTCGGTATTTTCCACGGTATGAAATCTTTATTCTGCCAAGACGACCAAGGCCAAATCGACGAAGTCTATTCCATCTCGGCAGGCCTCGATTACCCTGGCATTGGGCCGGAACATGCATACCTCAAAGAAACAGGTCGGGCTGAATACATTCCCGTCAAAGACGACGAAGCCGTCGAAGCGTTTGAATATTTAGCTCGTACGGAAGGTATTATTTGCGCTATTGAAAGTGCTCATGCCGTCTACCAGGCTATGCAGATTGCACCGAAACTGAGCAAAGACGATATCATCATTTGCTGCTTGTCCGGTCGTGGTGACAAAGACGTAGCAGCTATTGCAAGATATAGAGGGAGGGACATTCATGAGTAAGATTGGCAACGCCTTTAAAAATGGCAAAGCATTTATCGGGTTCTTAACAGCAGGCGACCCGTCTATTGAAAAATCGTATGAATATATTATGACTATGGTCAAAGCCGGTGCAGACCTCGTCGAAATTGGTATTCCTTTTTCGGATCCTATAGCCGAAGGCGTAGTTATTCAAGAAGCGAATATTCGCGCCTTGTCTGTCCATACACGCTTGGAAGACGTATTCCGCCTAGTCGAAATGGTGCGGAAAGAATCGCAGATTCCTCTCGTCTTCTTGACCTACGTCAATCCCATTTTTAACTACGGTAAAGATAAATTCTTCGCTAAATGCCAAGAAGTCGGTCTCGATGGCGTTATCATTCCGGATGTGCCTTTTGAAGAACGGGATGAATGTGCATCGTACGCCAAAGACCACGGCATCGATATTATTTCCATGATTGCGCCTACATCGAAAGATAGAATCCAAGAAATTGCGAAAGTCGTCGAAGGCTTCCTCTATATCGTTTCCTCCCTCGGTGTAACAGGGACACGGACGGAAATCAAAACGAACCTCAAAGAAATTATTGACCTGGCAAAATCCGTCACTGATGTGCCGTGTGCCGTTGGTTTTGGCATCAATACGCCAGAACAAGCGCAGCAAATCGCGCACGTAGCAGACGGAGTCATCGTCGGTAGTGCTATCGTCAAAATCATTGCGAAATACGGCACCGAAGCAGGTCCGCACATTTACGATTACGTCAAAGCCATGAAAGAAGCCACCGCAAAGAGCTAAGATTTTCATAGAAATAACATAAACAAGGCTGCATCATAGACGATGCAGCCTTGTTGTATCTTTAAAAGTGACGAGAATTTTTTAGGTCTGTATATTGGGCGATTAAATCTGGTTTTTTTGCGCTTTGGTACGTGTAATCGGGCATGGCGGCTTTGGTTTTTTCGACAGCTGCTTTAAAATCGTAATACACTTGCCATTTCGATTCGACAAGGTTTTTGCCCGTTTGGCGTAATAAAAAGGCTGGGTGATACGTAGGCATAACAGGAATGCCATGATAGTCGAACCAAATGCCGCGGTTACGCATAATGCTCGCCGCTCTGCCGTAGAAGTATTGAAAGGCGACTTTTCCGAGACAGACAATGACTTTCGGTTTGACTAGGTCGATTTCTTGGACGAGGTGAATGTTAGCGCACGTCTTTCCTTCTTCTAAGGTCGGTGTGCGGTTGTTTTTCGGGCGGCACTTGACAATATTTGTTACGTATACGTGGTCGCGCGTAAGGCCGACACTCCAAAGGGCTTTATCTAAAAGTTGTCCCGACGGGCCCACAAGGGGCACGCCGTATTCATCTTCCACACCGCCAGGTCCTTCGCCGACGAACATGAGCGGCGAGTGCGGGTCGCCGCTGTAGCGCGTTGGGCCGCGGTTGCCTTCATGGCGGAGCTTGCATCTATCGCAGTGGCAAAGGCCTTCGAGGAAGGCTTGCATCATGTCGTCATTCATCGTACGCGTCCTTCTGTGAGGGTCACATCGTGTAAGAGCAGGTCATGAAACTCAGCACCAATGAGGTCGGCTACGGCCTGTGGTGCGACGAGAACTTGCTGGCCCCGCATGCCTGCACTGAGACTGACAGCGTCGTATTGTGTCGCCGATTCATCAATGAAGGTCGGGAATTGTTTTTTCATGCCAATAGGGGAACAGCCACCGCGGATGTAGCCCGTCAGGCCTGGTAGGTCTTTGACGTGGAGGAGATGGACGCTCTTATTACCGCTGCATGCTGCCGCTTTTTTTAAATCTAATTCCTTATCGCTTGGAATACAGAAGACTACAGGGCCGGTCTTGTTGCCTTGGCCAACGAGGGTCTTAAAGACTTGTTCCGGGTCCATACCTAGTTCGGCTGCAGCGTGGACACCGGAGAGGTCGTCTTCGGAGTAATCGTAGGCTTTCGTCGTATATGGAATTTTCTGTTTATCTAAAATGCGCATGACATTGGTCTTTTTCGTTTTTGCCATTTTCATCACCTTATATACTATATAATTACGGTATTTACTATACCAACATAGCTCACCTTTTGCAAGGGATTTTAGTATTGACGAAAGAAAATAGACTTGTTATACTACAACTAGGCGAAAGCCTAAGAGAAGATACTGCATTGTAACATACGAAAGCCCTCTGGAATTCGCGGTTCTAGGGGGCTTTCTAACGGTATTATCCACCGACGCTACGGCGAGGTTAATTACTCTTCAAGACCGATATCAGTACATCTAACCCTTTGCAAATATGATAAAAAATCACATTTGCAAAGGGTTAGATGTACTGAACCACTAAGAGAAGATACTTTCTTCGCATTGCAACACCCCCTTCACTGCACTCAAAGTTGGCGGTGTTAGGGCCGAGTAACGTGCTTATTATATCAGAAAAAATGATAGGTGTATATCAAAATTAGGTATATAATATAAGGTGTCTATGAGAAAGAAGGGAGAGCTATGAAAATAGCGGCAATCCAATTTAACTCTATTTTAGGGGGCGTAGAAAAGAACTACGCTACAGCGGATGCATACATGAAAGAAGCAGTCTCCCAAGGGGCAGACATCCTCGTTCTCCCGGAAATGTGGAACACTGCTTTTTACCCAGAAAACGTCAAAACCTTAGCAGACATCAAAGGCCAGCGGACACAACAATTCCTCTCGGCTTTTGCTGAACACTATCACGTAGCTATTGTCGGCGGCTCTGTTGCAACTCGCCAGCGCGACGGCCTGTACAACACGACGTACGTCGTCGATGCGAAAGGTCAACTCGTTGGCACATACAATAAAGTCCATCTCTTTTCACCAGGTAAAGAAGATGTTGTCTTTACGGCAGGGACGACACCGAATGTCTTTGCCCTCGACGGTGTCACCATGGCTTCTATGATTTGCTATGATATTCGCTTCCCTGAATGGGCGCGGACAGCGGCACTGAAAGGCGCAAAGATTCTCTTCGTTCCAGCAGCATGGCCTATCGAACGACTGCGGAACTGGCAAATCCTCAATACAGCACGAGCTATGGAAAATCAATGCTTCGTCGTCGCTGTCAACGCTTGCGGCATAGCAGGAGACTATACTTTTGGCGGTCATTCCCTAATTATTGACCCCTTGGGCAATGTCCTTGCAGAAGGGGATACGCAAGACGGCATCGTGACGGCTGATATAGATCTATCGTCCCTCGACAATATTCGACAAGCTATCAACGTCTTTGCCGACCGCCGTCCGTTCCTGTATGAACTGGACTAAGGAGATGACACGATGAGTGGAATGATTCACGGTCTCGAAGGGATTTTTGAAGTCCTCTTCATGATTGGCATTGGCTTTATATTGACGAAAAAGGGCTGGCTTTCTCTCGACATGAGTGCTGTCTTTACAAAGCTCGTCATGAAAATCGCCTTGCCTTTATATATGCTTTGCCAACTGGAAAAAGACTTTACTCACGATTCTTTGCTGACGATTGCGCCGGACTTATGCCTGCCTTTTGCGTCCATTCTCTTGGCCTATGTCGTAGGCCGCATCGCTGCTAAAGCCTTGCATATTCGCCAAGACCGGCAAGGCGTATTCATTACGTGCTTTTGCATTGCCAATACGATTTTTATTGGGCTGCCTGTCAATTTAGCTCTCTTTGGCACAAAGAGCGTCCCGTCAGTCATGCTCTATTATATGATGAATACGACGACCTTCTGGACCCTCGGTGTGTACCATATCGTCAATGACAGCATAGGCGGAAAGGGGAATATGCCTCTCTTTTCCTTGACGACCTTAAAAAAAGTCTTGTCACCGCCTCTTTTAGGATTCCTAGCTGGGTTGGCCTTGATTTTTGCCAATATTCCTTTGCCGGGATTTTTACTTACGTCCTTTCAGTACGTAGGTAACTTAGCGACGCCTTTATCGCTCATGGTCATTGGCATTGAAATGACGACGATTGACCTTAAGGCTGTACACTGGGACCGCGATATTATTGGTGCCCTCATAGGCCGTTTTATCGTCTGTCCTGCTTGTGTCCTCGTCTTATTGCCCTTCATTTCAGTCACGCCCATGTCGGCGCAAGTCTTTACGATGCAGGCCAGCATGCCGGCTATGACGCAAATGACGGTCGTTGCCAAATCGGTTGGGGCTGATGTAAAATATGCGACACAAGTCAGTTTCTTAACGGTACTTTTAGGCATTCTCGTCATACCGTTATACATGACTATTATTTCATAATTTTAGGAGGCTCTCATGTCTACACTTGCTACCTTTCAAGATGAAATACAAAAATTCCAGGAACAAGCTTGGGATTTAAACTATGCTATTGCGAACGACCCGGAAATATCGGGCGAAGAATTTCACGCCTGCGAACGATATGTGAAATTATGCCGCTCCTTTGGCTGGACCATAACAGAACATTTTACAGATCAGCCTACGGCCTTTAAAGCTGTCGTGCGCCGTGTTGATAAACCAGTTCTAAAAGTTGCTATCTTAGCCGAATACGATGCGCTCCCCGAAATTGGGCACGGATGCGGCCATTCTGCCAATGGGGCTATGAGTTTCCTCGCTGCAGCAGCACTGGAACACGTCGATATTCCTGTGGATATTGACCTTATCGGTACGCCTGATGAAGAATTGCGCGGCGGTAAAGTCGGCATGTGCGAACACAACGTCTTCAAAGACTATGACTTGGCCATGATGGTCCACGTCGCCCCAACCATGACGACACCGAACTCCTTATTCTTAGCTCTCGATGACTATCGTGTTAAATTCCACGGCCAAACGGCACACGCTGCCGGTGACCCTTGGCACGGACGGAATGCATTGAATGGTGTCATGCTCGCCCTCCACGCTATCGACATGCTGCGTCAACACGTGCGCCCAGAAACGCGCATTGGCTCATACATCGTCAACGGCGGTACAGCGTCGAATGTCATTCCTGCTGAAGCGGAATTAGAATGCTGCATTCGTCACACTGAACGGACGTACCTCGATACAGTTGTCGAAAAAGTCATGAATTGCTTTAAAGGCGCAGCTATTGCGACGGAAACGACTTTTGATGTGATGCAAATGGGCTATAAATTTGATAATATGGTCTGGAATGAAACGGCAACGGAAGTTTCTCGTGACGTTCTACGCGATATGAATATTCCCTTTGAAGAACCTCATGACGGCGGCAGCTCCGATATTGGTAACGTAAGCCATCAATGCCCGGCTCTCCATCTCCATTTAGCCATGGGCGACACGTGGTATCCGGAACATTCTGTAGGCATTACGAATACGGTCAAGAGCCAGTCCATTAAGCCTGTCATCGTGCGCGGTGCTGAAATTATGGGGCGCATTATCTTCAAATTAGTAGATAGTGAAACCTTGCGGCAGCAAATGAAAGAAGAATTCGAAAAGGCTGAAAAATAATATAATCTTGTAAACGTATATAAACAAACAGGGACACTACTTTTCTTAAGCTGGGATCTTCGAAACAGCTCAGAAAAGTAGTGTCCCTGTTTTTGCTAACGTATAGCTAATGGGGAATTATATTATTTTTCTAATGATAGAGCTGAGGATTAGAATACGCCTTGGGAAATCATTGCGTCAGCAACACGCTCAAACCCGGCAATATTCGCACCTGCAACGAGGTTATACCCAAGACCGTTGCGTTCAGCAGCGTCTTTGCAGTTTTTGTAAATGGTGTTCATAATGTGGTGGAGTTTTGCGTCCACTTCTTCTTCTGTCCAAACGAGACGTTCGCTGTTCTGGCTCATTTCAAGAGCAGATACGGCTACGCCGCCAGCATTTACGGCTTTGGACGGAGCGACGATTATGTCTTTCTGACCTAAGAGGTACTGGAGAGCTTCGTTCGTTGTTGGCATGTTTGCTACTTCGATGTAGTAACGAATGCCGTTTGCTGCGATTTGTTTTGCATGTTCAAGATGGACGTCGTTCTGCATAGCCGACGGCATGACGATGTCGACTTTGCGGCCCCACGGTTTTTCACCTGGGAAGAAAGGCACGCCAAATTTATCAGCATAGTCTTGAACGCGGTTACGGCCGCTTTCACGCATCGTGAGGAGGTAGTCGATTTTTTCTGGTGTATTTACGCCGTCTTCATCATAAATGTAGCCATCCGGGCCGGAGAGGGTAACGACTTTTGCACCGAGTTCGGTTGCTTTCTTGCAGAGACCCCACGTTACGTTACCAAAGCCTGCAGCAGCAATGGTTTTGCCTTTAATGTCTTGGCCGTCGTCTTTGAGGACGTTTTCAAGGAAGTAAATGGAGCCATAGCCCGTTGCTTCCGGACGAATGAGGGAGCCGCCGAAGCTAAAGCCTTTACCTGTTAAGACACCATTTTCAAAGCAGCCTTTTAAGCGGCGGTATTCGCCGAAGAGGTAGCCAATTTCACGGCCGCCAACGCCCATATCACCAGCAGGAACGTCTACGTCTGGCCCAATGTAGCGATAGAGAGCCTGCATAAAGCTCTGGCAGAAACGCATGATTTCTGCGTCCGATTTGCCTGTCGGGTCAAAGTCAGAGCCGCCTTTTGCGCCGCCAATGGGAAGGCCTGTGAGAGCGTTTTTGAAGATTTGTTCAAAACCGAGGAATTTCATGATGCCGATGTAGACATCTTTTTGGAAACGGAGACCGCCTTTATATGGCCCAATGGCACCGTTGAATTGGACACGATAGCCCGTATTCGTGTGGTATTTACCTGCGTCATCTTGCCAAACGACGCGGAATGTGAATTGCCGTTCCGGTTCGACTAAGCGATGCAATAAGTCGAACTTTTCATATTCCGGGTGTTTTTCGACGACTGGTTCGAGCGACGACATAACTTCTTCGACGGTCTGGACGAATTCCGGTTGGTCTGCATACTTCGTTCTTACATGGTCAATAACTGATGCTAAATACTTGTTCATTCCAATCACCTCGTTGATTTTTTGTCCGTGTTGTTATCAATTCGTGTGTTTGCAATTTCATAATACCATGTTTTTTCGCTCTTGCAAATACCACAATGTGAAAATAAATTCTACGTTAAGAAAATAAACGAAAGGTATAATACATATTACGATAAAATAATTAAAATGTTTTGGAAATAACTTTATGTTTCCTCCGAGGTATTTAAATAATTCTTTTAAATTATAATAAAGATTCTTTTTCTGCAACGATATAAAGAGGCTATATTTTTTGCGAATTATTGAGCCTATTATATATACTAATCTGGTAAATAGATTACCATTATCACTAGAAATGCTATGTAATATAGTGTAAAATACGAGGTATAAGAGTACATAGTAGGCTGCATTGCTAGAGAGCAGTAGAAAGGATGTATAGATTATGGAAACATACGGGCAATATGACGCGCAGTATTTACGGTATTTGGAATTGCTTGCCAAAGAATACCCGAACCAAGCAGCGACGTTTACGGAAATCATTAATTTACAGGCTATCGTCAATCTCCCGAAAGGGACAGAGCATTTCATGAGCGATTTGCACGGCGAATATGAAGCCTTTTACCATATTTTAAATAATTGCTCCGGCGTTATTCGGGAAAAAGTAGAAATGATTTTTTCCAAAAACATGACGGCTGACGAACGGGATGACTTACTGACCCTCATTTATTATCCTAAGGAAAAACTGGACATGCTCCAGCGTAAAGGGGAAGTGACCAACACGTGGGCACGCCTGACATTGGACCACATGATTCAGCTGGCAAAGCTCTTGTCGTCGAAATATACTCGGTCAAAAGTGCGTAAAGCGATGCCGGAAGTATTCCGTTTTGTCATCGATGAATTACTCCATGCCCAGCCGGATGAAGATAAAAACCAGTTCGTCTATCATACGAAAATTATTGAATCCATTCTCGAAACGGGAAGTACGCGCCAGTTTATTTATGCGCTCGCTGGTTTAATTAAACGCTTGGCTGTAGATCATTTACACATTATTGGTGACATTTATGACCGCGGTGCCCACCCGGATAAAATCATGGACACTCTCATGCGCCACCATTCTCTCGACATTCAGTGGGGCAACCACGACATCCTCTGGATGGGTGCTGCTGCTGGCAATTTAGCGTGCATTGCTAACGCCCTCCGCAATAACATTCGCTACCATAACTTGGAAGTCCTCGAAAGCGGTTACGGTATTAGCTTGCGGCCTTTCGCACTCTTTGCAATGGATAAATATAAAAAAGAAGACGGCATTGAACCGATGGTCAAAGCGATAAACGTTATCCTTTCGAAACTAGAAGGGCAGCTCGTCTTGCGCCATCCGGAATACAACATGGACGATCGCCTTTTATTCCATAAAATCAACTGGAGCGAAGGCACGATTACCCTTAACGGCCAGACGTACGAACTAACGACGACGGATTTTCCCACAGTCGACCCAGAAGACCCGTACACGCTTTCGCCGGAAGAACATCAGATTATGTCTGATATTCAGGCTGAATTCCTCGAAAGCGAACGGCTCCAGAAGCATATTAAATTCTTCTATAGTCACGGCTCTATGTATCGCTGCTATAATAACAACCTCTTATTCCACGGCGGCGTACCTCTCAATGACGACGGCTCCTTTAAGGAAGTCTTCTTAAATGGCAAGGCCTATACGGGCAAAGCCTTTATGGATATGGCCGATTACATTGCGCGCCAAGCTTACGACAAACGGGACACAGACAGCCTCGATTACATGTGGTATCTCTGGTGCGGTTATGATTCGCCCTTGTCTGGCCGTATTGTCAAGACCTTTGAACGGAGCTATATTAAAGATAAAGATACGTGGAAAGAACTGCAAAATGCCTACTATCGCTTGAACCGCCACAAAGACGAATGCGTCAAGATTCTCCATGAATTTAGCATTGACTCACCTCAAGGCCATATCATCAACGGCCATACACCGGTCAAAGTCAAAAAAGGCGAAAGCCCTATTCGGGCAGAAGGGAAGGAACTGTGCATTGACGGCGGCTTCTGCAAAGCTTACCAAGGCTCGACGGGCATTGCGGGCTACACGCTCATTTTCAACTCCCACGGCATCCGTATCAAAGCCTTGTACCCCTTTAAAGACGTTAAACAAGTCCTTCTCAATAACGCTGATATTGATGGCGAATCGACACAAGTCGAACTCGAACCGAAGCGCGTCATGATTGGTGACACGGACAACGGCAAGAAGCTCCTGCAAATGATTGACGACCTCAAAGCCCTCCTCCAAGCATACCGTCAAGGCGTGATTTTAGAAAAGTCTGAAGACGGCATTACCCAAGCATAATGGATACCCAAAACTGTCGACCTCTCGTAGGCGGCAGTTTTTTATGGTATAATGAGCATCTATTATGTGTATTACGAGAGGAGAAGGAGATGAAAAAAGAATCACTTGGCGGTTTACTCTTAGTCGTCTGCACTATCATTGCCATGACACTGGCGAACTCAGCGTGGGCCGAGGCCTACGACAGCATACTGCATATGCCTTTGACCTTTGGCGTTGGCGACTATGTCATTAATTTGTCGCTCTTACACTGGATTAACGATGCGTTGATGGCGATTTTTTTCTTTGCTGTAGGCATGGAAATCAAAAAGGAATTTCTCTTTGGCGAATTGAAAACGCCGTCTGCCACGCTGTTACCGATTGTCGGGGCCATTGGCGGCATGGTTGTCCCGGCCCTCATCTATACAGCCTTTAATGTGGGACAACCGACGCTCTCGGGCTGGGGCATTCCTATGGCAACGGATATTGCCTTTTCCCTCAGTGTCTTAGCTTTAGCAGCACCACGGGTGCCGCGGAGTATTGTCGTCTTTTTGACGGCCTTAGCTATTGTCGATGACTTAGGCGGTATTTTGGTCATTGCTTTATTTTATACGTCTGCTTTGGCTGTGCCCTATTTAATCGCTGGCGCAGTGGTATTGCTCTTATTACAACTAGCGTGCCGCAAGGGGATTTCCTATTTTCCAATTTATTGGGTAGGCGGCGTCGTCTTGTGGTATGCCTTGCTCCGTGGTGGCGTGCATCCGACCATTGCCGGTGTGCTCTTAGGCTTTTCCTTGCCTGCCAGGACGGATGGGGGACTCCTCGCTAAAGTAGAGCATCAAGTAGCACCGTTTTCAACGTTTTTCATTATGCCCGTCTTTGCCTTGGCTAATGCCGGGATTGCCCTCAGTATGGAAAGTTTCGGGACCATTACGTCGTCGGTTGGCCTTGGCATTTTAGGGGGCTTATTCATTGGGAAGCCTTTAGGGATTTTTGCGGCAGTATTTTTACTTATCCGTACTGGTCTTACAGCCGTACCGACAGGGACAAAGCTAACTCATTTCTTTGGTGCTGGTATGCTCGGCGGCATTGGCTTTACGATGTCCTTATTTATTGCGTCCTTGGCCTTTGCGAGCGACAATGATTTACAGACGGCCAAAATGGCGATTATGGCTGCGTCTATCTTATCTGCCATTGGTGGCTCTCTCGTTTTGCAGGCTGTAAAAGAAAAGTCTCTTCGTTGACGGAAGAGAAGGTTCTGCGTATAATGAAAGAAATACAGTTGACTTACGAATAAAGGAGAGAATCTGATGAATATTATTGATGAATTGTCTTGGCGCGGTGCAGTCAACCAAATGACTGATGAAGAAGGATTACGGCAGCTTACGGAAGAAAAAAGCGTTTCCTTGTATTGCGGCGTCGACCCCACTGGGGACAGCATGCATATTGGCCATTTGATTCCATTTATGATGCTCAAACGCTTTGCCTTAGCCGGACATCATCCGTATGTCGTCATCGGCGGCGGTACAGGCGTTATTGGTGACCCGAGCGGCCGCAAGACAGAACGGCAGCTCCAGACGATTGAAAAAATCCACGAAAATGCAGCGAAATTAAAGGCTCAATTCATGCATTTATTTGGCGAAAATGCCAATATTAGTTTTGTCAACAACTACGACTGGCTGAGCAAAATTGATTTATTAAACTTCCTTCGTGACTACGGCAAATTATTCAGCGTCAACACGATGCTGGCTAAAGAAGTCGTCGCTAGCCGTTTAGAAGGGGGGATTTCCTTTACGGAATTTACGTACCAGATTCTCCAGTCTATCGACTTTGAACATCTTTTCAGCCACAATGATGTACAGCTCCAAATCGGCGGTGCCGACCAGTGGGGCAACATTACGGCTGGTATCGATACGATTCATAAAATGCACGGCAGCGAAGCACGCGCATACGGCCTGACCATTCCGCTCATGCTCAAATCGGACGGCACGAAATTCGGCAAAACTGCTGGCGGTGCCATTTGGCTTGACCCGGAAAAAACGTCGCCTTTTGAATTCTATCAGTTCTGGCTCAACCAAGACGATGCAGATGTCGTGAAATACCTCAAATACTTCACGTTCTTGACGCAAGAAGAAATTCAGGCTCTTGCTGAAGCTGTCGAAAAAGAACCGGAAAAACGGCTTGCCCAACGCCGCTTAGCCGAAGAAGTGACGACCTTCGTCCACAGCCCGGAAGCGTTGAAAGAAGCGCAGAATATTACAGAAGCTCTCTACCACGGCTCTATTGCTGATTTGTCGGAACATGAATTAGAACAGGCCTTTGGCAAAATGCCGACTGTTACCGTTTCTAATGAAGATAAAGACGTCGTCAACTGGCTCGTCGATTCGACTATTTACAAATCGAAACGCCAAGCTCGCGAAGACATCAATAACGGTGCTGTGACCATTAACGGTGTAAAAGTGACGTCCCTCGACGAAATCGTACGGCCTCACAAAAATTCGAACGGCAAATACGTCATCGTCCGCAAAGGGAAAAAGAAGTATACTCTCGCAAAAGTACAGTACTAAATTTTCACAACTACATATTGACGGATTAACTCTTCTGTGCTATAATAAATTATTGCAAAATGTTCAATAGATGATTATGTGATACATGGAGGATGGCTTCCGAATTTAGTGAAAATTAAGCAAGGTTCAAGTACGTTATAGAGCCTTGCTTTTTTGTCGCTATTTGGAGGTTCTTCTGTCGTATCATGAGATAGTGTTACTTTTTATAAGGGGTGAAGAATCAGCATGTTCAAACCTGTACAAGTAGGTAAAAGGACTCGATACACGTATGCTAAGATTAACGAGGTCTTACAAATGCCTCATTTGCTCGATTTGCAGAACAAATCGTATGCGTGGTTCTTGGAAAAAGGGCTGAAAGACATTTTTAAAGACATTTCTCCCATCGAAGACGCTTCCGGCAACTTATCATTGTCCTTCGAAGATTTTAAATTGGGCGAACCCAAATATGACATCCGTGAATGTAAAGAACGGGATACGACGTATGCCGCTCCGCTTCGTGTCCAAATCCGTCTTGTCAATCATGAAACGGGGGAAATTAAGGATCAAGAAGTATTCATGGGTGATTTTCCGCTGATCACGGATACAGGTACATTTATTATTAATGGTGCTGAACGTGTTATTGTCAGTCAGCTTGTTCGTTCTCCTGGCGTATATTATGGCCGCGAAGTGGACTCTATGGGGATTCGCTTGTATAACTCTACAGTTATTCCAAACCGCGGTGCCTGGATTGAATTGGAAACGGACGCAAATGACATCGTCTATGCCCGGATTGATAGAAACCGTAAGATTCCTGTTACGATTCTTATTCGTGCTCTCGGCTGGTCGTCTAATCAAGATATTCTCGATCTCTTCTATGATGACAAACGTTTGAAAGCAACCTTTGAAAAGGATACGACAGAATCGCAAGACGAAGCACTCGTTGAAATTTATAAAAAACTCCGTCCTGGTGAACCGCCGGCTGTGGAAAGTGCGCGCAACTTATTTGAAGGTCTCTTCTTTGACCCGCGCCGCTACGATATGGCTCGCGTTGGCCGCTATAAAGCAGGCAAAAAGCTCGGCTGGGAACGCCGTCTCTTTGGCCTGACCTTACATGAACCGATTGTCAATGCCGAAACTGGGGAAGTTATCGTCGATGCTCATACGGAAATTGGGCCGGAAGAAGTCGAAAAGATTAAAGTAAGCGGCGTCTTCGGCGGCGATGGCCTCGTGGAAGTTTTGGTTGAAAAACAAGACGGTTCGGTCTATAAAATCATCTGCAATAATAGCAACCTCCCGTATGAACACCGCACGATTACGCGAGAAGATATTATTGCTCATATTTCGTACTTATTAAACTTAATGGATGGCTTTGGCACAGTCGACGATATTGACCATTTAGGCAACCGTCGTCTCCGCTGCGTTGGTGAACTCTTGCAGAACCAGTTCCGCATTGGCTTAACTCGTATGGAACGTGTCGTCCGCGAACGCATGACGATTCAAGATGCAGAAAGCATTACGCCGCAAGTTCTCATCAACATTCGTCCAGTTGTGGCTGCAATCAAAGAATTCTTTGGGTCCAGCCAGTTGTCCCAGTTCATGGACCAGACGAACCCCTTGGCAGAATTGACGCACAAACGTCGTCTCAGTGCCTTAGGGCCTGGCGGTTTGTCCCGTGAACGGGCAGGGTTCGAAGTCCGCGACGTACATCATTCCCACTATGGCCGTATGTGCCCTGTAGAAACGCCTGAAGGCCCGAACATCGGCTTGATTTCGTCTCTTGCATGTTTCGGTAAAGTCAACGAATTTGGCTTCATTGAAGCACCATACCGTAAAGTCGATAAAGAAACGGGTATCGTTACAAACGACGTTAGCTACATTACGGCTGATGAAGAAGAACAATACATCATCGCTCAGGCCAACGAACCGCTCACGGAAGATGGTCATTTCGTACACGAACGTGTTGCGTGCCGTCACGGCGAAGATACTCGTGAATTTAAAGCAGACCGCGTCGACTTCATGGACGTTTCGCCAAAAGAAGTTGTTTCTGTCGGTACATCTATGATTCCGTTCCTTTCCAACGACGATGCAAACCGTGCCCTCATGGGTGCGAACATGCAGCGTCAGGCTGTGCCTTTACTTCGTACGCAGGCACCGCTTGTCGGTACAGGGATGGAATTTAAAGCCGCTCATGACTCGGGTGTTTGCATTTTGGCAAAACACAGCGGTACTGTCGTTCGCGTTACAGGCGATGAAATCCAGGTCAAAACAGATGCTGGCTCTATCGATACATATCGTCTCATCAAATTTGCCCGCTCTAACCAGAGTACATGCATCAACCAGCGTCCGCTCGTCTACAAGAATGAACGCGTAGAAGAAGGTCAGGCTTTGGCTGACGGCATGGCTACAGACGGCGGCGAACTCGCTCTTGGCTACAACATCCTCGTTGCGTACATGCCGTGGGAAGGCTATAACTACGAAGATGCTGTCCTCCTTAGCGAAGATTTACCGAAACATGATTTATATACATCCATCCATATTGAAGAATATGAATGCGATGCTCGTGATACAAAACTCGGGTCTGAAGAAATTACCCGCGAAATTCCGAACGTCAGCGAAGACAGCACGAAGAACCTCGATGAAAACGGAATCATCATGATTGGTGCTGACGTCTTCCCTGGTGACGTTTTAGTCGGTAAAGTTACGCCAAAAGGCGAAACGGAACTCACTCCGGAAGAACGGCTCCTCCGCGCTATTTTCGGCGATAAAGAACGAGAAGTCCGTGATACGTCTCTCCGTGTACCGCACGGCGAATCCGGTAAAATCGTCAATGTTCGTATTTTCTCCCGTGAAAATAACGACGAATTACCGCCAGGCGTAAACCGCCTCGTCCGCGTCTACATCGCCCAGAAACGTAAGATTCACGAAGGCGATAAGATGTCCGGTCGTCACGGTAACAAAGGTGTCGTTTCCCGCGTTATGCGCCAAGAAGATATGCCATTCCTCCCAGATGGCACGCCGGTCCAAATCGTCTTGAACCCCTTAGGCGTACCGTCTCGTATGAACATCGGTCAGATTCTCGAAACGCACTTAGGCTGGGCTATGCATGAACTTGGCAAAGAAATCAAGAACATGGACCCGAATCTGGAAGCAAAATTACGCAAAGCCGGCTATGACATGGACAAATACGGCATGCCGAAACCGGATGTTGCTGGTATCCATATTGCCACACCGGTCTTCGACGGCGCATCTGCAGAAGATGTCTTCGAAGCCTTGAAAATCGCAGGCCTTCCGGAAGATGGCAAATCCGTCCTCTACGATGGCCGTACAGGCGAACCGATGGACCGCCGCGTCACTGTCGGTTACACGTACTTCTTGAAACTGCATCACCTCGTCGACGACAAAATCCATGCTCGTTCGACTGGTCCGTACTCCCTCGTTACACAGCAGCCGCTCGGTGGTAAAGCCCAGTTCGGCGGCCAGCGTTTTGGGGAAATGGAAGTTTGGGCTCTCGAAGCCTATGGTGCAGCCTACACATTACAAGAAATGCTCACCGTTAAATCTGACGATGTTGTCGGTCGTGTAAAAGCATACGAAAAAATCGTCAAAGGTGAAAACATTCCGGAACCGGGCGTACCGGAATCGTTCAAAGTATTGCTCAAAGAATTACAAGCTATTGGTCTGGATGTGCAAATCCTCAACGAAGACGGCGAAGAAGTTGTCATTAAAGAACTCGATGATGACGACGATATCGAACCGGGCAAGGATGACGAAATTCGTCAAGTCATGGAAGGCAACAATGTCCTTGAAAATGGCGCAGACGCACCGGAAGGTGACGCAGACAGCGATAGCGATGAAGAAGAACCAACGGCCAATGGCGGCGACGATGATATTATGAGTGCCATGAGCCTCGATGCAGCAGCCGAAGCAGAACACGCAGCAGCTGATGATGAACTTGATGATAACGAATAAGAGAAGGGAGCGGTATTTGTGCTAGATGTGAACGAATTTGATTCCATGCGGATTGGCCTTGCGTCTCCGGATAAGATTCTGGAATGGTCTCATGGCGAAGTTAAGAAGCCGGAAACCATTAACTACCGTACATTAAAACCGGAACGGGACGGCTTGTTCTGTGAACGCATTTTCGGGCCGACAAAGGACTGGGAATGCCATTGCGGTAAATACAAACGGGTTCGCTATAAAGGCGTTGTCTGCGACCGTTGCGGCGTAGAAGTCACGCGGGCGAAAGTCCGTCGTGAACGGATGGGCCATATTAAATTGGCTACACCAGTCTCTCATATTTGGTATTTTAAAGGCATTCCGAGCCGTATGGGCTTAATCCTCGATATTTCCCCGCGGTCGCTCGAAAAAGTCTTATACTTTGCGTCGTACATCGTCCTTGACCCGGGCGATACGCCGCTGGCTAAACAGCAGCTCCTGACAGAAACGGAATACCGCCAATACCTCGATATGTACGGCGATAAATTCCGTGTCGGCATGGGTGCTGCAGCTGTTAAAGAATTACTCCAAGGCCTTGACCTTGATTCCTTAGATAAAGAATTACGGGCAGAACTCAAAGATTCTTCCGGCCAGCGCCGGGTTCGTGCCATCCGCCGCCTCGAAGTAGTCGAAGCATTCCGTCATTCCGGCAACAAGCCGGAATGGATGGTCATGGATGTCATCCCCGTTATTCCTCCTGATTTACGGCCAATGGTACAGCTCGACGGCGGTCGTTTTGCAACGTCTGACCTGAATGATTTGTACCGTCGTGTCATTAACCGTAACAACCGTTTAGCTCGTCTCCTCGAACTCGGTGCGCCTGATATTATCGTGCGCAACGAAAAACGCATGCTCCAAGAAGCAGTGGACGCGCTCATCGATAATGGCCGCCGCGGCCGTCCTGTTACGGGCCCTGGCAACCGTCCTCTCAAATCCTTGTCGGATATGCTCAAAGGGAAACAAGGCCGGTTCCGTCAGAACTTGTTAGGTAAACGTGTTGACTATTCTGGCCGTTCTGTTATCGTTGTTGGGCCGGAACTTAAAATGTATCAGTGCGGCTTGCCGAAAGAAATGGCTCTGGAACTCTTCAAACCGTTTGTTATGAAAAAACTCGTTGAACGAGGCATTGCAACGAACATTAAAAACGCGAAGAAAAAAGTCGAACGCGTTAATAACGAAGTGTGGGACGTCCTTGAAGACGTTATTAAAGAACATCCAGTCCTCCTCAACCGTGCACCGACATTGCACCGCTTAGGGATTCAGGCTTTCGAACCGATTCTCTGGGAAGGGCGCGCTATTAAATTACATCCTCTCGTCTGCACGGCCTTCAACGCCGACTTCGACGGTGACCAGATGGCTTGCCATTTGCCTCTTTCTGTAGAAGCACAAGCAGAAGCTCGGACGCTCATGCTTTCGGCGCACAACATTTTAGCTCCGAAAGACGGCAAACCAGTTGCTGTACCGACACAGGATATGATTCTCGGTGCGTACTACTTGACCATGGTCAAACCGGGTGCCAAAGGGGAAGGGAAATTCTTCTCCAGCTACGATGAAGTCATGCTCGCATACGATGCGAAAGTCATCGATATTGAAGCAGTCATCAAAGTCCGCATTCCTGGCCACGGCCTCATTGAAACGACAGCTGGGAAACTCCTCTACAATGACCAGTTGTATGAAGAATTAAAAATGTATCACACCGATAAGGTCATGGTCTTCACCGACCCGAAAGACGTGCTCTTTGCGTATGAAAATGAACTTATCGATTCGACTCACTTAGTTAAGATTAAAGACGAAACAGGTCGTATCTTTGATTATGGCTTCTCTCAATTAAAGGATAAATTCGGCGTAGATTTATTATCTACTCGTCCATTGCCGAAACGGAAAATTAATAAAGACGCTGTAGCAGAATTCCTCAAAGACAAAGAATATGTCGATGTAGACTGCCTCGGCGAATTGATGAGTAAAAAACGGACAGGGAAACTCGTCGATGCTTGCTTCCACTTAGTTGGCAACACGCAGACTGCAGCTCTCCTCGACCGGATTAAAGCTCTCGGCTACCATTACGCTCGACAAGCTGGTATTTCCTTCGCTATTTCTGATATTCAGATTCCAGCAGAAAAATGGCCGATTCTCGATGCTGCTGATAAACAAGTTCAGAGCGTATCCCGTTTGTATCAACGTGGTATGATTACAGACGAAGAACGGTACAACAAGACCATTAAGATTTGGGAAAAAGCAACAGACGACGTTACAGCAGTCATGCAGGATAACATGGACTCCTTTAACTCCATCGCCATGATGGCTGACTCCGGGGCCCGTGGTAACAAAGACCAGATTCGTCAGGTTGCCGGTATGCGTGGTCTGATGGCTGACCCGTCCGGTCGTATCATCGACTTACCGATTAAAGCAAACTTCCGTGAAGGCTTGTCCGTACTCGACTACTTCACATCGTCCCATGGTGCTCGTAAAGGCCTCGCCGATACGGCTCTTCGGACAGCTGACTCTGGTTACTTAACCCGTCGTCTCGTTGACGTTTCGCAGGACGTTATTGTCCGTGAAGACGATTGCGACGTATTCGGCATTGACCTCGTACGTGAACGGGCTCGTTTGGCTAGCTCGTGCCGTCAGGCCGTCAACTTAATGCGCGATAAACTCATTGACCGCGTTCTCGCTCGCGATGCTGTAGACACAGAATCGGGCGAAGTCGTCTTCCCAGAAGGCCATCTCCTGACGAACGACGATATGGATGTCGTCATTGACCATAAATTACCGAAACTCTACCTCCAAGGCAGCCAGCTTGACATTAACGACGATATGAATCACACGACTCGTGTTGAAACGGTTACGCTCGGCGCACCGGAAGAAGGGTTCCGTGCAACCATCCGTAAATCCATGGTCGACACCATGCTCGGTAAGACCGTGGAAAAAGCTGTCATCGATTCGAACGGCGTAGAAATTTGCCCGGCTGGTGCACCTGTTACAGAAGACCTTATTGAACGGGTCCTCAACAGCGACGTTGCGGAGGTCCGCGTTCGCAACAACGACATCCGCGGCGTTGAAGTTACGGCTATTACTGATGCCGGCGGCGTTATCGAATCCTTGGCTGACCGTATTGAAGGTCGTACGGCTGCTGAAACCATCGTTAATCCTGACACTGGCGAAGTCATCGTCAAGATTAACGAAGAAATCATGGCACCGCAGGCCAAAGAAATTGAAAAGCATTACAAATCCGTCAAAATTCGTTCCATGCTCACATGCCGCAGCCGTTATGGCGTATGCGCAAAATGCTATGGCCGCGACCTCGGTACAGGGGACAAAGTCAAAGTCGGCGAATCGGTCGGTACGATTGCCGCACAGTCCATCGGCGAACCTGGTACACAGCTGACCATGCGTACATTCCACACCGGCGGCGTTGCGTCGGCTAGCGATATTACCCAAGGTCTTCCTCGTGTCGAAGAATTGTTCGAAGCACGGAAACCAAAAGGTAATGCTATTATTTCTGAAATCGACGGTACTGTTACGATTACAGAAAAAGAAGACAACCGTGAAATCAATATCGTTCACGTTGTCAATAAAGATGGGGAAGAACGGAGCTATACCATTCCGTACGGCTCCCACTTGGCCGTTCACGAAGGCGACACTGTCGAAAAAGGCGGCTTAATCACTTCTGGTTCTGTCAATCCGCATGATATTCTCCACATTCTCGGCGTCGAAGCTGCACAGCGTTACATCGTGTACGAAGTGCAGAAAGTATACCAGCAACAAGGTGTTGGTATCAATGATAAGCACATCGAAGTCATCGTTCGCCAGATGTTCCGGAAAGTGAAGATTGAAGATGCTGGCGATGCGGATGTATTGCCAGGCGATTACATTGATGTCAACGTCTTTGAAGACATTAATAACCGCGTGAAAGCAAACGGCGGCCATCCGGCTATTGGTCGGCCTATGCTCCTTGGGATTACGAAAGCGGCCCTCGCTACAGATTCCTTCTTGTCCGCTGCATCCTTCCAGGAAACGACTCGTGTCCTCACTGATGCTGCTATTAAAGGGAAAATCGACCCGCTCCTCGGTCTCAAAGAAAACGTTATTATCGGTAAACTCATCCCCGCTGGTACGGGTATGAGCCGGTATCGTAAAGTACAGGTTGTGAAAACCGTACCGCCTGCAGCGTATGAAGATGAAGAAGCTGCTTCTGCTGACGGCACCGTAGAAACGGTAGAAACAACAGCTCCTGAAGCTGGACATTAAGAATTGCTTTAAACTGTAAAGCAGACGTCTCGTTGAGGCGTCTGCTTTTTTGTATGGCCTCATTACTTTCCTTTGATACGCACGGACGAGTGTAATAAAAAATGTCTTAGTTACGCAGTTTTTACGAAAAATACATTGACATCATTATAAGTGAATGCTAAAATATCTAAGTGTCGCGGTAAATATTACTGCGCCCAATTTGCAAGACGTAAGGAGTGAGGTTTCGTGAGCTTAGAAATTGCGAGTTCTATCCGCAAGACCGTCGGCGCTAAACAAACGCTGAAAGCGATGAAACGAAACGAAGTCACACAGCTTTATGTTGCCAAAGATAGCGATGACAAAGTCGTCGCGCCGCTCATTGAATTTGCAGTGGCAAACGGTATCCCGACAGACCAGTCTTATACGATGATGGAACTGGGCATGGCGTGCCGCATTAAAGTTAAAGCAGCAGCTGTGGGATTGCTCAAATAATTTTGGTAATATCACCTCAAGGCTTTTGCCGCTTGGTGATTACATTATAAATCTAATTGTTTGGAGAGGAGGTGCCCAAATGCCAACAATCAGCCAATTAGTTCGTAAAGGACGTCAGGTTTCCATCACGAAATCGACAGCACCGGCTTTGAAAAACTGCCCGCAGAAACGTGGGGTTTGCACTCGTGTGTACACAGCTACGCCGAAAAAACCTAACTCTGCTTTGCGTAAAGTTGCCCGTGTTCGTTTGACGAACTCCATCGAAGTAACTGCTTATATTCCTGGCATTGGTCACAATTTACAGGAACACAGTGTTGTATTAATCAGAGGCGGTCGTGTTAGAGACCTTCCTGGTGTACGTTATCATATCGTCCGCGGCGCATTGGATACAGCTGGTGTCGCAGATCGTCATCAGTCCCGTTCCAAATACGGTGCTAAAAAAGGCAAATAAGATTTGCTGACTGACCACAATTGATACGTTACATTTAAGGAGGAATTAGACATGCCAAGAAAAGGCGCTGTGCCGAAGCGTGATGTGCTGCCGGATCCGGTGTATCACTCTAAATTAGTAACACGCTTCATCAACAAAGTTATGTTGGACGGCAAAAAAGGTGTCGCTGAAACCATCGTTTACGATGCATTCGACATCATCCGTTCTAAAATGAATAAAGACCCATTAGAAGTTTTCGAACAGGCATTAAACAATGTTATGCCGGTCCTCGAAGTTCGTGCTCGCCGTGTTGGTGGTGCTAACTACCAGGTTCCTGTTGAAGTTCGTGCTGACCGCCGCTTGTCCTTAGGGATTCGCTGGACTGTCAACTATGCACGTCTTCGCGGCGAACGGACAATGAAAGAAAGACTCGCTGGCGAATTAATGGATGCATTCAACAATGCTGGTGCAGCTGTTAAGAAAAAAGAAGACACACATAAAATGGCAGAAGCTAACAAAGCTTTCGCACATTATCGCTGGTAATTTATTTACTTTTATTTTTTTTGAGGAGTGTAAAATCGTGGCACGAGAATTTCCATTGGAAAAAACTAGAAACATTGGCATCATGGCTCACATCGATGCTGGTAAAACCACGACAACAGAACGTATCCTTTTCTACACCGGCCGTGTACACAAAATCGGCGAAGTTCATGATGGTGCTGCTACCATGGACTGGATGGCTCAGGAACAGGAACGTGGTATTACAATCACGTCTGCTGCAACGACTTGCCATTGGAAAGGACATCGTATCAACATCATTGATACTCCGGGGCACGTTGACTTCACTGTAGAAGTTGAACGTTCTCTCCGCGTACTCGATGGTTCTGTTGCTGTTTTCTCTGCTAAAGGCGGCGTTGAACCGCAGTCTGAAACCGTATGGCGTCAGGCTGAACATTACCATGTACCTCGTATTGCCTTCATCAACAAAATGGATACAACAGGTGCCAACTTCTTGAACTGCGTAGACATGATGAAAGATCGTCTCCAGGCAAACGCTGTTGCTATTCAGTTGCCGATTGGCGCAGAATCCACATTCAGCGGCATTATCGACTTGTTAACGATGAAAGCTGAAGTATACGGTGATGACCTCGGCAAAGATATCGAAGTCGTTGACATTCCGGATGACATGAAGGAAGAAGCAGAAAAATACCATCAAATCATGGTAGAAGCTATCTGCGAAACAGACGACGACCTCATGATGAAATACCTCGATGGTGAAGAACTCACAATCAACGAATTAAAAGCAGCTATCCGTAAAGCCGTTGTAGGTAACAAAATGTTCCCTGTACTTTGCGGCTCTGCATACAAAAACAAAGGAGTTCAGATGCTCTTAGACGCTGTTGTCGACTACATGCCGTCGCCGCTCGACATTCCGCCGGTTAAAGGTGAAAACCCGAAAACTGGGGAAGAAGAAGAACGTAAAGCTGGCGATGACGAACCGTTCTCGGCTTTAGCATTCAAGATTATGGCTGACCCCTTCGTTGGTAAATTAGCATTCTTCCGTATCTATTCCGGTACGTTACAGGCTGGTACGTACGTTCTTAACTCCACAAAAGGCAAGAAAGAACGTGTTGGCCGTATCCTCCGGATGCATGCTAACCACCGTGCTGAAGTTGAAACTGCATACTGCGGCGACATCGGCGGCATCGTTGGCTTAAAAGATACGACTACTGGGGATACACTTTGCGATGAAAAACATCCGATTATCCTCGAAAAAATGGAATTCCCGGAACCGGTTATCTCCGTTGCTGTTGAACCGAAGACCAAAGCTGACCAGGAAAAAATGGGCGTTGCCTTAGCTCGTCTGGCTGAAGAAGACCCGACATTCAAAGTTAAGACCGATGCTGAAACAGGTCAGACCATCATCTCCGGTATGGGCGAATTGCACCTCGACATCATCGTTGACCGTATGTCCCGTGAATTCAAAGTCGACTGCAACGTTGGTAAACCACAGGTTGCATACCGCGAAACGATTCGCAAAGATGTCAAATCCCGTGGCTTCTTCAAACGTCAGTCCGGCGGCCGTGGTCAGTATGGTGACTGCTGGCTCGAACTTATTCCGCAGGAACAAGGCAAAGGCTACGAATTTGAAAACAAAGTCGTTGGCGGTGCTATTCCTAAAGAATACATTGGCTCCGTTGAAGCTGGTGTCCGCGAAGCAATGGAAACTGGCGTACTCGCTGGCTTCCCGATGGTAGATATTAAAGTCGTCGTATATGATGGTTCCTATCATGAAGTCGACTCCTCGGAAATGGCCTTCAAGATTGCAGGTTCCATGGGCTTTAAAGAAGGCGCACGGAAAGCTGATCCGGTTCTCCTCGAACCGTATACAAAAGTCGAAGTTGTCGTTCCTGAAGAATACATGGGCGATGTAATCGGCGATTTGAACTCCCGCCGTGGTCGTGTAGAAGGTATGGAAATGCGCAGTGGTGCTGAACATATCAACGCATTCGTACCATTGGCTGAAATGTTTGGCTATGCAACGGATTTGCGTTCCAGAACGCAAGGCCGTGGCGTTTACACTATGACTTTTGACCACTATGAAGAAGTTCCTAAGAATGTGGCTGAAAAAGTCATTAGCGATAAAGGCTAATATATTTTAATTACATTACATTGGAGGAACTACAAATGGCTAAAGAACATTACGAAAGAACCAAACCGCATGTAAACATTGGTACCATTGGTCACGTTGACCATGGCAAAACTACGTTAACCGCTGCTATCACAAAAGTATTGTCCAAGAAAGGCTTTGCTAAATTCGAAGACTATGCTGATATCGATAAAGCACCGGAAGAACGTGAACGCGGTATTACAATCAACACTGCACACGTTGAATACGAAACTGAAAAACGTCACTATGCACACGTTGACTGCCCGGGGCATGCTGACTATGTTAAAAACATGATTACTGGTGCTGCTCAGATGGACGGTGCTATCCTCGTTGTTTCCGCAGCTGACGGCCCGATGCCGCAGACTCGTGAACACATCCTTTTGGCTCGTCAGGTTGGTGTACCGGCTATCGTTGTATTCCTTAACAAATCTGACCAGGTCGATGATCCTGAATTAATCGAACTCGTTGAAATGGAAGTTCGCGACCTCCTCAGCTCCTATGATTTCCCTGGCGACGATGTACCTATCGTTGTAGGTTCCGCTTTGAAAGCTCTCGAAGGCGACGAAGAACAAGAAGCTAACATCCTCAAATTGATGGACGCTGTAGACGAATACATCCCGACTCCGGATCGTCCTACAGACAAACCGTTCTTAATGCCTGTCGAAGACGTATTCACGATTACTGGCCGTGGTACTGTTGCTACAGGCCGTGTTGAACGTGGTACTGTTAAAGTTGGCGATACTGTTGAAATCGTTGGTCTTGCTGACAAACCGAAAGATACAGTTGTTACGGGCGTTGAAATGTTCCGTAAACTCCTCGACCTCGCTGAAGCTGGCGACAACATCGGTGCATTGCTCCGTGGTGTTGACCGTAAAGAAATCGAACGTGGCCAGGTTCTCGCTAAACCGGGTTCCATTCATCCGCACACCACGTTCAAAGCTCAAGTTTACGTCTTAACGAAAGACGAAGGCGGCCGTCATACTCCGTTCTTCAACGGCTATCGTCCGCAGTTCTACTTCCGTACAACTGACGTAACTGGCGTTATCAAATTACCGGAAGGCACTGAAATGTGCATGCCTGGCGATAACGTAAAAATGGACGTAGAACTCATCACTCCGATTGCTATCGAAGTTGGCTTACGTTTCGCTATTCGTGAAGGCGGCCGTACAGTTGGTGCTGGCGTCGTTTCCGAAATTGAACAGTAATCTACTAGAAAAAATATTTGCAGAATTTCCTAAGACTTTCAGTCTCTGGTCTGTAAAAGAATAGAAAAGAAGGTGTAAACTTCGGTTTGCACCTTCTTTTTAATATATGAATAAAAAATATATTAGTCATGCAAAATCGGCACGCAAATCCCTTGCGTGGCCTACAGTTTTGTAGTAAAATATCAAAGTACGCGACAAACGGGTATCACTGTCGTCCCCTTGTCTCGTCTAAACTATGATATAGGATGTTGTCCGCACAGGCGGAGAAACTCCTATGGAGCAGTCTGTTCCAGGAAATGGACGTTAGGAGGAAATTAGTAAATGGCAAAACAGGAAAGAATCAGAATTCGCCTCAAAGCTTACGATCACAAAACCTTAGATCAGAGCGCGGCGAAAATCGTCGACACGGCGAAACGGACAGGTGCAATGGTGTCTGGCCCGATTCCGCTTCCGACGGAAAAGAACATCTTCACGATTCTGCGTTCCCCGCATGTTAACAAAGACTCTCGTGAACAGTTCGAATTACGCACGCACAAACGCTTAATCGACATTTTGGAAGCATCCAACAAAACGGTTGATGCGTTAATGCGGCTGGATCTCCCGGCAGGCGTAGACATCGAAATCAAATTATAGGAGGAGGTGCGATTATGTCTAAAGCTATTTTGGGTAAAAAATTAGGTATGACTCAGATCTTCACTGAAGAAGGCGCAGTCGTTCCTGTAACAGTCGTTGAAGCTTCCCCGAATGTAATTGTCCGCGTTAAGACAGTTGACACAGACGGATACAATTCCATTCAGCTCGGCTATGGCGATGTAAAAGAAAAACACGTAACAAAACCTGTAAAAGGGCAATTCGACAAAGCAGGCGTAAAACCTGTTAAGTATCTTCGCGAATTCCGTCTGACAGATACACCGGAATATGAAGTAGGCCAAACTCTGGCAGCTGATATATTCGCAAGCGGCGATCTCGTCGACGTAATTGGCACCAGCAAAGGCAAAGGATTTGCCGGTACAATTAAACGGCACGGTTTCCACCGCGGACCTGTAACTCACGGCTCCAAATCTCATCGTGAACCGGGCTCCCTCGGACCTATGACCAGTGGTGGCGGCGGTAAAGTCGTCAAAGGTAAAAGACTTCCTGGACAATTAGGTGGTAATCAGGCAACGGTTCTTCGTCTTTCTGTTGTCAAAGTAGACATGGACAAGAACTTAATCTTGATTAAAGGTGGTATCCCTGGTGCCAAAGGCAGCCTCGTAATGATTCGCGATACCGTTAAACACTAAGAATTGTCAAAGGAAGGAGGACATATAAATGCCAAAAGTTACTACGTATAATATTACCGGCGCACAGACCGGTGAAATCGAATTAAACGATAGCGTATTTGGCGTAGAAGTAAACGAAGCTGTCATGAGACAGGCCGTTCTTCGCCAGCTCGCTAATGAACGCTTAGGCACGCATTCCACGAAAACGAGAGGTCTCGTACGTGGCGGCGGTAAAAAGCCTTGGAAACAAAAAGGAACCGGCCGGGCCCGTGTAGGCAGCACCCGCAGTCCGTTGTGGGTTGGCGGCGGTACCATATGGGGTCCCCATCCTCGTTCTTACGAACAGAAGATGCCGCGGAAAGCTAGACGCCTCGCTGTGAAATCTGCATTAAGCGATAAAGTCAATACAAACGAATTATTCGTCTTAGACGAAATTACCTTAGCCGCTCCGAAAACGAAAGAAGTCGTAGCTATCATCAACAACTTCAAATTTGCTGGTGAAAAAGTATTGTTTATTACGGACAATGACGAACTCGTAACTCGCTGCGCACGCAATATTGAAGGTGTAAAAGCTGTTTCCACAACAGGTATCAACATTTTCGACTTATTGCACTACACCAAATTGTTCGTTACAAAGAGTGCTGTTGAAAAGATTCAGGAGGTGCTCGCATAATGAATAATGCACATGATATCTTGTTAAAACCGGTCATCACCGAAAAAACAACGATGATGATGTCTGATGGCAAATATACATTTAAAGTACCGCTCCATGCAAACAAAATCGAAATCCGCAAAGCTGTTGAACAGGTTTTTGATGTTAAAGTCAAGAGCGTAACGACCCTTCGCATGATGGGTAAATTCAAACGCATGGGCAAGTATGTCGGCAAACGCCCGGACTACAAAAAAGCTATCGTAACACTTCGTGAAGGCGAAACTATCGAATTCTTCGAAGGAGCTTAAGGATTAACGAAATAAGGAGGAGGCACTCAAATGGCCATTAAATCATTTAAACCGACTTCCGCTAGCCGCCGTTTTATCACTGTCTCGACTTTCGAAGACATTACGACGTCTAAACCGGAAAAATCCTTATTGGTAAAAGTCACCAGTAAGGGCGGTCGTAACCATAGCGGCCGTATGACTGTCCGTCATCAAGGCGGCGGTCACAAACGTCGTTATCGTTTAATCGACTTCAAACGTATTAAAGATAACATCCCTGCAAAAGTAGCAACGATCGAATATGATCCGAACCGCTCTGCAAATATCGCTCTTCTGAACTACGCAGATGGCGAAAAGAAATATATCATCGCTCCGAACGGCTTAAAAGTAGGCGACGTTGTTTACAGCGGCCCTGAATCGGATATCAAAATCGGCAATGCTTTACCGCTCGCTAACATTCCTCTCGGTACACTCGTACACAACGTGGAATTAAAAATCGGTAAAGGCGCACAGCTCGTTCGTTCTGCCGGTGAATCTGCACAGCTCATGGCTAAAGAAGGCAACTACGCATTACTCCGTCTTCCTTCTGGCGAATTACGTCAAGTACACATCCGCTGCCGCGCAACGGTTGGTGTCGTTAGCAACACAGACCACGAAAACATCGTAATCGGTAAAGCTGGTCGTCATCGTTGGATGGGCGTTCGCCCGGGCAACCGTGGTGTTGTTATGAACCCGTGCGATCATCCTCATGGCGGTGGTGAAGGTAAGTCTCCTGTTGGTCGTAAACGTCCGGTTACTCCTTGGGGTAAACCTGCATACGGCGTGAAGACCCGTGAAGCTAAAAAAGCCTCCAATAAATTCATTGTGAAGAGACGTAAATAGGTTGTGGAAAGGAGATAAATAAGTGTCCAGATCCGTTAAAAAAGGCCCATTCGTCGCATTCCATCTCTTAAAGAAAATCGATGCTATGAATGAAGCTAACGAAAAGAAAGTAGTAAAAACCTGGTCTCGTGCATCCACTATTCTGCCTAGCTTTGTAGGCCACACGATTGCTGTTCACGACGGCCGGAAACATGTACCTGTCTACATTACAGAAGATATGGTAGGTCATAAATTAGGCGAATTCGCGCCGACCCGTACATTCAAAGGTCATGCTAAAGCTGAAAAAGCTACTAAATAAGGGAGGTACTAACAATGGAAGCAAGAGCTATTGCTAAACACATTCGCATTGCCCCCCGCAAAATCCGGATCGTAGCTGACTTGGTTCGGGGTAAAAACGTAGGCGAAGCTTTCTCTATCTTGAAATTCACTCCGAAAGTGGGTTCCCGTGTCGTAGAAAAAGCATTGCGCTCTGCTGTTGCAAATGCGGAACACAATAATGATATGAACGTAGATAAATTGTTTGTTTCTGAAATCTTCGTTGACCAGGATTCTACAATGAAACGTATTCATCCGCGTAGCCGTGGACAGGCTTTCAAAATCCTGAAACACTCCAGTCACGTAACTGTAGTCGTCAAAGAAAGAGCATAAGGAGGGAAACGTAGTGGGTCAAAAAGTTAATGCCCATGGCTTTCGTGTCGGCGTTGTAAAACCCTGGGATACGAAATGGTATGCAGATAAGGATTATGCAACTCTTCTCAATGAAGACGTAAAAATCCGTAAATTCTTGAAGAAACAGCTCTTCATTGCAGGCGTTTCTCGTATTGAAATCGAACGTTCTGCAAAACGTATTAAATTGATTATTCATACAGCTAAACCGGGCATGGTTATCGGCCGTGGCGGTGCTGGTATTGAAGATATTAAGAAAGCCCTCAAAGCTTTCACAAGCAAAACTGTTGACGTTAACATCGCTGAAATCAAACAGGCTGAAATGGACGCACAGCTCGTTGCTGAAAACGTTGCTGGCCAGCTCGAACGTCGTATCGGTTTCCGCCGTGCTATGAAACAGTGCGTTGGCCGTACGATGCGTATGGGTGCTAAAGGTATCAAAATCATGTGCTCCGGCCGTCTTGGCGGTGCTGAAATTGCTCGTAGCGAGAGCGTTCGTGATGGTTCTATTCCTCTTCACACCATCCGTGCTAACATCGACTATGGCTTTGCAGAAGCGCACACCACATATGGCTGCATCGGCGTAAAATGCTGGATTTATAAAGGTGAAATTTTGCCGGTCGCTAAACGCGCTCCGCAGAAAAAACACGAAGGGAGTGAAGCGTAATGTTAATTCCAAAACGTGTTAAATATCGTAAACAGTTCCGTGGTCGTATGAAAGGGACTGCTCATCGCGGCAACAAAGTTGCTCATGGTGAATTTGGTTTAGTCGCTGCTGAACCGTCTTGGATTACAAATCGCCAGATTGAAGCTGCCCGTATTGCTATGACTCGTTACATCAAACGTGGTGGCCAGGTTTGGATCAAGATTTTCCCAGATAAACCGATTACAGCTAAACCGGCTGGTACTCGTATGGGTTCCGGTAAAGGTGCTCCTGAATACTGGGTAGCTGTTGCAAAACCAGGCCGTGTACTCTTCGAAATGGGCGGTGTATCTGAAACTGTCGCTCGCGAAGCTATGCGTCTTGCTGGTCATAAATTACCGATTAAAACTAAGTTCGTTAAAAGAGGTCAGGAATTAGGTGGTGAACAAAATGAAGGTTAAAGAAATCCGTGCTCTGAGCGCTGCCGAAATGGACGAAAAGGTGGTTAGCCTGAAAGAAGAATTGTTTAACCTCCGTTTTCAACATGCGACCGGCCAATTAGAAAATCCAATGCGTATTCGCGAAGTCAAAAAGACTATTGCACGCATCAAAACGGTACAGCGTGAAAACGAATTGAACGCGCAGGCTTAATATCGTAAGTATTGGAATCTAAAAGGAGGTCACAAGGCCAGATGGAAACAAGAAATGAACGGAAAGTCCGTGTAGGTAAAGTTGTCAGTGACAAAATGGATAAAACCGTTGTCGTTGCTGTAGAATATAGAACACAGCATGAACTGTACAAAAAACCGATTAACTCGACTGTTAAATTCAAAGCGCATGACGAAAACAATGAATGCCATGTTGGCGATATCGTACGCATTGAAGAAACTCGTCCCCTTTCCAAACAGAAACACTGGAGAGTTGTAAAAATCGTAGAAGCAGCTAAATAAGCTTGATAAATTAGGAGGTTAAGCCATGATTCAGCAAGAAACTGTGTTGAATGTTGCCGATAACACCGGTGCCAAAAAGATTTTGTGCATTCAGGTCATGGGTGGCTCATATCGTAAATATGGCAACATTGGTGATATCATTACGGCATCTGTTAAAGATGCATCACCCGGTGGCGTTGTCAAGAAAGGCGACGTAGTTAAAGCTGTTATCGTTCGTTCCAAAAAAGGATTACGCCGTGCTGACGGTTCTTACATCCGTTTCGACGAAAATGCAGCTGTCGTTATTAATGCAGATAAAAGTCCTAAAGGTACTCGTATTTTTGGGCCGGTTGCCAGAGAATTACGTGAAAAAGATTTCATGAAAATCATTTCCTTGGCTCCGGAAGTATTATAATCGGAGGAGGTGTTCTTAATGGGTAAAATGCATATTAAAACAGGTGATACGGTCATCGTTATCGCTGGTAAAGAAAAAGGCAAAAAAGGCAAAGTTATCGCTGCATATCCTAAAAAAGACCGTGTTGTTGTAGAAGGCCTTAACCAAGTTAAACGCCACACAAAACCGAGTCAGAACAATCCTCAAGGCGGCATCATTACGAAGGAAGCTGCAATCCATGTTTCCAACGTTATGCTCGTAGATCCGGAAAGCGGCAAGCCGACCCGTGTAAAAATGGTTCAGCAAGCTGACGGTACGAAAGTCCGCACAGCCGTTAAAAGCGGTAAAGCTATCTAAGAGAAGGGAGGCCCTTGAGCGTGTCCAGATTAAAAGACAAATACCAATCCGAAGTAGTCAAAGGATTGCAGGAAAAATATAATTACAAAAACGTAATGCAGGTTCCGAAGGTTACTAAAGTCGTTATCAACATGGCTGTTGGTGAAGCTGTAACAAACTCCAAAGCTTTGGATGCTGCTGTAAATGATATGACCATTATTTCCGGCCAGAAACCGATTATTACGAAAGCTAAAAAATCTATTGCTGCATTTAAGATTCGTGAAGGCATGAACCTTGGCTGCAAAGTAACGCTTCGTGGTGACCGGATGTATGAATTCCTCGATAAACTGATGAATTTGGCTCTGCCCCGTGTACGTGACTTCCATGGCGTAAGCACTACTGGTTTTGACGGCCGCGGCAACTATACACTTGGCTTGAAGGAACAACTTATCTTCCCGGAAATCGAATATGATAAAGTTGATAAAGCTCGTGGTATGGATATTACCGTCGTAACGACAGCAACGACTGACGAAGAAGGTCGCGATATGCTTCGTTTGATGGGTATGCCGTTTGAAAAGTAAGTAAGGAGGATTACATACATGGCAAAGAAGTCTATGCTTGAACGTGAAAAGAAACGTGAAAAAATGGTTGCCAAATATGCTGCACTTCGTGCTGAATTAAAAGCAAAAGGCGACTATGAAGCACTTTCTAAGCTGCCGGCTAACGCATCTCCTGTTCGTTTGCACAACCGTTGCAAAGTTACGGGCCGTCCTCATGGATATATGCGTAAATTCGGCATTAGCCGTATTACATTCCGTGACTTAGCTTATAAAGGCCAGATTCCTGGTGTTAGAAAAGCCAGCTGGTAAGAATACGAAGGGAGGTTTTTAGATTATGGCAGTTACCGATCCGATTGCGGATATGCTTACAAGAATCCGTAATGCCAACTCGGCAAATCATGATAAAGTAGAAATGCCTGCTTCCAAGATGAAGGCTGCAGTCCTTTCCATCCTCAAAGAAGAAGGCTTCGTTAAGAACTTCGAATCCGTTAATGAAGGCAAAACCCTGAAAGTAACGTTAAAATATGGTTCTAATAAAGAAAAAGTAATTACCGGCATCAAGAGAATTTCCAAACCGGGCTTGCGTGTATACGCTGGTAAAGAAGAACTCCCGCGCGTTCTTGGTGGTTTGGGTATCGCTGTTATTTCTACATCCCAAGGCGTTATGAGCGACAAAAAAGCTCGTAAACTTGGTTTGGGCGGCGAAGTTATCGCTTACGTCTGGTAATCATTTGGAGGTGTCAATATGTCCCGTATAGGTAGAATGCCTATTGATATCCCGGCAGGCGTAACTGTAACCCTCGATGGCCAGGTAATTACCGCTAAAGGCCCGAAAGGCGAACTTACACGTACGCTTCACCCGGATATGAAAGTTACAGTTGCTGACAACGTCATCACTGTAGAACGTCCGTCTGACGACAAAGATCATCGTTCCTTACATGGCCTTACTCGTGCCCTTATTGCTAACATGGTAAAAGGCGTACACGAAGGCTTCAAAAAAGAATTAGAAATTGTCGGTGTTGGCTACAGAGCACAGATGAAAGGCAAAAAACTTGCTTTGACTCTTGGCTTCTCCCATCCCCTCGAATTAGATGCTCCTGAAGGCATTACGATTACATGCCCGACGGCTACAAACATCACTATTGAAGGTGCAAACAACGAAGTTGTCGGCGAATTCGCTGCAAAAGTTCGTGGCTACCGCTTACCTGAACCGTACAAAGGAAAAGGTATCCGTTATGTAGGCGAACATGTACGTCGTAAAGCCGGCAAAGCTGGTGCGAAAAAATAATTAACCTCGTTTAAAAGAAAGGAGTGAATTCCTTGAAATCCAGTAAAAATGCGATTCGTGTAAAACGTCATTGGCGTTTACGTAAGCACATCAACGGCACGGCAGAACGTCCACGCTTGAACGTATTCCGCAGCCTTTCCAATATTTATGCTCAGGTTATTGACGATGTTAATGGTGTTACTTTGGTTTCTGCAAGCACGCTTGACAAAGAAATTAAAGCACAGAACGTCGGCGGTAACGCTGAAGGTGCAAAATTAGTTGGCGCATTAGTTGCTAAACGGGCTATCGAAAAAGGTATCACTACTGTCGTATTCGACCGCGGTGGTTACGTATATCATGGCCGTGTAGCTGCTCTTGCTGCAGCCGCTCGTGAAGCTGGCCTTAAATTCTAATCAAGGAGGAAATAACACATGGCAAAAGTTGACCATGCAGGTCTCGAATTACAAGAAAAAGTCGTATTCATCAACCGTGTAGCTAAAGTAGTTAAAGGCGGCCGTCGTTTTTCCTTCAGTGCCTTAGTTGTTGTCGGTGACGGCAACGGCAAAGTTGGCGCAGGGTTAGGTAAAGCTGGCGAAGTTCCTGAAGCTATTCGCAAAGGCGTTGAAGACGCTAAGAAAAATATGGTAACAGTATCCCTCAAAAACGGTACGCTTCCCCATCCGATTACAGGTATTTTCGGTGCAGGCAAAGTTTTCTTAAAACCTGCTGCTGAAGGTACTGGCGTTATCGCCGGCGGTCCTGTACGTGCCGTATTGGAATTAGTCGGTGTTCGTAATATCCTGACAAAATCGATTGGTTCTTCCAACCCGAACAACATGGTACGGGCTACGATCGAAGGCTTGTCCCAGTTGAAGGATGTTAATAAAGTTGCTGAACTCCGTGGTAAAACTGTAGAAGAAATTTACGGTTAATAAGGGAGGATACACACAATGGCTCAAGTTAAAGTTACGCTCGTAAGAAGTCTGGCAGGCCGTCCTGATGACCAGCGCGCAACTGTTAAAGCATTAGGTCTTGGCAAAACCAACTCTACTGTCGTAAAAGAAGTAAACCCGCAGATTAAAGGTATGCTTCACAAAGTAGAACATTTAGTAAAAGTAGAAGAAATTTAATATAAAAGGAGGTGCGCTGAATTGAAACTTCATGAAATGAGCATTGTTCCTGGCTCCAAAAAGAAACGCAATCGTGTAGGTCGTGGTCTTGGTTCCGGGAATGGCAAAACATCTGGTAAAGGTATGAAAGGTCAGCTCTCTCGTAGCGGCGGCGGTAAACAACCGGGCTTCGAAGGTGGTCAGATGCCGTTATACCGTTTACTTCCTAAACGTGGTTTTAAAAACATTTGGGCTAAACAGTACGCTGAAATCAACGTTTCTGTATTGAACCGTTTTGAAGATGGCATGACTGTTGATCCCGTTGCACTCGTTGAAGCTGGTATCCTCAAAAACGTTCGCGATGGCGTTCGTGTATTGGGCAATGGTGAACTCGAAAAGAAACTCACTGTCGTAGCTCAAGGCTTCACGAAATCGGCGCAACAAAAAATCGAAGCAGCTGGTGGTAAGGTAGAGGTGATCTAAGGTGTTAGAAAACCTGCAGAATGTACTGAACGTTGCGGAATTCCGTAAACGGGCAGTCTTCACCTTGATCATGTTCGTAATTTTCAGACTTGGCGTCCACATCCCTGTTCCAGGGGTAGACGCTACAGTCATTGAAAATCTCTTCAGCAGTGGCAACTTGTTTGGACTCCTTGACTTGTTCTCTGGCGGTGCCTTAAGTAAGTTTTCTATTCTTGCTATGAGCATTACGCCGTACATCAATGCGTCCATCATTATGCAGCTGCTCACCTCTGTAGTTCCTACGTTTGAACAATGGGCGAAAGACAACCAAGACGGCCGTGATAAGATTCAAAAGGTCACACGGTACGGCACAGTAGTCTTAGCTATTATTCAGGCTTTCGCCATGAGCTATGCTCTCAAAGTTAACGGTGCTTTAATCGATAACAGTTGGACTATGGTACTCATGGTTACGTTGATTTTAACAGCTGGCACATGCTTCCTCATGTGGCTCGGCGACCAGATTACGGCCGGTGGTATTGGGAATGGTATTTCCCTCATCATCTTTGCCGGTATCGTCGCTCGATTCCCACAAGGTTGCGAAACGGTGTATAAATACATCCAAGCCGGTTCGATTAATATTTTCCAAGTCCTTCTCTTTGCAGTGATTGCAATCTTTATGATTGTCGTTGTTATTGAAGTGACACAAGGACAACGCCGCGTCGCTGTCCAGTATGCAAAACGGGTCGTTGGTCGTAAAATGTATGGCGGTCATTCGACACACATTCCTCTGAAAGTCAATCAGGCTGGGGTTATTCCTATCATCTTCGCTTCGTCTGTACTGATGTTCCCGATTACGATCGCTCAATTTGTACAGAATGAAACGATTCAAATGATTGCCGGTTGGTTTGCCTGGGGGACAGTGACGAATACAGTCATGTACGCTGTATTGATTATCTTCTTTACGTACTTCTATACAGCTATTTCCCTCAACATCCCGCAGCTTACGGAAAATATGCAAAAATATGGCGGTTTCATTCCGGGAATTCGTCCGGGACAGCCGACAGCGTTGTATATCGATAGAATTATGACGCGTATTACCTTAGCAGGTGCCTTTTTCTTAGCATTTATTGCTATTTTACCGAACTTTATCGGTTGGATTACAGGCATTCAAGGTGTATACTTTGGAGGGACCGCTTTACTTATCGTCGTCGGTGTTGCAATCGACACGATGAAACAAGCTGAATCCTTACTTCTCAATAGACAATATCAGGGATTTATGAAATAATAAGGAGGTAGAATGATGTACATCCTGTTAATGGGCCCTCCGGGTGCTGGTAAAGGTACCCAGGCTGAACGATTGATTGCTAAATATGGTATTCCTCAAATTTCCACTGGTGATATGTTTCGCGCTGCTGTCAAAGAACAGACTCCCCTTGGATTGGAAGCTAAAAAGTATATGGACAACGGACAGCTCGTGCCCGATGCCGTAACCGTTGGCATTGTTAAAGAACGCTTGGCTAAAGACGACTGCAAAAAAGGATTCATCCTCGATGGATTCCCACGCACGACTGCACAGGCTGTATCTTTAGATGCAATCCTTCGTGATTTAGGCATTAAACTTGATGGTGTCATTAACATCGCTGTTCCTGATGAAGAACTCATCAAACGGACATCAGGCCGTCAGATTTGCCGGTCTTGCGGTGCTACATACCATGTTACTTTCAAACCGTCCAAAGTTGCTCATGTTTGCGACAAATGCGGTGGTGAATTGTACCAGCGCGATGACGACAAACCGGAAACGGTTAAAAAACGTCTCAGCGTCTATGCGGCACAGACTAAACCGCTCATTGACTACTACAAGAACACAAACTTGTACATTGAAGTCGATGGCCAGCAAGACATGGACGACGTATTTGCAGATATTGTAGCGAAACTTGAAAAGAGTAAAAAAGCATGATTATTTTAAAATCTAAACGGGAAATTGAGTATATTCGCGCCGCTGGCCGGATTACAGCCAATGCCTTGCAGCTCATGAAAAAATTAGCAAAGCCTGGCATTACGACTGGTGAACTGGATCAGCACTGTGAAGAATACATCCGTAGTTGTGGTGCGTTCCCTAGCTGCAAAGGCTATTACGGCTACCCAGCTACGATTTGTGCCAGTGTCAACGACGAAGTCGTTCACGGTATTCCTGGTCATCGGAAATTAAAAGACGGTGACATAATCAGTGTGGATTTAGTAGTGAACAAAGATGGGTATCATGGTGACTCCACAGTGACCATTCCTGTCGGGCATGTAGATCCTGCTACGATGCAGCTCCTGAAAGTTACAGAAGAATGCCTCTATAAAGGAATTGAACAGTGTGTAGCCGGTAATCACCTCGGTGATATTGGTCACGCTGTCCAATCTTATGCAGAATCCTTTGGCTATGGCGTTGTTCGTGACTATGTAGGTCATGGTATTGGCACAGACATGCACGAAGACCCGGAAGTACCGAATTACGGTATTGCCGGTCACGGTGAATTGTTAGAACCGGGCATGGTTCTGGCTATTGAACCGATGATTAACATGGGCACGGAAAAAGTTCGTCAGCTCAAAAACGGTTGGACCGTCGTCACTCGTGACGGCAAGCCAGCCTGCCATTTTGAACACACCGTAGCTATCACCGAAAACGGTCCGGAAATCCTTACGCTGCCAGATGATAAATAATACAAGTCTGCCTGCTTACGCTGTGGTGCAAAGCCTGGCCGGGCGGGATAAAGACCATCTGTATGTGGTTGTCGGCAAACTGGCGAATCCTTATGTATGGATTGCTGACGGTAGAAAGTACAAAGTAGGAAAGCCTAAGAAAAAGAATTGCCGACATCTCTGTGTGCTAAGGGACAGTCCTGTTCCGCAGCGCATGAGCGACGAATGGATACGGTCCGTTTTAAACCGGGCCAAAGTGGAATTGACCAGGGAGGTTACACATGTCTAAGCAAGATGTCATTGAAGTGGAAGGCGTCGTTGTAGAAGCACTGCCTAACGCCATGTTTAAAGTTAAGTTAGAAAATGAACATATCGTACTCGCTCACGTTTCTGGGAAAATGCGCATGAACTTCATTCGAATCCTTCCCGGTGATAGAGTGACGCTCGAATTGACGCCGTATGATCTGAATCGCGGTCGCATTACGTATCGCTTTAAGTAAGATTGGATTACGCAGGAGGTTTATTATGAAAGTAAGACCGTCAGTAAAGAAAATTTGCGAAAAATGCAAAATTATTAAACGCAAAGGCCGTGTTATGGTTATTTGCGAAAACCCGAAACATAAACAAAAACAAGGTTAAACAACTGGAGGTGAATGAATAGATGGCACGTATCGCCGGCGTGGACTTACCACGCGATAAACGTATTGAAATTGCATTGACTTACATTTTGGGCATTGGCCTCTCTTCGGCTCAGGAAATCCTGAAAAAAACAGGTGTAAATCCGGATACTCGCGTTCGTGATTTGACAGAAGACGAAGAACAGAAAATCCGTGAAGTCATCGGTGCTGACTACAAAGTAGAAGGCGACCTTCGTCGTGAAACAGCACTTAACATTAAACGCTTAATCGAAGTTAACTCGTATCGTGGCAAACGTCATCGTGCAGGTCTTCCTGTTCGCGGTCAGCGCACTAAGACAAACGCTCGTACACGTAAAGGCCCGAGAAAAGCTGTAGCTGGTAAGAAGAAATAAGATTTTCTAAGTAAGGAGGGACATGACTTTGGCTAAGAATAATGTAAGAAGCAATAAAAGAAAAGAAAAGAAACATGTAGAATCGGGCGCTGCTCATATTCGTTCTACATTCAACAATACGATTGTTACTATTAGTGATACAAAAGGCAATGCTTTATCTTGGGCTAGTGCAGGCGGCCTCGGCTTCCGTGGTTCCCGTAAAAGCACTCCGTTCGCTGCTCAGATGGCTGCTGAACAAGCTGCTAAAGCTGCAATGGAACATGGTCTCCGTCAGGTAGAAGTATTTGTCAAAGGCCCAGGCTCCGGTCGTGAAGCTGCTATCCGCGCACTCCAGGCAGCTGGTCTTGAAGTAAATTCCATTAAAGACGTAACTCCTATCCCGCATAACGGTTGCCGTCCGCCGAAACGCAGACGTGTATAATCCATATCGTAACCAAGTTGGTTTGATTCTGAAATAGGAGGATTTTCCTAATGATTGATGATAACAAATTTAAAGTTAAAACCGTGGAAAGCAATAACGGTACCTATGGAAAATTCGTATGCGAACCTCTCGACAGAGGTTACGGAATCACATTGGGTAACAGTTTGCGGCGCGTCCTCTTATCTTCCTTAGATGGCGTGGCAATCACTTCGATTAAAATCGACGGTGTATTACATGAATTCTCAACCATTCCTGGTGTTCGGGAAGATGTTTCTGAAGTCATTCTGAACTTGAAGGAATTACGGATGAGATTTACACGTGATGATATCCAAGAATTGGATATTACTGTTGATGTTACAGGTGAATGCGAATTTACCGCAAAAGATCTCGACGTAAACTCAGACATTGAAATTTTGAACCCGGATCTTCACATTGCTACATTAGATTCGGATGCATCCATTCATATGCAATGCCACATCGAACGTGGCAAAGGTTATGTTCCTTCGACGAAAAACAAGAAGGAAACGGACATGATTGGTGTCATCCCCATCGACTCTATCTTCTCGCCAATCGTGAAGACAAATTATGAAGTCGGCAATGTCCGGGTCGGCAACGAAATGGACTATGATTCGTTGACGCTTGAAGTAACGACAGATGGCAGCATTTCTGCAGAAAACTCCGTAGCAAAAGCTGCATCTATCATCATTGGATATTTAAATTACTTCCAATCCATTGCAACTGACGAAAAGGTAAACGATACGTTACCGCCGTTCACGTCGGAAAACGGGGAAGAACCGGAAGAAGACCAGGGCGAAGATTTGACACAAGTCAAAATCGACGTATTAGATTTATCTGTTCGTGCATCGAACTGCCTGAAACGGGCTAACATCTACACCTTAGGTGACTTAGTTGAACGGACAGAAGATGACTTATCTAAGATTCGTAACTTAGGTAAAAAATCAGTTGATGAAATTATTGATAAATTAAAGGATTACGGCTTTGATCTGAAATCCAATAACGAAGAATAATCTAGGAGGATGAACGATGGCTTATAGAAAGTTGGGACGCGACAGCTCCGCACGTAAAGCATTATTGCGCAGCATTGTTACCTCTTTATTCCAACATGAACGCATTGAAACGACAGAAGCAAAAGCAAAAGAACTTCGCAAAATTGCTGACAAAATGTTGACCCTCGCAAAACGAGGCGACTTACACGCTCGTCGTCAAGTATTAGCTTACATGATGGATGAAGACGTAGTCAAAAAACTCTTTGATGAAATTGCACCGAAATACAAAGACCGTCAGGGCGGTTATACTCGCATCATGAAAACCGGCGTACGCCAGGGCGATGCAGCTCCGATGGTAATCATCGAATTAGTCTAATTGACACATTCAAACCGCTACGGTATAGGCCGCAGCGGTTTTTTTGTATAAGGAGGGAATACCTATGGCAACACCGGTAATCGTAGCTGTTAACTTTACAGATGAACGGTTGCAAATGCTTAAACTCCTGGCTATGCTCGGTAAAGCGAAAGTACGGCCTGTAGGAGAAGAAGAAAAAAATACGAGCCTTGGCGAAATCTTGGGCTTTGCTGCCGAAGATATTGAAGAAATCGCCACGATGAAGCAGACTACAGAACAGACGAAAGTCCATGAAACGATGGAACAAGATGATTTCTTAGAACCGATTACGAAAGAAGCCATTATTTTCTGCGGCTTCGAACAGCCGAAAGTCAATATGCTTTTAGAAGCTATTAAACGGGGGAGACTGAAGAACATTCCCTTAAAAGCTATGCTTACACCCAATAATATTACGTGGAAAATCGAAACGATTCTCCAGGAACTTTCGAAAGAACACGAATTCTTTCACGGTAAAAGCAAGAAATGAGACCGACAACCTTATGCTTTCCTGTAAATGACAAGGGAGAAATCCTTTTAGGCCGGAAGAAACGGGGATTTGGCGTAGCAAAATGGAATGGTTTTGGCGGTAAAATCGAAGGGCACGAAACATTCCGCCAATGTGCTGTACGGGAACTTTTTGAAGAAACGGGACTTGTCGCTAAAGAAGAAGACTTGGAACTGGTCGCCTTCTTAGAATTTGAATTCACCTCTTCGCCAGAACTCAACCATATTGGCTATGTCTATTTTCTCCGTACGTATGAAGGTACGCCGAAAGAATCGGAAGAAATGGAACCAAAGTGGTTTAGTGTCGACCAATTTCCGTATGACCAAATGTGGAAAGGGGACCGCACGTGGATTCCTGAAATCCTCAGTGGTCGCATCATTAAAGGGAAAATCGTATTTGCAACCAATAACGAAGATGTCTTGTCTCTTTCTACCGAAGATACAATAAATTTACAAGAAGCTAATATTACGTAATCGAAGCCAGTCATGCCTTGTGGTGTGGCTGGTTTTTTTGCCCTATATGCTCTATAATAGGACGTAAAGAAGGTGTCTTGTATGATTGATAAGAAAGAAGTACAACAACGAATCGTAGAAGCCGTAGACTTGGTACATGGTGCAAAGCCGCTGGCTCCATCCATTACGAATAGTGTAACTATCAATTTTGTAGCCAATGCGCAATTAGCTGTCGGTGGTACAGCGGCCATGGTCTATTTGCCGGATGAAGGCGTAGCTATGGCTCATGTCGGCGGTGCTATGTATATTAATGTCGGGACGTTACTGCCTATTTATATGGATGCTGTCCCGGCGACAATGCAGGCATTGCAAGAACTCCATAAACCATGGGTTCTCGACCCTGTAGCCGTCGGTATGGGCAATATGCGTACAGCTTTGCTGACGAAGGCCAAACAGTATAAACCGTCTATTATCCGTGGGAATGCATCAGAAATCATTGCTCTTGCAGGCCTGTGGGCTCTCCAAGGAGGTACGGATACGTCAGACGTGCGTGGTGTCGATTCGACTGATTTTGTAAAATCAGCGCAAACGGCGGCTGTTGCGTTAGCAACGTATACTAGTGGTGCTGTGGCCGTTTCCGGAGAAACAGACTTAATCACGGACGGTACGGTTATTGCGTATTCCCATGGCGGTTCAGCTATGATGGCTGCTGTTACGGGCTCAGGATGTTCCCTTGGTGGCGTTATGGCCGTGTATGCAGCCGTTACAACGCCTTTTATTGCAGCCTTAACAGGGACGGCAGCGTATAATGTAGCCGGGGAAAGAGCTGCTGCGAAAGCTGGTGGGACGGGCTCGTTCCAAATGCATTTCTTAGACGCCTTGTATAATCTTACGGCTAATGATAGTAGTCAGAATGGATTTGACCTTCAGGAGGTATAATATGAATACACTTATTGCAGTTTGCATTGCACCGTGTGGTACAGGAGATGAATTTGCGCCGTACGTGGCAGATATTGTGAAAATTATTCGTGAATCTGGCTTGAAGAATCGGACCAATTCTATGTTCACAGAAATCGAAGGCGAATGGGATGATGTCATGGCCGTCGTCAAAAAAGCAACGTTCTATTTGGCAGACCAGGGCATTCGTACGGAAGTCATTTTAAAAGCCGATATTCGCCCGGGATATACGGATATGATGGACCGGAAAGTGAAAGTTGTCGAAGATATTTTACAAAAAGGCCAATAATTCTTGACAAAGGTATCATTCTGTAGTATAGTTATATAGTCAGTTGAATCTATGGAGTGGTACTCAAGAGGCTGAAGAGGACGGTTTGCTAAATCGTTAGGGCTCGTAAGGGTCGCGAGAGTTCGAACCTCTCCCACTCCGCCATATGACTAGACAGAGAGCACTTAGCAGAAATGCTAAGTGCTCTTTTTTTATGCAAGGAAGGCCATTTAAAAAATAATAGAAAAAATAGTAGTAAGGAAAGCAGTTAATGTAACAAAAAATCAGGAAATTTTGTCTTTTATCCAGACTGTATCGGATATATGTATGCTGCTTTTGTGCATCACACTATGCATCACTTTTTTGAAAATAGTGATGCATAGTGTGATGTATGAGGCTATATTTGGAGAGGACGTGGTCCTATGTCAAGATTTAGTACAAATTAAAATGATGGTTTTCATGCCGTAGTA
>UQHB01000001.1 GCA_900540735.1 uncultured Megasphaera sp. | reverse complement strand
CTTGCCTTACAAGCAAGATGTCAGCAGTTCGATCCTGTTATCGCCCACCAGGATGAAAAGACAGACAGTACAATGTACTGTCTGTCTTTTTTTATACACAATGCCTTTAAATTGTAAATTTTACAACCTACAGAAGTATGTTATAATATTATCACCCTTACTAGAGGGAATGAACGCAAAGGATGACTATTCATGATGGAAAGCGAACTTCAATTACAGCAATTAGCCCAGTCTATTAGCCGTGCCAGGCAGGTCGCGAGCGGCAATACAACGCTTGTAGAGATGCCGCTGTTTTCTACAGCCGAGATTCCTAATCTCGGCAGTGAAGCGTCGTGTGGCTCGTGCATGGTGAGTATGATGGCTAGTGGTAGTAAGGGAAATGCTGCGTTTATGCAGTGCGGTAAGACGAAGATTCTCATCGATGCCGGTATTAGTTGCCGTCGCATTCAGCAAGGCCTGAAGAAGTACGGTTGTACCTTAGAGGATATTGATGCCATTTTTATTACGCACGAACATGCAGACCATGTCAACGGTCTGCCTATGGTACTCAAAAAAAGCCATATGCCTGTGTATACGACGCAAGAAACGTGGCAGGCTATAGGCCAGAAGGTCGAACCCTATCAAGATAGATTTGTCCGCCTTACGCGGCGTGTAGGCCTTGATGAAATTCAAGTCGTGCCTTTTGCTATTTCTCATGATGCAGCTCGTCCTGTTGGGTATACGGTTTATCATGGCGATTGTAAAGTCACCTTAGCCACCGATTTAGGGTATATTACAGCTGATGTAGCGACGGCTGCAGCGTATTCAGATATTTTGATTTTAGAAGCGAATCACGATGAACAGATGGTGAAAAACGGGCCCTATCCCTATGCGCTGCAACAACGGATACTCAGCCAGTGGGGCCATTTGTCCAATCGGGCTGCTGCTGAGTTCCTCGCCAATCTCCCCAGTCGTTCTCTCATGCGTGTGCTTTTAGCCCATCGCAGTGAGAAAAATAATACACCTGCTGTATCGTTGCATACAGTACGCCATATTTTGGGCAACGCCGGGAAAGTCATCGGCCAAGATATGGTCTTGCGCCTTGCTTGCCAGCATGGGCAAGTGAGCTATCAGAATGGAGGTCACAACATATGAAACAGACACGCACGACGATTGCTGTGGCAGCAGTCGTCTTAATCGCTGCCGGTGTCATTGGCGGCTATACATTTCACGACGTATTTTTAAAACCAGGCAATCAGACGTACCAAGGGACGATGAATCAATTACAAGAACCGAGTAAATCCCAGTCTTTGTCTGATGCGCGCAACACAGCTGTCGTCCAGGCCGTAAAGAAAGTCAGCCCTGCTGTAGTCGGCATTACGACAAAGGTTTACGACCGCGATATTTTTAACCGTCAAGTCCTCGTTGGTGAAGGCGTTGGCTCTGGTATTATTTTTGATAAATCCGGGTATATTGTGACGAATAACCACGTCGTCGGCAATAATAAAACTGTCATCGTGTCTCTCGCTGATGGACAAAGTACGGAAGGCACAGTTGTTGGCCGCGATGAACGGACAGACCTTGCTGTCGTTAAGATTAACGTCGACAACTTGCCTGTTGCCGAATTTGGTGATAGTGATTCGTTGCAAGTCGGTGAACCGGCCATTGCTATTGGCAACCCTTTAGGCCTGGAATTCCAAGGAACGGTCACGACGGGTGTTATTAGCTCGTTGAATCGGACGCTCGGTGCCGAAGGGCAGAGCATGAAGCTCATTCAGACCGATGCGGCTATTAACCCGGGTAACTCCGGCGGTGCCCTTGTCGATGCGGACGGAAAAGTCATCGGCATTAACAGTGCCAAGATTTCAAAAGAAGGTGTCGAAGGCTTAGGCTTTGCCATTCCGATTAATGCAGCGCGGCCGATCCTCGATTCGCTCATTAAAAATGGGAAAGTTCTGCGCCCTTATCTCGGCCTCTATGGCTTAGACCAGCAAATGGCTGCTCGCTTTGGCGTACAACTGAACGTTGCCGGTATCCTCGTCTACAAGACACAACAAGGCGGACCTCTTGACCAGGCAGGCATTCAGCGCGGCGATGTAATTACGAAAATCGGCGATGTAGAAACGAAAGACTTTGCATCTCTTCAAAAAGCAATGGACAGCCATAATGTCGGTGACGTCGTCGATGTCACATACAGCCGTAACGGCTCGACTCATACGGCTTCGGTTACGCTCCAAGAAGCACCAGCTGACGATAGTGAGGACCAACAAGGATGAAATACCACATCATAACGATTGGCAAAATTAAAGAAAAGTATTTGACTGCCGGTATGGATGAATTTTTAAAACGCCTTCGTCCATACGGGCAAGTCATCATTACGGCCTTACCGGAAGAAAAAATGCCTGACAATCCGTCACCTGCACAAAAACAGCAAGTCCTCGATAGAGAAGGGGAGAAGATGCTCAAACACGTGCCGCAAGGGGCCCATCTCTTGGCCCTCGATGTGCATGGTAAACTCATTTCGTCTGAAGACTTGGCAGCGTCCTTTAGCGATATTGCCCTCCATGGCTGCAGCGACATTGCCTTTATCATAGGCGGGCCTTTTGGCTTGTCTGACACGGTTCGCAAGGCTGCCAATCAATGCATTTCTTTTGGGCGCATTACACTGACGCACCAAATGATTCGTCTCCTCTTGTTAGAACAAATCTATCGGGCCATCAAAATCCAGCGGCACGAACCATACCATTTATAAAAAAAGTATGTGAAAGTTGTGACACAAAGAAGGAATTTCCATTTCTATGTCTAATATATATAGTATAAAGAAATAATTCGTATATACTGTATATATAGGTAAGGAGTGGATTCATATGGAAGAACGCACAGCTTCGGATATTATGGAAAAAGTGTTTGTTACGGCAAGTCCGGACACATCGGTCTTTGATTTGGTGCATATGTTTGTAAAACATAAAATTACAGTCATTCCTATCGTTGACAGAGGAGAACAGCTCATCGGTATCGTTACCGATGCAGATTTACTGTACAAAAAAATTAAACCTCATGTACCGCATTACGTCAATTTGCTCGGTGCCAGCATTTATTACAACGGCATTAGCGAATATGACAAGGGCTTTAAGAAATTGATGGCTTGCACAGCCAAAGAAATGATGACCAAAGACGTGATTATTGCGGCTCCCGATGCGAGTGTCGAACAGTTAGCCGGTGTTATGGTAGCAGAACATTTGAAAGTTATTCCTATTGTAAAATATAAACGCGTCGTTGGTATTGTGACTCGTTATAATATTTTAGATGAATTATACAAAGAATACGGCGACGATTAATCTCTGAAGGTAGTCGCACAGTAAAGGCATTGCTTCACAAAAAGCAGTGCCTTTTTTGCATATCTTTTACAAATTAATAATAATTATCATTGACAAGTAATTCAAATAATGTTATTCTACAAACAGGAAAGATATTCATTATTAAGAGAATTTAAAGGAGGTTATGTACCATGTCCTTAATCAACAAAGAAGTAGCAGATTTTAAAGTACAAGCATATCAGAACGGTGAATTTAAAGAAGTTTCTAAAGCAGACCTCATCGGTAAATGGTCCGTATTCGTATTCTATCCGGCAGATTTCACGTTCGTATGCCCGACTGAATTAGAAGATTTAGCAAACCTCTATCCGGAATTCCAGAAAATTGCTTGTGAAGTATATAGCGTATCTTGCGATACTCATTTCGTACATAAAGCTTGGCATGATTCGTCCAAAGCAATTAGCAAAGTAACCTACCCGATGCTCGCAGACCCGACAGCAGCATTGGCTAAAGATTTCGACGTATATATTGAAAAAGACGGCCTTGCTGAACGGGGCACATTCGTTATCAATCCGGAAGGCAGAATCGTGGCTTACGAAGTAAATGCTGGTAACGTTGGCCGTAATGCAACAGAACTTCTCCGCAAAGTAGAAGCTTCTCAGTTCGTAGCACAGCACGGCGACCAAGTGTGCCCGGCTAAATGGCAGCCAGGTGCTGAAACCTTAAAACCGAGCTTCGACTTAGTCGGTGCTTTATAAGATATGGATACGATGTATGATGCCGTCATCGTTGGCGGCGGCCCGGCGGGACTAAGTGCAGCCATGTACTTGGCCCGGGCCAAATACAAAGTATTAGTCTTAGAAAAAGAAAAAATCGGCGGTCAAATTACGATTACTGCCGATGTGGTCAACTATCCCGGTGTGAAAAGCACGAGCGGTAAGGCGTTGACTGACACGATGCACGAACAGGCTGAAGCCTTCGGCGCAGAATTTCAGATTGCTGAAGTCCTCGACCTGGACTTAGGCGAAGATGTCAAAGTCGTCCATACGACGGCAGGGGACATCAAAGCCTTGTCTGTCGTCTTAGCTCTCGGTGCAAATCCGCGGAAAGTCGGCTTTGCTGGGGAAAAAGAATTCCAAGGCCGCGGCATTGCTTATTGTGCAACCTGTGACGGTGAATTCTTTAGCGGCATGGATATTTTCGTCATTGGCGGCGGCTTTGCAGCAGTGGAAGAAAGTATTTTCCTTACGAAATACGCGAAAAGCGTTACCATTTGCGTACGGAAAGACCATTTTGCCTGCGCTCAGACCGTTGCAGATGAATTGAAAGAACATCCGAAGATTAAAGTCCTCTTTAATACGGAAGTCGTCTTGGCCAATGGGCCGCAGCTCTTATCTCATGCGGAATTTAAAAATAATAAAACCGGTGAAACTTGGAGCTACGACAGTAAAGACGGTGAAAGCTTTGGTATCTTCGTCTTTGCTGGCTACGTGCCGAACACAGGCCTCGTCAAAGGAAAAGTAGACTTGAATGAACAAGGGTATGTCTTGACTGATGAAAATAATCAGACCAATGTGCCCGGTGTCTACGCAGCTGGCGACGTGTGCATCAAGAATTTACGCCAAGTCGTAACGGCTGTCTCGGACGGTGCCATTGCGGCAACAGCAGCAGAAAAAGTCATTTTAGCTCTGCACAAAAAGCTGAATCTGCCTGAATTCTCGCGTCCTGCTGTCAACGAAGCACGGCTCCACGAACGGCAAGAAGCGATTTCGTCGCAGCCTCAAGGCGGTGACGATGACACACAGTTCATTTCTAATGAAATCCGTGCGAAATTGGCACCAGTCTTTGATAAATTCGCAGGCCCTGTGAAAGTCAAAGCATGGCTCGATGATAGCAGCTTCTCTGCGGAAATGAAGGATTTCCTCAGTGAAATCAGCAGCCTTACCGATAAAATCGAAGGTGAAACGGCTCCTGTCGCCGATGGCAAAGCACCAGGCTTGGAACTCTTCCATGCAGACGGCACGCCAAGCGGCATTGTCTTCCATAGCGTACCAGGGGGACATGAATTTAACTCCTTCATTTTGGCACTCTATAACGTCGCCGGCCAAGGGCAGGCTATTGACTCCGACGTGCAACAGGCTTTAGCGAAGATTAACGACGCAAAGAAACCTGTCCAGGTCGACATCATGGTGTCCCTGTCGTGCACGATGTGCCCGGAAGTTGTCATGGGTGCGCAACGCCTCGCTACAGCGTCGCCGTATATTCATACGGATATGTATGATTTGCAGCATTTCCCTGATTTAAAATCTAAATATCATATTATGAGTGTGCCTTGCATGATTATTAACGGTAAAGATGTCCACTTCGGTAAGAAGAGTATCCAAGAAATCGCGGCACTCTTGCAGTAAGAGAATCAGAAAGCCTGTGTGCGAAAGCATGCAGGCTTTTTTTGTATGCATTGTCAAAAAGAAAATTATATAGTATACTAAATGTATTCCAAATACTGTTATTAAAAAATCCGCGTCGCTATAGATACTATGTTGATTGTGAATGATTTTGAGAGTATTATCATTAGATTTTAGTATTATATGTAATCTGCGTCGCAAAGTGGCTTATAGAGCTAGTGTGCAAGCCACTTTTCAGGGACAGTATTTGAAAGACCTTTCCCCGACAGGGGATAAACACATGCAACAAACCTTGTCATTGAATGTGACGAGGTTTTTGTCGTATATATGAGAATATCCCTTTTTCTATATCACTATTCATGATATAATGATGTATCATACTTGTTAGACTCTATGTCTAACCTTAACATTACATCCATGAGGAGGAAAAAATGGATAACAAAGAACTCATCGTTGTTGTCGATTTTGGTGGACAGTACAACCAACTGATTGCACGGCGCGTCCGTGAAAACCACGTGTACTGCGAAGTATTTCCCTACGAAAAGGCATTAGCAAAAATCAAAGAACTCCAGCCGCAAGGCATCATTTTTACAGGCGGCCCGGCCAGCGTATACGAAGACAATGCGCCGAAAATTGAAGAAGAAGTCTTCCATTTAGGCATCCCTGTATTGGGCCTTTGCTACGGTATGCAGTTCATGGCACAGACCTTGGGCGGTACAGTCGAACACGCTGAAATGCGCGAATTTGGCAAGACCCCTGTAACGGTCAACACGGAATCTCCTTTATTTACGGGCTTACAAGAACAAGAAATCGTTTGGATGAGCCATCAGGACTATGTCGTAGCCATTCCAGACGGATTTGAAATCGTTGCGCATACAGAAAACTGCCCTGTCGCAGCCATGCAGAACCCGGCTAAAAAACTTTATGCTATGCAGTATCATCCGGAAGTACTCCACACGGAGCACGGCAAAGAAATGCTCCATAACTTCCTCTTTACGATTTGCGGCTGCACCGGCACATGGACTATGGCAAACTACGCGAAAACGGCTGTAGAAGACATTAAGAAAACCGTCGGAGATGGCAAAGTCGTCCTTGCTCTTTCGGGCGGTGTCGATAGCTCTGTAGCAGCAGCCCTTATTTCTAAGGCTGTTGGCAGTCAACTCACCTGTATCTTCGTTGACCACGGCCTGATGCGGAAAAACGAAGGCGATGAAGTCGAAGCGGCTTTCAAAGATTCGGGCATGAATTTCATCCGTGTAGATGCATCGAAACGTTTCCTCGATAAACTCGCTGGCATAAGCGAACCGGAAAAGAAACGGAAAATCATTGGCGAAGAATTTATCCGCGTCTTTGAAGATGAAGGCCGGAAAATTGGTTCTGTTGATTTCCTTGCGCAAGGGACGATTTACCCGGACGTTATCGAATCGGGTGCAGGCGATGCTGCTGTCATTAAGAGCCATCATAACGTCGGTGGCCTTCCTGCAGTTGTTGACTTCAAAGGCCTCATCGAACCGCTCCGCAACCTCTTTAAAGACGAAGTCCGTGAACTCGGTGCGGAACTCGGTCTCCCAGATTACCTCGTATGGCGGCAGCCTTTCCCTGGTCCAGGCCTGGCGATTCGCATTATGGGTGAAATTACGAAAGAAAAACTCGATATCCTTCGCGATGCCGACGCTATTTTCCGTGAAGAAATTGCTAACGCCGGACTCCAACGTTCCATTAACCAGTACTTTGCAGTCCTCACGAGCAACCGTACAGTCGGCGTTATGGGCGATTTCCGGACGTATGATTATACGCTTGCTCTGCGCGGTGTCACGACGACAGACTTCATGACTGCCGATTGGGCACGTATTCCGTACGATGTCCTCGATAAAGTGTCGAATCGTATCGTCAACGAAGTGTCCCATATTAACCGTATCGTCTACGATATTACGAGTAAACCACCTGCTACGATTGAATGGGAATAAATCATAAAACCGCTGAAACCAGCATAATCGCTAGGTTTTCAGCGGTTTCTTTTTGTCTTTTATACTATTTTGATACTTCATTTTGAAAGACGCTAAAGCTACGTGTATGTATTAGGAAGTTGTTCTCTTGGAATGAGGTAAATTATGTTATAATAAATATATACATACGAGGTGATAACTATGAATAAGATGGATTACGATGAATTATAACCTTCAGTATGATATATGGATTTCGCCAGTATTCCAAAACGTAGATTTATTTAAAAAACGTGAACACGGAATGCCTTATTATCAGAATATTGAAAAGGAAGGGATTGCGCTAGGATAGTGCAAAATAGGTATATTTTTAAAGAAAAGGTCAAGGTTTACATATACTTGCTCAAGCAAGAGAGTCTAGTGATTATGATGATTTCTTTATAGTTAGTAAAGAACAATGCTTGCATCATCTATCCTATTCATAGAAGATATGCTACAATACGACAGTACATCTTATGAATCACAGAAAGGACTATGTATGAAAGCATATCAAGTTAAGATTTCCTTGAAAGGCATGAAACCGCCTATTTGGCGGCGCATGATCATTCCGGCAGGGCTGACCTGTTCGGCATGGACGATACTCATAAATGAAGTAATGGGCTGGGACGGCGATTACGACAGCGTCTTTAGTATTGCTAAAGAACGGATAACGATTGCAGAACGATACGACAGCACGTTTGCAGAAGGCATGTTGGATGCGGCTGCGACGACGCTCGATGCCTGGCTTACAGCAGGCAAGCATGTGACGTATACCTATGGTGCTGGCGACGGCTGGGCTCATGATATTCTCATCGAAGAGATAGTTGATGATTACGATAGTGCCTATCCGGTAGTGCTCAAAGGAAAGAGCCAGTGTCCGCCAGATACGTGTGCCAATATAGCAGCCTTTACGGTGTTAAAAGAAGAAGAACTGGAGAAATGGGAACCTTTTTGGTGGAATGAAAATTTACTAGAAGAAGTAAATACGTATGTAGCAAAAGTTGTTGATTTACCGATTTTCCAGCAAGATGGTACAACGGCTAAAGATATATATGCTGTGTTACATGCGACTGAAGAAGAACCGCAGGCGCAGGAAGAACCGTCTTTAGAAGGTGTATTTTTGTGTTTAAGTGACCAAGAAGTAGCGTCTATCAAACGGGCCATCCATGGGAAGGGCATGTACAGGGTGACGAAAAAGGATGCCTTTGATACGCTCGCTGCAGCTGGGCTTGTGACCTATGTCAATGCGCACGAAGTGACCATCGACCCGACGGTGGCACCGGCTTGGAATCAGATTTGCACGCTAGCTTTTCAGTCGCAACGCCGCCGCTATCATTGGCTCATGCAGTGTGTCTTTGTGTGTCATGGTTTATACGGCATTACGCCGCTTGACGTATTGGTCAAAGTATTTAACAGACACAAACGCTTTACTATTGACCAGTCTTCGTTAGTGGCCATGCTCCAACAGATTCCGTCGGCCTTGCTCCACGGTGAAGTGCGGCAAGATGCCGTGTATTATACGCCGATTTTACAGAGCGGCAATGCCTTATCTATTTTGCACGACCGCCAAGGTATTCCTTTTTATATTCCTACAGCTGCAGAAATTGAAGCAGGTTTTTTTGCCGGCTCCATTTGGTATGCCACTACGAGTGCTGTACGGCAAGTACGGCGCGTCTTAGGCTTAGTGTTCCCTGCAGGGAAGCTCAGCGAAAGGGATGTACGGCAGTTCCTCTTAGGCATGATGGCCTCGTATGCTGTCGATTCTATGATTGACCTAGTCGAACGGCAAGGGAATATATCCTTATCTGTTATGAAGCGCAAAGCGATTGAACAATTAATGGATGGCTGTGCGTCGCTCGTACGCAAAATGCATTACAGCGGCCAAATGTCTTCGTCCTTATATCATTATGTATAAGTAACAGAAACCAGGAGGGCTATACATTGACAGTCCTTCTGGTTTTCTTGTATAATAAGCGTGTAGTCATGTGACTGACGGAAGTGGAGTATACCACAGGGAGCATGATGTGAATAAGCCGGCCGTCTGGGCAAAGATTCCAGAAGTGTCGGTGTTTTTTTATGAGAAAAGGAGTGATTCTAAATCATGGCAAACGTACCGAGCGATATTGAAATTGCCCAGGCAGCAACGTTACAGCCTATTACGAAAGTAGCAAAGCAAGTAGGTTTAACCGATGATGATGTAGAATTATATGGCAAATATAAAGCAAAGATTTCATTTGATGCAATTAAGAGACTGTCCAAACAAGAAGACGGCAAACTCGTCCTCGTCACGGCTATTACGCCGACACCGGCTGGTGAAGGCAAGACGTTGACGACCATTGGCTTAGCGCAAGCCTTAAATAAAATTGGCCACAAAGCAGTCGTAGCCTTGCGTGAACCGTCCCTTGGCCCGGTCTTTGGGATTAAAGGCGGTGCTGCTGGCGGCGGCTATTCTCAGGTCCTTCCGATGGAAGATATTAATCTCCATTTCACAGGCGATATGCACGCCATTACAGCGGCTAACAATCTCTTAGCAGCAGCCATTGACAACCATGTACACCAAGGCAATGCCTTGCGCATTGACGTTCGCCGCGTCATTTGGAAACGGGTCCTCGACATGAATGACCGCGCTCTCCGCCACGTCGTCGTCGGCATGGGCGGTAAAGTCTGCGGCTTCCCACGAGAAGACGGCTTCATGATTACGGTTGCGTCTGAAATCATGGCGGTTCTCTGCTTAGCCAGTGACTTAATGGACCTGAAAAAACGGATGGCGAATATTACCGTTGCCTATGACTTAGACGGCAACTTCGTTACGGCTGGTCAGCTCGGCGTGGCCGGAGCGATGGCCATTCTCATGAAAGATGCTATTAAGCCGAATCTCGTTCAGACCATTGAACATACACCGGCTCTCATTCACGGCGGTCCCTTTGCCAACATTGCCCACGGCTGCAACTCTATTGTAGCGACGAAATTGGCTATGAAAATGGGCGATATTGCCGTTACCGAAGCAGGCTTTGGTGCAGATTTAGGTGCTGAAAAATTCATGGATATTGTCTGCCGCTTTGGCGGTATCAAACCGAATGCCGTCGTTATCGTAGCAACTGTCCGTGCCCTCAAAATGCATGGCGGCGTAGATAAAAAAGAATTACAGACTGAAAATGTCGCAGCTATGGAAAAAGGTTTTGCAAACCTTGCTAAACATATTGAAAATATGCGCCAGTTCAACGTGCCTGTCCTCGTAGGCATCAATAAATTTGCTACTGATACAGACGCAGAAATCAATCGTTTCCGTCAGCTCTGTGAAGACTACGGCGTAGAAGTAGCCCTCAATAATTGCTGGGCTGAAGGCGGCGCAGGTGGCAAAGAAATGGCTGAAAAAGTCTATGCCTTAGCGCAGACGCCGCAGACACCGTACGAACCGCTCTATGATGTGAACGATTCGATTCCCCAGAAGCTCACGACCATTGTCCAGAAGATTTACGGCGGTAAAGACGTAGTCTTTGAAGGAAATGCGAAAAAACAGATTAAAGAACTAGAACAGTTTGGCCTTGATAAAATGCCTATTTGCGTCGCAAAAACGCAGTATTCCTTGTCCGATAACCCGGCTCTCCTCGGTGCGCCGAAAGACTTTACAGTTACGGTCAAAGATGTACGCGTTTGCACAGGCGCAGGCTTTATCGTTTGCCAGACGAGCAATATTATGACCATGCCGGGCTTACCGAAAGTACCGGCAGCCAATAGAATGGATATTGATGAAAATGGAACCATTACAGGATTATTCTAAAGACGCTGGTACGCCGTTTCAGTCTTGGCCTGTCGATAAACTCTTAGCCGCGACGGCCTCAAAGGAACCGGTCCCTGGCGGCGGCGCGATTGCGGCCATGACGGCGGCCTCAGCTGCAGCTCTCGTCGAAATGGTAGCCAATTTAACGATTGGCAAAAAAGTCTATGAAGACGTAGACATTGTCATGCAGAGCATTCGCGATAAAGCCCAAGGATTACGGCAACGGTATTTACAAGGTATTGAAGAAGATGCCAAAGCCTTTGACCGGGTCATCAAGGCTGTGCGCCTGCCCAAAGATACGCCGAACCGTACGGCTATTGTGCAGCAAGCCTTTGTCGATGCGGCAACGATACCTTTTGAGCTAGGAAAGGATATTTTTGACCTCGTCCAACTGGCAGAACAGACTGTCCAGTATGGCAATGCTTGGGTCATTACGGATGGGGCTATTGCGGCGATGAATGCCAGAGCAGCTATGCGGTCCGCCTTTTACAGCGTCCGTATTAACCTCAATTACATTAAAGACAAGACCTTCGTAGATACGATGATGGCTCAGATTTTAGAAATCGAAGAAAAGGCCTCTATGGTAGAAGCGAAAGTAGAATCTGAATATGCCCAGCGCAACGGCTAGGGCCGAATACACTGGGAGCAGAGAATGAAAAAAGAAGAAGCAACACTGGAGACGATGACGTTACATGAATTTTTGCAAGCCTTAGAAGACGCGCTCTACGAAGCGACATCGGCGTGGGAGCCCATTGGCTTTATGCCGTGTACGCTGACATTGCAGCTTTTAGGGGAAAGCGATGTATCTCAGAGCATTTGGGATATGTTCCACGACGGCATGGCTATTTCCGTCCTTCCCGACGACGATACGCCTCATTTTTCGTAACGCCTATAGACGCACTCTCTAGAGGGTGCGTCTTTTTTGTATACATGGAAAAACGGATTGTCTTTTATGAATAGAAATGGTATACTAAATTAGTAGAAATTATCGTTTGTATGTAATGAGGTGATACGATGCGAATTGGTGAAGGAATTGTCGAAGAAATCAAAGACGACGGCTTAGCAAAAGTACGCATTAGCCGTGACCATTTATATGTTGCTTGCAGTGAATGCTTTGGTGCCGAACGGGTCTATTTGACGGCGAAAAATCCGATTGCTGCGACAGAAGGGCAGAACGTCCGCTATGAAGTGGAAGACGGCCCCTTGGCGATGGGTGCCTTTATGTGCTTTGTTGTACCCTTAGTATTTCTTGCTGCTGGGGCGATTTTTGGCTACACCATGAGTGGCGGTGCTGTAGAATTATCCGTTGTTGGTGCCATCATTGGAACCTTAATCAGTGCTATCATTGTGAAAAAATATGATACTGTCTTAGGACGGCACGTCGATACGCAGGCGACGATTACCAGTCTCATCGTGCCTGAAGAAGACGAAGAAGATGACGTCAAAGCTTCAGCATAAGAACGTTGCAATAAAAAAAGACGGTGGCGAATGCCATCGTCTTTTTGCTGTTAAGGAGATAACCTATACGGTACGAAGCAATTAGAAATCGTATGATGTGCCGGGCTCAACGATTTGAACATCGACATGATAATGCGATTCTGTGAGTTTTTTATACGCATGTGGGTCTGCGTCAATGACAGGCCACGTCTTGTAATGGACAGGAATGACGAATTTCGGTTGAATCCACGATGCTGCTAAGGCTGCGTCGTCTATGCCCATGGTGAAGTTATCGCCAATAGGGAGGATAGCGCAGTCAATAGGGCCGAAACGATTGAGGATTTTCATATCTGAATAGAGTCCTGTGTCGCCTGCAAAGTAGACTCGTTTGCCGTCCATTTCGACGATGATGCCGCACGCCAGACCGCCGGCAATACCTGAGCCGTGGAAAGCCGGAGTCAAGCGAATTGTGCCGAATGGGAATTTCGCACTGCCGCCGACGTGCATGGCATGAGCCTTACAGCCTGCCGCCGCCGCTTTACCAGCTACTTCTGCTGTACTGATTATGGTTGCATCATTGGCTTTAGCAATGGCTTCGGCATCGCCGTAGTGGTCGTGATGGGCGTGGGTAATGGCAATATACTGACAGCCAATGGCTGTAGGACAGACATTGGTCCACGGATTATCTGTAATAAACGGGTCGAAGAGAATCGTCGTCGTGCCGTCGCTCAGAGAAAAAGCGGCATGACCGTAATAGGTGAAGTTCATAAGCCCTCCTTAGTTCTTTTCCGTACTAGCAACGCTCCAGTTCTGCCATTCTTCGTACCAGCTGCGCATATGCTTAGCCGGGACAGAGCCGCAGAACGTTGTTTTTAATTCTTCTTTTAATTTGCCTTCTTCATCGCCTAAAGGATAAACGTCTTTGTATTCTGCATAGACATCCCAGAAGTTACGCATATGAAGGTTTGCGTATGTTTCGCCGTAGATTTTGAAACAGGAATCACATAAGGTAATGAAGACAGCTTCTTCATCATGCTGTTGTGCATCGTCGAGGACGCAGCAGCGCGTATACAAATGGATGTTGCCAAAGAGTTTCCGTAAGTAATCATACACATCAGAAACTAATTTCGGTTGCAACTGCAAGAGCTTACAGCCAGGAGCAAAATAAATGGGGTACTGGGCGATATTATCGAGCATATCCATGGAAAAACACCTCGCTACACATATTGAAAAATATTATTAATAATAGTTATTAATTAATATTAGTATAGCACATATAGCCATATTTTGCAATGTCGCTGCGAGGTTGCAAGGGATTCGTGCGCACAAACTCTTGTACTTCTTCATAAAATCTTGTACAATATTTCGTGGAGAGTGAGTGATAGTATGCATATCGTCATGGTAGAGCCGGAAATCCCCGGCAATACGGGCAATATTGCCCGCTTATGCGCAGCAAATCATATAACGCTGCACTTGGTAAAGCCCTTAGGCTTTTCCCTTGATGACAAACATTTAAAACGAGCAGGTCTTGATTATTGGCCTCTCGTGGACGTAAAGATTCATGAAAATTTCGATGAAGTATTAGAAATGTACGCAGGGCATCGCTTTTTTTATTTAACTACAAAAGCGACGCAGTGCTACGCTGATATTCAGTTCACTAACGACGACTTGCTCGTCTTTGGGAAAGAAACAAAGGGCCTTCCGGAAAGCCTGCTGAAAAAGAACCCGGAACGATGCTTCCGCGTGCCCATGGTGGACGGCGCTCGGAGCTTAAACTTGTCTAATACGGTCGCTATCGTTTCGTACGAAGCATTGCGCCAACTGGGCTTCCCAGGCATGGCTAAAGGCGGTATTGGCATTGAAAATTTGAAATAATGAGGTGCACACCATGGAAATATATGATAAAGCCCATGAATTAGCCAAATCAATTCACAGTGCTAAAGAATATCAGGCTTTACTCGATGCCGGCAAAGAGCTGGCAAAGGACCCGAAAGCAGCGAAATTAGTCAAAGAATATTTGATGCTGCAGGCCCAGCTCGCGTATGCCCAGTCGATGGGCGATAAGCCCATTAAAAAGAAAGTGGATCAGCTCAATACGATGGCTGATCAAATTAAACAAAACGCCGAAGCTATGACGTACTTACACAACTATACCGTGTGGCAGTCCATGGCTGGTGAAATCTTCCAGATTATTCAAAACGCAATGGCAGAAGGAATGAGTATCCTTGATCAATAACGAAATATTGACACAGTTTGTCACGACCTTAGGGGAAGGCATCCCCAAAGACCGTATGCTCATCAACGAACCGATGAAAAAGCATACGACCTTTGCCGTCGGCGGACCGGCAGACGTCCTCGTCTTGCCGCAATCTGTCAAAGAAATGTCCCTGGCCATGCGGGAGGCAAAAGCCTTGAATTTGCCGGTACTCGTCTTGGGCGGCGGCTCCAACGTCCTCGTCCGTGACGGCGGCATTCGCGGTGTCGTCATTCAGCTCAACAACATGACGAAAGTCTTGTCTTGTAACGACACGAAAATTTTAGCCAGTGCGGGCCTGATGCTCAAAGACATTTGCGCCTTTGCTTTAGACCAAGGCCTAACAGGTATTGAATTTGCCTGCGGCATTCCAGGAACCTTAGGTGGTGCCGTCTTTATGAATGCCGGTGCTTATGGCGGCGAAATGAGCTTCGTCGTCTCCCGTGTCCGCGCTGTTACCGGGACGGGCGACGTCTACACGTATGAAGCACCGAACTTAGGATTTGGTTATCGCCAGAGCCGGTTCCAAAAATCCCAAGAATTTGTCGTCGAAGCAGAATTACAGCTCCGCCGCGGCGATAAGGATGAAATCAAAGCGTTAATGGATGATTTGACGCAGCGCCGCGAAAGCAAACAGCCTTTAGACATGCATAGCGCCGGCAGTACCTTTAAACGGCCGCCGGGATATTTTGCCGGCACCTTGATTGACCAGACTGGCCTCAAAGGTTTATCTCACGGTGATGCAGAAGTGTCGAAGAAACACGCTGGTTTCGTCGTCAATCGCGGTCACGCATCAGCTCATGATGTCCTGGCTGTTATTCATGAAGTACAGCACCGCGTCGAAGCAGCACACGGCGTGCATTTAGAACCAGAAATCCGCATTGTCGGTGAAGATTGAGTCAAAAATTGGTAAGAAATAGGGAAAGAAGCCGTATTAGCTATTCCCTATTTTTCTATTTTGTGCTATACTGTGCAAGTTACATATATTCAACTAGATACTTTTAATTAGAGACATAGGAGAGGACTTAGATGGAACGCAAAGATATCCGTAATATTGCTATTATTGCCCACGTTGACCATGGTAAAACGACCTTGGTTGATGCCATGCTCAAACAGAGCCATGTTTTCCGTTCAAATGAAAAAGTAGAAGACCGGGTTATGGACTCCGGTGATATCGAACGGGAACGGGGTATTACTATCTTGTCCAAAAACACGTCTGTCATGCATGAAGGTGTTAAAATCAACATCGTTGATACACCGGGGCATGCTGACTTTGGCGGCGAAGTCGAACGTGTCTTGAATATGGTCGACGGCGTACTCTTGCTCGTCGATGCATTTGAAGGCCCCATGCCGCAGACGAAATACGTTCTTCGCAAAGCGTTAGAACAAAAATTGAAACCTATCGTTGTTATTAATAAAATCGATAAACCAGGTGCGCGTGTATCCGAAGTAGAAGACGAAGTCCTCGAATTATTCATGGAATTAGACGCTGACGATGATCAGCTCGATTTCCCGGTTATTTACGCTAATGGCCGTGATGGTATTGCAAAATACTCCATGGATGACGAAAGCGACAACCTCGAACCGCTCTTTAAAACAATTGTTAAATACTGCCCGTGCCCGAAAGGCGATCCAGACGGCCCGCTCCAGTTCATGGTTACGACTCTTGACTACGATGACTATGTTGGTAAAATCGCTGTTGGCCGTGTCGTTCGCGGTAAAGTTAAACCGAATCAGCAAGTCGTTATCGTTGACGGTGAAAGCCAGCGGAAAGCCAAAGTTGGCCGCGTCTATGTATACGAAGGCTTGAAACGTGTCGAAAAAGACGAAGTTTCCATGGGTGAAATTGCCTGCATCGTCGGTATTGCCGATTTGAAAATTGGCGAAACCGTAGCCGACCCGGAAAATCCGGAAGCATTACCGAAAATCAACATTGACGAACCGACGTTGTCCATGATTTTCTACGTCAACGACAGCCCCTTCGCTGGTCAAGAAGGCGATTATGTAACGAGCCGTCATTTACGGGATCGTCTCTTCCGGGAAATCCAGACGAACGTTTCCCTTCGCGTCGAAGAAACAGACAGTGCTGATGCCTTCAAAGTATCGGGACGTGGCGAACTCCACATCGCTGTCCTTATCGAAGAAATGCGCCGTGAAGGCTATGAATTACAGGTTGGTAAACCAAGCGTTATTACAAAAGTAATTAACGGCAAAAAATGCGAACCTCTCGAAGCCCTCACCATCGACGTACCGCAAGAATACATGGGCGCTGTTATGGAAAAACTCGGCACTCGTAAAGCAGAAATGGTCAACATGACAGACCTCAAAGGCTATACACGTCTCGAATTCATCATCCCGGCTCGTGGCCTTATCGGTTTCCGTAGCGAATTCTTAACGGCTACGAAAGGTACTGGCATTATGTACCATGTCTTCCATGGCTATGCTCCTTGGAAAGGCGATATCCCAGGCCGTACCCGTGGCAGCTTAGTAGCTTTTGAAGCTGGTACGACAACAGGCTATGGTATCTTCAACTTGCAGGACCGCGGTACGATGTTCATCAAACCGGGTCAGGAAATCTACCTCGGTCAAGTCGTTGGGGAAAGCAACCGTGATGTCGATATCGACGTTAACCCATGCAAGAAGAAACACCTCACGAATACGCGTTCTTCTGCATCTGACGAAGCACTTCGCCTCGTTCCGCCGCAAGATATGGGCCTTGAAAAATCCCTCGAATGGATTAACGACGACGAACTCGTCGAAGTTACGCCGAAGAACATTCGTATCCGCAAAGCTATCCTCGACAAACATGATCGGAAGAAAGCAATGCGCAGCAAACAGCAAGGCTAATCGTACGCGTACGATAGATAGAACCGAAATCTCCCGTCTTTCTGGCGGGAGATTTTTTATGGAAAGGATTGACGACTCATGTCTTGGATTCAACCAGACAATACGTGGCTCTTAGGAGCTATTATGTGCGGCTCTGTAGCCCTATCTATTTATTTAGAACAAACCTATGCATGGGCCTCGAAAGTCTCTGGCGCAGTCATTGCCATCATTATTGCCCTCGTTTTAGTCAATTTACACATCATTCCGACGCATGCTCCCATTTTTGATGATTTCGTCTGGGGCTATGCCGTGCCGCTGGCCATTCCCTTATTGTTATTAGATTCTAATTTACATAAAATTTGGAAACAAACAGGGCGCATGCTCTTCGTCTTCCTCATCGGTGCGGCTGGTACAGTCTGCGGTGCCGTCTGGGGGACTATGTTTATGGGTGCGTACATTGATGAATTGCCGAAAGTGGCAGCCATGATGACCGGCTCTTATATTGGCGGCGGCGTGAACTTCATTGCTTTAGCCGATGCCTTCAAGACGAGCGGCACTGTCATTTCTGCAACCGTCGTCGCCGATAACCTTAACATGGCCATTTACTTCTTGATTCTCTTAGCCATTGCAGGGAACGCCGTTTTTCGGCGGCTCTATACACATCCGCATATTACGGAAGTAGAAACGAAAGGGAAGAGTGAAGACGGTAAGACCTTAGCGGCTTCGTACTGGGGTAAAAAAGAAATTTCCCTCAAAGATATTGCTATGGATGTGACTTACGCGGTCATCGTTGTCGCCGTCTCCAAAGGCTTGGCCGCTGTCCTCGGCGGCGTGATTCCAAAGACCAATGGGTTCCTGACGATGGTCAATACGTTCTTTAGTAGTGAATACGTGTGGATTACGCTTATTTCTATGATTTACGCGACAGGCTTTGAAAAACAGGCAAGCTCCATGCGCGGTGCCCAAGAAATTGGGACCTATCTTATTTATCTCTTCTTCTTCGTCATCGGTGTACCGGCATCGATTTATGATATTGTCCGCAACGCGCCGTTGCTCTTTGTATTCTGCTTCTTCATCGTCGTCGTCAATATGCTCTTTTGCTTCATTGGAGGTAAGATTTTCCATTTTGACTTGGAAGATATTATTCTCGCGTCTAATGCCAATATTGGCGGCCCAACCACAGCGGCAGGCATGGCCATTTCCCAAGGCTGGACGAGCCTCATTGGCCCGGCTATGCTCGTCGGTACCTTTGGCTACGTCATTGGCACGTATTTAGGGATTATTGTTGGCACGATTTTGGGTGCGTAAGTGAAAAAAGAATAGAGAACATATAAGCAGCGACAGATTCTGTCGCTGTTTTTTATTGCATGATTATGACTGAATGGTATTATGTAGGGAAGGGGAGGTAATTAGGAGAATATGGATATGTGTAATAATATTGCTGAAAATTATCCGAATAATATTGATTTTTACCTAAACGATTGTTACATAAAAAAGAAAATGTAACATATAATTTAAATATACAGGGGGGGGGGTAAAAATACTCACGCTTTTTTAGTGATTATATGTCGTAATTAATTCCATCATCTCTTTTCATTGTATCATTGTATGTGTAATATACTTGTTTTTTTGTTACCATTGTGGTAAAGTAATAAATGAAAGACAGAAGATAATGACGTGATGAATTTGAAATAGGGCTATGTTATAACTAAAAGGAAAAGGTGAAACGTTATACATGACTATATGTTTATACTGTATAAAGGTATAGACTATCGCGTCGTATGCTGGATACCCTATCTTTTGGTACTTTGAATTATATTAGGAGGAATAATATTATGAATCATGTTTACAAAGTAGTATGGAGTAAAACGAAACAATGCTATGTTGTTGCTTCCGAGTTCGCAAAACGCAGTGGTAAAGCTACATGTAAAGCTGCAGTCTTGGCAGCTCTCGTCGCTACAACGGCTGGCGTTGCAGCAGTACCGGCACAGGCAGTTTTCGTCGAAGATATTCAGACTAATAAAGCTGCTATTCAGACTAATAAAGCTGCTATTCAGAAAAATAAAGATGCAATTGCAACCAATAAAGATGCAATTAAAGATCTAGCATAAAATACAAAAGAAAATATTGATTCCATCAATAAACAAAATGCTGGTCAGGATAAAAATATTAAGGAAAATGCAACTAATATTAAAGCCAATGCAGATGCAATTCAAAATAATAAAAACACAATTGCACAGCAAGGTGAAGTTATCAAAGCTCAAGGCGATCATCTCACTGCCCTTAGTGGTCAAGTTTATGATAACAAAGTTGCTAATGACAAGAAAAACGCTGAACAAGATGCCAAAATCGACAAGAATGGCTGGAAAGCTGATACAGCATTAAAACTCACTGGTAATGGCGTAATGCAGAATGGCGCAACTAACTTGACAACTGGCGTTAACCTCAATACCCAGGCCATCGAAAAAGAACAGGCTGCCCGCAAAGATGCTGATGAAGAAATCATTAAATCCTTCCAGGCTGCTGATAGCCAGCTCTCCAGCAAAATCGATAGCGTAGACAGCAACAGCAAGAAAGGTATCGCTGGCGTTGCCGCTCTCGCCGCTCTCCATCCGCTTGATTTCGACCCGGATGCTAAATGGGACTTCGCCGCAGGCTATGGTAACTACCGCGGTGAAAACGCTGCCGCTCTCGGTGCTTACTATCGTCCGAATGAAGACGTTATGATTTCTGTTGGCGGTACTATCGGCAACAGCGATAACAACTCCGTTAATGCTGGTCTCTCCTTCAAACTCGGTGCCGGCTCCAGCCATGTCAACAACTCTCGTACAGCTATGGCTAAAGAAATTAAAGATTTACGCGACACTGTAAGCAAACAGGACGCTCAAATCCAGAAACTCGCAGCTATGGTTAATGCTCTCCTCGGTACAGATGAAAAAGTTGAATCGACAACAGTATTCCCGGATGTTCCAGAAAATCACTGGGCTTACGAAGCTGTTGCAACAATGGCTAAGAATGGCCTCGTTCAAGGCTATCCTGATGGTACATTCAAAGGCGATCGTAGCTTGACTCGTTATGAATTCGCTCAGATTATCTACAACGCACGTCAAAAAGGTGCTGAAGTAGATAGCCGCCTCGTTAACGAATTCCAGAAAGAATTACAGTACTTCCATATTGATACAGTTGCACAAGACAAAGATGGTAACGCTACTATCGAACGTGTACGTGTCAATAAATAAGACTGTATATATAAAAAAGTACAGGTATATTAAAAAAGAACTCCTAGCGGTAGCTAGGAGTTTTTTTTAATGCTAAGTGTATTGTCCTCTGAACCTTTTTCCTAATGGGAGACTTGGCTGCGGGTTGGAGAATCATTAAGCCCATTAACTTTCCCGCAATTAGCTTAGTGTAATGACAAAATGTCAATAGGACGCGATTTCATCCTTTCCATGGTAAAAATCTAATGAAATAGAAAGTAGAAATTGAACATATGATGTATTAATTATCATATCCATACAGAAATGCATGCTTAATGATAAAGTATATAATGGAATACATAACTTTAAGGTACCATCTTAGCTGTATTAGCTGTTAGTAGTGCATGGGTTATGCCGAGTGCCTTGGCTAACATTAGCACGCAAGACGTGGAACAAATCGTGCAAAAAGAATACCCCGGCGCGACAATTCAAAAGATTGAATGGGATTATGATGACGGATATCAAGTATATGAAGTCGATTTCCAGACCGAATCGATTTGGGACGGCGATTTGACGATTGATGCGAAAACGGGTAAAATTTTAGAACGAGATATTGACAACGAACGCCATTACCACGGTCATCATCACTAAATAAAGATTCCCCCGATGGACGAACCGTCGGGGGATTTTTGCATGTTTTTATAATGATAAGGCATGATACGTGTTGCCGTCTAAGTCTTTCCAGGTCATTTCCGTATCCGTAATCATCATATAGCTATGGGGACTGTCTTCTTTCGGAATAGACACGGAGCCAGGATTGAGATAGACGTTATGATTGCCAAAAGGCGTCCAACGCGGCACATGGGTGTGACCGTGCAGCAAATATTCGCCCGGCTGAAGCGGTGGCAAATGGTCGAGATTATAGAGATGGCCGTGGGTGACGAAAATCCTCGTCTTACCGGTGTACACGAGGCTATAATCGGCCATGATAGGGAAGCCTAGTACCATTTGGTCTACTTCAGAATCGCAGTTGCCACGAACGCAGAGAATGGTATTTTTCACTGCATTGAGCATGGGAATGACGTCTTTTAGGCTATAGTCTTTAGGGAGCGCATTACGCGGGCCGTGATAGAGTATGTCTCCTAAGAGGATGAGCTGGTCTGGTTGTTCTGTTGCGTAGCGTTCCATGAGGAGCTGGCAGTAGTAGGCCGAGCCGTGAATGTCTGAGGCAATCATGAGTTTCATAGGGGATTCTCCTTAGGCTTGTAACGTTTTTACTAAGCGATTGTATTCTGCTTCCGTCAGTGGATGGAAGGCAGCAATTTCGTCGGCAAAAATGAAAAGTTCCGGCAGCGTAAAGACTTGGCCGAAGTTGGTCTTTAAGACGACTTCGTGAGCAATTAAGATATTGGCTACATCGCTTTCTTGAGGGTTAAATTTTTGATGGCACAAAATCATGCCACCGCTCGTGACGAGCATATAGTATTGTGCATCTGACGTGTCTAAAGCCGTAATGATGCTGGCTGGATTGGTCTTACAAGGTTTTCTGTTTTGGAGTACTTCTAAGTCCATGACATATCATCTCCTTTCTTGTATTATAGCACATTTTGTCTCTTGCGAAAGAGGTATAATAGAGGTGAAGGGCTTGACAGAATATCGATTATTAGGTAGTATATATGAATGATACAGACTTTCAATGTATCGTATATAGGACACATGCGATGAACAAAATGAGTTGCCCTTGTCGGCGCCAGAGAGAACAGGCCTTGGCTGGAAGCCTGTTTCGCAAGGAACGATGGCAACACTGCCTTTGGGAGCACATACGGTGAAAGCAGTAGTCGTATGCGGTGGCACCCGTTATGTGCATGAAGAGTATGGCTTTTGCCGTATAAACAGAGTGGAACCACGGGCCACCGTCTCTGTAAGGGGATGGTGGTCTTTTTTGTTCATAAATTCAAGGAGGAGACTGTATGAGAGAATTAAAAGTATATAACACGCTGACCCGTAAGAAAGAAACGTTCGTACCGGTTACGCCGGGCCAAGTGACGATTTATGTTTGTGGTATTACGCCGTATAACCATTCCCACATGGGCAATGCCCGTCCTTTTGTGACGTGGGATGTGATTAAACGGTATCTCCAGCATTTAGGCTACGAAGTAACGCACATTCAAAACTTCACAGACGTAGATGACAAAATCATCAATGCTGCTAACGCTGAAGGCGTAACATGGGATACTATTGCTAACCGCTATATTGCATCGTATTTTGAAGTCATGGATGCCCTCCATATTCGCCATGCCGATAAATATCCGCGCGTATCCGAAACGTTGCCTGATATTATCCACATGATTGATGTATTGATTCAAAAAGGCTATGCCTATGTCCTCGGCAACGACGTGTACTACAGCGTCGAAAAATTCGCTGATTACGGTGAATTAAGCGGCCGCAGCTTAGACGATATGGAAGCTGGCGCACGCGTCGAAGTCAATGACCAGAAACATAATCCTATGGACTTTGCCCTTTGGAAAGGGGCTAAACCGGGTGAACCGGCATGGGACAGCCCATGGGGTAAAGGCCGTCCGGGCTGGCATATTGAATGCTCGACTATGAGCAATAAATACTTAGGCGATACGATTGATTTCCACGGCGGCGGCAGTGACCTCATTTTCCCGCACCATGAAAACGAAATCGCCCAGTCTGAAGCATACAGTGGTAAAAAACCGATGGTTAAATACTGGGTACACAATGGCTTCATTACGATTAATTCCGAAAAGATGAGTAAATCTTTGAATAACTTCTTCCTCGTTAAAGATGTACTTGCTCATTACAGCCCGGATGCATTGCGGTATTTCCTCATTTCTAACCACTACCGCAGCCCCTTGGATTTCAGCGATGAACGTCTTGAAGAAATGACGCGCAGCCTCGAACGGCTCGGCACGTCTATTGATAATGTCTTAGAATTGCTCGACATGCCTGCTGGTGCGAAGTCTCCGGAAGCAACGCAGCTCTTAGCAGATGCCCAGAAGACAGAAGAAGATTTCGAAACGGCTATGTGCGACGATTTCAACACGGCCTTAGCAAGTGCAGCTATGTTCGAACTGGCAAAGAAAGTCAATATTTATAAAGATGCTGTCGTCAATGGCGGCGTACCTGTCGATTCGTCTGTTATGTCTGAAGTCAAACGTATCTTCAAGACTATGACCGATATCCTCGGCATTCTCGAAGACCGTTGGAACGGCCAGAAAGCCGATGCTAGCAGCCAAGATTATAATGATTTAATGGAAGCTATCTTGTCTATCCGTCAGGAATGCCGTGCTCAGAAACAGTATGTCTTAGCTGATGCTATTCGCGATAAATTGTCTGCTCTTGGTATTACCATTGAAGATTCCGCACAGGGAGCGCGCTGGAAAAAGTGAAATTTAAACAAGTACAAGCATTGAAAGCGCGGGCCTATGCGGCCTTTGCGGTAGGGGCGACATTAGATGTCCCTGCCGTCGAAGTGGCGCAGACCGACCCTATTTCCTTGGCTTTTGTAGGGGATGCCTTTTACTCCCTGTATATGCGCAAACGCTTAGTCGCGACGCGGATTCCCCACGTCCAGGTCTTACACGCTTTAGCGGCAGAATTCGTCTCTGCTAAGGCTCAGGCCTATGTGTACCGTCAGCTCAAAGAGACTTTGACCGAAACAGAACAAGAAGTATGCAAACGGGCACGGAACGCCTATTCGCAGGCTCCGAAAAGCGCGTCTGTCGCGGAATACCACGATAGTACAGCCTTAGAAGCACTCGTTGGCTACTTAGTACTAAGCCAGCAGGAAGAACGCCTCACAGCAGTCATGGAAGGTGTCTATACGTATACGAAAGCCTATTGCCAAGAAAAACACGGAGACAAGAGATAAGCATGAGTACAGAACGCATGATTATGGGCCGCAACAGTGTGACTGAAGCCTTAAAGGCTGGCCGAAAGATTACGAAAGTATATATTGCTGCTGGAAAAGATGCCGCACGGCTGGCATCGATTCAAGAGCTGGCAGACACCATGGGCGTTCCTGTAGAACAAGTGCCCATGAAGAATTTAAACCGCATGGCTCCTGATGCACGCCACCAAGGGGTCATTGCGACGGCACCGCCTTTTGCCTATGCCGACTTAGATGATGTTCTCTTAGGGGCAGAACAAGCCGGGTGCGTACCCTTCTTGGTGCTCCTCGACGGCATTGAAGATGTGCACAATATGGGAGCTATTATCCGGACCGCTGAATGTGCCGGTGTCGATGCGGTCCTCGTGCCGAAACGGCGCAGTGCCCCCATTAACGAAACCGTTGGCAAGACGTCCGCTGGGGCTATTGAATACATGCCCCTCGTCCAGATTGGCAATATTGCCCAGACCTTGCGACAACTGAAGAAACGGGGCTTTTGGGTCATTGGGGCCGACATGGCTGGCGACGTCGATTATTTCCATAGTTCTTTAACGGAACCGATTGTCCTCGTCATTGGCAGTGAAGGCAAAGGGATTTCTCATTTAGTAAAGGAAACGTGTGATACCCTCGTCCAGATTCCTATGTTTGGACAGGTCAATTCCCTCAATGCGTCTGTAGCCGCAGCATTACTGATGTATGAAGTCGTGCGGCAGCGCCAGGTGGTGTAACCTATGAAAGAGTTATTCATCGTCGATGGATACAACATTATCTTTGCGTCGACTGAATTAAAGGCTTTAGCCAACGATTCCTTAGACCATGCCCGGGAAAAGCTCATCGATACGATGGCCAATTACGGGAAAGTCCGGGGCTATGAATTAGTCCTCGTCTTCGATGCCATGTACACTGAAGAAGGCGCAAAAAGCCGAAAGATTGGCAAAGACTGTGAAATCATTTTCACGGACAAAGAAGAAACAGCAGACAGCCGTATTGAACGGCTCGTCTACGAACATCGGAATGAACGGCGGAAAATCTACGTCGCCACATCTGATGGCCCGGAACAGAATCAGATTCTCGGCAGCGGTGCGTACCGTGTACCGGCACGGGAACTCTTTGAAGATGTAAAACGGGCACGGAAAGAAACGCAAGCCTATGACCACCGCAACGTCCTCACCAATACGACGAGCCGTAACGAAGTGGTCTACCGCGTGCGCAATAAAGAAGTATTAGATAAATTAGAAGAGATTCGCAGGTCAAAATAATCGAGGTAACTAACATGCAAGCAGAGGCAAAGGCATTTCATGAAAACCGCTTTAAAGGCATGACAGATGAAGAAATCGTAGCCTTGGCCCAATCGCAGCATGACGAAGAGGCGACGGCTTATTTAGTCCATAAGTATCGCAGTCTCGTGCGTGCAAAAGCGCGGTCGTATTTCCTCATCGGTGCCGATCAGGACGACATTGTGCAGGAAGGGTATATTGGACTGTATAAAGCGACGCGGGATTTTCGCGGCGATAAGTTCGTATCTTTCCGGGCCTTTGCAGAATTATGTATTACCCGCCAAATCATTACAGCCATTAAAACGGCGACGCGGCAAAAACATATTCCTCTCAATTCCTACGTCTCTTTGAATAAGCCTATTTACGAAGAAGAATCGGAGCGGACACTCCAAGATATTCTCTCTGGCCTGACGACGAGCGACCCGGAAGAGCTCTTCATTAGCCGTGAAGAATTTACGGATATTGAAAAAAAGCTCGGCGAAATCTTGAGTGATTTAGAATGGAAAGTTCTCATGGCGTACTTAGACGGCAAATCGTATCACGAAATGTCTCTCGAGTTACACCGCCATGAAAAATCCATTGATAACGCCCTGCAACGGGTGAAACGGAAGTTAGAGAAGTATTTAGCCAAACGGAATGAGGAAAATAACAGGGATACTATTGATAATGCCGCTAAATAAGTGTACAATAGTACCGTTAAGTGTGATGTCTAAGGAGGAGTAACGTGATTACGGTATTACAAATTTTGGTCGTCATCGTAGCGTTGCTATTGATTGGCGTTGTAGTTGCGCAAAAAAGTAAAACCCAAGGTATGGGTGCCGGTTTTGGCGGCGGTGCAGAAGATTTATTTGGCAGCAGAGCCCGTGGGATGGATGCGTTCTTGTCGAAAGTAACGATTGTCTTATCCTTTATCTTTGCTGTCTTGACGTTAGTATTAGGAAGACTTATGCATACATTTTAAGCAACATGTACAGCCTGCGGCGGTGTCGCAGGCTCTTTTCATATATAGAAATAGAGAGGTAGTTCCATGAATTTACAGCTCGCTCATGATATAATAGAAGTATGTACCAAGGCGGCACCGAACGGGCTGACCGTAGAAGATTGTGCGGAACAATTAGGTCTTAGTGGTAATGAGTTGAATGATTTATTTGAGACCTTTGATTCCTTAATAAGGAGGGGAGAACTCATGCGATTAACAGGTGAGCGATATATTAGCAAAGGACCAACGAAAGAGATTACAGGTATTTATAAAGGCTATACGGCGACGTTTGGCTTCGTCTTGAGCGAAGATTTGCAAGACGATGTCTACGTCAGTGAACAACACCGTCATACAGCTATGAATAACGATAAAGTCGTCGTCCGGATTATCCAGGGCGGTGACGGACGGCACAAGCAAGAAGGCGAAATTATCCGCATTGTCGAACGGGCTAATACGACCATCGTCGGCACCTTCGATATGCAAAAGCATTGCGGCTTCGTTACGCCCGATAACGAACGAATTCGCGAAGATATTTACATTCCTCTTGGCAAATACGGCAGTGCCCGGAGCAGTGCCCGTGTCCTCGTGAAGATTACGGCTTGGCCTGAAGAACACCGCAAAGCTGAAGGGGAAGTGGTCGAAGTCCTCGGCTATGACGGCGATAAAGATTTAGATATTAAAGTCATTATGGCGCGGCACAATCTGCCTTTTGCTTTCCCGAAAGACGTACAAGACGCAGCCGATAAAATCAATACGACTGTGGTCATGCAAGATGGCCGATTTGATTACCGCGATAGACCGTTGATTACGGTTGACTCTGAAGATGCGAAAGACTTAGATGATGCCATTGATGTCGTGAAATTGCCGAATGGCAATTATCGCCTCGGCGTCTACATTGCTGACGTTAGCTATTATGTCCGTCCAGAGTCGGCTATTGATAAAGAAGCTTATGACCGCGGCACGAGCGTCTATCTTGTCGACCGGGTTATTCCTATGCTGCCGACAGTGTTGTCAAACGGTATTTGCAGCCTCAATGCCAATGAAGACCGCTACGCTATGACTTGTGTCATGGAAATCGACACAGAAGGGAACGTCATCCATGCCGATATTGGCCCGGCTGTAATTCGCGTCAAACGGCGTTGCAATTACAAAGAAATCAAAAAGGCTCTTGTCGATGACATTGTGCCTGATGATTTAGCACCCTTTATGCCGATGCTCCATGATTTACGGGACTTAGCAGAAATTTTAAAACAAATGCGCTTGCGCCGCGGTGCCATTGACTTTGACTTCCCAGAATACAAGATCATTCTCGATGAAGACGGCGTGCCCCTTCGTCTCGAAAAACGGGAACGGACTATTGCCGAACAAATCGTAGAAGAAAGCATGCTCATTGCCAATGAAACGGTCGCATGTTACTTGCGAGATAGCGAAAATCCGACGGTTTACCGTATTCACGAAGTGCCTGACCCGGAACGGATGGCCATGATGCAGACTGTCCTTTCGAGCTTTAATTTACCCATGCCCGACAAAGAACATGCCACACCGGCAGAGTTCCAAAAACTCTTGGATGTGACCAAAGGGACGACAGAAGAAGCAGTCGTTCAGACCATTGCCTTACGGGCTATGTCCCAGGCACGGTACTCGACGACTAATGCTGGTCACTTTGGCTTGGCCTCGACGTGTTACACGCACTTCACATCGCCAATCCGCCGTTATCCGGACCTCATGGTGCACCGCCTTATTCGGCAGTACCAAAAAGTCGGTAAATTGTCGGACAAAGATGCGGCCTTATCCATGTCTTTCCACACCATTGCAGCGGACCAGGCAAGTACACGGGAACGAGTCTCTATCGATGCGGAACGAGAAACAGATGACCTGAAAAAAGCCCAATACATGCAGCCCTTCATCGGCCAGCCCTTTGACGGCAACATTACAGGCATTACGGCCTTTGGCCTCTTCGTCGGCCTCGAAAACGGTATTGAAGGGCTCGTCCACATTTCGTTCCTTACGGACGACGAATACGAATTTGACGAAACGACCTATACTATGGTTGGCCAGCACGGCGGTCATGTCTTCCGCTTAGGTGACCCCATGAAAGTAACGCTTGCTCGGGTCAATGTAGAAAAATGTGAAATCGATTTTGTGCCCGGTGTCATTGAGTCCTTAGACGACCTCAATCAGATGATGGAACGCAGTGCCGAACGACGCCACAAGAAACGGAATAACAACAATACGAAAGGGGACAGCAAACAAGGCAAAGCTCCTTGGTTTGGCAGTCTCTTGCGAGATAATAAAAAAGGCAAGAAAAATACGAAAAAGAAAAAGAACGACCGCAAGAAAAATCGGGGCAAAGCCAAAAAAGGCCCGAAAAAAAGTAAAAAGAAATAGGAGGGATACGTCGTGGCACAATCGCCAACAACAGGCGTAAAATATATTACAGATAACCGCAAAGCCCGGCACGATTACTTCATTCATGAAACGTACGAAGCCGGGATTGCCCTGACAGGGACAGAAGTCAAATCTCTGCGCCAAGGGAAGGTGAATGTCAAAGATAGTTTTTGCCGTATTGAAAATGGAGAAGTCCTGCTCTTAGGCATGCACATTAGTCCGTATGAACAAGGGAACCGCTTCAATCACGACCCCTTGCGGACGCGCAAACTTTTGCTCCATAAGTACGAAATCTTGAAGCTCCTCGGTAAAATCAAAGAAAAAGGATATACCTTGATTCCCTTAAATCTCTATTTTAAAAAGGGGAAAGTAAAAGTTACGGTCGCGCTCGTAACAGGGAAGAAACTCTTTGATAAACGCCAAGCCCTAGCCGAAAAAGAAGCAAAACGCGATATTGAACGGCGCATGAAAGAACGGAATTATTAAGACGAAACTCCGCAGCTATTGATAAAGGCTGCGGAGTTTTTTTGCCGTGACTTGCTGGGATATGAAATAATTTACAATTCTTTACAGAGAATTTGCTCATTACACGAGGCATGGACTTTTTGCAGTCCCCGGCCTATGAAGCAGTGAAACAGGCCTTGTCTCCATTTGCGGTCACAGAAGAAGCCATTACGGTCTCGAATCCCGATGTGAAAGACGTAGCGGCTATGCTCGACCGCGTCAAAGACCAGGATTATAGCTTGATTATTGCTTTTGGCGGTGGCACGGTCATGGATACGGCAAAAACCTTGGCCATGGTTATTCCGGCAGGCGTGTCCGGTACGGCAGCGTTGCGGGATTTCATCGTTAGCGGCGAGTATACGGGCTTGCAGCCTATTCCCTGGGTCGGTGTGCCGACCACGTCGGGTACAGGCTCAGAAGTGACGTCTTGGGCTACGGTTTGGGATAGAGAGAAAGAATTCAAACGGTCGTGCAGTTGGATTCGAAATTATGCTGTTGCTGCTGTCCTCAACCCGGCTTTTTATTCGCCAGTATTTACCGGCTTTAGTCCATGATTTGCGAAATCCAGATTTGCCTTACGTTGTAGATCATACCTTTACGAAAGGACGGGCTGATAATAATCCGGTTGCCGTAACGGAAAGTGATGTGCTTCGCGTATTACAAGGTATTTTTTAACTTTTTATTCTGAATAGTTGGGGGAAAAGAGAGTAGGTGCTTTCACGACTTAGGACGTACCGTATGCGTCTTAGAAAGCACCTTCCCTCTTTTTTCATATGCTGTTAGTAAAATTGCTTGCTAATGTGCTCATGAGAAAGCCTTAGGATGTGACCGATATAGCGAAATTTAATAAATTGTCATATTCTTTTCTTTATATGCTTCAAAAATTTTGATAGCTTCATCGCGGTCGAGCTGCTGCAACGTCATGGTAGACTTGTCTTGGCAGCCTTGTTCGATGAATTTGTAAATAAAATCATCGCGGAAGCCAATATTTGCTGCGTCTTTAGCACTGTTGCCGTAGTAGACAGTCTTAATATTCGCCCAAATGATGGCGGACAAGCACATGGGGCACGGCTCTGCGGACGTATAGAGTTCGCAGCCAGATAAGTCATATGTGCCAAGGTGCTGGCACGCATCGCGGATTGCTTGCATTTCGCCGTGGCACGTAGGGTCATTATTTTTAATGACTTCGTTATGGCCGCGGCCGACGATTTGACCGTCTTTGACGATGACTGCACCAAAGGGGCCGCCGTGACCGGTTTCGAGATTTTTTGCCGATTCGGCAATGGCTTCTTTCATAAAATCCATGAAGTATACCTTCTTTCTTTTCGTTTTCCAACGTAAGAGTATACCATAGGGAAGATAGTATTGCCTAGTCTTATTTTTTATGCCAAATAGCTCGGGCATTGCTGTGAGCCATCAACTCTTCTACCGGGATGGAGGCAGGGCAAATGGATTGGCACGCCAAGGAATGGCTGCACAAAGCATAATGGAGCTTATTATAGGCTTTTTCCATAGCCTCTTTATGAGGGCCTGGGTCTTCTGTATCGACGTGGCGGAATACATTAACAGCACCTAAGGCACCGATAAAATCAGGAGCTCCTGTAAAATTAGGACAAATTTCTAAACAGCAGCCGCATTGGAGGCACCGTGCCGATTCGCGGTGCAAGTCTAAAAGCCAGCGCGACGGTTCACTGCCAGATTCTTGCCACAGCTTTAGGTCTTTAAGCATCTTGTAAATGACAGAACGGTCGACAATGAGGTCATGGACGACAGGAAACTTGCCGAGGGGCTCTAAGGTAATCCGTTTGGCTTTTAAATCTTCTAAAAAGGTGGAACAAGCCAGGCGCGGCACGCCGTTAATCCGCATGGCACAGGCTCCGCATTTGCGGACGAGACAACTGCGCTGCCAGCCAATGGGACGTGCTTCTTTGTCCGTCGTGTCGCAGAGGGGAGACGACGCATTTAATTGTAGTAACGCTGTCGCCACCGAGTCATGGCCTGTGCTCATATAGGCAAAATCTTGCCAGTACGGTGCCGTTTGGGGAGCGTCTTGGCGTTTTATATGAAAGGTATAGGTCATAGTATCACCTCTTTTTTGGAATAGGAGCGTACGAAAGATGAAGTGTCGTGCCGTCGTAGGTGGCAATCGTCGTCTGTCTGCAGTGGGCATCGTCCCGGTTAGGGGAATCACTGCGATAATGAGCACCGCGGCTTTCGTGGCGGTACAGGGCACTACGAATGCACGCTTCACCAAGACGAGCCATAGGCCCAGAAAGGTGCTGTATAGCTCTTAATCCTTCCGTTAAGGTCGTTTCCTGACGGATAATGCCTAAGGTTTGGTCCATGATTTGGTGGAGCTGTTGTAAGTTACTAACGGAGAGTGATGGCGGTACAGGTGAGGTTGTTCCTTCGGCGTGTTCCTTGCCTTCGTCACAAGCTGTCTGTGCCGCAATGCGACCACCGTAAATTGCCCCTAAAAGGGAATTACCGCCGAGACGATTAGCACCGTGGTATTGAGCCGCACATTCACCGGCTGCATAGAGCCCTGGAAGGGGTGTGCGATGGTTTTCATCTACGGCAAGGCCGCCCATGAAATAGTGAATCCCTGCATGGACGGGTACCGGTTCTTTTGTAATATCTATGCCTAAGTACGTACGGCAATCGGCGACGAGACCGGCGAGCTTGTGGGTCATGACCGTCTCCGACAAGTGGGACATATCGAGGTAGACCGTCTTTCCTTGGCTCGTAAGGGCTTCGATTTCACGAGATGTAATGTCACGAGGCATGAGATTGCCTAAGGTCGGATATTTTTCTTCCATAAAATACCACGGCTGTCCGTCGCGAAGTGTATAGAGACGACCGCCTTCGCCGCGCGCTGCTTCACTGAGGAGCATATTTTTGCCATTAGCGTGGACCGTCGTCGGATGGTACTGAATCATTTCACCGTTTGCCAGAGGCAGGCCTAGACGAAAGAGTTCAGCCGTGACGGCTCCTGTATTCATGACCGAGCCCGTCGTATTACCAAAGAGGCCGTGTATGCCGCCTGTAGCCACGATGACGCCTTTGCCGTAAAGAGAGAGTGGCTTGCCTGTAAAGGTATCGCGCAGGACGCAGCCTGTACACGTTCCGTCATGGCAGAGTAAAGTCTGGAATTCATGATGCGGCAATCGTGTGACGAGGCCGCTGGCTTCATACTGACGGACTACATCGATGAAGGCCGTGACCAGTTGTTTGCCTGTATCGCTTTGGACGAAGGCTGTGCGCATCTTATGTTGGCCACCGAAGTGCCGCAAGTCGATATCGCCTTCTATAGTACGGTTAAAGGGTACGCCCCAAGCAGCTAGTTGGTGCACAATGTCCGGTGCAGCGTGGGTCAAATTCCACACGGCGTTCGGGTCAGCCAAATCACAGCCTGCGTGGAGCGTATCGGCGTAGTGTTCTTCTGGTGTATCATTTTCGCTTTTCGTATTTAAGGCCGCATTAATGCCGCCTTCGGCCATGATGGATTGGGCTTGTTCAGACGGCAAGACAGAAATGAGATAGACTGGTTGTCCTGCACGGGCGCACGTATAGGCCGCAGACAGTCCGGCCAGGCCTGCGCCGATAATCAAAATAGGTTGTGTCATAGCGTTTGCCACCCTCCATAATAGATACTAATGGCTGTCATCGTAAAGACATAGAGTACGCCTAAGACGACGTAGACGTCGCGGCAATGATTCGTAATATTAGTCCAGCCTAAAGAGACGAGGAGGGGTCGCATATTGATCCCCATGTGGAGAAACAAAGAGGTCAGAAAGCCAAATTGCAAGAGCCATTTCGTCAGCGTAAATTCATAGAGCACGTAGTGCGTGCCGTCCATTGTGCCAAACATGCCGATGTGACAGAGCAAGAAGATGATGATGAACATACCACTGATGCGGCGCAGCCAAAAGAGACGGTTCGCACGGACATATAAGGGCACATGACGCTGGACCAAGCGGCGCAGCGTTCGTCCTGTAGAGGCAACGCTGCAAAGGACGTGGAGCACTAAGATACCAGTCCCGATGAGAGCTAAAATTTTGCCGCCATTATGGCCAATACCGAGGACCATAAAACTGCCAAAGACGACATGTAAGAGCAAGATGCCGATTAAGGCTGCACTCAGAAGAGAATTCAGTTTGCCCATGCTATCACCTCATTTCGTAGCTTTTATAGAATGCTGTCTGCTGGTCAGGTACGGCAGCGACTGTAAAATCATTAGCTGGCCCTAAGATAGCTGTGTACTTGCCGACGAGCATACGGGACCGGAGCATGACCGGCTCCATGGGTACCATGGTTACGGCAATACCTTGGGCGTGTAACCGCTGCTCTAAGGCTTCGCAGTATGCTTGGAGCGCATCATCGGTACTGGGATAGGCTAGGCGCAGGGGACTGCCTTGTAAGGGGGAGACATCTGTATCTTTCCGCGTCAGTGCCGTTTGTAAGGCCTCTCTTGCTGCTGCGTCTGTAAAAGGAGCTGCACTCGTATTCATGACGAGAATATAGGCCCCTGTTAATTTCGTCGTATTCGTGCGCTGTGATTTCGGCGTTGCGCCAGATAGTATATCAATCGGTGAGTGCAAGACGCCGCCAACAGCACCGAGAAATACACACGTGCCGAGCGCGACGACGAGGCCTCGTTTATATATATCTTTTTTCATCATAAACCTCGCTTCTAAGAGTCTTTCTTAATATATGGTGTTAGTATAGCACATTTTTACGGACAAGATAATAAAAACTATATCTCTCAAAAATAAGAATACAATTTTACGTGAATTTTACTTTGACAATACCTCATTCTTTTGCTATTATGTAGGGAATTTGAAATCTTGTTTTTGAGAATCGTCAAGGAGGTTCTTACTATGCAATCTATTTCTTTACCTACTATCCCTAATTCTATTAAACATGCATCCTTAGCTTGGCCATTGGCTATTTCCTTAATCGGCACAGTCAGCTCCTTAGCCTTTGGCGGCAAACGGGCGCATATTATCTTTGGTGCTGCGTGGGCGGGCTTATCTTTAGTCCATGCCTTCCAGCATCGCAAAGCCATGCTTCGTCCCGTTGAAAAAGGCGTACACAAAGCGGCAGATAAACTGGAAATCCCTCATACAGGCCCGGATTTCTTCCTTCGCGGCGTCGATGTAGCCTTCTTTATGCCTGGCCGTATTCGTCTGTACTGTCATACCCTCAAAGATAACGCGTCCTATCAGGTTTGGATTCAGAAATATTTAAAAGCTTTCACGGAAATTGGCCGCGTCGAAATGAACTATCTTACTGGCTCTATTTTGATTACGTACGACGTAGATAAAATCCAAGATAACGTCGATTTACTCCGCGCTGAATCGTATATGCGCGAAAATGCATTACGTCATGCATAACTGATATTCATAGTATTATAATAACGAGTCCCCAAAGCCATTGACTTTGATAATTCTATTCATTACAATAATAGAAGTATAAGACAAGGAGGAATGGTCATAAAGGGACTCGTTATTTACTCACCGCAGCAACCGGCAATCAGCCAGTTTGCAGAAACCATTTACGACACATTAATTATTGATAAGGAGCTCATGACTGTCGACGAAGCACCGGAAGAACTTCGGGGCTACGATATTATCTTCGCCGGTTTTTGGATGGAAGATGGCAAAACGACAGCAGACAGCGAAGCATTCTTACAGAAAATGGAAGATTGCAATGTGGCCTTATTCAGTGCGATGAAAGAAGACCCGACGACAGATGAAGCACGCGAATGGCTTCGTCATAATCGGGATCTCTTACCGGACAACAACATGTTTTTAGGAGCGTTTATTTGCCAGACCAAATCGGACGAACACGATGTAGAACGGCCAGGCAAAGAAGATTTATACGGTGCCCAAGTGTTTGCGCGGGAAATGTTTTATTCCCTTCATTAAGCAATCCCTAATTGCATACGTTCGTATTGATTCGTAGAAATACGCCGTACCAACAGCTTTCGGCATGGAAGTATGTTGAAAAAGTACGGCGTATTTTTATTTAGGTGTGTATTTATTTGAGAAATTTGCTATAATAATAAGGTACAATTCCATAAGAAATAAAGAAGTAAGGAGGTGCGACGATGAAACGAAATATAGTCCTGGTCGGCATGATGGGCAGCGGCAAAAGCCATATTGGACGCAAACTGGCACAACGTCTGGGCTGGCAGTTTGTCGATACAGACCGGCGGATGGAGCGTATTGTTGGCAAATCGATTGCTGATTTTTATGCTGATGCCGGTGAAAAACAGTTCCGCGAACGAGAAATTAACGTGCTCCAGCAAGTGAGCCGCTATCATGAAGCGGTCATTTCCTTTGGCGGCAACTTTCCCATGAATATCAGTACGTACCGGATTTTGCATCGATACGGTTTCATTATCGCCCTGTTGTCGGAGCCCTATCGCGTAGAAGAACGAGTGAGCCGCCATATTGGCAAGCGCCCTACAGTCGATTACGACAATTTACACGATTTTGTGCACACGATGATGAAACAATGGGAAGAAGTGTATCCATATTGCGACTGCGTCATTAATACGACACGAGGCGGCGCATCTCAAATAGTAGAAACAATTGTGAGAAAAATAACAGAGCAACGCATTCAGTTTGTAGCCAGAGAAAAAAAGGAGTCTGACAGAGCATGATACATAAAATCGGTGTCTTAACGAGCGGCGGTGATGCGCCGGGCATGAACGCTGCCATTCGCGGCGTAACACGATATGCCATTCAAAAAGGCCTTGCTGTAGAAGGCATTATCCGCGGCTATGAAGGGCTGTTAAGTCATGAAACGATGCCTTTGACACGCCGTGACGTAGGCGGCATTATCCATCGCGGCGGCACGATGCTGCGGACAGCGCGGTGCCTTGAATTCCTCGAAAAAGCAACGCAGAAAAAAGCAGCAGAATACTTAAAAGAACAGGAAATCGATGCCTTAGTCGTCATTGGCGGCGACGGCTCTATGCGCGGTGCCCAGGCGTTATGCCAATTGGGGATTCCGACGGCTGTCATTCCCGGGACCATTGATAACGATATGATGGGAACCCAGTATACAGTCGGCTTCGATACGGCTGTCAATACAGTTCTCGAATCAGTAAATAAAATCCGTGATACAGCATACTCTCATGACCGCGTCGCAGTTATTGAAGTCATGGGTCGTCATGCTGGTTTCATTGCCTTGCATGCAGGAATGGCATCAGGTGCAGAAATCGTCCTCGTACCGGAACATCCTGTCGACTTAGATAACGTATGCATGCATTTGACTGAATCGCACCGCATGAAGAAACTGAGCAGTATCGTCATCGTTGCTGAAGGGGCAGCGAAGGGGACCGATGTGGTCGATTACATCAAACAGCATACCTATTTGGAACCGAACTTGACCGTCCTCGGGTACGTACAACGCGGCGGCGCACCGTCTGCAAAAGACGCCATTATGGCCGGACTCTTTGCAGAAAAAGCTGTCGACAGCCTCATGGCCGGTACATATAACTGTGTCATTGGCCTCATTGATAACCGCGTCGTAGCCACACCGTATACGGAAGCAGAACATTTGCGGTATCCTATTGATGAAAATATATATGAACTCGTACACTGGTTAGGTCGATAAAATTTCATACAACCTAAGTCATGCAAAGATATTGAAGGAGTGTTATTTCATGTCGTCTTTTGATTTCGGCCTCATTTGGTCGTCCTTGCCGCTCCTCATCATGGGCGCGGGCATTACTATTGAAATCACGGTGATTGCCGTCGGCATTGGCTTTTTCCTCGGCTTGATTACGAGTATTTGCCGACTCTCAAAGGTTAAGGTTTTAGAAATTATTGCCGTTTGCTACATTAATATCATTCGCGGCACGCCTATGTTGGTGCAAATCTTCCTTATTTACTTTGCTTTACCGGCCCTGATTGGCGTGCGGATTAACCCGTTCGTCGCAGCCGTTGCCGCTTGCTCCATCAATAGCGGTGCCTATGTGTCGGAAATTTTCCGTGCCGGTATCCAGTCCGTCGATAGAGGCCAAATGGAAGCAGGCCGTTCCCTCGGGCTTTCGTGGATGCAGACTATGCGTTACATCATCATTCCCCAGGCTTTCAAACGGGTCATTCCGCCTCTTGGCAACGAATTTATCCAAATGACGAAGGAAACGTCCCTCGTTTCTGTCATTGGTTTTGAAGAATTGACGCGGCGGGGCCAGCTCATTATTGCGAAGACCTATGGTACCTTTGAAATCTGGCTCACTGTTGCTGCGATTTATTTGATTATGACCTTGACCATTGCCCGTCTCGTAAGTTTCTTAGAAAAGAGGTTTGCAACTGATGATAGAAATTAAAGGATTAAAAAAGAGCTTTGGTAAACATGAAGTCTTAAAAGATATTAATTTAACCATTCACGATAAAGAAGTGGTCGTCATCATCGGGCCGTCCGGGTCTGGGAAAAGTACGATTCTCCGTTGCATTAATTACCTCGAAGTACCGACTGCCGGGGAAATTACAGTTGACGGCATTAGCATGAGTGATGCAGCAAGTATCAATAATATCCGCAAAGAAGTGGGTATGGTCTTCCAGCGGTTTAATCTCTTTCCGCACATGACGGTTTTGCAGAATATTATTTTGTCGCCTATGAAGACTCGTGGCGAAAGCAAAGAAGAAGCTACGGCTACGGCCATTAAGTTACTGCAAAAAGTAGGCCTTGAAGACAAAAAAGATGCGTACCCGGAAACGCTTTCTGGTGGTCAGCAGCAGCGTGTGGCTATTGCCCGGGCTCTGGCTATGCATCCGAAATTCATGCTCTTCGATGAACCGACATCGGCGTTAGATCCGGAAATGGTACGCGAAGTACTGGATGTTATTAAAGACTTGGCAAAAGAAGGCATGGCCATGGCCATTGTGACGCACGAAATGGGCTTTGCCAGAGAAGTGGCGGACCGCGTGCTCTTTATTGACCAAGGGATTATTCTTGAACAAGGCAAACCAGACGACTTGTTCTCGCATCCGAAAGAAGAACGAACTAAGTTGTTTTTATCTAAAATTTTATAAGGTTTTTCTGCTGGTGGACAACACGAAAAGACACCCTCTATACCGCTTAGGATCTTCGATATGCGCTTGTATAGAGAGTGTCTTTTCGTGTTTTGTTCATAGGCATGGTTGCTATAAAATTTTAGTAGCATAACATGCTCGAAGTAATAGGGTATAAAAAAGCGTACCTCCTAGGAGATACGCTTTTTGTGTAATTAGTTTTGGGAATCAGCGATGCAGTCGTTAATGTCTGCTACGAGAGCGTCTACGTCGATGCCGTGTGCACCAGCACCTTCGCCAATCGTTTCAAAATGAGCAGCCATGCAGCCGACACATCCTAAACCGTAATCCTGAAAAATTTCAAGAATCTGAGGGTATTTCTGAACAGCTTCGATGATACCCGTATCTTTTGTAATTGCCATGATGTTTCCTCCTTATAATGTCATTTCCGTACGTTTTGAAGGAACTTCCGGATTTATCTTATTATACCATATTTTTTCTATTGGAACAGTCTTTCTAGGCGAAAAGATAAGAGACTGTCATGAATGCCTTTGCAAAAAATGAATACCAAAATTTTAATATTGCGATAATTACATACTATATTGCATTATATGAAAAATGCATTATAATAATAAGCAAAGGACAGAAAGAATCCTTTAAAGAGATAAAGTTTGTTTTTCTAAAGGTTCTGCTCCAGTAATGTTTAAAAGTATAAGAATACTGTTGTACGGGTATATATACTCTAAGTGAACGAGTAGCAACAGTGAGAGAAAAGTAGGTGATACGCAAGTAAGTTTGGTAAGTCTCTTGCATATAGGCAATATCGGTTGATGTATTTATATGTATGATAGGAGAGACTTACACCCTTGTTGTTCGGTTATTGTATATGGTTTTGAAAGAAAGGGTGAATAGGTAATGGATGTTATTCTCGCATTATTGCCAATCCTATGGCTTATCGTAGCATTGGCTGTGTTGAAAGTACCGGCATGGAAAGCATGCTTGGTAGCTGTCGTTATTTCCTTTATCGTTGCTGTCGTGCCGTACGGTAAAGATGCAGGTATTATGGCATCTGGCGCATTAGAAGGCGTGGCACTGGCTATTTGGCCGATTTTATTAGTTATTACAGCTGCTATCTTTACGTATAACCTCGTTGTCGAAACGAAGGCCATGGAAACCATCAAAACGATGTTGACTTCCGTCAGCCCGGATATGCGTATTTTGTCCATTCTCTTAGCATGGGGCTTTGGGGCATTCATGGAAGGCATGGCTGGCTTTGGTACAGCCGTTGCAATTCCGGCAGCCATGATGGTTGGCCTTGGGTTCCATCCGCTAAAATCTATCTTAGCCTGCCTCGTTGCCAACTCTGTACCGACGACCTTCGGTTCTATCGGTATTCCGACTTCGACGTTGGCTACGTTAACCGGTCTTGACCCGGTAGGGTTGAGCTCCTTCATTTCCATTCAGTTATTCATTTTAAATGTCTTGAGCCCATTCTTCGTTGTAGCTATTATGGGTGGCGGTGTAAAAGCCTTGAAAGGCGTATTTTTACCGACTTTAATTGCTGGCCTTGCTTTAGCTGTACCGGAACTTATCATCACGACGGCTATGGGCCCGGAACTGGCTGTTATGGTTCCGTCCATTATCATCATGGGTGTTATCGTCGTTTGCGCGAAAATCTTTAAAACAGACGACCCGGAATATCGTGTCGATGCTGATGTTCGCCAAGTCTCGAGTGGTGAAGGGATTACAGCAGCTATGCCGTTTATCCTTATCTTCGTCCTCCTCGTCTTAACATCGAAATTAATCCCGGCTATTAACGGCCCGCTCGCTTCGATTAAAACGTCGGTGCCAATTTACATGGGCCCAGGAGCTAAACCGTACACCTTCGTTTGGATTGCTACACCGGGCATTATGATTTTCATTTCTGCGTTCATTGGCGGCTTGGTCCAAAAAGCAAGTGTTGGTAAAATTTTCGGTGTCTTAGGCAAAACCTTTGCGAACTTGAAATTCACGTACATTACGATTATTGCCGTCGTTATGACTGCAAAACTGATGACCTACTCCGGCATGACCGCTGAAATCGCAAGTGCTCTCGTTGCTGGCACAGGCATGCTTTATCCGGCATTTGCGCCTCTCGTTGGTGCTCTTGGTGCTTTCATCACTGGGTCTGGTACGAATGCGAACGTCCTCTTTGGGCCGCTCCAGACAGCAGCAGCTGCACAGATGGCTCCTGGTAACGATGCTTTGGCTTTATGGCTCGCTGCGACGAACTCTGCTAGTGCTGGTGTTGGTAAAATGTTCTCGCCCCAAAGTATCGCTATCGGCATCGGTGCTGTTGGTCCGGCATTGAAAGCGTACATTGATGCTAACAAAGATACGATTGACGACAAGAAAGCAAAAGAATTAGAAGACAGCATTCAAGCAAACGTTATCATGCAGAATGTTGCGAAATACTTCGTTCTCTACATTATCGTAGCTGGTATTTGCGCATACTTCGGTCAAGCTATTTTCTTACCGTAAAGTAAAAGAATGTAAGATGCGAAAACGGTCACATCCAAATGGGTGTGACCGTTTTTTTATGTTATTTCGTAGGAGAAGGTTTGACAGCAGACGCTTTTTCTTGGAGTGTTTGAGCTTTGACTAATTCTTCGTAATCTGTCGTGGCCGTTTCAGGAAGAATCTTTGCTAAGAAAACACGATATCTTGTATCGTACTGTTCCATGGCTTCGTTAATGTGCTGGCGAATGAGGGGCAGCTGTTTGGGCATGTATTCTGCTGGCGGAATATGGAGGTCGCAAATAATGTTGAGCCGTACTTTCCCAGACGTAATCCGCAAATTATCTGTATGGTACTGGGGATATTTTTCTTGGATAATGTTGTCGAGAATGTGCCGCACTTCGTTGATTTTATGCTGGTCCGTACAGAGTGGGTCCATGTGAATGCTCACATCCATTTGGAACTTGTCTTTTAATTCATCTTCCAGCACATCGAGGGCTGCATGGACTTCAACGAGATTGGCTGTGTCTGGTACTTCTGCATGGAGGGAGCCCAACATACGTCCTGGGCCGTAGTCGTGAATGCGAATGTCGTGGACACCGATGACGTATTCATTTTGCATGGCACACTGGACGATATCGGCAATGAGTTCCTTCGATGGGGCTTCGCCGAGAAGTAAATTAATGACGTCTTTCGCAATGCCATAGCCTGTGTACATAATCATGAGACCAATGGCGACACCGGCAACGGCATCAATCGGGAGGGCTACAAACTGCTGGACAACAGTCGCAATCAAGACACCTGTCGTCGCAATAGCATCGTTAATGCTGTCCGATGCCGTCGCTTCATTGACGCTGGAATTAATCTTACGGGCAATGTAGCGATTGTACGTGCACATCCAGAATTTAATGCCAATAGAGATGAGCAAAATAATGATGGTCCAAAGGGAAAACTCCGGCGGTTCTGGTGAAAAGAACTTCGTCACCGATTCTTCACAAAGTTTATAGCCGACGACGAGGATAATAATGGAAATGGTCAGAGACGCTAAATATTCAAAGCGTCCATGCCCAAAAGGATGGTCTTTGTCAGGGGGTTTATTACTCAATTTCGCACTAATAATGGAAATAAAAGATGAGCCCATATCGGTTAAGTTGTTGAAGGCATCGGAAATAATAGCGACGCTGTTGCTCATCATGCCAATGATGAATTTACTGGCAAATAGAAAGAGATTACAGAAAATCCCAAGGATACCGCCGAGGATGCTGTATTGTTCACGAACTTTTTTATCAGTCGTCTGTTCAGCATGGGGGATGAACCGGCGAATGATATATGCAATCATGTGCTTCCACCTTCTCTCGTAGTTTCGTTATGATTATAACAAATAATAGAGACCTTTGAAAGATGCATAATTTTCGATATAATAAAAGCATCTTATGTAACAAAGTTATGGAGGAAGTATGAAGAAACGAGACCTATTTATTTTTGACATGGATGGCACCATGTTTGATACAGAACCGATTTCCCAACATTGTTGGCAAGTCATTTGCAAACGCTATGGCTATACATTGCCACCGCAAATATTTCGCCAATTCTTAGGGATGAATGTAGAATCTATTCGGAAAATTTGTGTAGAAAATTTTGGCAGCGATTTTCCCTATGATGATATTGAACGGGATAAAAAGGCCTATCAGCTGGAATATTATCATACTCATGACATTCCCGTAAAACCAGGTCTGCAAGATTTGCTGGATTATGCTAAAGGAGAAGGCATTCCTTGTGCTGTCGCTTCGTCCTCGGCGTTGTCGCTCATTACGTATTTATTAGAAAAGACAGGTGTTGCGTCGTATTTTTCTATCGTCCAAAGTGGCGCGACGATTCCGAATGGTAAACCAGCACCGGATATTTTCCTTATGGTTTGCAAAGAAGCGGGCGTGCAGCCAGCTAATGCGTTAGTCTTAGAAGACTCCATGAATGGTGTCCTCGCCGGTCATAACGCTGGTATTCCTACTATTTGGATTCCCGATATGATACGTATTCCGGACGATGTTGCGGCATATGCTGCAGAATGTAACACGTTGGCAGATGTAACAGCTTTGTTAAACTAACATATACAAGTGGAGGAGGGAAGGTATCTTTTACGCTTAGGATCTTCGATATGCGCTTAAAAAGATACCTTCCCTCCTCTTCGGTTTTCCTCTTACTAGACGAGACGTCAGCTGGAAAATGTAACGTTCAGAGAGAAATAAAAAGAACATACACTGCCTCTTAAACCGCATAGCGGAGCTCCTAAAGTGTAGAGGCAGTGTATGTTCTTTTAGCATGCATATGGTGTTAAATATTCCGGCTAACGAGTTCGTCTAAAGGTTCTTCGTCTTCGACAAAAGGGAGGTCTGGTTTTTGTTGGAGAAAATCGAGGGTGTAGCTAAGGCACGTCATTGCGCCGTACGCCAGTCCGTTTTCATCCATGTCAAATTCTGCTGTGTGGTGGTTCGCACCGCATCCTTTATCTAAGTTTTCAATGCCTGTAAAAATCAATACACCTGGATAGAGCCGTGTCGTAATGGCAAAGGATTCTGATGCCATCCACGGTTCGCACGTATAGAGCGCGTCTTCGCCAATATATTTTTTTACAGCTTCTTTGGCAAGGGCGACACAAGCCGGATTATTTTGTACTTCATACAAGGGCTTGGGCATGTGAATGATTTCATAGGTGCAATCGTAATCTTTGCAGCGGCTGTCGAGGAGTTTTAAAAATTCTTCGTAGAACCGTTTGCCTGCTTTATCGTAACTAAAGAAACGGCACGTCCCGGCAAAGGTCAAATCATTGGGGATGACGTTGAGGGTCGTACCACTTTGCAATTTCCCAATAGAAATGGTCAAGCATTCTCGTGGCGAGACAGTGCGCATGCGCAAGGCTTGGACATCGCCGTAAAAGGCATGGAAGCAATCAATTGGGCTTTGAGCCAAATCCGGGCGCGACCCATGACCGCCATGGCCTGTAATCTTGATTTCAAAGCCAAAACCGCCAGCCATAGGTGCTTCGTGGCAAATGGCGATTTTCCCAGCTGGTACGTCCCAACGGACGTGCGTTGCATAGCATGCATCAATATGGAAGCTACTGTCTCGTTTGAGATATTTTAAAAGATACGCCAAGGGGCCAGATTCTTCTTCGCCTTGTTCGAACATGAGGACTACTTTACCGTCGAATTGGTCTTTCCATTGCTGTAAAATCTTGGCTGCTACTAAGAGCATGGACATGTGCCCATCGTGACCGCACGCGTGCATGACTCCTTTGTTTTGGGAGCAGCAAACTCGCTTGCAAGATAAATTCGTTTCTTTTTCTTCAATAGGCAGGGCATCAATGTCGGCACGAAGTAAAATCGTTTTGCCCGGTCCTTTGCCATCAATCCAGGCAATAATGCCGCCTTTATCGACGTGATGGAAGGGAATGCCCAGATTGGTCAAATATGTTTCAATATATTCCATAGTTTGGAATTCTTTTTTAGAAAGTTCCGGGTGTTCGTGGAAGTGACGGTGCAAGGCAGTCAATTCGTTTTTATATTGTAATACTGTCTCTTTAATGGGATATGCCATCTTCATAACTCCTATTCTTCAATCCCTATGCGAGCCTGAATGCCTTTGTCATAGGGATGTTTTCGTTTGCAAATTTCAGACACGTAATCGGCCATGTCCATTAGTGCCTGCGATGGGCCGCGGCCGGTCATGACAACTTCTAAGTTCTTTGGTTTATGCTGCAAAAAATCAATGACTTTTTGTTCGTCTAATAAGCCAAGGCTGCACGTTGGCAAGATTTCGTCAAAAACAATCATATCTGGCTGTTCTGCTGTACATTTGGCAACGATGTCGTCAAATAACTTTTCTTGAATCACTTTGGCTTGGGCTAATTCTTCCGGTGTCATTTGGAAGGTAAATTTTTTCGTTCCTTTACCGCGAATGACTGTAATGTTTGGAAATTTTGCCAGCGATGCTAGTTCGCCTGTTTCGCGGTCTTTTAAAAACTGTGAAAAGATGATGCGGCCCCCTCGGCCAGCACAACGAATGGTGAGACCTAAGGAAGCTGTTGTCTTGCCTTTGCCGTCACCACAATAAATATGAATTAATCCTGTGTCCATAATACCCCTCCTTAAAAATCACTACACACTACATATATTATATAACAAAAGACTCAGTACCATAGAGACAATTTGTCTTCATGATATGAGTCTTTGCCATATTCTATTCTTAACGAATGAAACTGGTCATGATTTTGGCTTCTGTTGCAGGCGGATTGATACCGTCTTGTTTCCCAGCTTCAATACATTTTATAATCCAAGCCATGTTGTGGCCAAGGGTACGCATAATCTGCAATCCTTCTTTGTCTTCCTGTACTTCTGCAGGCGTATTGCCATGGACCATAGTCCAGTAGTTAGACGTAGCCATGACCATTTGATGATATTCAATGTATTTAGCGAGCACGTCGAGCGTTGCCGTTGTGCCACCGCGACGAGCAGAGGCAACGATAGCACCGACTTTGTGTACTAACGCAGCACCGGCAGTGCCAGCGAGCTTGTCGAGGAAGGTTACGATTTCACCGGACGGCGAAGCCCAGTAGACAGGCGAACCGATGACGACACCGTCTGCTTCTTTGATTTTCGCAGCTGCAGCAGCGACGACATCATCTGTCGGGACAGCGTGAATGATTTCCGTATCAATACCATCTGCTTTTAAGGCATCGGCAACGACTGAGAGGGCTGTATAGGTGCAGCCTTTTTCACGGCGGCTGCCATTTAACAAGATAACTTTCATAGGAAGTTCCTCCTTTTATGTACTGTTTCGGTACGGATTCGTACTGCTTACAATGTATCACAGATAGGGCAAAAAAGCAATTAACAGACGAAAAATGAAGGGAAACTGAAGAGAAATCGAGGCATATATGAAGTTTGTAGATAGAGCAGGAAGGGCAATGGTGCGCGGCGAAAGGGGACAAGAGAAACTATTTCGTAAGGAGGCAGGCAAATGAAACGGAAATTATTACTCGGAATATTCCTTTTATCTCTATGTTGGTGGTGTTACGATACGTTTTTTGCTGTATCGGATGAGGCAAAGCCAGTCGTCGTAGAAACGCTGACGGAACCAATGGCGCAGCCCTATTATGTATATGTTACAGGAGCCGTCGCAAAACCGGGACTCTATTCTTTTCCCGAACCTGTCCGTGCTGGTGAAGCCATTGCCGCTGCTGGCAACGTCGTTGCCTACGGCGATGCCAGTGCTGTCAATTTAGCAGAATCTATCATCGATGGGCAGCACATTCATATTCCCTATGATCTAGCCGGTGTACCAGCAGTGCATGTAGAAGAGGATGGCTTAATTTCCCTCAACCAAGCAGATGAAAAGAAATTGACCGAATTACCCGGTATTGGCCCGGCTATGGCCAAGCGAATCGTCGAGTACCGCCAAGAAAAGGGAGCTTTTTCGGCTATTGAAGAGTTGCAGCAAGTCAAAGGCATTGGCCCGGCGAAATTTGCAGAGCTCAAAGATAAGGTGAAAGTATGACCTACATTGCCCTCTTAGGGGCTGTCTGTTGTGGTCTAGCCATGATGGGGCGCGAAAGCGGTATACTGCCTCTATGGCTGGGGCTGGTATTAGGAATCGCTGCGGTCGGTTTACTCGTCTATGGCAGTCGTTACGGGCGCATATGGCTGGCTGTGGGTCTTATCGTCTGTGCCGGAGCCTTGGGCATAGGGCGCATGGAGTGGGCCATGAGACAATATGAGGCATTGCCCCATTATTTAGCCAACGCTAAGGTCGTCATGCAAGGTAAAATTGTTACGGAAAAACGAGCCTTTATGACGGAAAAGGGAATGATGGCCCGTTATGTCGTGGCCAGTACAGCCTTTGCCTATGAAGATGATGGCCTTTGGCGGCCCATGGAGGGCTGTATCTATTTGACTGTGCCGCAAGATGAAGCCTTAGTACCACAGACACCGATTCAATTTACAGGGACACTAAAAGAGATTACGTACTATCGTAACGACGGCATGTATGACAGCCTTCATCGTGATCGGGAACAAGAGATATTTCTCAAGGCCTACAGTGATGAGTCGGGCAGTGTGCAGCGATTAGGCGAGCCGCAAGGGTGGCAGGCTGTCGTGCATCGCCTGCGCGAGAGCCTTACGAATACGTATAAAACAGTGCTCCGTGACGACCAAGCCCATATTTTAAGTAGTCTTTTATTTGGCGGCCATTACGAAGATATACCGCCAGCTGTCATTGAGAGTTTTAGTACTACTGGGCTCATTCATATTTTGTCTGTGTCAGGCTCGCATATGGCACTACTCCTTTCGGTGATACAGCTCCTAGGCAAGGCTCTGGGACTGCAGCAACGGTCACTCTTTGCAGTTTCCCTCGTCTTCGTTTTAGCTTATGGGGCCATGGCCGAATTTACAGCACCTGTCGTTCGCTCGGCTGTGATGGGGCTCGTCGCAGCGTATAGTTTGACAGCAGAACGGAGCTATCTTAGTTATCATGCCTTAGGGGTGGCTATGTTAGGGATGTTGCTCTATAGTCCCTATTTGGTTTATGACCTTAGTTTTCGCTTGTCCTGCGGTGCGTCTGCCGGGATTGTCCTCTTGCAGCCGCGCTTGGTGCCGTATATTCAGTTTCTCCCGACCTTTTTACGCAATGCTTTAGGCGTGTGTTTGTGTGCGCAAGCCTTAGTCTTGCCTTTGATTTGTGCCAATTTTTTTGCCTTACCTGTGTACACGGTCTTAGCAAATGTCACGGTGGCACCGGTCTTAGATATAGTCATTATGCTTGGCCTAGCGGCATCACTCGTAAGTGTCGTCGTTCCCCTAGTAGCAGAAGGCATCTTGTACGGTGTCGGGGTATTACTGGATATAGCTTTGACAGGGAACGACTTTTTAGCGTCCTTGCCGTATAGCCGCTATTGGGTCGGAGCTATGCCAATTTGGTATAGTCTCTCTTGGTATCTGGCTATTGGTAGTTGGTTCGTGCCTCGGCATTGGGGAAGGCCCTTGCGATTTACAGCGTGCTGTCTCGCCTTAGGCGGCATCCTTTGGTCCTATTACGAGCAAGAAGATGCGAAAGTTTTTATTTTTGATGTAGGCAATGACCGCGCAATGTGCGTCATATTTCCTGATAAATCTTCTTATGTATGGTATAATAAGTCCGAATGGTCTAATCCAGAACAAGCGTCTGTCGTTTTGACACCAGCCTTGCAGTATCACGGCATCTTTCGACTCACTGGCTGTACGGTCACTGGCCATAAAGCAGCGCATACGGGAAGTCAGCTTGCAGCAAAGTTTTCCATTGATTCGCCGATTCAGTACGAATCATCGTCTCTACCGGTGACCGTTGTGCAAGGGGATATGCCGTATATTTTGTATGAGACGAATCCCCAAGGCCCATGGCCCAAGACTGGCTGTTTAGAACTGAGGACGCTTACGAGATGGAAAGACCACCAGTTTCCGCAAAATGCGAGTGCTTTGATTGTGCACGGAAAAACGGGACGGGCTAGTGAGGTCTACACGGAGTGGCTAGAACAGGCAGAAGTCCTCGACATTCCCGTCTTTTCGCCGCAACGAGATGGGCAGATTACAGGCATCTATCGGCAGGGAACGTGGATATTTCGCACCTATGGTGGTGAACGGTATTGAAATCAATTACAATTATATATGGCACAGAGCCGTACTTGATGGAAGAAGGGAAGCGGAAATTTTTCCGTCATTTTCAAAACCTTTGCGGTGACGATGTGCCCGTCCAGACCTTTCAGAAAGATGCGGTCACGGCAACGGTCGTCGAATCTCTCGAAGGGACGAGCCTATTTGGCAGCGGTAGCCTGACAGTCTGGTACGATTGCCCCTTTTTACCAATCAAACGAGGGGGCCGTTCGCGGAGCAAGCTCTCCAAAGACGAGATGTGGTTCCTGAAGAAGGTCGAGCACTTGCCGGAAGATACGGGCCTCTTGTTCTTTATGAAGGGCAATCTCGATACGGGCTGTGCATTTTTCAAGAAGATTAAGCCTTTAGCTGAGGTCATTTGCGGTGACGCAGTGACAGAAAAAAATATTATGCCCTACGTAGAAGACTATTTAGGAAAGCAAGGGAAGTACCTAACAGGGCAGGCAAGCCAATACTTGCGCGGCCTCTTTCAGACGTGGAGTGAAATATCTTTGCTTTACGTCTTCTCGGAACTCAATAAGCTCTGCATTACTGTACCTGATGAGCAGACCCAAATCGACGTGGCTGATGTGCAAGAGTTATTTGCAGGAACGACAGAAAAAAATCTTTTTACTTTTATGGATTATTTTTTGCGCCGCGACGGAGCTAAAGTCATTCCCTTTTTAGAAAGCCTCTTTGGCAAACAAGATGTCTTTTTAAAGAGCACGGGCTACATGCTTTCAAGGCTGCGGCTGCTCTTAGCATATAAGGAATTAAAGCAGGCGAACATGGGCCCGCGGCAAATCGAAAGCGTCATGCAGACCATTAATAAAGGTCGCAGCGTAAAATATGTCTTATTCCACTTGCAAAAAGTCGTATCTTATTGGAAAATAGAAGAGTTACAACAGGTGTTAGAGGACATCTTTACATTACAGCTCAATATTCGCAGAGGAACGGCCTCGCCACTTGATATGGCACCGCTCATTTGCTTGTATTGCAGCCAGCGAAAGTAGGGTTTGATCTTGGACGAAGAAAAGAAAGCACGAAAAGAACGGATGAAAGAGTATCGCCGCCGCTATCGGGAAAAGCACGGCTTAAAAGAACATTCCCATCGTATGCAAAATACCTTGGTTGCTATTGGGGCCTTGTGCCTCGTTGGCTTTGGTAGTTTCTTTGCTGCTCAGAGCCGGGCGGACGCGATGGTCACCCTCGATGGCCAACCCATTCAGCAGCTGTCAGACGCTGAGATAGATGACTATTTGGCTCAGCATGCAGATGAGATAAAAGGCAAAACCATGTCTCTGACAGGCAAAGACATGGATGAAACCATCAACTTAGATGACCTGGATGTGGCCTTCGATACCCAGTACATCCGCAATGAATTGTATTTGACTGGTCGCCGCGGCACGCCGTGGCATCGCGTGGCTGATGTCATTGCGACCTTGCAGTATGGCAAAAATGTACCCTTAGCCCTAACGGTAGACGATAGTAAATTACAGTCTCGCATTGATGACATGGCCGAAACATACGGCAAAGACCCGGAAAATGCCTATGTCCATCCGGCAGCAGATAATATCAATATAGTCATTGAAAAAGAAAAGGATAAAATCGTCATTAATAAAGATACGCTCAAGTCGCGCATTGTCGACCGTCTCCATGAAGGCTCTACAGATGCCGTCGATATTCCGGAAGACAGCCGTCAAGAAGCGGAGGTAAAAGCAGCAGATTTGAAAGACATTGACCATGTCTTGTCGTATTACACGACCCACTTTGACGATTCTAATTCCGACCGGAACGACAATATTAAATTAGCCCAAGAAAAGCTGAATAAAGCCCTCGTCCCGGCTAAATCGGATTTTTCCTTTAACAAATACATTGGCTTGCGGACGAAAGAAAATGGCTACAAAGATGCCCCGGTCTACTTTGACAACAAGCTCGTACCAGATGCAGGCGGCGGTGTGTGCCAAGTTAGTACAACCCTCTTTAATGCGGCCTTACGGGCTGGCTTATTCATTGCCAGCAGAGCCCCGCACTTTGCACCGGCAGCGTATGTTCCCGTTGGCTTAGATGCAACAGTAGCGGATAATTCCCTTGATTTTGCCTTTACTAATCCCTTTACGCATCCTGTCTATATTTTTACAGTCGTCGGCAAGAATACGATTACGACGTATATCTTAGGCAATCATGCTGATTTGGCGAGCGTCACCTTCCAAACGGCAGGGCTGGTTAACTTACCGCATAAAGTCATTCATAAACACGACGACAAAGTGACGCAGGATACGGTACAGCAGCAAGGGTATGACGGCCACAACATTGTCATTCATCGGACTGTCTTATATGCTGATGGTGACAAATATAGTGATGATATTAAATCGTACTATGCACCGAACGATGAAATTATCTTGACCAATGGGCCAGATGCAGAAGAAACAGTCCAAACATCTGACTTAGAAGCCCAAGATACACTCATCAATGCGCCGCACGACATGTATGAAGCCGTAGCTCCGGCAGCTTCGTCTGATGACGCAGCAGCTGATGATAGCGGCGACGATGGCTATAGTGACGATGAATAGTGGTTCCTTTTTGACGAAAGGATAAGCATGATGAAAGTTTGGCATATAATTCCAAAGCAAGACGTATATATTCCCATTACGAAATCCCAGCGCGTGCGCATTGAAGAAATTTGCGCGTCTCCTGCTGGCGATAGTTGGCACATCAAGACCCAGTCCGAACAGGCTGTGTCTGATTTGGATGTACTGCGCCAGTCTGTGCGGCAGTATTTGTCCCTCCCTGGACAGGTGCAAATCGAACATGCTGTAGTGCCCCTCTATCATGGTGGTGACATGGGCCTTGAAGACATTCCTGAAGACGACCCACTGAATAGTATTGCCGATATTTCTGTGGATGACCTCGAAGGCTACGACATTCCGCACGAAGATTGCTATGACGACCTCGATGATTTATATGAAGACGCGTCTGATGTCTTGCAAGACGAAGACTATAAGAAAGCGTGCAAAGCAGCTGAAGAAAGTCCGAAATCATCAGGCTCCGGTAGTACGACGGCACATAGCAAAGTCTGGCTTGGCAAGTCCTTTACAGGCGATGTAACGCCCATTAACGATGTCCTTGGAGAAGAACGAAATGGCGTTATCTTCCGCGGCAAAGTGGTCCAAGTCGAATTTCGTGAACTAAAATCGAAGCGCATTCTCTTGACCTTCCAAATGGCCGACAAGACGAACGGTATTGCAGCGAAAAAATTCATTGACGTAGCAAAAAGCTCCGGCAAATACCGTCGCCGTAACAGTATGACGCCAGAAGAGTATGACTGGCTCGTCCAAAATTTACAAAAAGGCGCGTACATCCGCGTTCGCGGCGATGTGCAATACGATACGTACCAAAATGATTACGTCTTAAATGTATATGACCTGATGACCGACCAAGGCGATACGATTGAACGGGAAGATAATAACCCCACGCCGCGAGTGGAGCTCCATCTCCATACGGTCATGAGTGATATGGATGCGCTCATTACGGTTAAGCAGCTCATTAAGACCATCAAAAAATGGCATCATCCGGCTGTAGCCGTAACGGACCATGGCGTTGTCCAGTCTTTCCCGTTATTACAAGAAATTTCGCGAGATAAGACGAATAACGTGAAAGTCATTTACGGCATGGAAGGGTATCTCTTTGACGACAACATCAACACGTCGTATCACATCATCATTTTGGCGAAGAACCAAGTCGGTATCCGCAACCTTTACAAGCTCGTCAGCATTTCCCATTTAAAATATATTTACCGCGGCCGTCCCCGTATTCCTCGAGCTGTGCTCAACGAATATCGGGAAGGTTTAATTTTAGGCTCGGCTTGCGAAGCAGGGGAACTCATTCGCTCGATGGTACAAAAGAAGCTGCCTTATGAAGAATTAAAGAAGATTGCGGCCTACTACGATTATCTTGAAATCCAGCCGATTACGAATAACGGCTTCCTCGTCCGCGAAGGCTATGTCAAAGACGATGAAGGCTTGCGCGATATTAACCGCACCATCGTTAAGCTTGGTGATGATTTGGGCAAAATGACGTGTGCTACTTGCGATGCCCACTTCATGAATCCAGAAGATAAGATTTACCGAGAAATCCTCATGACCGGCAAAGGCTTTAAAGATGCCCAATACCAACCGGAATTGTATTTGCGCACGACTGACGAAATGCTCAAAGAATTTGCCTACCTCGGCGAAGATAGAGCCCGGGAAGTAGTTATTACGAACCCGAACAAGGTCAACGATATGATTGAAGATGTCAAACCAGTGCCAAAAGAAACACTCTATTTCCCGCAAATCGCCGGCTCGTCAGAAGCCTTAAAAGACATGTGCTACAAAAAAGCTCATGAAATCTACGGCGACCCCTTGCCGAAAGTCGTTGAAGACCGGTTGACCGAAGAATTTACATCTATTTTAGGCCACGGCTTTGGCGTGTTGTATTACATCGCCCATAAGCTCGTAAAACACTCCAATGATGACGGTTACCTCGTAGGCTCCCGTGGTTCCGTTGGTTCGTCCTTCGTAGCAACCATGTCAGACATTACGGAAGTTAACCCTTTACCGCCTCATTACGTATGCCCTCATTGCCAGTATAGTGAATTCTTTACGAAAGGCGAATACGGCGGCGGCTTTGACTTACCCGATAAGAAGTGCCCGAAGTGCGGCACGCCGCTCTTAAAGAACGGCCATAATATTCCCTTTGCTATTTTCCTTGGCTTCGATGGCGATAAAGTCCCAGATATTGACCTCAACTTCTCTGGCGAATACCATCCGAAAGCCCATAAATACACAGAAGAACTCTTTGGCAAAGACAACGTTTTCCGGGCCGGTACAATCGGTGCGGTCAAAGACAAGACGGCCTACGGATACGTCATGAAATGGGCTGAAAAACGGGGTATTAAAGTCAATGATGCCTACGTCAACAGCCTCGTCTCTGGTTGCACAGGTGTTAAGAGTACGACTGGTCAGCATCCAGGTGGTGTCATGGTTATTCCGCGCGATATGGACGTCCATCATTTCACGCCTGTTCAGTACCCAGCTAATAAAAAAGACAGCGGTATCATTACAACCCACTTCGATTACCACTCCATCGAAGGCCGTCTGGTTAAGCTCGATATTCTTGGCCATGATGATCCGACAGTCATTCGTATGCTCGAAGATTTGACGGGCATCAAGGCGACAACCATTCCTTTTGATGACCCCGAAACGATGAGCCTCTTTAGTTCTACAAAAGCTCTCGGTGTTACGCCGGAAATGCTCGGCTCCAAAGTCGGCAGTCTTGGTATTCCCGAATTTGGTACGAAATTTGTACGGCAAATGCTCGTCGATACGAAGCCGAAGACCTTCTCTGAATTGGTCCGTATTTCCGGTTTCTCCCATGGCACTGACGTATGGCTGAATAATGCTCAAGACCTCATTACGTCCGGCACAGTGCCCTTAAAAGAAGCCATTTCCACACGTGACGACATTATGAACTATTTGATTCAACATGACATTAAGCCGAAAACGAGCTTTAAAGTCATGGAAAACGTCCGGAAAGGGAAGGGCATTGACAAACTTAATAAATTGGGCCAAAAGACGACGGACTACGAAGGGGAATTAAAAGCCGGACACATTCCGCAGTGGTTCATCGATTCGTGCCATAAAATCGGCTATCTCTTCCCACGTGCCCACGCTGTAGCTTACGTTATGATGGCCTTCCGGATTGCGTGGTATAAAATCAATCAGCCTTTAGCTTACTATGCAGCGTTCTTTACGATTCGCGCCAAGGCCTTCAAGCTCTCGGCTATGATTGGGGGCCTCGAAGTCCAGCAAAAAGCCATGAAAGAAATTGCTGCGAAAGGGAAGAGTGCATCGAAGATTGAACAAGACTTGTACTCAGCCCTAGAATTAGCTGTGGAAATGAGCCTTCGTGGCTATGAATTTATGAATGTCGACGTGCGTTACTCGGCGGCTACGAAATTTACCATTCGCGATGGTAAAATCTTACCGCCCTTTACGGCGATTGACGGCCTTGGTGAAAGCGTTGCCGAACAAATCGTAACGGCGCGCGACGTGCAGCCCTTTAGTTCCAAAGCAGACCTGCGCATTCGCGGTAAAGTAGGCCAGACCTTAATTGACGTCATGGCTGAAGAAGGCTGCCTGGGTGACTTGCCGGAAGACGAACAAATCGATTTATTTGCCATGTAATTATCTATCGACATTCCCTGTATTCTGCCGTATAATAAGAGTAAATTTACTATACTAACGTGTGAAAGCAGAGGAGATGAGACTCCCAATGAGCGTCAATGAAAAATTAAAAGATGCCCTGCATGACCAGCTCTTTCAGGCGATTTTGCAGTTGCAGAATATGGACGAATGTTATGAGTTTTTTGAAGATATTTGTACTGTTCAGGAAATGAAAGCCATTGCGGCGCGGCTCGAAGTAGCGCGCATGCTTAAAGCCGGTGATATTTACGAAGATATTGTTAAAAAAACCGGTGCCAGCACGGCGACGATTAGCCGCATCAAACGGTGCCTCATGTATGGCAGCGGTGGCTATACGAAGATTTTAGACCGTATGGCAAAGGAAAATCCTGACTTTTTGAAATTGAGCCAAGAAAAAAAATAAGGAAAAACTCCCCACTGTGGGAGTTTTTTCTTGGTACCTCATTACACATCAGTCGGAGGATGGAATGAAGTCGAAATTTGACGTGACGATTTTTCAAAATGGAGATGTCGATATTTTGCACGCATCCATTTACTATGAATTGTGGAAAGACTATGAAACCTTTAAAAACCGGGCGTATACGCAAAAAGGAAAAGGCACTAAGAAAGGTGACTTCTTAGCTCGGCGCTATGAACGGACAGCAGTCCAATCGTTGTTTACGTTTTTCATCAGTGTCGTCGACGCGTGGATGACGCAAATCATTCAGCAACACGCAGAATATACGAGTATTGCCCACGGGACGATGCAAGAAAAATGTGACGCTATCTTAGAGTACGCCTTTCTTTGTACCTATACGGATACAGAATATGACGGCGAAAAGCTCAATGCTTACGTGAAACGGTACGAACGCCATGACATTGCCCTCATTGAGTATGTTACGTATGATATGCTCTGTGAAATCGAAGGGAAGATGCTCACGTTCTTCACGCTTATCGAAGCCTTGACGGAGCTCAAGCGGTTCCCGGAGCCTGATAAAACGACGAAAGATTTAGTCAATTCGTTGGGTGATTTGGCACGAGGAGTGTCCTTTTAAAAATCACCTCTTGCAACGTCCATGTAAAAGGTGTAAGATAAGCATGTAAAAAATACATAAAAAACAGTCTTTGAGGCAAGGTGAGAAAGGAATTTCCTTTCATATTCCTGACCGGCGGTGATAGTCCGCAACCTCCTACGGGAGCTGAACCGATGGCATTTCGGTACCGACAGTATAGTCTGGATGGAAAAAGACAGGAGCGCGGCATAGAGCGTGTTTGTGGTGCCCTTCTCCAACGAAAAGACTGGTACGTTTGTGCTGGTCTTTTTTGTTTGCCCCAAGATGGAAAGGCAGGAACGACCATGAAAGAAACTTATTATATTGGCTTTGATGCAGGAACGCAGAGTGTGAAAGTAGGAGTGTACAACCAAGATTGGCAGTGTGTGGCCATGGATACGGCAAAGACGACCCTCTATTATCCGCAGCCTGGTTGGGTGCAGATGGATGTTGATGAATATTATCGTCTCATTAAGCAATGTATGCGTTCGTGCAGTGACCAAATGAAGGCAAAAGGTCTCGATGTGACGAAGGTGCGGGCCATTATGGGGGACGGCATTATTTGTGGTATTGCCGGAATTGATGCTGATGGCAATGCAGTCACGCCGTATATCAATTATTTAGACAGCCGTACAGCTGATGATGTAGAAGCACTGAAAGGGCTCTATCTCGATATTTGGGCGAAAGAAACGGGCAATGCTGAACCGAACGTCATGTTCCCGGCTATGTTTGCGCGGTGGTTTAAAAAGAACATCCCCGATTTTGACCGCGTCGTCAAATTTGTCCACAACTGCCCGTACGTACTCTTACATTTAGCAGGCCTGAAGGCGAAAGATGCTTTCATCGACTGGGGAGCTATGTCTGGTTGGGGCCTTGGCTACAATGTCATGAAAAAAGAATGGTCGCCAGCACAATTAGAGTTACTAGACATTGATATGTCCTATATGCCGAAAATCGTCAAGCCGTGGGATATTATTGGCTCTCTCTGTGAAGCTGATGCGGCGGAAACGGGTTTCCCTGCAGGCACGCCGATTTGCGGCGGTTCTGGTGATACCATGGAATCGATGATGGGCAGCGGCATTTTAGAAGCGGGTCGTGCTGTTGACGTGGCTGGGACGTGTGCTATGTTCTGTGCCGCTACAGATGGCATTATTCCGGAATTATCTGTGCTGGGCAGCGGCTTGATCTTTAATTCCGGGACTCTGCCGAATACGTATTTCTATTGGGGCATGGTGCGGACTGGCGGTTTGGCACTGCGCTGGTTCAAAGATAGTATTGCGAAAAAGGCTGATGATGACAGCTATTACGGCACCATGGATGAGTTAGCGCAGCGTCATCCTGCTGGCTGCGATGGGGCTATGTTCATTCCGTACTTGACTGGCGGTAACGGTGATTTCCCACACGTTCGCGGTACCTTTACGGGCCTCACTCTCGACTCGGACCAAGGAGCTATGTGGCGTTGCGTCCTCGAAGGGATTGGCTATGATTACATGGAAATTACAGACCGCTATCGCAAGGCAGGTATTGATTTATCGAGCTTAATCATTACCGAAGGGGGCAGCCATGATGACTTGTGGAACCAGATTAAAGCGGATATGCTCGATACGAAGGTCCAGACCTTGAAAGTTGCCGGTGGTGCTGTGCCAACGAACTGCATTGTCGCAGCCTATAGCGTTGGCGACATTAAGAATTTAAAAGATATTCTGCAACAACAGCTCGTCGTCAAAGATTCGTACGACCCAAATCGAGAAAAAACGAGTTTATACCGGAAATTATATGGAAAACGAAAAGTCTTGTTACAGGCCTTGAATCGTGTGCAGTAGATGCATACGCAAGCAAAACTATCTTTTGTGAAAAAATTCAAAAACTTGTATGTATAATGTTCATAACAGAACAAAGTCCCATGCCGTTTATATATCGAAAGATGTATAAACGGCATTTGCTTTTCTCTATGTAGGCAAAAAAAGCATACTTGATATGAATTTTTTTGAAAAAAACAGGGCTTTTCAGTGGATTTTTTTATAAAAAGTGATATACTATGAGTTGTAAGAAGTAAAGGTCAGTTAGATATGAAACGTGATTCACGAAAAATAATAGTGAAAAAAATCACGCTAATTAAGGAGGAATTGAATATGTTTTGTAAAAAAGTAATGGTTATCGGTGCTGGTACGATGGGTTCGGGTATTGCGCAAGTATTTGCGACACACGGCTGTGACGTCATCTTAAACGATATTAAAGATGAATTCATTGCTGGCGGCAAAGCTAAAATTGACAAATCCTTGACGAAACTCGTTTCCAAAGGAAAAATGACTCAAGAAGACAAAGACGCTACGATGGCTCGCATTGACGGCTTCGTAACTCGTACAGCTGAAAACATGGCAGACGTTGACCTTGTTGTCGAAGCTGCTATTGAAGACCTCAAAATCAAATCGGCTATCTTCAAAGAATTAGATGAACTTTGCCCGGAACACACGATTTTAGCTAGTAACACATCGTCCTTGGCTATTACCCAGATTGGCGCAGCTACGAAACGCCCGGATAAAGTCATTGGCATGCACTTCTTCAACCCGGCTCCGGTTATGAAATTAATCGAAATCATCAACGGCATTGCTACTTCTGATGATACATACGAAAAAGTCAACGAACTTTCGAAAGAACTCGGCAAATCTCCTGTTAAAGTTTCGGACTTCCCGGGCTTCGCTGGCAACCGTATCGTTATTCCCATGTTAAACGAAGCTATTCAGGCATTGATGGACGGCGTTGCTTCGAAAGAAGATATTGACGCAGTTTGCAAACTCGGCTTCAACCATCCGATGGGACCATTGGAATTATGCGACCTTATCGGTAACGACGTTATCCTTCACATCATGAACGTCTTGTACGAAGGCTTCGGCGACCCGAAATATCGTCCATGCCCATTACTGAAAAAATATGTCAACGCTGGTTACTTAGGCCGCAAGACTGGTAAAGGCTTCTACGATTACAGCAAATAAGAGCATCATCTCCTTAAACCTAATATGAGCAGTAGGCGTGAGTAATCACGCCTCTGTTTATAAAGGGGTAAAAAATTCTGTTGAAATTTCTGTTATGTTATGTGTTATGGTTTTATGTTCCATAAAGGAGGTTTACCCATAATGGCTTTTGAAAATATTATTGTCGGCATTGAAGACGGCATTGCTACGATTACGATTAATCGCCCGAAAGCATTAAATGCATTAAATACAGCTACAGTTACAGAACTTGGCCAGGCAGTCAAAGAAATTGGTGCCAACCAAGATGTAAAAGTCGTCATTATTACTGGTTCTGGTGAAAAATCCTTCGTTGCTGGTGCCGATATTGTCGAAATGTCGACAAAGACTCCTGTAGAAGGCCGGACCTTTGGTCAAATTGGCCAGAACGTCTTCACAGAAATCGAAAATATGCCTCAGCCGGTTATCGCTGCTGTCAACGGCTTTGCGCTCGGCGGTGGCTGCGAACTCGCTTGCGCTTGCGATATTCGCTATGCTTCGGAAAATGCTAAATTCGGTCAGCCAGAAGTTGGCCTCGGCATTACACCGGGCTTTGGCGGCACACAGCGTTTGCCTCGTGTCGTTGGCCGCGGCTACGGTAAAGAATTAATTTATACGGCAAATATTATTGACGCTGCTGAAGCACATCGCATTGGCCTCGTTAATAAAGTCGTTCCGCAGGCAGAATTGCATGATGCTGTCTTGAAATTAGCGAAAACGATTGCGAAAAAAGCTCCTGTTGCTGTTCAGCTCGCAAAAGCTGCCATTAACCGCGGCATTAACTGCGACGTCATCACTGGCGTTGCGTACGAAGCAGAAGTCTTTGGCCTTTGCTTTGCTACAGCTGACCAGCAAGAAGGCATGGGTGCATTCGTTGAAAAACGGAAACCAACCTTTACAGGTAAATAACTTAGTTATCCATGATGTAACCTAGATAAACAATGGGTCTATGGTAAAACGAGATTTCCTCCTTTTGCTGTAGGCCCTTGTTTTATTGACAAACCCTGTTGCTCATCGTAAAATGATAGAGTGTATTTTTACGATAAATAGGAGAAGGACACGAAATGGTTACGGTAACAGAAAAAGTACGATTTTATGAAACAGATTTAATGGGCATTGCGCACCATTCCAATCACATCCGCTGGTTTGAATGCGGCCGTTGCGAATATTTAAAGCGAGCTGGCTTAGATTTACTGGCTTTATTCGACGAAGGGTATTCGTATCCGATTAAAAGCGTGTCTTGTGAATATATTGAACCTATTCATTTTGATGATGTCATTACGATTGAAACGACGCTGACAAAGTTGTCACGGGCGCAAATGGTCTTTTCGTACCGCATTGTGCGCGAAGATGGCGTGCTCATGGCGACGGGGACATCACAAAATGTCTTTACCCATAAAGCAACGGGACAAGTGGCCCGCTTAGATGATGCACATTATTTGCCGCTCAAAGCATTCCGTGATGCAGAACAGGCGGCGCAGTAATGGAGGAGTGTCAATTGGATACAAGCAAACAGCCTATTGGCGTGTTTGATTCCGGCGTAGGGGGCCTGACTGTAGTTAATAAGCTGCGAATGCTCTTGCCCCATGAAAATATCGTCTACGTTGGCGATACGAAACGGAATCCTTATGGCTCGCGTGCAGCCGACGAAATCTTGTCGTATACGCGGGACATTTTACGGTTTATGACAGCACAGCACGTCAAGCTCGTGGCCATTGGCTGCAATACGGCGACGGCTGTAGCCTATGATACGGTCAAGACGGAAGTGCCGTACCCCTTAATCGGCATGAGCCGCGGCATTCGGACGGCTATGGATATTAGTACGTCTAAAAAGATTGCCGTCTTTGCTACGGATTTAACTATTGCTAACCATAGTCATAAGAAAATTGCTGCCGCCATGGATTCGGAATTGACCATTGTCGAGCAAGCATGCCCGGCCTTGGCTGGCCTCATTGAACGAGGTGTCTTGAGCGGCCCGGAAATCGAAGAACCCCTGAAGACATATACGGCTCCGGTCGTCGCTTCTGGTGTGGATACGGCGATTTTTGGCTGTACTCATTTTCCCTTTATTCAGCCGCTCTTTGAAGAGTTCTGTGGCGATAGCATCGTCTTTGTCGATCCGGCTCATGAAATGGCGTTGCAAACCCTGGAGGTACTGAAAAAGGATAACCTCCTCAACACGAGTCCGGACCACGGATATTTGCGGCTCTGCTTTACGGCTGAGCCAGAACGAGGAAAGGCTTTGGCATCTCATTTGATTCCACCCAATGAATTTACAGTTGAAGAAATTACGCTGGCCTAGCAGGTAAAGGGATATAGCTATTTATGCCGTACCTGCTATAATATAGGTATATTATTATATAAAAAGGAGTCCTGTGCCGTGTTTTTGTATGTCTTATTTAATATCATTGTTGCGATTGTCGGCATTATTGCTGTCTTGTACATTTTGTTCCGCATTTTTGCGTGGCACCAAGGCGATGCGAAATTCATTATTGAAGCACGCCGCCGTAAACCTTTTGAATTAAAGGAAATCACTGCCAATACGGCTGTATTTGAAACGGAAGTACCGTTCCATAACGGCGGTCGTCAATTAGGGACGATTATGGATTTCTATCCCCGGACGTTACTGCCGCGCGAACAGTATGATAAATGCGTTGTTCATTCCCAGTTGGCCAATAAAGCAGCTGAACGAGATGACAACTACTGGGAATCGGTCATTTACTATCCTGGTGAAGGCAGTTCCATTCGCGTAACCATTGCGCTCGTCAGCAAAATCGGCAACATTCGTGAAGACTTGAAGACCTTCCCGGATATGCCTATCGATTTAGTGTACCAAGTCGTTTCCCGTAGTGAATGGTATATCCATAAAGCTCGGATTACGCTCAAAGCAACAGAAGTTCAGCATGCTTTGGAATTACACTAGGAGGTTAGGGTCATGGCAGAATTAGAATTAGTACCGATTAAAACGAGAATCCTTACAGATAAAGATGATATTGTCGACGTTATTGAAGCGTATGCCAAAGATATTGTCGGCCCTGATGATATTGTTTGCACTGCTGAAAGTGTCGTTGCGATTACACAACGCCGTTACACGCGTCCAGAAGAATTGACACCGTGCTGGCAGTGCCGCTTAATGCGCCGCTTTGTACCTGGTGAAGGCAGTATGGCCAGTCTCTATGGCATGCAAGCAGCCATTGAAAAAGAAGGGGCTTGGAAAATGCTCTTCTGGTTCATCGTTGGTTTCTTTGCTAAATTAGCTGGGAAAAACGGTGTCTGGTATGCTCATTGCCGCCAAGCGTCGTTGACAGATGATGTAACGGGCACGATGCCGCCCTTTGATAAATGCATCGTTTACGGCCCGGCAGAACCGGATAAAGTTGCCGAAAAAATCAAACAGCGTTTAGGCTGCTATGGTGCTTGCGTAGCTGACGTTAACGACCTCAAACGGTCTGCTGTCCTCGGCCATTCCAAAGGCTTAGAACCTAAGAAAATTGCAAAAATCTTGATTGACAATCCCTTTGGCAATGCGTCCCAGAAAACGCCAATCGTAGTCATTAAAAATTTTGCAAAAGTCGCTAAAGAAGCTGCAACGGTGAAAACAGAACCGGCTGTAGATGAAACGAAAAAGGCCTAATCATGACAGAGTTGAAAGAAACTATCGTCTTAGCTACGCATAATGCCGGGAAAATCAGGGAATACCGCAGCGTCTTGGAACCATTAGGTTTCCACGTTGTCTCCGTCCATGATTTGGTACCGCATATTGAAGAACCAGACGAAACAGGAACGACGTTTTTAGAAAATGCCCGCATAAAAGCGGCCTATTATATGAAGGCTACAGGGAAACCGTGCCTTGCTGATGACTCCGGGATTATTGCCGATGCCTTAGACGGTCGGCCCGGAGTCTATTCGGCGCGCTATGCAGGCCCTGATTGTGACGACGAAAAGAATAACCAAAAACTTGTGGCTGATTTAGCAGCCTTTCCGCCGGAACAACGGACCGTTCATTACGATTGTGTACTCGTCCTTTTATGGCCTAATGGACGGGAAGTGACGGCTGAAGGAAAATGCTATGGCCTCCTCCGTGATTTTTATGCCGGTCACAATGGGTTTGGCTACGACCCTTTATTTTATGTGCCTGAAAAAGGGAAGACTATGGCCGAAATGACGATGGATGAAAAGAATGCCTTAAGCCATCGCGGCAAAGCCTTGCGGCAGCTCGTGGAGGAATTGTCTCATGACTAAGGCGATATATGTAGGGCTTGTGAGCGATAGCCACGGTCGGTTTACGAATGTCGAACGGATGCTGGAACAGGCTCCGGACGTAGCGGCGTGGGTTCATTGTGGTGACTATTATACAGATGGTGATGATTTAGCCATTGCCTCGGGTGTGCCTGTCTACGCAGTTATGGGCAATAATGATTACTATAGTGAAGCCAATGGGCCCGAATGCCGCTTCGTGACGATTGGCGGCGTGCACATCGTTGCCATTCACGGCCATCAATGGTATGGTGCCCAGCGGCTGCAGAAACTGGCCGCATTAGGGCAGACGAATGACGCATCTCTCGTCGTCTTTGGCCATACGCACCGCCGTTTAGTTGAAACTGTCGATGGAATTACGATTGTCAATCCCGGCAGTATTTCGTTGCCTCGTGATGGCCGACGGGGTACCTATGGTATTGCCCGCATCGAAGACGGTATGCTGGCAAACGTGCAGTTATATGAAGTACAGTAGTAGGACAATATCTTTGGGTAAAGGTGTGATGACATCATGACCAGTAACAAATTGAAAAAAATGAAACTTTATGGTTTCAATAACTTAACCAAGACATTGAGCTTTAATATGTATGACGTTTGTTATGCCGTCAGTCCGGAAGCGCGGCGGCAGTACATCGAGTACATTGATGAGCAGTATAGTGCCGAACGGTTGACGAAGATTTTGCAGAATGTATCCAATATTATTGGTGCTCATATTCTCAATATTGCCAGCCAGGACTATGAACCGCAAGGGGCTAGTGTCACGATTTTGATTTCAGAAGACCCTGTAGAAACAGCAAATGATACGGACGTAGTCTGTCATCTCGACAAGAGCCATTTGACCGTGCATACCTATCCGGAAGTGCATCCACAAAAAGGGATTATGACCTTCCGTGCCGATATTGATGTGTCCACATGCGGTCGGATTTCGCCGCTCAATGCACTCAATTATTTGCTCGATAGTTTTGAAACGGATATTGTGACGCTTGATTACCGTGTTCGCGGTTTTACGCGTGATGTGTCTGGGAAGAAGTTATTCATTGACCATCGCATCAATTCCATTCAGAATTATATTGCTAGAGGCACGCGGAATCGCTACGATATGATTGATGTCAACGTCTATCAGGAAAATATTTTCCATACGCGCATGATGCTCAAAGAATTTGACCTCAATAATTACTTATTTAACATTACAGCAGACCAGCTCACAGAACGGCAGCAAAAACAGATTCGCCGTCTTTTAAAACAAGAAATGACGGAAATCTACAACGGACGAAATATGCCTTCTATGGGATAATCGTATAGGATTCCAGACACAGGTAAGACCACAACGTCTTACCTGTTTTTTTATATCTATAGAAAACAATTCGTGATAAAGAGTAATTGAAAACTTCTTTAGTAGTATGTTATAATTCTAACAAAGAGGAAATGATGGGGCTCATTTTTCTTGTAGTACCAATGACATGCTAGTCTGGGCAGAATAGTAAGAGAGGCAGGTGCAGGTATGCATCGAGTGCAACAGTATATACGACAGTACGGCGAGGGACTAAAACGTTTTCCTATGGCTGTGAGTTTGAATGTTGCTTTATTTGTATTTTGTTCAACCTATTACATCGGATATAATGAAGCCTATGGGAAATGGTATTTCGTCGGCACCAGTGCCGCTACGGGAGCCATGTTTTTTGCGGTCTTATGGAAACTCTGGTGGGAAGGGCGTAAGGGAACAGATAAGGTTCCGGCGTGGTTTGACTGTGTACTAGTCGGGATACTCCTCGTCTTCTTTGGATTAAGTTATGGTACGTACGGCGATTTTTCTCTGCTCTATAGTAGCGGTATCGTTGTGGCACTAGGTGCTGTCATTGCAGCCTTGTTGTCACAGCAATATGGAGAAAGTATGTGGAATTTCCTCACGTGGAATGCCTTAAAGTGCTTCGCCTTAGGCAGTGTCGTTTTCTTATCCTTAGGTCTTTGTTTATTAGCATGGAATGTGCTCTTATTCACATTACCTACGTTAATGCCTGTCATGATTTGGCATTTTTCCTTTTTCGTCGTTGCGTTCATTACGTTTCTTTCCTTGTTGCCCCGTCCAGGCGAGGCTGTGCAGCCTAATATGACCTTTGGGAAAGTCTTGTATTACGTAGTATTTCCTGTATATCTTATCTATTTGCTCATTCTCTACGCCTATGTGTTCTTAATCTTTAGCCGTGGAACCTTGCCGGTGGGCCAAATGAATTGGTTTGTATCCATTGCTTTATGTGGTTTTGTCTTTTTCTACGTTACTGGGAAAGAGTACACGAAAACGCGGTGGCTCACAAAATTCACGCGATATGGCGGACTGTTGCTGCTGCCATTAGTAGTGGCTCAATTATGGTGCGTCTACATTCGCTACGTTGCTTATGGCTTAACCGAAGCGCGCTATTTATCGCTCTGGTGCACGGCCTTTGGCGTTGTCGTCTGCCTGGCATCCTTATGGGTCGTGCGCAATCAGTATATTTTCCTGCTCAGTGCCGTATGCAGTCTGATTCTTTCTGTTACGCCTTTTAATCTGGTTACTGTGCCATATGAACAGCAACTCTATCGGTTGCAAGGATATTTGGAAGATGCGAGCATGATTCATGATGGCAAAATCATTTCTCCTGTCGATATTACAGCCGATGAAGTAGAACGGATTACGAGTGCGTACGGGTACATTTGGAGCCATCAAACAGGCCATAAAGATGAAAAAACACGGTGGATTTTGTCGTCTACAGTACTGCAAAATATGACAGCTAAAGATAATGCTATTCGAGTGATTTATCGAACTGATACGAGTCGAAGCGTGCCCCTTACAGGATATAGCAAATTGTATCCTATCGATACGGCGACGAATAATGGCTATATTACAATCCGTACAGATACGGGGACAGCGTGCATCTTTGTTGAAGAGTATGCAAAGACCATGTACGGCATCTATGGGGAACAGACGAATGGAGTAGTCAAAGAATTAACGATGTATCCTGATGGAGACCATGCGTTATATTTCAAGACTTTGTCTATTCAATTTAACGGCCAAGACCATCCTTTTATTTCGGTTACAGGCTATCTTCTCGTCCGATAGTTGCAACATACGATACAAAAAGGGTATGATATAAGAAAGTACACGAAAAGGAGTGATTATATTGGATACAAAAAAATGTTTATGCGAGACCGGAAAGGCTATGAAACAGGCAGGCCTCCTCGCTGGGTGCGACGGTAATATTAGTTTCCGCCGTGAAGATGGGACTATCGTCATTACGCCGTCTGGCGTATCGAAGGGCCATATGAAACCGGATGATTTGCTCATTCTCGACAGCGACGGTAACGTCCTCAAAGGCACAGGGAAACCATCGTCTGAAACGAGTCTCCATGTACTGGCCTATAAGGTGCGGCCTGATGTAAAGGCTATCGTCCATGCTCATCCCATTGTGGCAACTGCTGTTACTGTAGCAGGTCTGCCCTTCCCAAGCGATATTGTCACTGAAGGGGCATTGGTCTTAGGCTCGTCTGTGCCGACTGTGCCCTATGCTGCACCGGGTAGTTTGCAGCTGGCTGCAGCGTGCGCTGAGTATGCCAAAAAGAACAATGTCTTCCTTTTAGAACGGCATGGTGCTGTCGCTTTGGGGAGTGACTTAAAAGAAGCCTTAAATCGCATGGAAACCCTCGAAGCAGTAGCTAAGATTTATCAAGCAACCTTGTCTTTCGTCGGCAATTCCCATACGCTCGAAGAAATTAGTCATAACCAAGATTTGGTGCATATTCTCGAAGGAGAATAAATATATTGATACACCGACACTGTGTTGTCCCTGCTGGATAGCACAGTGTTTTTTTATGGTATAATACGAACAAGGAGGTGACGGCATGGAAGAAATGATGCATCGCCGTGTAATTCAGTATGGGAAAGAGCCTGTGTCCGCAGTGCTTGCCGATTTTCATACTTGCCCTGATGGGTATACGGAGGCAGAAGTTACAGCGCAACGCGAGCAGTATGGTGCTAATCGCACTCTAGCCTATGGTGTGCGTAATTCCTTTCTCTATCGCTTAGGGCGGGCTTTTTTAAATCCCTTTACGCTGACTTTAGGCGTTCTCGCTGTTGTTTCCTATATGGCTGATGAAATCTTGTCAGGTACAGTCGGCCGGACGGGGACGATGGCTGTAGTCTTAGCCGTTATGTTAGCCATTAGTGGTATTATCCGTTTTGTCCAGGAAATGCGGGCGAAGCGGATAGTGGACCATTTAGCAAATCTCATTGCGACGACGGCTACCGTGCGGCGTGACGGCGTATGGAAAGAAATCCCTATTACAGAGGTCGTCGTCGGTGATACCGTGCGATTTCACGCAGGAAATACGATTCCTGCCGATTTGCGCCTAACTGAATCGCAGGCTTTATTTGTCTCTGAAGCGGCCTTGACTGGGGAAAGCGCGGCCGTCAGTAAACGCAGTGAGAGTTGCCGTCTCGCAGCGTCCATAGCCCTTCAAGGGTCTGTCGTCGTCGGTGGTTGGGGCCAAGGCATCGTCCTGGCTGTCGGGCGTGATACAGCCTATGGTGAGTTAGCCGCGGTGCCTCATGAAAAATACCGTGGATTTGACCGAGGCGCGCGGGCCATTGCCTGGGTTTTTGTCCGCTTCATGGCTGTCCTCGTGCCTATCGTATTTATTGCTTGCGGTCTGACACAAGGGAACTGGCTCGTGTCCTTTTTATTTGCCCTTTCTGTAGCCATTGGCCTTATTCCGGAATTATTGCCCCTTGTCAGCATGGCTTGTTTAGCTAAAGGCAGTATGACCATGGAACGGCATGAGACGATTGTGCGCAGTGTCAATGCTATGCAGGCCTTAGGAAGTCTAGATGTTCTTTGCATTGATAAGACTGGAACGTTGACAGGTGATACGGTACAGCTAGAATATTATCTCGATATCTTTGGCAATGAAAGTGAACAAGTCTTGACCTATGCTTATCTTAACAGTCTCTATCATTCCGGTATGGCCAATCATTTGGATCAGGCCATTTTAAAATATAAGCAATTACCTGGAAAAGAAACGTATTTTGCGGCCCTGCCTACGAAGTTTCCTAAATTAGGAGAAATTCCTTTTGACTATGAACGAAAATGTGTCAGCGTCTTAGTTGCCGGTGAAACGGAAGACCTGTTACTCGTAAAAGGGAATATCGAGGCCTTGTGTCAGCGGTGTACGTCGGCTGATTACCGCGGTCAAATCGTGCCATTTCAGCCAACAGATATGACGAATGTTCATGCTGTCGTCGATGATATGCTAGATGATGGCATGAAAGGCTTGGCTGTGGCATACAAACGAGTGCCTAAAGGAAGGGCTTGCACAACCGACTTAGAGCAAGGCTTGACGCTCATCGGCTATTTAGCGTTCTTTGATGCGCCTAAACATAGTGCGGCTAGTGCCATTGCAAAGTTGCAGGAATTGCACGTACCCGTCAAAGTGCTGACAGGAGACCAAGAAGCGGTAGCTATATCGATTTGCCGCCGCTTAGGCCTAGACACAACGGCCATGACAGGTGCAGACATAGAAAGACTGTCGCCAGAAGCGTTGGCTTCTCGTGTAGAAAAGACGACGATTTTTGCGGAATTAGCACCGCCCCAAAAGGCACGGTTAGTGCAAGTGTTGCAAGATGCAGGCCATACCGTTGGCTTTTTAGGCGACGGCATGAATGATTTACCGGCAATGCTGACGGCTGACGTCGGTATTTCTGTACACAATGCTGTAGAAGCAGTACAGCAAGTAGCAGGCGTTATTTTGTTGCAAAAAGATTTGAATGTCTTAGCAAAAGGTATTTTAGAAGGACGCAAAGCTTTTTGTAATATGACGAAATACATTAAGGCTACAGCATCGTCTAATTTTGGCAATATTTTTTCCATCGTCATCGCCAGTGTTTTACTGCTGTTTTTACCTATGGCTTCTATTCAGTTATTACTGTTGAATTTGTTATACGACGGGTTATGCTTAGTCCTGCCATGGGATACAGTAGATGCAGAAGTATACGCCAAGCCGCGGCCTTGGACGGGTCGATACTTAGGGCGGTTTATGCGCTTCTTTGGCCCTATTAGTTCTGTCTTCGATTTACTGACCTTTGTCTTTTTATATTTTGTTTTATGTCCAGCCCAAGCAGGGGCGTCTTTTGAAGCCTTATTGCCAGGGACACAGCAAGAGTACTTTATCAGCCTTTTCCAGACTGGTTGGTTCTTGGAATCCTTGTGGACGCAAATCTTAATCTTGCATTTCTTGCGGACACCGCGTATTCCGTTCTTGCAAAGTCGTCCAGCTATACCTGTCTTGGTAGTTACGTTGTGCGGTATTGCTGCCTTTACGATTTTGACCTTTACGTCTGTCGGTACGGCATTGGGTCTAACTATGTTGCCGACGTATTACTTTATATTCTTAATTGCCATTGTCATCGCTTATATGGTGACGATTTCGCTGGCTAAACGGTATTACATGCAGACCTATGGGCCGTTATTGTAAAAAGGAGGGCGACGGCACATGAAAAAACGATTGACTTGTATAGATGTTCCGGCGGCTCTCGTGGCGTGGCTGCAAAAGACCATAAACCAAGGTGTGGCACCGCCGACTGGAATAGAAGAAATCAAAGAAGGACTGGCAGATATAGAGCAAGGTCGTAGCGATGGCTTGCTCCTAGAGATTACTGATGGTCCCGTAACGGAAACGGCTGTGCCTGCGATTACGTGTAAAGACTTAGTCATTGATCCGCGGGCGCGAAAGGTTTGGCGCAGTGGTCACGATATTCCCTTGACGCCGAAGGAATTTGACATCCTCTATTTCCTAGCAAAGAATCGGGGCGAAGTCTTTACGAAAGAGCAGATTTATCAAGCTGTGTGGGGTGAGGAATATCTCCTCGATAGCAGTAATATCATGGCCTTTATTCGTAAACTGCGGAAGAAATTGGAACCTAGTCCGGATGTGCCTGAGTATATCTTGACAATTTGGGGCATTGGCTATAAATTTACAGACGAAACATAAGGGAAATACCAGATGAAGAACGCTTCATCTGGTATTTTTTTGCATTTCTTGCGGCAGAATCAGAAAATCACAAGATTTTAACCATAGGATGTTGTGGGGAAAATGCGTATACTCTACCACGTAGTCCGAAAGAAATGAGGTGATACCGATGATGTTTACCGATTTTGTACTGCGTATTCTCGTCGCCTTGGGACTAGGCTTTTGTATTGGTCTGGAACGAGATTTGACGGGACATTTAGCAGGCATTCGCATCAATGTTCTTATGTGTTTAGGCAGTTGCCTGTTCCTTTTATTTCCTATGCTGTATGGTTCCAACGAAATGTTCCGCATTGCCAGTTATATCGTTTCCGGCGTGGGCTTCTTGTGCAGTGGCGTTATCTTCAAAGATTCCGTCAGCGTCCGGGGCATCAATACGGCGGCGACCTTATGGTGTACCGCTGCTATCGGTATTTTGGTGAGTTCCGGGATGTTTCTCTTCGCCAGCGTCGCGACGGCCATCCTCATCATTTCTAACGTCGTCTTACGCCTGATTGTGCGGCGTATCCGGCCCCTCGCCGATTCGGACGAAATGGAACGGAAATATCGTATTTCCGTAACCTGCCAGGAAGCGGCGGAACTAGCTATCCGGTCGTTACTGCTCCAGCAAAAGACGTGCCGGGATTTGTATCTGGTCGACCTTGAAAGCAGTGATATTAATGGCGAAAAAGTCGAAATCTATGCCGAATATATTGGCACAGGCAAGTTGAAGGGCCGGATACTGGAACAAATCGTTCGGGACAGCTTGGAACAGCCAGCTGTCATCAAGGCGGGCTGGGAAGTCTTGGAATGAAGTTGGAGGTGGAATAATGAAACAAACAAACGATGTACGCCAACGGATTCGTCAGGAAATTGTGAAACGAGAAGAAAACAGCCGCTTGACCTTTGCGGCAACCCATGGCGTCAACAGTATGTGTAACAAGTTGGGGACATCCCTGCGAGGATTAGATGCAGATGCTGTCGAAACGAAACGCCGTTTGTTCGGCCGTAATGAAGTGACGAAAAAGAAGCATGACTCCGCGCTCTTGACCTTCATCAAAGCGTTTCTTAGTCCCTTTTCTTTAATTTTGGTATTCTTAGCCATTGTGTCCGCATGTACCGATGTCATCCTGCCGTTGTATCAACAAACGGGTGATGCCGATTATACGACATTGATCATTATCGTCGTCATGGTCCTGTTGGCTGGTATTCTACGCTACGTCGAAGAAGGGCGTTCGCAAGATGCGGCAGAAAAATTGTTGGCTATGGTCACGACGACGTGCGCTGTTATTCGCCGCGACGTCGTTGATGACACTGATGTCGTGCCGAAGACAGCCGTAAAAACGCAGGAAATTCCCTTACAGGACCTCGTTGTCGGCGATATTGTCAGCCTGTCTGTTGGCGATATGATTCCGGCAGATTTACGCATTATTGAAGCCCGTGACTTCTTTGTCAATCAAGCCGGTATGACCGGTGAAAGCGTACCCGTTGAAAAGGTAGCAGATGAAGAGAAAGAAGAAAAAGATTCTGTCCTTGAATATGCGAATATTGCTTTTATGGGGACGAACGTCATCAGCGGGCAGGCTAAAGGCATCGTCGTCGCCGTCGGTGACCAAACAGTCTTTGGGCAACTGGCCTTAGCCCTCCATCAAACGCCGGAACAAACGAGTTTTGAAAAGGGCGTTTCGTCGGTATCCTGGCTTCTCGTCAAGTTTATGCTCTGCATGGTGCCGACGGTCTTCGTCCTCAACGGCTTGACCAAAGGCGATTGGTTTAATTCCTTCCTCTTTGGCATTTCCATCGCCGTCGGGCTGACGCCGCAAATGTTGCCGATGATTGTCACGTCGTGTTTAGCCAGAGGAGCTGTGAAATTATCGAAGAAAAAGACGATTGTCAAGAAATTGGATGCTATTCAAAACTTTGGCAGTATGGACGTTTTATGTACCGATAAGACTGGGACGATTACGCAAGATAGAGTCGTCTTAGAATATCATTTGGATTTATGCGGCAATGAAGATGTCCGGGTCTTACGGCATGCTTATTTAAACAGCTATTTCCAGACAGGGTATAAAAATTTGATGGATGTCGCCATTATTGAAAAAACGGAAGAAGCAGAAGATGCCAATCCACAGCTCGCTGATTTATCAGAAACGTATCGTAAAATCGATGAAATTCCCTTTGATTTCACACGCCGCCGCTTATCTACCATCGTTGAAAATACGACGGGAAAACGGCAAATGGTAACCAAAGGGGCCGTTGAAGAAATGCTTTCCCTTTGTAACTACGCAGAATATCAGGGAAAAGTGCAGTCCTTAACGGATGCTGTTAAAACAGACATCCTGCGTACTGCGGATGACTTGAATGAAGATGGCATGCGGGTCATTGCCTTGGCGCAAAAAGCCGTACCCCTGAATCGGGACCATTTCACCGTAGCCGATGAATCTGACATGGTCCTCATGGGTTATTTAGCTTTCTTGGACCCGCCAAAAGAATCAGCGCGTCAAGCTATTGGAGCATTACGGGATTATGGCGTTGCGACGAAAGTCTTGACGGGCGATAATGAAAAAGTCACGTACTGCATTTGCAAACAAGTTGGCTTGGATGCGCAGTCGATGTTACTCGGCAGTGACATCGCCAAGATGGATGATGGGGCGCTGGCGAAAGCCGTTGAAACGACAGATGTCTTCGCGAAATTAGAACCAAACCAGAAAGCGCGTATCGTCAAGATACTGCGGCAAAATGGTCATGTCGTCGGCTATATGGGCGACGGTATCAATGATGCGGCTGCCATGAACGCGGCAGATATTGGCGTGTCTGTCGATACGGCGGCTGACGTAGCTAAGGAAGCGGCAGATATTATCCTTTTGGAAAAAGATTTGATGGTCCTCGAAGAAGGGGTCTTAGAAGGTCGCCGCACCTATGGCAACATGATTAAATACATTAAGATTACGGCATCGTCTAACTTTGGCAATATGTTTTCCGTGTTAGCGGCTGCTATCTTCTTGCCTTTCTTGCCGATGGATAGTTTACAGCTCTTAATCCTCAGCTTGATGTACACGGTCAGCTCTATCGCCATTCCTTGGGATTGCGTCGACAATGAATATCTGAAAAAGCCACGGCAATGGAATGCGTCGTCTATTGGTGATTTCATGATTTGGCTCGGCCCGACGAGTTCGGTCTTTGACTGGACGACGTACTTGCTCATGTATTTCGTCTTTTGCCCTATGCTCGTTTCCCATGGCGTCTTATATAACGATTTGTCTCTCTATTACAGCGGCAACGCTTTAACGCAGATGCAGCAAAGCTATGTCAGCCTCTTCCAGACGGCGTGGTTCGTCGAATCTATGTGGACCCAGACCTTGGTCATCTTCATGTTGCGGACGAAAAAGATTCCGTTCTTACAAAGTTGGCCGTCCTTGGCTTTAGCAACGCTTTCCTTGCTCGGTATCGTCTTATTAAACGTACTGCCATATACGCCGATTGCGGCAGCCTTAGGGTTAGTTGCGTTGCCTGTCTTGTATTATCTCGTCTGCCTCATTCCAAGCAATGTCTTATACTTGCTCCTGGCGACGAGCATTAAAAAAGCATACTGCCGTCATTTCGGCGAATTATTATAAAAAGGAAGGTGAGCATATGGCTTGGTATGCTACAATTAGCAGTCCTTTGTGGCTCGGTATTGACGGGTGCTTTTGGCTCGGCTTAAGTATTACCATTCTCGTTGTCGTCGCCATGAATCTGTGGTGGTGGACACGGACAACAAAAGAATAACTGCAAGAATCTGATGAAAGAGAGGGGAAAAGAAATTTTCTCCTCTCTCTTTTCATGATATAATAAAGCAAAATACTTTTTACTTTGTAGGAGGAACGTACCATGAAATGCCGTAATTGTGACCGTGAAGCTGTTTATGATGACGGGCTCTGTGAAGAATGCCATCGCGCAGCGCAGCAAGGAAACGCGAAAGTCATGTCTGATGCAGAACGTGACAGTTTCCGCGGCCAAACCATAGAAGAAGACGGAACCGTCCGTGATCATAGCCATAAATATAGCAACTCGTATGAACGAGTTACCTTTGAAGAACAGACGACCCAAGGAAATGGACGGCCGTCCTTTTTCCATATTATTACGTCGCAGTTACCACTGCGCGTCAAGTTTGCCTTAGGGTTCATCATCTTTTGCATCGTTGCCATTATTGTCAGTGCTTTAGGGTTTATTCTCTGGGCGATGCCCTATTTGTTAGGGGCCTTAGCCATTTATTTTGTCTATAGTATTTTAAAATCTGTATTTAACCGGTAGGAGGAGAGCATGAGCGAAAAATTAGTGATTATCGATGGGAGCAGCCTCTTATACAGGGCGTTTTATGCTATCCCATCGTTGTCTGACAGCCAAGGACGGCCAACGAATGCAGTCTACGGCTTTTTAAATATGTTATTAAAGCTTTACGAGCAACTGAATCCCCAATACGTTGCCGTTGCCTTTGATAAAGATAAGCATACGTTCCGCAACGATTTATTCGATGGCTACAAAGCAACGCGTAAGCCTGCGCCCGATGATTTACGGCCCCAATTCGGCCTTATTCGCGATGTCTTATCGTGCTTAGGTATTCATGTCTTAGAACTGGAAGGATATGAAGGAGACGACATTATCGGCACTATTGCCAAACAGACCGAACGAGATGACTTAGACATTGCCGTCGTCACTGGTGATAGAGATGCGCTTCAGCTCGTCGATGACAAGATTACGGTACATTTGACGAAAAAAGGCATTACGAATATGCTCGCTGTCACGCCGGATGTGATGCTTGCAGAATATGGCTATACACCGGCCCAAGTCATTGATATGAAAGCCCTCATGGGCGATACAGCCGATAACATTCCTGGCGTGCCTGGTGTCGGCGAAAAAACGGCTCTGAAGTTGATTACGCAATTTCACAGCGTCGAAGGGGTGTACGAACACGTTGATGAAGTAAAAGGGAAAAAACTCCAAGAAAAATTGCGCGATAATCAAGACAAAGCCATGCTTTCTAAGACCTTGGCGACCATTCGCTGTGACGTGCCGATTACGTACACCATGGATATGTTTGCGCCGAAGCCGCGGCAAGAAGAGGTTATTGCCTTATTTAAGACCTTAGGCTTTAAAAATTTATTAGAAAAATTTGCTGCTTTCGACCGTTTTTCGACCCTTGCTGATGCAGCAGTACCGCAGGTAAAAATCGAAGCCGTAACAGCGGATGCCTTGCCGCCAGCAGACATTGCAGGGAAGACGATTGCCGTCGTTGGGACCTTTACGAAAGATGTACCAGTACCAAAAATGGAAGCCCTAGCTATTGCTTTTGACGGCGGTGTCTTCGTCGTGCCGGAACAGCAATATACTAGTTATATCGAAGCCTTGCCTACAGCCGCACGAGTCTTTACGACAGATGGCAAAGCCTTAGCCAAAGTCATTTGGCAGGCGACGAAACAACGTTTTTCTGTAGGCGACGTTATTTTAGGCGCATACTTACTCGACCCGACACGGACGGCTTACGGCTTGACGTACATTTCTGAAAAATTTGGCGTGTCCTTGACGGAAGGGGCAGAAGGGGATGCGCAGCTCCTTGGCGATGCTCAGTTTGCGTACGATGTGTGGTCCAAGCTTGCCGAAGCCATGGAAGACGCTAAGCTCACGACCTTATACACGACTATTGAAGAGCCTCTTATCCATACGCTCGCCGTCATGGAAATGAACGGCTTCACCGTCGACCGGGATAAATTGCAAGATATGGAACGGGAATTGTCTCTCGAAGCAGATAAGCTAAAAGAAGAAATTTACGACGATGCCGGCGAAACCTTCAATATTAATTCGACGAAACAGCTCGGCGTCATTCTCTTTGAAAAATTGCAGCTCCCTGTCATTAAGAAAACGAAAACTGGGTACTCTACGGATTCGTCTGTCTTAGATGAATTAAAAGATAAACACCCGGTGATTGACAAAATCTTGCGTTTTAGAGCGTTGAAAAAATTAATTTCTACCTATCTCGATGGCTTAGAACCGCTGATTTCGACGGAAACGGGGCGAGTCTACGCGTCGTTTAACCAAATGGTGACGGCTACAGGGAGATTGAGCAGTTCGGATCCGAATTTACAGAATATCCCTATTCGTACGGAACAAGGACGCAAAATCCGATCCCTCTTCGTGCCGGGCGAAGGGTATAATTATATCGTCTCTGGCGACTATTCGCAGATTGAACTGCGTCTCTTGGCACACTTATCGCAAGACCCAACTATGATTGACGGCTTTAAACACAACCAAGATATTCACCGCCGTACGGCTTCTGAAGTCTTTGGGATTCCTTTCGATGAGGTCACGCCAGAAGAACGGTCCCATGCCAAAGCTGTCAACTTCGGCATTATTTACGGCATTAGCGACTTTGGCTTAGCCCGGAATATTGGTATTTCTCGGCCGAAAGCGAAAGAATATATTGATAGCTATTTTAAACGGTACAGTACCATTCATGACTATATGAACGGCCTCATTGCCAAAGCTCACGAAACGGGCTTAGCGACGACTATGTTTGGCCGTATTCGGGCTTTGCCGGACATTAACAATAAAAACTTTACGCGCCGCTCCTTTGCGGAACGGACGGCTATGAATACGCCTATCCAAGGCAGTGCTGCAGACATTATTAAGCTCGCTATGAATGCTGTACAACAAGCGTTACAATCGCAGCACTTAAAGAGCCAGCTCCTCGTGCAAGTTCATGACGAATTGGTCTTAGAAGTCCCGGCTGACGAAAAAGATGTGGTTATGAAGCTCTTAAAAGACACGATGGAACATATTGTGACCTTATCGGTGCCTCTCGTCGTCGACATTCACTGCGGCAGTAACTGGGAAGAAGCCAAATAGGAGGGCCTATGCCGGAATTACCAGAAGTAGAAACGGTGCGCCAGGGCATTGCGTCCCATATTGTCCATCAAGACATCCTAGCCATAGACGTCAATTTACCGCGCCTGTTGAAGAATGCGACAGTCCCCGAATTTACAGCAGCCCTCGTTGGTAAGACGATTACAGCTGTGACGCGAAAAGGGAAGTATATCCTCATTCATCTACAAGGGGACACAGGCCTCCTTGTCCATCTGCGCATGACGGGCAGCCTCGTCTATGAAGGAGGAGAACATATTCCCATCCGGGGCGAGCACATTACGATGCAACTCACGCAGGGCTATTTGCTCTACGGTGACGTTCGTACTTTTGGCTGTTTATGGCTCGTACCGAATGAGGGCGTAACAGGTATCAAGGGATATGATACCCTTGGCCCTGACGGCATTAGCCCTGATTTTACGACGGCCTATTTATACGATAAATTAAAAAGTTCTAGCCGAGTTATTAAGCCCTTTTTACTCGACCAAACGATAGTCGCAGGCCTAGGGAATATTTACGTCGATGAAGCCTTGTTTTTAGCGAAAATCAGGCCGTCCCGTCAGGCTAACCGCATTAGTAAAGCGAGTGCGGCGCGCTTGCACGATGCCATTATTACAGTACTCCAGCGCGGCTTGGCCCATGGGGGTACGACGATTCGTGATTTCGTCAATGGCACAGGCCGGGAAGGACAGAACCAACATTTCTTAGCCGTCTACGGGAAAGAAGGAACACCGTGTCCCGTTTGTGGCACAACCATTAAATATATAAAACTTGGCGGCAGAGGGACGCACTATTGCCCGAAATGCCAGCATTAGGAGGAATAGTATGTATTGCATTGGTTTAACCGGAGGCATTGCCACAGGGAAGAGTACTGTCGTCGACATGCTCCGTTCCTTTGGTGCAGCCATTGTCGACTGCGATGTCTTAGCGCGGGATGTAGTCCAGCCCGGAACGAAAGTACTGCAGCAAGTAGCGGCACAGTTTGGCCCGAAGAGTTTGCTCGCTGACGGCTCTATGGATAGAGCCTATATTGGCAGTATCGTCTTCAATGTACCTGAACGGAAAAAGGAATTAGAAGACATTTTATTCCCTTGCATTCACGCGCGTATTGATGAAGAAATTGCGTTGATTCAACAGCAGCAGACAGACGCAATTATCATTCTTGACATGCCCCTTTTATATGAGGTACAATATTCGTCGTATGTTGATGAAGTGTGGCTCGTCTACGTCGATGGGGCCACGCAGCTCCAGCGGCTCATGGCACGCAACAATTACAGCGAAGACGAAGCGAAAGCGCGCATTCAGTCGCAGTGGCCTATTGATAAAAAGAAAGGCTTAGCTCAAGTAGTCATTGATAATCGAGGCACCTTGGAGGCGACGAAAGACCAAGTACGCACAGCTTGGCAAGCATTGACGACAAAACTTTCTAAGACATAAGGAGAGCACCGTGAGAAGACAAACCAGTACGAAAGGAAAACTGATCATTGCAGTACTCGTCGTTTGTCTTTCTGCGTCCTATTTTTATTCGTGGAAAGATGATGTTATGCGGAAATTCGTCTATCCTTTGCAATATGATTACATGGTGCGCCAGTATGCCTATGAAAATCATGTAGCCCCAGCCCTGGTGGCGGCAGTCATTCTCGTAGAAAGTAAGTTTGACGAAAATGCGTCGTCCCACCGCGGTGCTGTCGGGCTCATGCAGATTATGCCTGATACAGCCCAGTGGATTGCTGAGGAAATGGAGTTGCCCGACTATTCTCCCAATCAGCTCGAAGACGTGCAGACTAATATGAAAATGGGCACGTGGTACTTAGCCTATTTATTAAAGGAATACGATGGTAATAAAGTACTCGCTTTAGCGGCGTATAATGCCGGACGGGGCCACGTGGATAGCTGGATTAAAGAATATGGATGGGAAAAAAATTTTTCAGAAATTGATGAAATACCCTTTTCAGAAACACGGAATTATGTTAAAATAGTCCTGCTGAATGAAAAGCAGTATAATCATCTTTATACTTTTTAATTGCTATGCGGTTGTGGCGGAATGGCAGACGCGCTGTCTTCAGGCGGCAGTGGGTAACACCGTGCGGGTTCAACTCCCGCCAACCGCACCATATGATATGATGGATGAAGCATTGATTGAAATACTGAAACAATGGAATATTACTTCCGTTCTCCCACTAACCGTGGGAGATTTTAAATTATCGGCTCCTTTTGCCATGGAAGGGGAAGACGAAAAGACGAAAGAGTTCGTGCTCTTCCGCTATGTCAACCCAACGAATGGCTGGTCTGTACGGGCTGTCTTTAATCCCGGCACAGAAGAATATGCCATTCGGACCGATATTGGCATGCTGGAATTTGCGCTCATCGAGTTCATTACGGATGATTTAGAGCTCTTTAAGCACCTCGTGGAAGCACGGCTCGTCCGTATTGTTCATGATTATTACGTAGAGCCAAGCTGTAATTTCAGTGTCATCATTAAAGACAAAGGTCTGCCCGATGTCCATTGGGACGATATCTTACCGGCGGCCTACAAAGGCATGGTGCGTCTTATTCAACCCAATGAAGCCGTGCGCATCATCAATGGCTCGTACATGGTCTTAGCGTACTATGATGCAGCCACACGGAGCGGCTTATCCCTCATGTATAATGTCTTACGCGATGATTTCTTTGCAGAACGGCGTATCCATAATTTCCCGAACTTAGTCCATGATTTTGATAGTACCAAGCTCAGTGACTTACACCAGAAATTATCGGCTCATTTAGTACCCGTTCTCGACCAAATCGCCATCGACAGGGAACATGAAGGAAATGAAGCGTAAGCGTTGTCAGCATAACGCCTACGTGGTATACTAAATGTAATCTAAGGTTTCTCTTTTAAGAGTGGGTATTGCGCCCACTCTTAACTTTTACCTACACTACGTTGAAAAGCAGGTGAATCGAATGCGGCGTGAACACATTGAAGAAGTAATTGCACAAGAAGTAGAAAAAATTATTGCAGGGACACCTATTGAATTAGTAGATGTCGAATATGTACGCGAAAAGAACTGGTATTTGCGCGTATTCATTGACAAAACAGGCGGTGTAGATTTGGAAGACTGCCAGGGCGTCAGTGAAAAATTGAGTAAAGTCCTTGATGAAACAGACCCCATTCAGGACAACTATTTACTCGAAGTATCTTCACCAGGCCTGGATAGGATTTTAAAGAAAGATAAAGACTTTATCCGCTATGCCGGCCGCACAGTGGATATTCATTTCTTTAAACCCTATAAGGGAACGAAAGATATGGTAGCAGACTTAATTGAAAAACAGCCTGATGGCACAGTTCGTGTCCGCGTAGGCGAAACAGAAGAAACACTCAATTTAAAAGATATATCGCAAATCCGATTACACATTGATTTTTAGTGGAGGTTATCATTGTGAACAAAGAATTACTGAATGCTGTGGCCTTTTTATCTAAGAACAAAGGCGTATCTGAAGATGTCATTTGGGACTCTCTGGAAGCGGCTCTCATTACGGCGTACAAAAAAGAACCAGATGCTAACCCTGTAGCCGAAGTATCTGTCAACCGCGAAACCGGTGATTACGGTATTGTCGCTGCTAAGACGGTCGTCGCCGAAGTCCTCAATCCGAACACGGAAATTTCCTTGGACGAAGCACGGTCGCTCAATCCGGATTACGAAATTGACGATGTCGTCAACGTCGATGCCACACCGGATAACTTTGGCCGTATTGCAGCGCAGGCAGCAAAACAAGTCATGACTCAACGTCTCCGCGAAGCAGAACGGAACGTCGTATATGATGAATTTTCCGGCCGAACCGACGATATTATTACAGGCATTATTAGCCGTATTGAAAACCGCAACGTCTATGTAGACCTCGGCAAAACAGAAGCTGTCTTACCGGCATCGGAACAGATTACGACGGAACAATATGCAGTAGGCCAACGCATTAAATGTTATGTCGTTGAAGTACGGAAAACGACGAAAGGTGCGCAGATTCTCTTATCACGGACCCATCCGGGTCTTTTAAAACGGCTCTTTGAATTAGAAGTACCGGAAATCTATGAAGGTGTTGTCGAATTAAAATCGGTTGCTCGTGAACCGGGCCGCCGTTCGAAAATCGCTGTCTTCTCGCGCGATGCTAACGTCGATTCTGTCGGTGCCTGCGTAGGCCCGAAAGGTGCGCGTGTACAGAACATTGTCACCGAATTACAAGGTGAAAAAATCGACATCGTCAAATGGGATGAAGACCCGGCTGTATATATTGCCAATGCCCTCAGCCCGGCACAAGTCATTTCCGTCACAGTCGATGAAAATGAAAAGACTTCGTCTGTTATCGTGCCTGATTACCAGTTGTCCTTAGCTATTGGCAAAGCAGGCCAAAATGCGCGTCTTGCCGCTAAATTGACGAACTGGAAAATCGACATTAAGAGCGAAACACAAGCCCAGGAATTAGCTGCTGAAAACGCAGACGTACCGGCTGAAGAAGCAGAAGCAGCAACGGAAGAATTAGATATTCTCAGCGATATGGCTCTTCCTGCAACTGATGCAGACAAAGAATAAGGAGGGACTACGATGAAAAAACGTAAAATCCCTTTACGCGTCTGTGCAGGCTGTCAGGAACAGAAAAATAAAAAAGATATGATTCGCGTCGTCCGCACACCAGAAGGCAACGTCGAAATCGATAAGACCGGGAAAAAAGCGGGCCGCGGTGTCTATGTATGTCAAGATGCAGCGTGCCTGGAAAAGGCGTATAAAGAACACCGCCTGGAACGGTCGCTGAAAACGAAAGTATCTGACGAGATTTATGAAGCCCTCCGTCAGGAGATCGGCCAATGAATCGTGTAAAAATTGCCAATTTACTAGGACTGGCATGCCGTGCAGGCAGTGTCGTTTGCGGTAACTTTGCTGCAGCGAAATACTTGAAAAAGAAGTCTGTACCCATGCTGTTCCTTGCCTCCGATGGCAGTAGAGATACGACGGAGCCGTATCATAGACTGGCTGAAAAGAAAGGCATTACAGTCTGTGAACTGTTTACAAAGGAAGAACTCGGGCGAGCTGTTGGTAAAGAGCAAAATGTTGTCGTTTTGCTTACAGACCGAGGCTTTGCTAAAGCGATTGATACGATGCTCAAAGGCTCGTAAAAGGGGGTAACTCGATGACGAAACGACTATATGAAGCAGCTAAAGAATATGGTGTTTCTGCCAAAGCCGTCATTAAGACCTTGGGAGAACACAATATTAAAGCTGGAAACTTTACGGGAATTGATGATACTATGAAAAAAATTTTAGATAACTCCTTTAAAGGAGACCATAAAACAGAAAAGAAAGAGGCGGCACCGCGCAAAGAAACTAGCGGTAACCGCTTGCAAGGAAGCCGCAATCAAAACAACAGCCAAAAGAAACATAACGGCCAGAAACAACAAGATGGTGCGAAACAGCAAGGCCGTAACCAGAACCGCAATGCCAGCGGTCAGCAGACGGAACAGCGTCAGAACAATAACCGAAATGGCCAGAACCGTGCTAATGGGCAGCAAAACCGCACGCAAGACAACAACCGCCGCAACGGTCGTCCCCAGCATAACGGCAGCCAAAACCGTCCGGCTCAAGGTACTAGCCAGCAGTCGCGCAGTGCTCAAGGCAGCAGCGAAAAACGTCCGCAAAACGAACGGCAGAGCGATGGGAAACGGACTAAATTTTTTGGCCGTTCCCAAGACAGTGCAGACAAGCGTCAGCAAGGTGGCGGCAACAAACGAAATAACCGCCATGCTCAAGGCCGTGACGGTGGCAAAAATGCTGGTAACGGCAAGAACAGACCGCATACGCTCTTATCTAATGTCTTGAATAAAGGCAAGAAAAAAGGTAAAAACGGTAAGAATGCACCGGTCCAGCCAGTAGCAGAACCGAAGAAAAAGAATTACCCAACGGCGATTGAATTACCAGAATCGATTACGGTCAAAGACTTTGCAGAACGCTTAGGCCGTGACGTTGGGGAAGTCATTAAAAAACTGCTCTTAGGCGGTATTATGGCGACGATTAACCAAGAAATCGACTACGAAACGGCTTCGCTTATTGCCGATGAATTTGGTGTCACTGTTTCTCAAGAAGCACCACCAGAAGACCCGACAGAAATCGAACCGATTATTGACCCGCCAGAATCGCTCGTTACGCGTCCCCCTGTCGTTACGGTTATGGGCCATGTCGACCATGGTAAAACGAGCTTGCTCGATGCCATTCGTCAGACCAATGTGACGAGCCACGAAGCCGGCGGCATTACGCAACACATCGGGGCCTATCAGATTCGCTATGAAGGCAAGAAAATCGTCTTCATGGATACGCCGGGCCACGAAGCATTCACAGCCATGCGTGCCCGTGGTGCCCAGGTTACGGATATTGCCGTTCTCGTCGTCGCCGCTGACGACGGTGTTATGCCGCAGACAATTGAATCCATTAACCATGCTAAGTCTGCAGGCGTACCGATTATCGTCGCAATCAACAAAATCGATAAAGAAAGTGCTAACCCGGAACACGTCATGCAACAGCTCACGGAATACGGTCTCGTCAGTGAAGACTGGGGCGGCGATACCATTATGGTTCCCGTTTCGGCACACAAGAAAATCGGTCTCGATGACCTCCTCGAAAACATCCTCGTTCTCGCCGAAGTCTTAGACCTCAAAGCGAACCAGAACCGTCCGGCTGAAGGCGTTGTCATCGAAGCTAAACTCGATAAAGGCCGCGGCCCTGTGGCGTCTGTCCTCATTCAGAAAGGGACGCTCCAAGTTGGCGATACGATTATCGTCGGCGCATGCTTCGGTAAAGTCCGTGCTATGAATAGTGAACGAGGCGAACGGGTGAAGAAAGCTGGTCCGTCTATTCCAGTCGAAATTTTGGGCTTAAACGATGTCCCGGAAGCTGGGGATATTCTCAACGTAACAGACGAAAAGACGGCCCGCTCTGTCGCTGAAAAACGTCTCGAAAAGAAACGTTCGTCTGAACTCCACGTCAATGCGAAAGTAACTCTCGATGACCTCTTCAATCAGATTCACGAAGGGGAATTAAAAGAATTGCCGATTATCGTTAAAGGCGACGTACAAGGTTCTGTCGAAGCCTTGAGCCAATCCTTGCAGGCCATTAAGAGCGACGAAGTCCGTATTTCCATCGTCCATGCCGGCGTTGGGGCCATTACGGAATCGGATATTATGCTCGCATCGGCATCGAATGCCCTCGCCATTGGCTTTAACGTTCGTCCTGACGCAGCAGCCCGCAAAGCAGCAGAACATGAAAACGTCGACATGCGTATGTATCGTGTGATTTACGATGCTATTAATGATGTCGAAGCTGCTATTAAAGGGATGCTCGAAAAGAAATACGAAGAAAAAGTCATTGGTCGTGCTGAAGTCCGTCAGGTCTTTACGATTTCGACGCAGAAAGTCGTCGTTGCCGGGGCCTATGTTAAAGAAGGTAAGATTAAAAATAACTCCAAAGTCCGTCTCATTCGTAATGGCATCGTCGTCTACGAAGGCGAAGTGGCTGGTCTCCGCCGTTTTAAAGATGAAGTCAAAGAAGTGGCACAGAGCTTCGAATGCGGCGTAACATTGGATAAATTCCGTGATATCAAAGAAGGCGACGAAATCGAAGCCTATGAAATGGTTGAAGTCGCTCCGGAATAAAGGAGGTATACCATGGGAGAATTACGGGCACGTAAAATCCAAGAATTTATTAAGCAAGAAGTTTCCAACATTATCCTCCGGGAATTAAAAGATCCGCGTCTCGGTTTTGTGACCGTCACAGACGCGCGGATTACAGGTGATTTGCGGGAAGCTACGGTTTATGTCAGTCTCTTTGGCAACGATAAAGCTAAAAAAGACACGATGAAGGCCTTAGCCAGTGCCAACGGCTATATTCGCTCAGAAGTGGGTAAACGCTTAGGCATCCGCTATTCACCGACCATTGAATTTCAAGAAGATACGTCCCTTGATTATGGGATGAAAATCGATAAAATTTTGCGAGATATTGAAGCGAAGGAAGGCAACTAATGAACGCTAGTGCACCTGAAATATATGATATCTTGTCGCAGTATGAACACATTGTCGTCACGGCTCATGTGAGCCCTGACGGCGATGCTATTGGCAGTGTCGTGGCCATGTATCAGTGGCTCAAACACGTCGGTAAAGATGCAGTCATGGTCATTGATGACGATATAGACGACAAATTTTTCTTCTTAGACGGCGTGCTGGATATTAAAAAGCCTGAAGACGTCAAAACCGATGCATCGTGGCTGACCATTGTCCTCGATTGCACTGGTCCGTCACGGATTGGCAAAGCAGCAGACCTTATTGCCGGGAAAGTGCTTAACATTGACCATCATATTTCGAACGAGCACTTTGCCGATTGGGAATACGTTTTGCCAGACCAGGCAGCGACATGTGAAATCTTAACGGATTTGTTCCACACGTGGCAAGTGGAAGTGACATCGGTCATGGCGAACCCTTTGTATATGGGGATTGCTACAGATTGCGGCTTTTTTAAGTTTAGCAATACAAAAGGTCACACGCTCCGCATGGCGGCTAGCTTAGTCGATGCTGGCGCACAGCCCAATGTCATTTCAGAACACCTGGACGCACGGTCTCTCGATAAATTGAAAGCCTTGTCAGAGATCTTAAAGCACATTGAACTTTTTGCCGATGGCAAAGTGTCTTCTATTTCGTATACCCCGGTTATTTTAGAGCTCACTGGCGAACATACAGGCATGTACATCGATTATGCTCGTAATATAAAAGGTGTCGAAGTAGCCTTTACGGTGAAATATATCAACGAAGGCGAAACAAGAGTGAGCTTCCGTTCGAAAACGGTCGATGTCAATGCTGTAGCGGCTGTCTTTGGCGGTGGCGGTCATATCCGTGCTGCAGGCTGTACGATTCACTTGCCTTTAGAGCAGGCGAAAGCAGCGGTCTTAGCAGAAGTGGAAAAAGCCTTATGATACACGGTATTGTCAATGTCTTAAAACCAACAGGCATGTCTAGTCACGACGTCATTAGCCAGCTCCGCCGTATATTTAACATGAAAAAAATCGGCCATGCCGGGACCTTAGACCCTTTGGCGGCTGGTGTGCTGCCGACCTATTTAGGACAGGCTACACGGCTCATTGAATACGGTGATAGCAGTGTGAAGACCTATCATGCTGAATTTGCCTTAGGCTTTACGACAGATACAGAAGATAGTACAGGTAATGTCGTAGAGACTGCACCAGTACCAACTTTGACTACAGCCCAACTAGAGGCCGTACTGGCTTCCTTTCGCGGTGACATTGAACAAGAGCCATCGCGGTATTCGGCTATTAACGTCAATGGTGTAAAAGCCTATAAATTAGCGCGCCAGCATGCAGACTTTACGTTGCCGAAACGGGCTGTAACTATTCACGAATTAGAACTCCTTGCCTTCGATGGCAAACGAGGCGTTATCTCCGTGACTTGTTCTAAAGGGACCTATATTCGTTCCCTCATTCGTGATATTGGCGAAGCCTTAGGGACGTATGCATGCATGACCTATTTAGTGCGTGTCAAAGCAGGCCTCTTTGATATTGACCAGGCTGTGACCTTAGAAGAACTGGAAGAACATCCAGAAGCGTACGTCTTGCGTGCCGATATGGCCATCCATGAATTACCGAAAACGACGTGCAGTGACAAGCAATGTGCCTTTTTACTGCAAGGGAGAGCCGTTCCCTTTGCTGGTAAGCACTTAGCTGATGGGGCACTCGTGCGGATTTATACGCAAGAACAGAAATTAGCGGGCTTAGCCCGATTTGATCAAGAACATCACGTCATTCATCCCCATAAGATGTTTGCTGATGCATTATGAGGTAACTATTATGGAAGTATTCCATTCCTTTCAAGACGTAACGGGTATGGAAGGGGCTGTCGTCGCCTTAGGAACTTTCGATGGTGTCCACTTAGGGCACCAGAAAGTCATGCGCACGGCTATGGCAGAAGCTAAAAAACGGCATCAAAAAGCGGTTGTCGTTACTTTTTCAGCCCATCCCTTTTCCGTTCTTTGCCCAGACAAAGAACCTGTTCGTCTCGCCACAGTGGCGCAAAAAATCGAATACATCAAACACGTCGGTATCGATGGGTTAGTCATTCTCCAAATGTCGAAAGAACTGTTGGCAGAATCGCCAGATAGCTTTTGTGAACAATTAGTTACTTACATTCAGCCATCAGCGATTGTCGTCGGCTCGAACTTTACGTACGGTGCCAAAGCGGCAGGGAACACAGATACGCTGAAAGCCTACATGGCTGGACGGAACATTCCGGTCTTTGCGCTGACCCTTTTAGAACGGCCTGGACGGGCAACACCCATTAGCAGTACGGTCATTCGCCGCCTTGTGCATATGGGGCATATGGAAACGACTACGTCCCTCTTGGGTCGGCCCTTTACCTTAGTCGGTGAAGTCGTCACTGGCGATAGAAGAGGGCGGACTATTGGCTTTCCGACAGCGAATATGCTCATTCCGCATGATATGGCTTTGCCGCCGGATGGTGTGTATGTGACTATTGCTGCATGGGACGATGAGACCCATATGGCCATGACCAATATTGGCGATAATCCGACCTTTACGAATCAATACAGCCGGATTGAAACGAATATCCTCGATTGGCATGGCGATATTTATGGCAAGACCTTGACCCTCCAGTTTTTGAAACAAATTCGGCGGGAAGAAACCTTTGCCACTGTAGATGAATTGATTGAAACTATGCACGGCGATGAAGCTTTTGTGCGTGCTTATTTCAAAGAACATCCTATACAATAAGTATATGCAGAGCACTTCATGTTCTAATACATGGAGTGCTTTTTGTTATACCTTGACTTTGAGCGCACTCTATGTGCTACAATACTAGTGTTTATATTTTTATCCCCTAGGGAGGCATAGACATGGAAAAAGCAAAAGTATATTTTACCGATTTTCGTTGCAAAGTCGGTACGAATAACCTCAGAAAGTTACAGCGTCTCTGCAGACGTGCAGGTATTGAAAACATCGACTTCGATGGCAAATTCGTAGCGATTAAGATGCATTTTGGTGAATTAGGCTGTCTCGCATCGATTCGTCCGCAGTATGTTAAAGCCGTAGCCGACTTGGTCAAAGAATTAGGCGGAAATCCCTTCTTGACGGACTGTAATACGCTCTATCCGGGCAGCCGTAAGCATGCGCTGGAACACATGGATTGCGCTAACCTCAACGGCTACAACACGATTACGACGGGCTGTCAGATTATTATTGGCGATGGCTTGCGTGGCACTGATGAAGTAGAAGTGCCTGTTAAAAATGGCGAATACGTCCAGAATGCGAAGATTGGCCGCGCCGTCATGGATGCAGACGTATTCATTAGTTTAGCCCATTTTAAAGGCCATGAAATGACGGGCTTTGGCGGTGCCATTAAGAATATCGGCATGGGCTGCGGCAGCCGTGCAGGCAAAATGGAACAGCATTCGTCTAGCAAACCTGTCGTCGATGAATCGAAGTGTCGTGACTGTCATCGCTGTGCAAAGGAATGCGGCTCTGATGCTATTACCTATGAAGATGGGAAAGCACATATTCACGAAGATTTGTGTAAAGGCTGCGGCCGCTGCATTGGTGCTTGCGCCTTCGATGCTATCCGTACAGTACAGTGGGATGCAAGCGAACTCTTAGATTACAAAATGGCTGAATATGCTCAAGCTGTTTGTGAAGACCGCCCTTGTTTCCACATCAATTTAGTCATGGATATTTCGCCGAACTGCGACTGTCATGGTGAAAATGACGTGCCTATTTTGCCAAATATTGGTATGTTTGCGTCCTTTGACCCTGTTGCCTTGGACCAAGCTTGTGTCGATGCCTGTCTTAAGGCCAAACCGATGGCTAACAGCCAGTTGTCGGATAATTTGGCCAAACCTGACTGGCACCACCATCATGATAATTTCTTGGATAGCAATCCCCGTGTTAACTGGGAAGCAACGCTCGTACACAGCGAAAAAATTGGCTTAGGTACGCGTCAGTATGAATTGATTACCATAAAATAAATTGTTATTACCTAACGAAAAGGTCTGTTTCCAAAGGATGGGAGCAGGCCTTTTTTATATGACTTCTCATTTCTCTCTAGCCCATGACGGGTAAACATGATATGATTAGTATTGTAATTCTGACAGCCTATAGAGGAGGAAGGATATGTACAAATATGTCTTATTCGACTTAGATGGGACCTTAACAGATTCAAAAGAAGGCATCATCAAGTCTGTCGAATATGGACTCATTCAAATGGGAGAGTCTACAGAAGGTCGGTTGGACCAGCATGTTGTCGTTGGACCACCGTTATTGACGACGTTCGAACAAACTTATGGCTTTAGTCCGGAAAAGGCAAAGCAAGTATATGCTTATTTTCAGGAACGATACAACAGCATTGGTAAATTCGAAAATAGAGCCTTTGACGGCATTGTGCCGCTCTTGCGGGATATGCAAGCTGCTGGGATTCGTTCTTTCGTAGCTACGTCTAAGCCCCAAGTCCATGCTATTGCCATTTGCGAAAAGTTTGGCATTGCGCCTTATGTCGAAGCTATTGCCGGACCGGCTGTAGGCGGTACGGATACAAAGGCTGATATTATGCGCCGTATTTTAAGCCAAATCGGTACGTATAATCCAGGCGAAGCCGTCATGGTAGGAGACCGCAAATTTGACGTCATCGGTGCTAGGGAAATAGGAGTGCCCGTCATTGCCGTCGGCTTTGGCTATGGTAATGAAGAGGAACGTAAGGCCTTTCCGCCTGATTTTTATGCACCTACTGTAGACGCACTGCGGCAGCTTTTATTGCCGAGCGTAAAATAGATAGAGAAAAGAGGAATATAGATGAAATTAACAGAAGGTCAGGTTGTATATGGATTCCATGTAGACCGCTCCGTATATGTCAAAGAATTAAATAGTCAGGCTTATGAAATACATCACGAACAGTCTGGCGCAAAATTGTTATATATCCAAAATGATGATGATAACAAAGTGTTTTCTATTTCGTTCCGAACGACTCCGTCTGACAGCACGGGCGTCCCTCATATTTGCGAACATTCTACGCTCTGCGGTTCCCGGAAATTCCCTTTAAAAGAACCGTTCGTCGAACTCGTCAAAGGGTCTTTAAATACCTTTTTAAATGCTATGACGTTCCCCGATAAGACTATGTATCCTGTAGCGAGCCGGAATGCCTTAGATTTTAAAAATCTCATGGACGTCTATTTAGATGCGGTCTTTTTCCCGAATATGCTCAAAGATAAAGAAGTACTCATGCAAGAAGGGTGGCATTACCATCTCGATAAAGCAGAAGACCCTTTGACGTACCGCGGCGTCGTCTACAACGAAATGAAGGGTGTCTTTTCGTCGCCTGATGCACAGCTTGAACGGCATGTCATGGAAAATCTCTTCCCAGACACGACGTATGGCGTTGAATCGGGCGGTGACCCAGATGATATTCCGACACTGACTCAAGAGGCGTTCGTCGCGTTCCACCAGAAATATTACCATCCGTCCAATAGTTATATTTTCCTTTATGGCGATATGGATATTGACAGCACGTTAGCCTTCATTAATGATGAATACTTGAGCAAATTCACAGCAGAACCAATCGATTCGGCTATTGGCCGTCAAGCACCGACAGGTAGTATTATTACATCCTATCCGTATGGTGTTGGCTCTGATGAAAGTACAGACCATAAGACCTTATATAGCTTGAATTACGTCATTGATGATGCCTTAGACCCGACGCTGGGCTTGGCCTTTAAAGTGTTGACGTATGTCCTCTTAGTATCGCCAGCAGCACCGTTGAAAAAGGCTCTCGTCGATGCCGGTATTGGTAAAGACGTGTCTGGTGACTTCCAAGACGGCATTTTGCAGCCGATGTGGAATATTTCGATTAACGGTTCCGACCCCGATAAGAGTGACGAAATTTTAAAGATTGTGCGCAATACCTTGGCCAAGATGGTAAAACAGGGTATCGACAAAAAGTTACTCACTGGTGCGTTGAACCGCATTGAATTTACCTTGCGTGAAGCAGACTTCGTCGGTCGTCCTAAAGGTCTTATTTACGGCATTCGCTGCATGGATACATGGCTCTATGACCAAGATCCGTTGGCGTCGCTCCAGTATGAAGATGCCTTAAAAACGCTGCGTAAAGGCTTAGATACGTCGTATTACGAAGATATTATTCAGAAATATATCTTAGATAACGACTACTACGCTCTCGTTTCGCTCTTGCCGGAACCAGGCCTTACAGAAAAACACGACAAAGCCTTAGCAGACAAATTAGCAGCTTATAAAGCGACTTTGTCCAAAGAAGAAATTGACGATATCGTCAAAGCCACAGCGGCCCTCCAGAAACGACAGGCTACGCCTGATTCGCCAGAAGCATTGCAGACCATTCCTGTCTTAGGCCGGGAAGATTTAGAAAAAAATATTGAAATCATTGACATGAACCAAGAAGACGCAGCTGGCATTCATATTTGCCATGTGCCGACCTTTACGAATGGCATTACTTATTTGAGTGCAAACTTTGACCTCCACGGCATGGCTGCTGATGACATTTCGTATGTGTATTTGCTGAGTGATATTTTAGGCGATATGGATACGAAACATCATACGTACCAAGACTTAGCCAACTTGACTGACTTATATACAGGCGGTATGGACTTTACGGTCGTTGCTAGTGAACGGCGTGGCGAACCGGGCAATTACTTGCCCCTCTTCCGTGTGAAAGCCAAGGCGTTGAACCAAAACGTACCACACTTAGTAAAACTCTTAGCAGATATTACGCTCCATACGAAATTTACGAACCATACGCGCTTAATCGAACTCATTGAAGAAACGAAAGCCAAATGGGATATGGATGTCTTTACGCGGGCCCATCTCTTGACTATGCATCGCGTCTTGTCGTACCAGTCGCCTATTGAAGCCTTCCTCGATGCCGGTGAATTGTCGTACTATGAATTTATTAGTAATCTTGCCGCTGTTATCCGCAAGGACCCAGAAGTCATTGCGAAACGGTTGAAGACAATCGCGAAACGTATTTTTACGAAAAAGGCCTTTACCTTAGGGATTACAGGCAGTGACGACGATAAAAAAGCAGTTCTCTCGGCCTTGCCAAAATGGACAGACGACATGAAGAAAGGCGAGAAAACGAATCGGCGTTGCCAGTTCGCACTGCGTAAGAAAAATGAAGGCATCATGACGAGCGGTAAAGTACAGTACGTCGCTAAAGGCGGCAACTTCGTAGATCATGGCTATGAATATACTGGAGCTTTATCCGTCTTAGAAACGATTTTACAGTATGGCTACTTGTGGACGAAAGTCCGTGTCCAAGGTGGGGCCTATGGGGCCTTTGCTAAATTTGCTGCGAACGGCGATACAGTCTTCTGCTCTTATCGGGACCCGAACTTGCAGTCTACGGTCGATGCCTATAATGATTTAGCAGACTACTTAGAAACATTTGACGTGTCTGACCGGGAAATGACGAAGTACGTCATCGGTACGTTGAGCCGTATTGATGTACCTTTAACGCCGTCTATGCGTGGTGATAGAGCGTTGAGCCGCTATTTTGCTAATTCGTCTATCGATGTCTTGCAGCAGCGGCGTAACCAGCTCTTGCAGACGACAGCTGCCGATATTCGCGCACTGGCTCAGATGGTTCGCGCCCTTATGGATGATAATAATCTCTGCGTCATAGGCAGTGAAGCAAAAATCCGTGACGACGGCAAGATATTCTCCAATATCATTTCGTTACAGCACTAGGAGGCTCGTATGCGCGGACGATTTGCGCCGAGCCCGACAGGGTATATGCATCTTGGCAATGCTTGGACAGCCTTACTCGTGTGGCTCCAAGTGCGGCAGGCCCAGGGAACGTTGGTGTTGCGCATCGAAGATATTGATGAACAACGGTCGAAGCCCGTCTTCGTGCAAGGCCTGTTAGAAGACTTAACGTGGCTGGGCCTGACGTGGGATGAAGGGCCAGATGTAGGCGGCCCTGTTGGTCTCTATGTACAGCAACAGCGGTATGACTTGTATGAGCAGGCCTTGGCTTCATTACGGGAGCAAGGCTTACTCTATCCGTGCTATTGTTCCCGTGCGCGCCTCGCCGCCATTGGCGCACCGCACGAAGGGGAGCATATCGTCTATGATGGGCACTGCTACCACTTGAGCGACGCCGAGCAGGCTAACCAGACGAAACGCCCATCGTGGCGCGTGCACGTACCGGCCGAGACGATTACCTTTACAGACGGCGTGTATGGCCTGCAAAAGGCCTTTTTGCCAACCTATTGCGGTGATTTCGTTGTCCGCCGGGCTGACGGCCTTTATGCATACCAACTGGCCGTTTCTGTCGATGACGGTATGATGGGCATTACCCACATCTTGCGCGGCTGTGACCTCTTGTCCTCGACGGCACAACAGCAATGGCTCATTCGCTTTTTGGGCTATCCTGTGCCGCAGTATACGCACGTGCCCATGCTCATGGATGCAGAAGGACATCGTTTATCGAAACGGCAGCACGGTATTGAAATCCGTCAGCTCCGCGAAGCAGGGCTCACCCGCGAGGCTATCCTTTCATACTTGGCCTATGTGGGTGGTTTAGTACCGGAAAGACGCTGCTATACCTTAGACGAACTGGTACAGCATGCAGCCTTAGGAGCACTGCGTCAGCAGAACATTTGCATTCATGCTGATGTGGTCAACGAAATTCGCTCGTTTCAACTAAAATAATAAGAACTATACAGAAAATCATCGCCTTCGGGCGATGATTTTTTTGCTATTTGCGATTCGTGACCAATATTTGTTGTCATAAAGTGTGGAAATATGGTAAAATGTGGTGAATAGTGAAGAGAGGTGACAGCCACATGTTTATGGGAGAATATTCACATTCTATCGACGCGAAAGGTCGGCTTATTTTACCGGCTAAATTCCGTGATGAACTGGGCTCTCAGTTCGTGGTCACACGAGGACTCGAAGGCTGTTTGTCTGTCTACACTATGGACGCTTGGCTGACGATTGCAAAGAGCATGAACAAATTAAAAGCATCGAAAGAAAATGTCCGCGCCTTTAAACGCTTTCTCTTTGGCAGTGCTGCTGAAGTGGAGTTCGATAAACAAGGGCGCATTTTGATTCCTGCTACGCTGCGGGACTATGCCAAGCTGTCGAAAGACGTAACGATACTCGGTACAGGCGATAAAATCGAATTATGGGATAAAGACGCATACGAAGCCTATGCCGCCAAGATTGTGCCGGATATGGAAGCAATTGCGGAAAGTCTCAATGAAACCTTAGATATCGAGTTTTAGGAGGATGTAATGGAATTTCATCACGTCAGTGTTCTTCGGAACGAGACGATTGAAAATATATTAGGTGACCGTCATGGCATTTATGTGGACTGCACTTTAGGCGGTGGCGGTCACGCGTCAGCACTGGCTGCTAAACTTGCTCCCGATGCGACGCTCATTGGCCTGGACCAAGATAAAGATGCCATTGTGGCAGCGACTGCACGGCTTTCGCAAACGCCGTGCCGCCACATACTCATTCAGCGGAATTTTAGTCATTTAGAAGAAATCTTAGATTCCTTAGGGATTGAGCAAATCGATGGGGTCATGTTTGATTTAGGTGTGTCCAGTTATCAGCTTGATACGCCGGAACGGGGCTTTTCGTACATGCAGGATGGCCCCTTAGATATGCGCATGGATCAGCGTCAAAGCAAAAGTGCCTATGATATTGTCAATACGTACAGCATGGAAGAGTTGTACCGCGTCATTAAAGATTACGGCGAAGAACGATGGGCGAAGCGGATTGCATCGTTTATCGTCGAAAGCCGTAAGGGAAAACCGATTGAACGAACAGGGGAATTGGTCAGTATCATTAAAAAGGCCATTCCAGCCGGGGCCAGACGAGATGGTCCGCACCCGGCGAAACGCACATTCCAAGCCATTCGTATTGAAGTGAATGATGAATTAGGGATTTTAAAGGCTTCCTTTGAACATGCTGCGCAGCGCCTGAAACCAGGCGGGAAAATCTGTGTCATTACGTTCCAGTCCTTAGAAGACAGGATTACGAAACAGACCTTTAAGCTCATGGCGACGGACTGCATTTGTCCGCCTGATATGCCCGTGTGCACGTGTCATCATCATGCCATTTTAGAAGCTAAACGGCTCTTGTTCGTACCGAGTCCGGAGGAATTAGAACAAAATCCACGGGCCCGCAGTGCTAAGCTTCGCGTAGGCATTCATAAATAAGGGAGACAATTTCCTAAGAGAATGGGATGTGATATAATATGCTGGCTAGAAAAGTAGGATATATGCACTATGCAACAAGCCATAAGACCGCTGCGTCTGGCGAGACTAACCGGGTTGAACGCCGTTTTGGGACGGTCGTCATGCGTGTTGTCTTTTTGGTCATGTTATTCTGCGTGTTCCTTCTTTCCGGGATTGCCCTGACGTCGATGAAAAACAATTACAGCTACACGCTGAGTCAGAAAAAACAGCAAGTCCGCCAGCTCCAACGGGATAACGACGCGCTCCGCGTGCGTATTGCGACGCTTGAGACACCGGAACGGGTCTATTCGATTGCGACGAAAGACTTAGGGATGGTCGAGCCGTCGTACACGCTTTATAGTTCGTCCCGCCAACAGGCTGCGGTCGACCGGATGAATCCATAAACTACAGCGCAGCAGCCTTGAGCAAGGGCTGCTATTGTTGTTTACTTCATACAATACACGATTTCCTTAGCAAGGAGGATGTTACATGAAAACAGTCATTGAACTTTGTCAACAAATCAAAGGTGTATATAATATTGATGGCAATGGGAGTGTCGAAATCAAAGGCATTTCGTCTGATTCCCGCCACATTGAACCAGGATATTTATTCGTTTGCATTGCTGGTGTCCACGTCAATGGCGCGGCCTATGCGGCACAAGCCGTCGAAAAAGGTGCTGTAGCGGTCCTTACGACGAAACACTTAGACTTACCAAAAGATGCAGTCCAAATCATGGTGCCCGATATTCATCATGCTTTAGAAGATATGGTGCCGTACTTCTACGATTATCCTGGTAAAAAAATGCGCATGATTGGCGTTACTGGGACGAATGGTAAAACGACGACGACCCATATTATTGCTCATATTTTGCGTGCTACCGGCCATCATGTCGGTGTCCTTGGCACGATTCACGCTCTCATTGATGACGAAGAATTACCAATTCACAATACGACACCGGATGTCGTGGAATTACAGCATTTCTTAGCCCTTATGTACGAAAAGGGCATGACTCACGTTGTCATGGAAGTATCGAGCCACGCCCTGGCACTGAATCGCGTTGCTGGCATCGAATTTGACACGGCTGTCTTTACAAACCTCACGCAGGACCACCTCGATTTCCATAAAACTATGGAAAATTACGTCGCTGCGAAAGCTAAGTTATTCCAGAGCTTAACAGCTGGCGAACCGGTGAAAGATAATAAAACGGCTATCGTCAATGTAGACGACGATTGGTCCGATAACATCCTCGCTGCATGTCACTGCAAAGTGCTTACATACGGCGTAGAAAAAGACGCAGACTTCAAAGGGGCGAACTTAAAAGTAGAATTAAAGAAATCGTCCTTTGACGTAACGGGACCGTTCGGCAGCGTCCACTTGAATATGAATATTACAGGTCTCTTCAATGTCTACAACACCCTCGCAGCTGTAGCAGCAGCCTATGCCGAAGGCGTAGATACGCAGACCATCGATAAAGCGATTCAGACGTTCCACTCCGTACCGGGCCGGTTTGAACTGGTCGAAGCAGGCCAGGATTTTGCTATTGTTGTTGATTACTCCCATACGCCGGACAGCTTGGAAAAAGCCTTGACGACAGCACGGGCATTGCATCCGAACCGGATTATTTGTGTCTTTGGCTGCGGTGGCGACCGCGATAAAACGAAACGGCCTATTATGGGGAAAATCGCTGCAGAAGAAGCAGATATTCCTATTGTTACGTCTGATAATCCGCGCTCTGAAAATCCGGACACCATTGTAGCCGAAGTTGAAGCTGGCGTCAAAGAAGGGCTCAAACCGGGTCAGCATCACGAAGTCATCGTCGACCGCCGGACAGCCATTAACAGAGCTGTCGAAATTGCTCAGACCGGTGATATTATCCTCATTGCCGGGAAAGGCCACGAAACGTACCAGATTTTAAATACAGGCACGATTCACTTCGACGATAGAGAAGAAGCTCGCAAAGCAGTTGTTGCATTACAGGAGAAATAAGATGGCATCTTTTACGACCCAAGAAGTCGCACGGGCTACAGCCGGTTCCTGGCTCACGCCTGTGCGCGCTGATGTATGCTTTACATCAGTCGATACAGATACACGAATGATTACGAAAGACTGCGTATTCGTAGCCTTTAAAGGAGAATCTTTTGACGGCCATGCCTTTGTGCTGGACGCCATCCAAAAAGGTGCTGCCGGTGCTATCGTATCGGAAGTACGAGATGAATACAAAGATGCTGGCGTGCCGATTTACGTTGTCTCTGATACACTCAAAGCCTATCAAGACTTAGCACGGTTCCACCGTCGGCGTTTCCACATTCCTATCGTTGCCGTAACCGGCTCTGTTGGCAAGACGACGACGCGGAATATGATTGCCACCGTCTTAGCTCAAAAATTAAACGTTTTACAGACAGAAAAGAATTTTAATAATGAAATTGGCTTGCCGAAGACGCTCTTGCAATTAACGCCACAACACGAAGCGTGTGTCGTCGAAATGGGCATGCGCGGCCTCGGGCAAATTGCAGAATTAGCAGCCATCGCCGAACCGACCATTGGCGTCGTCACAAACGTCGGCAAAAGCCATATTGAATTATTAGGGTCTCAAGAAAATATTGCCAAAGCGAAATGCGAACTCGTTGATGCCTTAGATGAACAAGGCATAGCGATTTTAAATCAAGACGATCATTTCGTTGCCTCTATGGCCGACCGTTGCAAGGGAAAAGTCGTGGGCTACGGCATTGAAAGTAACGCACCCATTCGGGCAGACCGCATTGCGGCCAGTGAAAAGGGCATTCACTTCACGTGCCATTCATTCGACCAAGTATTTGATGTCAATGTCCCGGTCATTGGCCTGCACAACGTGTACAATGCCTTGGCTGCTGTGGCTGTAGGCCGTGTTGTCGGCTTATCGGAACATCAAGTGACGAAAGGCCTGGCCGAATATAAAGGCGTACCCATGCGCGAAGAAATTATCCGCATGGGGAATTATACCTTTATTAACGATGCGTATAATGCCAATCCTGCATCTATGGTAACGTCTATTCACACCTTGGCCCATTTGACGAAAGGGCGGAAAATCGCCGTCCTCGGCGGCATGCTCGAACTCGGTGATTGGGCGCAAAAAGAACACGAAGCGATTGGCACAGAAATTGCGAAGGAACATATTGATGTCTTAATCGCCATGGGCGAATTAGCCGGGTACATTGCCAGTGCTGCCAAAGCAGCTGGCATGGAAGATGTATATACGGCTAGTGATCATGCCGGTGTGGCTGACATTCTCACGGACATTATCAAGCCTGGTGATACGATTTTATTAAAAGCCTCGCGAGGCTTTGCCATGGAAAAAATACTGCCATATTTTGAAAGGAAGTAATGTACATGTTGAACACGCTGATTTTTGGCTTTCTTGTCAGCTTAATTATTGCCCTGGTCTTAGGGCCTTTTGTCATCAAACAGTTAAAGAAATTTCACGCTCGCCAATCAGAACGAGAAGAAGGGCCGCAGAGCCATAAATATAAAGCCGGTACGCCGACTATGGGGGGCATCCTCATTTTGACGGCTCTCGTTGTGTCGTGCCTCGTCTTTAATCCGGGCGAATTGCGGAAAGGGTTGGCCTTGTTCTTGACATTAGGTCATGGTGTTATTGGCTTCTTAGACGATAGCATCAAAGCGATTAAACATCGTAACTTAGGGCTTACAGCGAAACAAAAGTTAGCCGGTCAGTTTGTTATGGCTGCTGTATTTTGCTTTATCCTCGATAGATTTTTGCAGTTCCCAACGACGTTATGGATTCCCTTTACGTCGCTGAATATTGATTTAGGCTATTTCTATTATCTCTTTGTCTTTGTCATAATTGTCGGTACGAGCAACGCCGTCAACTTAACAGACGGCCTCGACGGCCTTGCTGCCGGGTCTTGTGCCATTACGTCCGTAGCTTATGTGGTCATTGCCGTCGCTCTGGGCTATGTCAATTTCGCCGTCTTTAGTGCCGCTTTGACTGGTGCGTGCTTAGGCTTTTTATTCTATAACCAGCATCCGGCGAAGATGTTCATGGGCGATACAGGGTCGCTTGCTTTAGGCGGTGCCCTCGCGGCTATGGCCATTTTGACAAAGACAGAATTACTGCTCATCATTGCCGGTGCCCTCTATGTTGTAGAAGCCTTGTCTGTTATTATTCAAGTCGTTTCCTTTAAAACGAGAGGTGTCCGGGTCTTTAAGATGAGCCCCATTCATCATCATTTTGAATTATCTGGCTGGAGTGAAGTAAAAGTCGTGACTGTCTTCTGGAGCTTTTCCGCAGTCATGGCCATTCTGGCTATTATCCTCGTCTTGTGGACGAAATAAATTGTCAATTCTTTCATTTATATAAAAGCAGGTGTTGGTCATGAGCATACAGGATTTTTCGGGAACACATTTCTTAGTTATTGGTGCCGGTATTAGCGGACGTTCTGCGTCACTGGCCTTAGTGAAACATGGTGGCAGTGTCATCTTAAATGACATGAAAGCCATCGATACGACAGTGGCACCGTGGCCGGAACTGGCCGCTGCAGGCGTACAGCTTCTCTTTGGCAAGCAAGATACTGCTCTCTTACAAGGGGTAGATGTGGTTGTACCGTCGCCGGTTATTTCCCCGGAAATTCCTATTATGAAAGAAGCCATTCGCTTAGGTCTGCCTATTTGGAGCGAAGTCGAAGTGGCCAGTCGTGTGACCGATGCGGATATCTTAGGCGTCACCGGGACGAATGGTAAAACGACGACGACGACCCTTTTAGGAGAAATTATGAATGCTACAGGCCGTCATACTGTCGTCGGCGGTAATATTGGCTATGGTTTGGCACTGCAAGCAGAAGATTTGCCAGCAGGCGATGTAGTCGTTGCAGAATTGTCGAGTTTCCAGCTCGAATTTACGAACACCATGAAAGCGAAAGCGGCGACGATTTTAAATATTACACCAGACCATTTAGACCGCCATCACACGATGGAAGCGTACGCTGCTGCGAAAGAACGCATTTTCCGCAATCAAGACAAAAGCGACTTTGCCGTCCTCAATTACGATGATGAACGAGTCCGTGCCATGGCTGATGACATGACCGGCATTGTCGTCTATTTCTCAACGCACGGCGAAGTACCTGTCGGTGCGTTCTATAACGATGGAGAACTTGTCTTGCGCATGGATGGTGTGGATACGGTCATTTGCCACGAATCGGATATGCATCTCTTTGGCAAGCACAATATTCAAAATTGCTTGGCTGCATCCCTCATGGCTTATGTGGCCGGTGCGTCTCTGGACGTCATTCGGGCCACGCTAAAATCCTTTAAAGGGGTCGAACATCGCTTAGAAAAAGTCCGCACCATCCATGGTGTAACCTATTACAACGACTCGAAAGGCACAAACGTCGATGCGTCTATTAAGGCCTTAGAAGCGTTTAAAGGCCATGTCATCCTCATTGCCGGCGGCTATGATAAAAAGACGCCTCTCGATGAATTTATGGCTTTAGCCAAAGAAAAAGTAGATACGCTCATTCTCTTAGGCGATGCTGCAGACCGCTTTGAAGAAGCGGCTAAGAAAGAAGGCCTGACAGATATCCGCAAAGTTGGCTACAGCATGGAACGAGCTATTTTCTTAGCCCGTAGTATTGCTAAAGAACCGCAAGTCGTCGTCTTATCACCGGCTTGCTCTAGTTTTGATATGTATGATAATTATGAACAACGGGGACGTGTGTTCAAAGGCATTGTCAATGCCATATAGATTGTAATCTTGTGAGGAGGCAGGAACACATGCGTCGAGTCATTATTTCCGGCGGCGGCACAGGCGGCCATATTTATCCGGCCATTACCATTGCCCGGGCCATTGCCGAACTAGAACCGACTGAATTCCTTTATGTAGGCTCAAAAATCGGCCTGGAAAATACGTTAATCCCCAAAGAAGGACTGCCTTTTGTGACCTTAGATGTACGGGGACTAGAACGAAAACTGTCTGTACGGAATTTCGTCACCTTAGCCAAGACCGCAGGCAGTCTTGTCAAAGCCGAAATGATTATTCGGAAATTTAAACCGGATGTGGTCATCGGTACAGGCGGTTTCGTTTGCGGCCCTGTGCTCTTAGCGGCCAGTCTTTCCGGGATTCCTACGCTGATTCAGGAACAAAATGTCATTCCTGGCGTAACGAATCAGATTTTAAGCCGTTTTGTCAATAAAATTGCCTTAGGCTACCGCGAAGCAGCAGGCCGCTTTAAACGGCATGATATTCTCGTGTATACAGGCAATCCGGTCCGTAAAGATGTCTTAACCGTATCGAAAGAAGAAGGGCGCAAGCTCCTCGACTTAGACCCGAATAAGTTTACCCTCCTCGTCGCTGGCGGCAGCCGCGGCGCACGGAGCATCAATACGGCCATGATTGATGTCCATAAATATTTCAAACACGACGATTCGATTCAGATTCTCCATATAACAGGGGATCATGAATACGACCGCGTCGTAAAACAATTAGACGGCATTGACGGCAAAGGCCGCTATGGTGAAGGGAGCCGGATTATTCCTTACCTTCACACCATGCCTGAAGCCTTGGCTGCAGCTGATTTGGCCGTCTATCGGGCTGGTGCAGTCGGTCTTGCGGAACTGACCGTTCGCGGCGTACCGTCCATTTTGATTCCTTATCCCTATGCAGCTGAAGACCATCAGCGGTATAACGCACAGGCTCTCGTCATGTGCGGTGCAGCGAAGATGATTCTCGACAAAATGCTCACAGGGAAAGATTTACTCGATGAGATCATTCATTTGAAAAATGAACCGGCTGTGCTCCAGTCTATGGCCGAAGCGAGCCGGGCCTTAGGTAAGCCTGAAGCAGCAATGGATATTGCTAAATTAGCCTTATCGATTGCCAAACAATAATAGTCATAGACACGCAGAAGGGTGTGTACATTGGTGATTAATTTAGATACTGTTAAACACGTACATTTTGTAGGCATTGCCGGCGCAGGTATGCGGGCTATTGCCAACATTTTCATAGAAAAAGGCTATGCCGTTTCTGGGTCTGATATTAAACGGTCTGCTGTGACGGACCACTTTGCAGCCCAAGGGGCACGCATCTGTATTGGCCAGAAAGCAGAAAATTTGCAAGACGCAGAAGTCGTCGTCGTGTCGAGTGCCATTCGGCCGACAAACCCGGAAGTCGTCGCGGCAAAGGAACGGGGCATTCCCGTCATCCATCGCTCGGACGTGCTCGTCCATATCATGAGCTGGGGCAAAGGGATTTCCGTAGCCGGTGCGCACGGTAAAACGACGACATCGTCCATGCTGGGCCAAGTCTTTGAAGAAGCGAAATTAGACCCGACCTTAGTCATTGGCGGCGAAGTCGATTATCTCCACAGCAATTCGATTTTAGGGAAAGGGGAATATGTCATTGCTGAAGCTGATGAAAGCGATGGCACCTTCCTCAAGCAGCATCCTTATATTGCTGTGGTCACTAACGTCGATGCAGACCACATGGACCATTACGGTTCCTTAGCAAACGTCATTGAAGCATTTAAAGAATTTATTCAAAAGCTCGACCCTGAAAAGGGCTTAGCTGTCCTTTGCTTTGATAACGAACGGATTCGTAACTTAGCACCTGAGGTTGGTCGGAAATACGTTTCTTATGGGGTCAATTACGAAGGAGCCGACTATGTGGCCCAGAATTTGCACTATGTCCAAGGGAAACTGCATTTTACGGTCTGCCATCATGGTGAAGAACTAGGGGAAATGGTTCTCAACGTACCGGGTCGTCACAATGCACTCAACGCCTTAGCAACGACAGTTGTTGCTTTGACTTGCGGTATTCCATTTGACACGATTGTCACGGCTATGAGCCATTTCCACGGTGCCAAACGGCGTTTCCAGACGAAGGGCTTCGTCAACGACGTTTGGGTCGTCGATGATTATGCCCATCATCCGACGGAAATAAACGCTACCTTGACAGCAGCTCGGGATATGGGGACGCACCGCGTGGTCTGCATTTTCCAGCCGCACCGCTATACGCGGACGAAGCTGCTCCTTGATTCATACGGCAGTGCTTTTAAACAAGCAGATAAACTCATCATTACTGATGTCTATAGTGCCGGTGAAGACCCGATTCCCGGCATTAACGGCAAGCTTATTGCTGACAAGGTAAAGGAAACAACAGGCCAAGACGTAACATACATCGAAAAAATGGAAGATTTAGTGCCTTATTTAGAAAAGACTACTCGTCCCTTTGATTTAGTCATTACCATGGGGGCTGGTGATATTTATCGCGTTGGTGAAGCATATTTAGCACAGGCAAAGGAAAGGGAAGACTAAGATGGAAGACATGAAAGATAAAAAAATCGCTGTCGTCGTCGGCGGCCCGTCTACAGAAGCAGAAGTATCGCGCCGTACTGGTGCAGCCATTGCAGAAGCCTTACAGAAAAAAGGCTACCAGACCGTAACGATTGAATTAGTACCGCAAGAGTTAGCTAAAGAATTACAAGAACAGCATATTGATGTCGTCTTTAATGCGCTCCATGGCCGTTATGGCGAAGACGGTGTCATCCAGGGGTTATGCGAAATGATGGGCATTCCCTATACAGGCCCGGGCGTTATGGCCAGTGCTGTAGGCATGAACAAAGTCATGAGTAAATGCGCCTTCCAAGGGGCAGGCATTGCAACGGCTCCTTTTGCCTACTACTTTGCCTCCCAAGGGCTCGATACGATTATGAAAGACATTTTAGGCCGTTTCTCTTTACCTGTCGTCATCAAGTCAGCAGGCCAAGGCTCCAGTATTGGTACGGTCATCGTCACATCGCCTGAAGAAATCCGTCAGGCCTTGGAAGAAGCTTTTAAATATGGCAAATCCATTATTGCCGAAGCGTTCATTGACGGTGATGAATTTACCGTTGCCGTCATGGACGATGTAGCCTTCCCAGTAATCCAAATCGTTTCCAGTACTGGTAAATACGATTACTATTCTAAATACACACCAGGCGTATCGAAACATTTATGCCCTGCTCCGATTTCAAAAGAATTAACAGAAAAAATGCAGGATTTGTCCATGAAAGTCTTCCATTTATGCCACTGCAACGGCGTAGCTCGCGTCGACTTAATGACCGATAAAGCAGGCAATCCTTTCGTCCTTGAAATCAACACCGTTCCGGGCATGACCGCTACAAGCCTCGTGCCGGATGCAGCGCGGGCAATGGGTGTATCCTTTGAAGACTTATGTGAAAAAATCTTGCTCGAAGCTTCGATTGGTAAATTTTAAGCGTATAGGGGACGAGCCATGAAGAGAGACCATATAAACCAGTGGGAAAGCCATGGCGCACGGGACGTATTCGTGCCGCCCCATTTGGAACACGACCCCTTAGGCGACACTTTTCCGCCTCAAGGAGATATACCGCAAGAACAGGCAGAAGAGCCAAGCACACCGCGCCGCGTCGTGCGGCATAAACGGCGGCGTATCAATCCCAAACGACAGCAACAACTGCGTCGTCGCCGTCGCCGCTTAGGTGCTATTTTCGTCGTCTTGGCTGTCTTTGCAGCGTGGCTGGTCTTGCGGCTGGCACCGATTTCCTTTGGCAATCTCGTTGTCGATGGGACAGAAAATATGACGGCTGACGACGTGTACCATTCGAGCGGCGTTTATAGTTACGTCAATGTCGTCCAGCTATCGCCAGATGAAATACAGCACCGCTTATCTGAAGATTTGCGCGTTGCCAGTGTCACCGTGACGCGGCAGTTCCCGGCAACCATTCACATTCGCATTGTCGAACGGAAGCCTGCTGTCGTTATTGCGACGATGTACGGTTTTGCCTATGTCGATAATACGGGCAAAGTCATGGATATACAGCCGCAAATCAAAGGCGTGTCTGTGCCGATTTTAACGGGCAAGCGCGTCGATACGCTGCTCTTAGGGGAACAGCTCAATGACCTGGCTATTCATGCATCGCTTAAATATTTACAGCAGTTATCGCCGGATGTGGCACCGCTAATTGCAGAAATTAATGTAGGCAACAAGGATAACCTCATTGCTTATACGACCGATTCTTTGCCGATTCATTTAGGTGCAGGCGATGATGCAGCAGAACGGGCAGCGATTACGGCTGAATTATTAGCTCAGATCAAAGACCGTCAGCTCGACGTGCAGTATATTGATACAAATGTGCGGGCACCGCTGGTAAAAGAAAAATAGACAAATATAGGTTGCCGTGTGGCAGCCTCTTTGTCGTGGCTGTAAAGATTTTCAAAAATGAGTGGATAATTTTTAGAAGATAGTGTAAAATAAGATAGAATCCTATGTGCACACAAGTGTTAACGATTTCTAAGGAGGAACATGGATATGGCAGAAAATGCGAATATAAAAGTAATTGGTGTCGGTGGTGGCGGTAACAATGCTGTCAACCGTATGATAGAAAGCGGTCTCCAAGGGGTACAGTTTATTTCCATCAATACAGAAGACCAAGTATTAGAAGTTTCCAAAGCAGACGCTAAAATTCAGATTGGCGAAAAATTGACACGCGGCCTCGGTGCTGGTGCGAACCCTTCCATTGGGGAACAAGCAGCTCTTGAAAGCAAAGAAGAAATCATTAAAGCTCTCCAAGGCGCAGACATGGTCTTCGTTACAGCCGGTATGGGCGGCGGTACAGGTACAGGTGCGGCTCCGGTCGTTGCAGAATGTGCGAAAGAACTCGGCGCATTGACTGTTGCTGTTGTGACGAAACCCTTTGCTTTTGAAGGCAAACGCCGTAAAGAACAGGCTGAAAAAGGTGCAGCATACTTAAAAGAAAAAGTCGATACAATCATTACGATTCCGAACGATAAATTGCTCCAAATCATCGACAAAAAGACACCGCTCAAAGATGCATTCGTCGTTGCCGATGACGTACTCCGTCAGGGCGTACAAGGCATTTCCGACTTGATTACGACGACTGGCTTAATCAACCTTGATTTTGCAGACGTTAAAACGATCATGTCTGACCAAGGCGAAGCTATCATGGGCATCGGTACAGGTTCCGGCGAAAGCCGCGCTACAGACGCTGTGGAACAGGCTATCCACAGCCCGCTCCTCGAAACGAGCATTGACGGCGCACAGAGCATTTTGCTCAACGTAACAGGCGGCCCGGATATTAGCTTGTACGAAATCAACGAAGCTGCTGAAAAAGTAGCAGAAGCTGTTGACCCTGATGCAAACATCATCTTCGGTTCTGTTATTGACCCGGATATGGAAGATTCTATCCGCATTACTGTTGTGGCTACAGGTTTTGGCAAAGAACCGTCTTCGATCCCGGCCTTTGGCCAGAGCGGCAGCACGAAAGCAGCTACGGATACGAAAGATACAAGCGGTGTAGAAATCCCGACTTGGATGAGATAAGTAACACATATAAAGCGGATCCTCCCAAGGACCCGCTTTTTTTTAAAGGAATTCCTTACGAAGACTTCCAGAGGAGGAACGGTTCATGAGATGTCCCTTTTGTAAAAGCCCGGACACGAAGGTCACAGATTCGCGGGCCACAGACGACGGCAAAGCCATTCGCCGCCGCCGGGAATGCCAGCATTGCGGCCGCCGCTTTACGACGTACGAAATGGTAGAAGAAGTGCCTCTTGTCGTTGTCAAGCGCGATGGAAGCCGGGAATTGTTTGATCGTAATAAAATCTTAAACGGCCTGCTCCGAGCGTGCAATAAACGGATGGTCACGCGCCATCAGCTCGATGACATGGTCGAAAATGTAGAACGGAAAATCCGTAATACCTTATTGCCTGAAGTGTTGAGTGAACGGATTGGCGAACTCGTCTTAGATGAATTGCGCGATGTCGATGAAGTGGCGTACATCCGCTTTGCGTCCGTCTATCGCCAGTTTGCCGATTTAGACAGTTTTATGGCTGAATTAAAGTACCTAATGGGCCATAAGGAACAACAGAAAAAGATGGGAGAATAACCTTTCTATGACAGATCATTACATTGACCACTTTTTAAATGATGTCCTGCCCAAGCTGCGCATTGCCGTCATTGGCGATATGATGGTCGACCGCTATGTCTTTGGCAAAGTCGAACGGATTTCGCCGGAAGCACCGGTGCCGGTCAATAAGGTAAACCACATTTCGTCTGTCCTTGGCGGTGCTGCCAATGTGGCTGCTAATTTAGCTAATTTAGACTGCCATGTCTTCATTTCCGGCCTCATTGGTGACGATGATAACGGCAGGTTATTGCGTAACTTATTAGACGATGCCCATATTGACCATACAGGCCTCATTGTACGCAACGGGCATGCGACGACGACGAAAATGCGCGTCCTCGGTGCGCGCCAACAAATGGTACGGCTCGATTTTGAAGAAATTACGCCCCTCCGTGAAGACGAAACGGCTCAGCTCGTCACGTGGCTCCAAGCATGCATTGCTCAGGGCTTAGACGGCATTATTTTGTCCGATTATAAAAAAGGCGCACTCACAGAGGATGCCGCACGGGCCGTCATTCATGCGGCCAAAGAATCAGGCATACCGGTCTTAGTCGACCCGAAGGGCAGTGACTGGACGAAGTACAATGGTGCTGACTTTGTGACACCTAATATGAAAGAATTAAGCGATTGCGTAGGCCGGGCCATTCCGAACGAAGGCGATGCCGTCGTGGCAGCAGCCAAGGTCTTGCACACGCAGTATGACTTTGCCCACCTCATGGTGACGCGCTCCGAAAAGGGAATTACGGTCATCGGCAACGATGGCAAGGTCTGGAATAATCCGGCTGTAGCCCGGGAAGTCTTTGATGTTTCCGGTGCTGGAGATACAGTAGCTGCGTCGTTCTTGGCCGCTATTGCCGGAAAATTATCTATCCGTACGAGTCTGCAAATTGCCAACGAAGCGGCTGGTATTGTCGTCACTAAAGTCGGGACGTATCCCATTCACCGCAGTGAATTATTGAAAGTCTGGAGTGAATGGCAGCCTGCACGTTGGGCTCCATACAAACCACTGACGTGGGAAGATACGGCAAAAAAAATCAGACAGTGGCAGAAAAACGGTGATACTGTCGTCTTTACGAACGGCTGCTTCGATATTTTGCACCGCGGCCACGTCTTATATTTACAGCAAGCGGCTATGCTCGGGCAGCATCTCGTCATTGGCCTCAATTCCGATGCGTCTGTACGGCGTTTAAAAGGCGAAACGCGACCTATTGTCCACGAAGAAGATAGAGCTGTCTTGCTCTCGGCATTAGGCTGTGTGGATGAAGTCGTTATCTTTACGGAAGATACGCCGAAAGAATTGCTTGCTGTCTTGCGGCCGGATATTCTCGTCAAAGGCGGCGACTACAAGCCCGACGAAGTCATTGGCAAAGAATTTGTAAAGCGCGTCGAAATCATTTCTTTTGAAGAAGGCTATTCGACGACTGGTATTATTGATAAAATTGCAACATTAGTAAAGAAGGGGAAACTATGAAAATTGTAACAGGTGGTGCCGGTTTTATTGGCAGTAACATTGTCAAAGCCTTGAATGAACGAGGCATTAACGATATTCTTATCGTCGACGATTTAACAGATGGCCGTAAATGCCGCAATTTACAAGGCCTTGATTTCTATGATTACATCGATTATGAAGACTTTGATGACGCCATGGCTGATGATTCCTTTGACTATGGCTATATTGATGTAGTCTTCCATGAAGGGGCTTGCTCGGATACGATGAATTACGACGGCCGCTACATGATGAAAAATAACTACGAAGGCTCGAAAAATCTCTTGCGTTATTGCACAGACCGGAAAATTCCGTTCCTCTATGCATCGTCTGCTTCGACGTACGGCAGCGGTAAAAATGGTTTCCGTGAAGACCCGTCTTGCGAACAAGCCCTCAATCCCTATGCGTACTCGAAATTACAGTTCGACCGTTTTGTGCGCCGTATTTTCCCGATTGCTAAGAGCCAAATTGTTGGCTTCCGTTATTTCAATGTCTTTGGGCCTCAAGAAAACCACAAAGACAAAATGGCATCCTTAATCTACCAGAAATATAACGAACTCCAGAAAACGGGAAAAATTACGCTCTTTGAAGGGACAGCAGGCTACGAAAATGGCGGGCAAATCCGGGACTTCATTTACGTGAAAGACGTAGTCAACGTCATTTTCTATTTCTGGGAACATCAGGAATTATCGGGCATTTACAACTGCGGTACTGGCGAAGGCCATTCGTTCAACGAATTTGTCCAAGGTGTCATTGACTACTGCGGCAAAGGCCATATTGAATACGTACCGTTCCCGGAAATCCTTAAAGGGAAATACCAGAGCTATACGCAGGCAGATACGACCAAACTGATGCAAGCCGGGTATGACCGGGGCTTTACACTCTTACCAGAAGCAGTCAAAGAATATTGCTCCATCCTCGATAAGAGTGGCGGATACTATGAATAAAGCTGTCTTTTTGGACCGCGACGGCACGCTCAATGTGGACAAAGGATACCTGTATAAAGTCGATGATTTTGAATGGATTCCCGGTGTCTTAGACGGCTTGAAACGCCTCCATGATGCAGGGTATTTGCTTATTGTCGTGACGAATCAGAGCGGTGTAGGTCGCGGCTATTACACGGAAGAGGACGTACAGCATCTCCATGATTGGATGTGCGACGAAGCAACTGCACATGGTGCGCCTATTACGGCGTGCTACTATTGTCCGTTCTTGCCCGGTGCGACTGTCAAGCCGTACGACCTTGATAGCGATTGGCGTAAACCCAAGCCCGGTATGGTCTTAGCGGCTATGAAGGAGTATGATATTGACACTACGCAGTCCTTTCTTATTGGCGACAAACAACGGGATATAGACTGCGGTGAAAAGGCTGGTGTACAGGGCTACTTATTTACAGGTGGGAATTTTGCGGATTTTGTCGATGAAATTCTCGCAGAAAGGAACGGTCATGGAGGCGTATAAGAACATCCTCATCATTAAAATGAGTTCTCTAGGCGATGTTATCCATGCCTTGCCAACGCTCTATGCGTTGCGGCAAAATTGCCCGCATGCCCGTATCATTTGGGCCGTTCATCCACAGTTTGCAACCGTCCTGCCAGGTAAGCCTTATATTGATGACGTAGTTTTGATTGACAAAAAGCGGCTAAAATCTCCGTCTTATTGGTGCGAGTTGCGCCGCACCTTGCATGCCTATCATTTCGATATGTGCTTAGATTTGCAAGGGCTCGCGAAAAGTGCCATTGTCGCTCTCTTGAGTGGTGCCAAAAAGCATTATGGCTATTGGGAAATGCGTGAAGGCAGTTTCTTAGTCAGCAAAGGCCTCGTAGGACCGCATAAACAAGACCACGTCATTGAACGGTATTTAGATACAGTTCGCGTCCTTGACGGCACTGTTGCTGGGGTTGAATTTCCCTTGCCTTCTATTGCAGCTGAAAAAGAAACACTGACCAAACGCTTTGCTGCAGACGGCTTGACTGGCTCGTATATAGCGATTGTTCCTGGTGCGCGTTGGGATGTCAAAGAATGGCCTATACCGTACTGGCAGCAGCTCATTACTCGGATTGTCGCCACTGGTATGCCTGTTGTCTTGCTCGGCAGCGGTGATGATGTACCGAAAGGGAAGGCTGTTACAGACGGCGGGTCTTCACAGCTCGTCTATGACTATACAGGGAAGACGACGCTCAAAGAATTGATGGCAGCTATTGCCATGGCAACTGTCTATATTAGTGCCGATACGGGGCCGCTCCATATTGCCAATGCCTTAAAAAAAGAATTAATGGCCCTCTTTGGACCGACCAGTCCGGCTCGTACAGGCCCGTACGGTGGCCCTCAGAGTACGTATATTCATATCCTTACGTCGCCAACGGCAAAAGCTACACCGGAACATCCTTTAGTAGATGACCCGGAATGTATGAAACAACTGACAGTCGATACGGTTTGGCAGACGTATCAACACATTATCCAGGAGGTACGACATGATTAATTTACGGCAAAAAAAAATTATTGTCACGTATCTCATGCACCTTGGCGATTTAGTCTTGATTACGCCGTTTTTACAAGTCTTGCGCCGCCATGCCTTAGGCTCGGAGATTACGCTTGTAGTCGATGAAAAAGTAGCTGATGTCGTGCGCTATAACCCCAATATTGACCATCTCGTAACGGTCGACAAAAAAGGGAAAGACAACTCTATTGGCGCGCTTTGGCGTATTGGCAGGGAACTCCATCGCAACCACTATGATTTGCTGATTAATCTTCATCCTAACGAACGGACATCCTTCCTAGCGACGGTCATTCATGCTAAAGAATTTGACGGCATGAGCCATTTCTTGTTCCGTCCCTTTATGGACCGGTATACGAAGCTCGACCGTATCCATGTACATGCAGCCGACATGTACATCAATGTCTTAGACCAGCTCGGCATCAATGATTACCGTAACGAAGGATTGCAGATTGAAACATGCCCGGCTTGGGATGAACGAGCAGCGAAGTTCTATACAGCTCATGGTGTCCTCCCCAGTGATAAACTCATTGGCTTTAATATCGGCAGTGCAGTGCCGCAAAAACGGTGGCCGCCGAAACGCTTTGCTGCTGTAGCCGATTATTTTTCGACACGAGGCTATAAAGCCGTCTTCTTTGGCGGCACTATGGATGAAGAAATGGTCCGTGACGCGACGACGGCAATGCATCATAAAGCTATCATTGGTACTGGTGAATTTTCTATTGGTGAATTGACTGCAGCCATTCGCCGTTGTTCTCTCTTTATTACGAATGATAGCGGCCCTATGCATATTGCTGTGAGCCAGCACGTGCCCATTGTCGCCCTCTATGGCCCAAGTAATCCGAAATTTTATGGTCCCTATACGGATAAAGCCATTGTCCTCGAGTCGACAGACCACTACGAAATCGGCAAGAGCATGAAGCAAATCATTAAAGAAGGAAAGTACGAAGGTATTTCTGTCATTTCTCAAGGCCATGTCATCGAAGCAGCAGAAGAAATTCTGCATAAATATGGCACGAAAAAGGACTGACTTTGCCTTTTTTCCTCGTATACGGTATAATATACACATAGTGTGTTTTAATGGAGGTGTATGACCTATGAAAAAAATTGGCTTAACCTTGGCTGTTACTGCCTTGGTGAGTGTCAGTGCTGTAGCCTTTGCAGCACCGATTAAGTATCCCCAAGCTGGTGACTTAAAGGCCAACATTAACTATGGCTTCGACCAAGAAGAAGGGGGCCGCAGTGCAGACAGCCGCTTTACAGGCGGTGATGTAACTTATGTCTTGAATGATAATTTAGATTTGCAGTACGTTAATAACAAGACAAAAGGGAACAACGGCAACCGCATTAACGAACATTACCTGGTCGGTAATTATCGCTTAACGCCGTACGTCTCGGCTTATGCCGGTGGTTCCTATGTCAATACAGAAACGTACAACCACACGAAATCCTACGGCTATCAAGTAGGCCTCAAAGGCCAGCTGCCTTTAGCGGAACGGTGGCAAGGCTTTGCGTCTGTCGGTGTCGGTGACGACGTCAATACCTATGAAATCGGTGTAGGCTACGACATTACACCGGAATGGGATGCCCACATTAAATATCGCGACAGTGATATTGATGTGGACAACTACGATGACAGTGTCAACGGCTGGCAAGTCGGCATGGGCTACAAGTTCTAAGTATGCAAAAACGGTATTTCTCAGAGAGAATGCCGTTTTTTTGTTGACAGGATAAGTATTCCTTGCGTATAATGTGTACTGATATGCGCTGTGGTTGCAAGTCCAAGCCAGTCGCAGGCAAAGGGATCCACGTAAGGCACCCAAAGCGGTGCTGATCATAGTGCGGCCTAGACGTAAGACCTGCCGCAAAAAGCGAGAGAAGTAGTAGTGGGGGATGCAGACCATCTAAGAGCGAACCTTCCAGCAGGCGAGTGTGGGGGTAAAAACCAGGTCAGGCATATCAGAAGCTGTGCATTGCACAGCTTCTTTTTTTCCGTTCCTTTCGTTTGACGAATGACTACGTATATAGTAAAATAATAAAGTATTTACATTCATTGCACGAGAGGAGTGAAGGCCTGATGGATGAGACAGTACGCCAGTTAAACAAGGCACTGCAGGAAAATCCCTTTGATGCGTTTATGCAGTTTACAGTCGTCCAAGCAGATGCAGACGGCATTACACTGGTCTTTGATAATGCCGGTACGACTTGGGATAATCCAAACGGCACACTCTATGGTGGTGTGCTCTATGCGCAGGCAGCATCGGCTATGGAAGCGGCTTGTGCAGTCCTTGGTAAAGATGTACTCACTCTCGATTTAGGGATGAATTATTTGCGCCCTGCCTTTCGGGATACGACCATTGAAGCACGGGCCAAGGTCATTCATAATGGCCGGACGACGATGGTTGTCTTGTGTGACCTCTACGACAATCAAAAACGGTATTTAGCCCATGGCAAAGGCACGTTCTACGTGACCGGCTCCTTTGTGCTAGAGGAGGAATGCTGATGGATACAAGACAAGAGCCAGTGAGCAACAAAGAACGACTCCTGGCGGTCTGCCAGAGTGTACGGCGGCAAACACCGTATTTTAAACAGCTCCCCTTTGAGGTCCAAGATTTGGATACGGGCTGGGTACGCCTAAGCTTTCACATTGCGCCGCAGTTTTGCAATCGCCGCGGCATTGCCTCAGGCGGTGTCTTAGCAGCCTTTTGCGACACCCTCATGGGGATGGCCAGCCGGACCTTGGGGTATCGCGTGACGACCCTCGAAATCAATATGAACTATGTCCGCCAAGTGCGTGCAGAAGAAGATATTGTCGGTGTCGGTCAAGTCGTGCATCACGGCGGCAAGACGATTGTTGTAGAATGTGAATTTTTTGACAAAGACGGTAAGGTTATCGTAAAAGGGCGGTCGTCCTTTTACATTATTGGGAAATTAGATTAACATACTGTAAATTTCAGCGGGAAGGTTGGTTAGTAGAAATGGATTTTGCGTATAATAGCGAACAGCAGGATATTATCAAAGTCGTACGCGATTTAGTAGAAAAAGAAATTAAACCGCATGCTGGTGAAATGGATAGAACCGGCGTACTCCACGAAGGTCTCCTCGACAAATTAGCAGCTCAAGGGCTTCTCAGCGTTGCCATTCCGGAAGAATTTGGCGGTGCCGGCCTCGATGCCGTTACGATTGCTGCGTTATACGAAGAATTAGGTAAAGGCTGCGCCGGCGTTGCGACGACTGTTGCTGCTAATGCCCTCGCTTCGTATCCTGTTATTTTAGCTGGTAACGATGACCAGAAAAAACGCTTTTTCGACATCATTACAGAAGACAAGCTCGCCGCATTTGCTCTCACTGAACCGGGCACTGGCTCTGATGCAGGCTCCGTTTCTACACGAGCTGTCAAAACAGAAGACGGTAAAGGCTATATTCTCAATGGTTCGAAATGCTTCATTACGAACGGCGGCCTTGCCGATGTCTTTACGGTTTTTGCGAACACCCGTAAAAGCGGCGGTGTCCGTGGCTTAACGGCCTTTATGGTAAAAAAAGGTACACCGGGCTTTACGATTGGTAAAAAAGAAGATAAAATGGGTATCCGTGCATCGAACACGACAGAACTCATTTTCCAGGATTGCTATGTACCTATGGAAGACCGTCTCGGCCGCGAAGGTCAAGGCTTCCGTATTGCCATGAACACTCTCGACGCAGCTCGTCCTTTCGTCGGTGCTGTATCTGTCGGCATTGCCCAAGCTGCCTTTGATGCATGCTGCGAATATGCAAAAGTACGGAAACAGTTCGGCCAGCCCATTGCGTCGTTCCAGATGATTCAGGCTATGATTGCCGATATGGCCATGGCTGTAGATGGTGCTCGTCTCCTCGTACAGCGTGCTTGCTGGTTAAAAGATCAGGGCAAAGATTTCAGCCGCGAAGCTGCTATTGCTAAATGTAATGCGTCTGACGTAGCGATGAAAGTCACGACTGATGCTGTGCAGGTTATGGGCGGGTACGGCTACATCAAAGAATACCCTGTCGAAAAATACATGCGCGATGCGAAAATCATGCAGATTTACGAAGGGACAAACCAAATTCAGCGTTTAGTTATTGCAAATAAAACTTTATACTGATACAATATAGCTGTTATATTTACTATGGCAATGACAAAGAGAGCAAGGAACTTGCCCCGGAACAGGAATAGGCAGCCTAAGACTGAGAGTTGCGTAACCGGTCGTTTCTTGCGTTCACTTTGGAGCTTCTTGCTGAAGAGAGTAGGCAAGACGGGTGTTCCCGTTACAGGATGAAGAGTACAAATTAGGGTGGTACCGCGAATCAGACTTTCGCCCCTTACGGGGTGGAAGTCTATTTTTTATTTGTAGGAGGAATGAAAATCCATGATTAGTGATAAGATTGAAGCCATCAAGGCCGCTGTGGATGCACAACTGGCCCAAACCAGCGCGCTCCAAGAAGTCCAAGATATTCGCGTTAAATACTTGGGCAAAAAAGGGGAACTGACAGCGATTATGAAAGAGCTGAAGACCCTGTCAAAAGAAGAACGCCCCAAAGTAGGACAACTCGTCAACACGGCACGAGGCATCATTGAAGACCATTTAAAAACGAAAATGGACGAATTGAAAGAACAAGCCTTAGCCCAGAAATTACAGTCTGAAAAAATAGATATTACCTTGCCGGGCCGTAAACCTCAGTTGGGCCATGAACATCCTTTACATATTACGCGCCGTCTCATGGAACAAGCCTTCCTCAACATGGGCTTTTCTATCGTCGAAGGGCCGGATATCGAATCGGATTACTACAACTTCCAGTGTTTGAACTTACCAGAAGACCATCCGGCACGGGACATGCAGGACTCCATGTATGTAACGGAAAATATTTTGCTCCGTACCCATACATCGCCTATGCAGGCACGGACGCTCCAGTCTCATAAACCAAACGAACCGATTAAAATTATTGCTCCTGGGAAAGTATACCGCTGCGACTATGATGCAACGCACTCGCCAGTTTTCCATCAGATGGAAGGTATGATCGTCGACAAAGGCATTCGTTTCTCCGACTTAAAAGGCATGCTCGAAGACTTCTTACGGAATATTTTCGGGCCCGAAACGAAAGTCCGCTTCCGTGCTAGTTACTTCCCCTTCACAGAACCGAGTGCAGAAGTCGATATTTCCTGCGTCATGTGCGGTGGGAAAGGCTGCCGTGTTTGCTCCCATACGGGCTGGCTTGAAATCCTCGGCTGCGGCATGGTCAATCCGAACGTCTTGCGCATGAACGGCTATGACCCGAACGTCGTCTCGGGCTTTGCCTTTGGTATGGGCGTTGAACGCATTGCCATGCTCAAATACGGCATTGACGATTTACGCTTGTTCTACGAAAACGATATGCGGTTCTTGAAACAATTCTAGGAGGTACATAACGAGATGAAAAGTTCATTACAATGGATGCAAGACTATGTCGATGTCGACATGAATCAGGACTTGCAGCATTTTGCCGATACATTGACCATTGCCGGTATTCCTGTAGAACACGTGGAATATTGGGGCAACGAAATTAGCAAGATCAAAACAGGGAAAATTTTAAAAATCGAAAAACATCCGGACGCTGATAAATTAGTCGTCTGCCAAGTTGATATGGGCGACGAAACGTTGCAAATCGTCACGGCTGCAACAAACGTCCGCGAAGGTCAGGTCGTTCCTGTAGCTGTCCACGGCGCACACCTCCCTGGCGGTGTGAAGATTAAAAAATCGAAACTCCGCGGCGTACCGTCGCATGGCATGTTCTGCTCGGCTCATGAACTGGGCTTTGATGACAGCGTCCTTCTCCCGGAAGAACGAAATGGCATTTGGATTTTACCGGCAGACACACCTGTTGGTATCGATGCTATTGAATACTTGCAGGCCAAAGACGTAGTCTACGAATATGAATTGACACCGAACCGGGCAGACTGCTTCTCTATGGTCGGCTTATCCCGTGAATTTGCAGTACTTAGCAACAAACAAGCAAGATATCCGGAAATTTCCGTCGATGAATGCGAAACGTCCATTAGCGGCAAAGTAAAAGTCTCCATTGAAGACGAAGAACTGTGCACGCGCTATGCTGCCCGTCTCTTGCTCAACGTTAAAATCGGCAAATCGCCTCTCTGGATGCAGCAGCGTCTCCGTAAATCCGGCGTTCGTCCTATTAACAACGTCGTCGACGTGACGAACTACGTCATGATTGAACTCGGTATTCCTCTGCATGCTTATGACTACGATAAAGTTGCCGGTCATCACCTCATCGCTCGCCGCGCACACGAAGGCGAAACTATTAAAACTCTCGATGGCAACGACCGTACGTTGACGAATAACATGCTCGTCATTGCCGATGAAGAAAGACCGTCGTGTATTGCCGGTATTATGGGCGGTTTTGATTCGGAAGTTACAACCGATACGACGACAGTTATCCTTGAATGCGCTTCCTTCAAAGGCTCGAATATCCGCCACACAGGCCGTACGTTGGGCCTGCGCTCCGAAGCTTCTGGCCGTTTTGAACGTGGCCTCGATGCAGACAGCTGCCTTCGTTCTTTAGACCGGACAGCACAGCTTCTGCAGCAAATGGGCGCGTGCGATGTGGCGCAAGGCATTGTCGATGTCTATCCTCATCCTCAAGCAACGACGAAGATTCCCTTCACAGCAACTCAGGTCAATGCCTTCTTAGGCACAGACATTGCGGAAGACAAAATGATTTCCATTTTGGAAACTTTGCAGTTTGGCATCGAAAAAGACGGCGACCAGATTACAGCTGTCGTCCCGTCGTACCGTGGTGACTGCACGGAAATGCCGGATATTGCCGAAGAAGTAGCACGTATTTATGGCTATGAAAACATTCCGTCCACTCGTCCGTGGAGTAACCTCTCCAAAGGCGAAGAAGGATACCATCATGAAATTAACGAACGTATTTCGGCATACCTTTCTAGCTGCGGCCTCAATGAAACGGTTACGTTCAGCTTCATGAACGAAGGGTCTTTAGAAAAACTCTTATTCCCGAAAACAGACGACGTTTACAAAGCCGTTCCCATTTTGAACCCTATTACAGAAGAATTCCCGCTCATGCGGACCATTCTCTTGCCGTCCTTAATGGAAGTATTCGTTCATAACCAGGCTGTAAAAAATCCGTCTGTCGGCATTTACGAAGTCGCTCCGGTCTACTTACCGAAAGCCTTGCCGATTACAGAACTTCCAGACGAAGAATATCACGTAGCTGGTCTCTTATACGGCAAACGGGTTGCTGCAGATTGGCCGAACCAAGCTGCAAACTACGACTTCTATGATGTCAAAGGCATTGTGGAAGGACTCCTCGATAACCTCGGCATTCACGCTGACATTGAAGTCTCTGACTATGCACCGCTCCATCCGGGCGTCGCTGCAAAATACGTCAAAGACGGTGAAGTGCTGGCTCAATTAGGCGAACTCCACCCGAAAGCTATTGCTAACTACGATGTAGCCGGTCCGGTCTTCGTCTTTGAAATCAACTTGACGAAACTCTTGCCGCTCATCAACCTCATTCCGGATTACCATAAAGTAGCTAAATTCCCGGCTATTAGCCGTGACCTTGCCTTTGAAGTACCGCAAGATACGAAGAATGCGGACATTTTAGCCGTTATCCAGAAGAACGGCGGACCGTACCTCGAAGCAGTTCATCTCTTCGATATGTATCAAGGCAAACAAGTTGCCAAAGGATTCAAGAGCCTTGGTTATTCCTTAGTCTTCTATTCCGACGAAGGTACCTTGACCGATGCAGACGTACAGCCTGTTATCGATGCAGTCATCAACGAATTGACAACGTCGTACCAGTGCAAATTGCGCTAGGCGCAAGAATAGGGGAAACGGCTTCATACGAAGCCGTTTTTCTTGTATTGTAAATATTGTAAAGTTGTGGTATGATGTAGAGCGTAATATGATTTTTTAGAGATAATTCAGGGCGTAGACCCATAAGGAGGACATACTTATAATGAACGTAACAGTTAATGAAGTAGACCAACACAAAGTAACCCTGCACATCGAAGTTCCTGCTAAAGAAGCTTCTAAAGCAGCCGCTGCTGCTTGTAAACAACTTGCAAGCAGCGTAAACATCCCGGGCTTCCGTAAAGGTAAAGTGCCGCGCATGGTGTTGGAAAGCTTCTTAGGGAAAGATGCTGTTAAACAGGAAGTATTTGAAGCTATTGCTAACAAAGCATACAGCGATGCTTTAAAAGAAAAGAATATCGTCCCCGTAACTGACCCGGAAATCAACATCATTTCTGATGAAAAAGGCAAAGACGTTGTTTTCGAAGCAACGCTTACGAAAAAACCGGAAGTTAAATTAGGTGAATATAAAGGTATCAAAGTTGTTAAAGATACAGTTAACGTAACAGACGAAGACGTTGCCAAAGAACTCGTTAGCCTCCAGAAACAGCACGCTAAACTCGTCATTGCTCCGGAAGGCACAGAAATCGCAAAAGACGACTTTGCTGTTATCGACTTCAAAGGCACTGTTGACGGTGTTGCATTTGAAGGCGGCGAAGGCAAATCCTATCCGCTCCAGATTGGCTCTGGCAGCTTCATCCCTGGCTTTGAAGACCAGTTAATCGGCTTAAAAGCTGGCGATGAAAAAGACGTTAAAGTTACTTTCCCGGAAGATTATTTCGAAAAGAAATTAGCTGGTAAAGAAGCTGTTTTCGCTGTTAAAATCGAAGACGTAAAACGCAGCGAATTACCGGAATTAAACGACGAATTCGCTAAAGAAGCAGGCAAATTCGACACGATTGATCAGCTCAAAGAAGACATTCGGAAACGCCTCGTTTCTAAAGCTTCTCTTGCAGCTCTTCAGAAATTCAACTCTGAAGTCATCAGCACTGCTGTCAACCGTGCGGAAGTAGACATTCCGCAGGTCATGATCGACGAAAAAATCGACCAGATGATCGAAGAATTATCCATGAAGCTCGAAACACAGCACATGAACTTGGATGATTACCTCAAATACATGCACCAGGACAAAGACAAACTGAAAGAACAGTATGCCGCTCCTGCTAAAGAAAACGTAAAAATGGACTTAGTACTCGAAGCTATCGCAAAAGCTGAAAACATCGAAGTCAAAGACATCGATCTCCAGGCTGAAATCATTACGATGGCACAGAACTTCGGTGCAGATCCTAAAGAAGTATATAAGATTATTACAAAAGAAGGACGCGTTCCGATGTTGATTCAGTCCGTTGGCCGTAAAAAAGCAGCAAGCTTCATTTTGAGCAATGCTATCGACCCGGCTGATGAAGTAGCAAAAGCTGCTGACGAAAAAGAAGCAGCAGAAAAGGCTGAAGAAAAACCGGAAGCGTAAAATCCGGAGGTGTTAGTTATGCCATATGTTCCTATTGTTGTCGAACAGACGACGCGCGGTGAACGGAGTTATGATATTTATTCCCGTTTGCTCAAGGACCGTATTGTCTTTTTAGGCGGCCCCATCGATGATGGTGTTGCCAATAGTATCATTGCCCAGTTACTCTTCCTCGAAGCAGATAATCCGGACAAAGATATTCACTTATACATCAATAGCCCCGGTGGTGTCGTTACTGCCGGTATGGCTATTTATGATACGATGCAGTACATTAAACCAGACGTTTCGACCATTTGCGTTGGCTCTGCTGCCAGCATGGCTTCCGTCCTCCTCACGGCTGGAACGAAAGGGAAACGGTTTGCCCTACCTCATTCTCAGGTCATGATTCACCAGCCTTTAGGCGGTGTCCAAGGCCAGGCAACGGAAATCGAAATTCACGCCCGTGAAATTCTCCGCATGCGCGAAGAATTAAATGGCATCTTGGCGAAACATACAGGACAGCCTTTGGACGTGATTAAAAACGATACAGAACGGGATAATTTCATGACAGCACAAGATGCTAAAGCATACGGCTTAATCGATGAAATCCTCTCTCGTCCTAGTGATGCGGCAAAATAATTAGGAAGCACAGGAGGAAGACCCATTGAAAGATAAGAATGATGAACCAAGATGCAGTTTTTGCGGCCGGCCCCAGAGTGAAGTTAAAAAGCTCATTGCCGGACCTGGCGTATACATTTGCGATGAATGCGTCACCGTGGCCCAGCACATCTTGGAAGAAGAAACAAAAGAAGAACCTTCTTCTGACTTCCAACTGAAAGAGCTGCCTACACCGCACCAGATTAAAGAAACGTTGGATGAATACGTCATTGGTCAGGACGCAGCGAAAAAGACTTTGTCCGTTGCTGTGTACAACCACTACAAACGCTTGCAAACCAACAGCGTTGTCGAAGACGTAGAACTCCAAAAATCCAACATCATTATGGTTGGCCCTACAGGGAGCGGGAAGACCTTGCTGGCTCAAACGCTGGCACGGCTTCTCGATGTTCCCTTTGCCATTGCTGATGCGACGAGCCTGACAGAAGCGGGCTATGTTGGCGAAGACGTAGAAAACTGCTTGCTGAAATTGATTCAAGCAGCAGACTATGACATTGCCAAAGCCGAACGGGGTATTATCTATATTGACGAAATCGATAAGATTGCCCGGAAATCGGAAAATCCGTCCATTACACGTGACGTATCAGGCGAAGGCGTACAGCAAGCGTTATTAAAAATCCTCGAAGGGACTGTAGCCGGTGTACCGCCTCAAGGGGGCCGGAAACATCCTCATCAGGAAATGCTGCAAATCGATACGACGAATATCCTTTTCATTTGCGGCGGTGCCTTTGACGGCATTGATAAGACGATTTTAAATCGTACGACTGATAAAAACTTGGGCTTTGGTGCAGATATTCATTCCAAAACGGAAAAGTCTATGGAAACACTCCTCAAGGAAATTACGCCTACAGACTTACAGAAATTCGGCTTAATCCCAGAATTAATCGGTCGTCTGCCTGTATTAGTTACGCTCAATCCTTTAGACGAAGAAGCAATGGTACACATTTTGACAGAGCCGAAAAATGCCCTGGTCAAACAGTATCAGAAGATGCTCGACATGGACCATGTAGACCTGGAATTTACAGACGATGCGCTGAAAGCAATTGCTAAAGAAGCACTTCGTCGCAATACCGGTGCTCGTGGCTTGCGTTCTATCATTGAACGCATTATGCTCGATGTCATGTTCGATGTACCGAGCCGTCATGACGTACAGAAATGTATCGTCAATGCAGACTGCGTCACCAAAGGGGCTGAACCGGGACTGGTATTAACACAAGGCGAATGATATATTATAAGAGAAAAGCAGGTAAAACTCATTTCTATTCGCAGAAATGAGTTTTATTTTTAATAAAGAAGGTGAAATACAATGGCTCCAGATATTATAGCAATGCCCTTTGTGCCGATGCGGGGAATCGTTATCTATCCGCGCATTCAAGGCCATATCGATATTGGCCGGGAAAAATCCTTAGCTGCTGTAGACTATGCCATGGAACATGGCCGTACGCTCATTATGGCCGCGCAAATCGACGACATGGTCGAAGACCCGACTTTTGATGATGTCTATCAGACTGGCGTGCTCGTCAAAATTGTCCAGCTCTTGCGTCTTCCTGGCGGCCTCGTGCGTCTCCTCATTGAAGGCATAGACCGGGTGCAAATCCAAGGATTTTCGCAAAAAGAAAACTATTTAGAAGTAGCTGCTGTAAAAGACCAAGACGTGATTACAGATGAAATCGAAGCAGAAGCACTGCGCCGAGTCGATTTAAAACGCTTTGGCGATTGGATGAAGAATATTCGCAACCATGACGAAATCATGGAGAAAGCGACGTCCTTGACCGAACCGAGCGATGTGGCAAACTTCATTGCGTCCCAGCTGCCAGTCCGCCTTGTTGTGCGGCAACAAGTCTTAGAATTGACCGATGTCAATGAACGGCTCCGTAAAGTGGCCGTTCTCCTCGATACGGAAGTAGACATTGCCAACCTTGAATCGGAACTGAATATGGAAGTTCGCGGCAAAATGGATAAGCAGCAAAAAGAATACTATTTGCGCGAAAAAATCAAAGCTATCCATGAAGAGTTAGGCGATAAAGTCGATAAAGACACAGAAGTAGATGAACTGCGGAAGAAAATCAAAGGCATGCATTTAGCCAAAAAGATTGAAGAACCGCTTTTAAAAGAAGTAGACCGCCTCGATTCCATGCCGCCCATGATGGCCGAATCTGCCATTATTCGGACGTACTTAGATACGGCCTTAGAATTGCCGTGGAAAAAGGAAACGAAAGACCGGTTAAACCTGCAAGAAGCGCAAGACGTACTCGATGCCGACCATTACGGTTTGAAAAAGGTCAAAGAACGGATTATTGAATTCCTCGCTGTAAAACAGCTGACAAATAGCTTAAAAGGGCCTATTCTCTGTTTCGTTGGCCCACCGGGCACAGGGAAAACGAGTATTGCCCGTTCTATTGCTAGAGCGATGAATCGCAAATACGTCCGCGTCTCCTTAGGCGGCGTGCGCGATGAAGCTGAAATCCGCGGCCATCGCCGTACCTATATTGGGGCTATGCCGGGCCGTATTATTTCCGGCATGAAGCAAGTAGGCGTAAAGAATCCGGTTTTCCTCCTCGATGAAGTAGACAAGATGACGTCGGATATGCGCGGCGACCCATCGGCAGCACTCCTGGAAGTGCTCGACCCGGAACAGAACAATGCCTTTAGTGATCATTTCTTAGAAATTCCTTTTGACTTGTCGAAAGTATTCTGGATTACGACAGCAAACGTAGTCAGTGATATTCCGCGGCCTCTCTTAGACCGTATGGAAATCATTGAATTTTCGAGCTATACAGAAGACGAAAAAGTCGAAATTGCTAAACAGTACCTCGTACCAAAACAGGTCAAAGAAAACGGCCTCAAACCGAGTCAGGCAAAATTCTCAGATGCTGTGCTCCATCACATCGTCCAAGATTACACACGCGAATCGGGCGTACGTACGTTGGAAAAAACTATTGGTACGATTTGCCGTAAAGTCGGCAAGTCCTTATTATTAAAGGATGAAAAGCCGATGACCGTGTCTGTGAAGAATTTAGAAGCTCTCTTAGGGCCGATTAAATTCTTGCCGACGAAGATTAGCCAAAACGACCAAGTCGGTCTCGTAACGGGCATGGCTTGGACGCAGGTCGGCGGTGAAGTCCTTGAAACGGAAGCCGTTACGGTCAAAGGGAAAGGCCATCTCATGCTCACAGGCCAGCTCGGCGATGTCATGAAAGAATCGGCTGAAGCTGGTATGACGTACATTCGCCGTCGTGCTGATGTCCTCGGTATTCCTGAAGATTTCTACACGAATATGGACATTCACATTCATCTCCCAGAAGGGGCTATCCCCAAAGACGGCCCGTCTGCAGGGATTACGATGGCTACAGCCTTAGCTTCGGCCTTGACTGGCAAAGCCGTCCGTCATGACGTGGCAATGACTGGGGAAATTACGCTCCGCGGTACGGTTCTGCCTGTAGGCGGCATTAAAGAAAAAGTCATTGCTGCCCATCGCGCTGGGATTAAAAAAATTCTTCTTCCAGAAGCGAATAAACGGGATATGGTTGACGTACCGCAATCAGTCAAAGATGATGTGAAATTTGTCTTCGTCAATAATATGGATCAAGTGCTGGAACAGGCACTGGTGAAGTCGTAATGGCACAAGAATTATCCATCATTAACGCTAAATACGTCGCTTCTGCTGTCCGCAAGGACCAATACCCGGCAGAAGAATTACCGGAAATTGCCTTCCTCGGCCGCTCTAACGTAGGCAAATCAAGCCTGATTAATTCCTTGTGTAATCATAAGGGATTAGCCCGTGTGAGTAATACGCCGGGGAAGACGCGGACGATTAATTTCTTCCATGCCGAGCTGCGGATTCAAGACGGCGATGACGTAACGCGTAAGCCTTTTTGTCTCGTTGACTTGCCGGGCTATGGCTTTGCTAAAACAGGGGGCAAGCATCGCGATACATGGAGCTCCTTTATTAGCGAATACGTCGTGGCATCGCCGCAATTACGGTTGCTCTGCTTGCTCATCGATTCGCGGCACCCCAGTCTGCCCATTGACCAGGAAGCCTATAACTGGCTCGTAGAACATGAAGTACCGTTGCAGATTATTGCGACGAAATTTGATAAGCTCAATAACCGCGAACGGGCACAGCATACGGCAGCTATTAAAGCGGCCTTGCCGACACCGTTCCCGCCTGTAGGCTATTCTTCCTTAAAGGGAACTGGCAAACAGAAAGTACTCCACCATATTTTAACAGTACTAACAGATGAACCATAAGGCTAGACAAGCAAAAACGGTTACACCTATTACGGTGTAACCGTTTTTTTTGTATTCAGCCTTTTTTCTTGCGAGACAATACGTATTGCGTCAGCGCCGCCCGGTTCGTGACTTGTACCTTTTTATAGAGACGGCTCAAGGTTTTCTTCACTGTAATTTCGGCAATGTTTAAAGTAGACGCAATATCTTTATTCGTTTTTCCTTCTGCGACCATATGAGCAATAGCTTGTTCCCGCGGCGTTAGCGTAGAGTGCGTGGCTATCTCCGGTGCGGCGTTGGTTCTACGGGACTGACCAGTTGGCGCAGCCCTTCTTTGAGGGAACAGGTCTGGACGTATTGGAAAAAGTTCGTATACGCCGGGTTACATTGCAGTCTGTACATCGTTTTTGGAAGATATTCATCATGCTCTGCAAAGGGCATGACCAAATGGTCTGCTAGGGCCAGCGATACAGCCTGCTCCAATGCCTGCAAGGCATCGTCGTAGGACTGGGTTTGCTCGCACGCAGCGGCAAGAACAATATATTCATATATAGATGTCAGCGTGTACTCTTGAAATTCCGCCAGATGTTTTTTTAGCATCTACAATCACTTCGGTATAGGCGTGCCGCGCCTGTGAAAGGCGGTCATAAATCATGGCGGCAATAGGCCGGCAGGGCTGGTAAAACGCCGTATCCTGCAGGCGTTGCATACGTTGTGTCCGTTGACGTCAAGGCAGATATATAGGCATCGCAGAGCGTCAGCATAGACAGGTAAAACGCAGGCTGCCTCTCTAGGGCTAAGGAATGCATTTGTACACGGTATCGCTCTAAAATGGAAGCTTCTCCTGTATATACAGCCAGATGGACAGCGTAGCAAAGAGCAGATAGATACAGGTCCAAATGAGTTTCTGGTAACGTCGTCTGCTGTAAAAACAGCGCTAGCTCTTGGCGGGCCCGTAAGGGATTGCCTGTCAGATAATCGTATTCACAGTGAAGACATTGGTGCCATTCCTTGGCATATTGCGGCTGTATGTGTTGATACACGGAAAGGAACTCATCTATAGTCTCTAGTTCCTGTGCCAGCATACCGGTTTTACGGTGATAGATACTGAGCATAGACGGAGAACCAAAGGTCCAAGGCAGTACAACAGCCGTTGTATATCCTGCAAAGGGCAACGCCTCCAACGCACGCTGGGCCTGCGTCGTCATGGCACGAATATCCGGATATAGGCTGAGTACCTTAATCAGCGTTAAAAAATAGGCCTGCTCCCGGTATACTGTACGGGGCAGTGATTGCTCCACAAGCAGTGCTTCCAGCATCGGTGCATACTGCACAACGGCATCCTTGGAATGAGTCAGGCAGACACGCAGCAAAGTCAGCAGCAAGCCCTTGAAATGACGGAACGCTGGCTGTTGCGAATACCGCTCCAGGAGTTGTAACGGAATATGGATAGGCAGGGCAAATAACGCTTTCAGACCGCCTCGTTCTATAGCTGTTAGTAACGTTTCATCGTCACTCGCCATGGCACTATAGAGAATGGCCTTCTCATAGTCACCACTTGCAAGGAACCAACGGCCTGCCCGTACATATTGCCGATGCTGCCATTCTTTAGGTTGGCGCGCAAAGTGAGACCGTAAATATTCGGCATATACAGGATGAAAGTAATACTCTCCTTTACGAGAGTCTCGATATAAAAAGGAATGGCGGTCAGCTTCACGGAGAAGTATTTCTTTGGCGTTCAATCGTTGCCACATATACATGGCCTGCGTATCGGAGAAGTAGGGAAAGGGGGACAACATGAGGAATAACTCCTGCGTGTCGCTGTCAAGCGGTGTATAGGCACTGCGTTCCAGCAGGGAAAAGAGCTCATTTTTGTCTGCAGCCGATAAATTCGTCAGGTCAATGTCATAGAGACGCTGGTAATTCAGCAGCCCTTGCTCTGTGGCAAAAAAGGATTCATCTCGTAACAGATTATAGGCAAAAGAATTGTTTACATGTTTTATGTCTGTCAGGACACAGTGCTGCATCGTTTTAATGCCTGTTTTAAAGGCTTCACTGACAGCATCATAGCCGGAGAGATGCATGACTTTGCCCGCTCCGGCCCAAAGAATGTCTGCTGCAAAGGTAGTCAGTAATGGTCCAATATCAAGATGATGAAAATATCTATCGACAATGTGATAGCTCAGGTGTTCGATTTGTTCCTTTTCGGTCATAAGCATACAACCCTTTAATGAGACTTTATACAATTATTATATCATGGAACAGGTGGGTTCCCTATAGGCCTGTCGTAACTGTATACTTTCGTATATGCATTTTATAATTTCTCTAAGTATATACTTTTGTATACTAAAGTTATGGTATGCCTATATGGTATGATTAATGTGAAAAAGTATAATTGTATCTTTACAATGGACACACGAAATACATAGCATATTGCAGAGAAAGAAGGGATGTACATGAAGCATAACGGAGCTATAGCCCTGTTGACAGTCCTTCGCTGTGCCGTAACAGGAACACTGGCGGCAGCTAATGATAGACCGGCTGGTCCGCTTTGCGGCTTAAATGATTCAGGCGTGCAGCTGCATCGAACGAGACAGTATTTGGAATGGCAACGAACGCAAGAAAAAATTGCCGAAGGGCGAAAGGCCGCTAAAGTAGAGCAAGAAGCGTCCACAGATGCGGCAGCAACGGAGCAGGGGATACGCTTTATCTTGCAAGGCGTAACAACAGATACATCCGCTGTTTTACAACCAGCAGATACAGAGACCGTAACGAAAGACTATGTAGGAAAAGAAATTTCCTTGTCCGATATATACGCTATAGCAGCTGCCCTGAACAAGGCCTATGCCGACAAAGGCTACGCTACGTGCTGGGCCTATGTGAGGCCACAGCGGATTCGTGGCGGCATCGTCCATATCAGCTTAGTCGAAGGGAAGACCAAGGACGTTACAGTTCAGGGAAATACGTCGACGCGGACCACCTATATTACGCATCGCTTACCCTTAGCTAAGGGCGAAATTTCTAATCTCCATGAGTTAAACGAATCACTCCTGCGTTTTAATGCCACCAATGACGTACAGCTGCGCATTGCTATGAAGGCCGGCAGTGAACCGGCGACGACGGATTATGTCATTACGGCATATGAGCCGCAGCGGGACATCTTCGGTATCTTTGCGGATAATGCCGGGACGAAGACGAGCGGCCTCTATCGGGAAGGCATGTATTGGCAAAACTGTAGCCTATCCGGCAATCGCGATGCCTTGATGGTTGTAGGAACTCGTTCAGAAGGTACGAAATCGGTGAGCGCGTCGTATACTATGCCCATTAACCGCAACGGCACGAAGCTGGGTCTTAGTTATAGCGCGAACAGCGTCCATATTATCGACGGCCCTATGGAGCCGCTCAACGTGCGGGGCCATTCCTACGCCTGGGGATTTTCCCTGGTACAGCCTTTGAAGACGACAGAAACGGTCAAAGCCGAAGCAGGAATGGAACTTACATACCAAAATTCCAAAACCGATTTTTCCGGTATTCACTGGGTAGATGACACCATTCAAGGCGTGACCTTGTATACAGACCAAATCGACTATGGTAAGACGACGATTTTATATCAAAAACATGCGTACCGGTTTGGCGTCTATGAAGATATTGCCCATACGTCACGGCAATTTGGTAAATATACGTTCAATACATTATATCAACGGTCTTTCACAGGCGGGCAAATGCTGACAGCACGGCTTGATGGCCAAGTGAGCAGTACGCCGTATTTACCATCAGCAGAGCAATTTTATCTTGGCGGCATCTATAGTGTCCGCGGCTATACAGAAAGCTTGCTCGGCGGAGACAGCGGCTTCCTGGCTAGCGTAGAATATGCCGTGCCCATTACGAAATCGAAGCAGACCAGTGCCTACGTGTTTGTCGATGGCGGCCGCGTCTTTGGCGATAGTGCCTATGGCGATACTGATTTAATCAGCGCAGGCTTTGGCATTAAAACTAATCTTAGTGACCATCTGTCGGCTAATATCGGTATGGGGATTCCGTTAATATGGAAAATTAATGATGTCGAACAAAGTCATGGACGAGTCCATTTCTCTGTGAATGGCCAGTTTTAGCACAGGAGGTGTAACACATGGGATATGAGAGACAATTTCAACGGCAACACGAGCGGATATACGCTGACATAGAGAAAAAACAAGTACCCAATCAGGAATGGACGAAAAAAGTATTGTCCGCTTTTACAGCCTTAAGTTTTATGGCTAATCCCTTTGCGGCATTAGCCTCAGAAATCGTCCGCACAGACGGGATAAAAGAAACATTTACGAATCATATTGCCGACATTTATGCAGGCATGATGCTTGATAATAATAAAACAGGGGTCAACAAATTTTCTAAATTTGATGTGTCGGCCAATGATATTGCCAATATGTATTTCAATCAAAAAGACCAAGCTATCTATGCCGATAACTTGGTCAATCTCGTAGGTTCGAAAATCAATATTGGCGGTACAGTAAACGCCATTAAACAGAATAAAATTGACGGTAATCTCTTCTTCCTCAGTAGTGATGGCATGGCCGTTACAAGCAGCGGTGTCATCAATGCTGGCACTCTTACGGTCTTAACGCTCAAAACGGGTACGATGGACGAGTACATGCAACCCGGTAATGAAAGCATAATTACGGCTATGGTTGCGAATCCATCCAGCGTGGCTCTGAATCCATCGGGGACGCTTACTGTCGAAGGCGCGCTGTATACGACGAATGGCATGAACCTTCGCGCGGGCTATACGATTGATATTACCAAAACAGGGAAGTTCCAGTCCGGCGTAACCGATTTTGCCCAATTCGGTAAGATGGTCAATATTACAGACGGACAAGGGAAAGTCGTCGTTAGCGATTTAAAAGCTGTACAGGCTAAAGACAGCGGCGATATTATCTTAGCTGTTGACGCGTTAGCTATGAACGCCAAAGATGAAACGTTTAATACGACCATGGCCAATGGTTTTGGCATTACGGATAATAATACAGTGGAAGCGAAGATTACCCAAAGTGGTACGATTACTACTACTGGCGATGTCGTCTTGGCGACGAAGGCTTCCAGCGAGAAACAGCGCGTAGCCCAGACGGTTTCGCAAATCGACATTAATGGCAATATTACCGGGAAGACTGTCCATATTTCCGCAACGGCAAAAAATGTCTTTGAAGACGACGGCAAATGGGATAATTTGGCAAAAAATATTCCTTTAGAAATCCTCGGTATGGGTGCTGTCAATTTAGAACCTGATTATGCGGTACTAAAGGGACAGGCCACAGTTAATATTCATAAAGACAGCGTAGTGCAGGCGACAGGTGCCGATGTTAAAGACGAAGCCGGAAATATTACGCAAAAAGCGGTACAGATTCATGATGATAGTACCGTCGGTACGCAGATTGGCGCGAAAACATCATCCTTTAAGCTGGCAAATGTAGCGCATACCGATGCTGTCCCCGCTGCGGCAGTGTCCTATGTCAAAACGGAAAATGACGCGTCCACGACGGTCAATGGCACTATTAAATCGGCAGATAGCACGGCAATCAGCGCCGATGCCAAGTCGGAAATTGTAGCCGACGCTTCGACAACGACGACGACCTTTAAAGGCAATCCGAATTTAGTTAATGTGGCCTTACTCTTGGTCGATGGGAAAAATACGTCTCATGTGACGATTGGTCAGGACGCAAAGCTCCAAGAAGGCCTCAACGGTAATGTTCATATTGCCAGTACGGCGACGAACAGCCTGACGGCTACGGCTCATACGTCGGCTAAGGATACGTCTGCCATTGCGACAGCTGTCAATATTACGAAGTACGAAAGTGATGCCCAAACGAAGGTATAGGTCGGCGTCACGGCAGGAAAAGACCTGTCCATTACGGCAGATACTATTGTTGAAAAAAATACAGTGACGACGAATAACGCCATTGGCAGTACGGCTCTGCAGACAGCTCTGACCGGTAAAATCATGAACTCTCAGACGTATAATCAATTATTTAACGGGAATAATCCGAAGAGCTTTATTACGATGTTGGAAAATGACATAGGAAAGTTAGGCAAGGTAGGCTCAAAAATACAGAATGCCATGCAGTCCCCGACAGAAATTGGCAAACTCGAAGAAATCGGTAAGACTGTCAGTATTGGCGGCGCTGTCCAGTATGTAGACGAACAGAATACGTCGAAAGTCACCATTGGTGCCGTCCCCTTAAAAGCAGGCAGTAACGCAACTATTGCGGCGAAGACGGATATTCAGGATACGCATATGACTGTCGTCAGCGAGACCCAGAACCATCAAAAAGATTCAGAAATCAAAGGTGCTGTCAGCGCGGCTGTCCTCTATTCCGATATGGAAAATACGAGCGCTGTCGTCATCGAAGGCGGCTCCGATACACAGCATACGGATATTTCCGGCGCGAACGTAGCTGTTACGGCAACGACGACAATGCCTTACAACCGTGTAGCCAAACTCAAGAAAGAGCTGCATGAAGCGGTTCAGGCTGTAAAAGAATATTATCGGGGTAAGCCCTTCTCAGAAAGCAAGGACTATCAAGACGCGATTGTCGCTATAGAAGCTGCGTCGAAGGATTTTGACAGTGTCAGCAGTGAAGGCGAGATTCAGGATAAACTTACGGCCTTGGGCAACGCTTTCGCCAATTTAGCAATTAGTGTTGGTAATTTTGCGTCTCTTATCGCTGTGGATGGCTCCCAAGTGCCTGATGCTATTCTGCTACCTGTAGCGGTATTACAAAAAGCAGCTCAATTTACCGGGACGGATCAGTACGCTAATTTCTATGTCCGCACGATGGCTAAAGATGGTGATGACAAGCAGACGAAGCTCACTGCGGCAGGCTCTGTAAACATCAACAGCGTCGTCAATAACAGTAACGTCCTAATCGGAAAAAATGCTGTCATTGCGGCAACGAAAAAAGCGGACATCGCCTCCTCTACAACTGGCGAATCGGTAAGCTTTACAGGGAATGCGTCGTCATTCCTCCTGCCGGGCAAAGCTAATAGCAATGGCGGCGGTGCCAGCGTGGCTTTTGAGTAATTTGGTGGCAAAAGTGTCACTATCATCGCTGAAGGAGTTGTCGTCCGCGGTGCTGATGCGGCCATTGATGCCACCAATTCCCTGAACCGGACAGGCATTGTCTTCTCCGCAGGAACAGCTGGAGAAAATGGCCTGAGCGGTATGGTCGATATGATGACCGGTGACAGCAACGCTCTTACCCTCGTAGATGATGAAGCCGTCGTAGAAGCTCAAAAAGATACTGATGGCCAGAGTGAAGGCAAGGTCGAAATTACTGCTTCTAATGACACGGTGTTGACCAATGTAGCCGGCGGCTTTATGCAATCTGAAGCCGTTGCCATTGGTGCCGGTGCGGCAGTCAACTTGTACGATACGAATACCCTTGCCGGGATTGCCGATACCGATGCTGATGTCGATACGACCGTGAAAACAGGGGACCTGTCTCTTCGTGACGAAAGCGACAATACCATTAAAAAGGCGCAACAGTTAGCTGATGATGTATTGGGGCTGACCGATGACGAAAAGAAAGCCTATTTAGGCGATGGCCAGACGAAGAAGGACGGCCAGATTACGGCTCATACCGTGGATATTCATTCCACTGCCACAGGGACCATCAACAGCGTCGCTGTAGCTGGTGCTGTTTCCAAGAGTGATGATTCCGGTGAAGAAGGATTCTTTGACCGCTTAGGTAAAAAATTTTTAATGGGTTACAGCAAAAAATTACGACGCCCCTTAATAAGGGGTTCGACAAATTAGATAGTGCTGTATCGGGAAAACCTATACGTGATGCTATGAACAGCGGCGATGCCAGCCAGGGCGCGACGAACAACAGCCCTGTAGGCCAGGGAGAAGAAAGCACTAAGTCATCTGTCAATGTCAGCGGCGCCGGTTCGGTGGCTGTCAATATCGTCAATGGCCAGACCAGTGCTTTAACGGATGGCGCGAAGATTACCCTCGTTGCCGATGCAGACAAACAAGAAAAGGGTTCCTTTACGTCTACAGCTGCTGATGATGTCTTCATCGGTGCCTGGGGTGGCGCGGCCGCCATTAACTGGGTTACGGCCAAAAACAATGCTAAGACCTCTGTCGGTATTAGCGGCGTTGCGGCGGCTAATGATATTAACCGTGATGTGGTCTCTGTCATCTGCAATATGTCTCTGACCAATGCCGGTAGTATTACCAATAGCGCGATAAAAGAAGGCACTCTCGTAGCGGCAGGATTGGGACTGACGCTCAGTAAGGCCAGCGGCGAAAGCTCCGGCACGAATGTAGCAGATAATGTCGGTGTTTCGTATAATCACAGCGATAGCGATGTCCATGCCCTTCTCATTGATACTCAGGCTCAAACGGATAATCACGCCCAGACGACGCTGACGAACAGTGCCGCTAATAGTGATGTCCAAGTAACAGGCGGTATTAGCGCGTCTATTGCGGCCAGCGGTAAGAGCGGCTATGGCGCAGGCGGTTCCATTATCATCGGTACGCTGAAAAATGATGTCGAAAGCGGTATCCTGGGCGGTACGTATCAGAACATGGCATCCATTGAAAATGACGCTGTCTTAGGAACGAAGCAAATTGGTGCCGACCTTGGCCTGGCTGTCTCAACGAGCGATTCCGGCGGCGCGTTTCAAGGTGTCGGAATCTATAATGAGCTGGATAATATAGCTCATGCCCGGATTGACGGCGCAACGATTACGGCTTCAGGTACAGTCAGCGCCGAAGCTTATGATACGAATTCCGTAAATAAACATGAAACTTACATTACAGACCGTGGCTTAGATGCGACCGGTGCCAGCTATAAGGAGGCTGTAGCCTATGGCGAGCGAGACGAAGAGGTTGATGGTAAGCTGGACGATACGACCGATTATTACACCAAATTAGAAGAAGCTATGGCAAAAAAAGATAAAGACGGCGGCAATACGATTGTCACCGGTACTTTGTCAGTAGCCGGAAGCGGCGGTAAAGGCGGCGTAGGCGCAGCTGTCGCCATTGAAAATATTAAAAATACTCTTACGTCCACTATTTCCCATACCAACATTACGGCAGATACAGTGAAAAGCGATGCCAATACGGATACGGTCCTCGTCGGTGTTGCCGCTGGTGCCGCAGGAAGCAAAAAGTTTGGCGGTGTCGGTTCTGTGAGTTGGCAAATGGTAGATAGCGCGGCGAAGGCGAATATTAATTCGTCTAAGCTTACGGCTAATACGGTTTCTGCGGCTGCTACGAATGATGTCCTTGGTGTTAATGTAACCGGGCAGGTCAGTGCTGGTAAGACTGCTGTCGGCATGGCTCTGGCTTATCATGGCTTGGAAAACCAGACTGGTGCTTATATTAAAGGGACGGACATAGTGGCTAAAGATAAGAACCAAGGCGTCGCTGTGACCGTGCAGGCAGACAATGAATTGCAGATTGTGTCTGTAACGTCGCTGTCAATACATTGATAATGACGTGACGGCTCATATTGGCCACGGCGCAAACATCACGGCAAATCGCAATGTCGGTATCATCGCGACAAGTGATGACGTCATTTCTAACTATGTCGGCACGCTGAACGTAGCAGGCCAGGGGGCCGGTGTCGGGATTTCTGTCAGCGTCAATGAAATCACGGGCTCTACGCAGGCCAGTGTAGGAGACGCGAATGACAATAAAACGAAAGTCAAGGCCAAAGGCAATGGTGAGGGGCTGAAGACGAACACTGCCGTAACGGATAGTGAAATCAACGATACCCTCATTTCTAGGGATACCATTGACATTAACGCTAAGATTAAACGGACTGATGAAACGCGCAACGGCATTATCGTCGACGCATACGACGAAGTCTTTCCTAGCCAATGCTGCTATAGCCGGACAAGGTGTCGGCGTGGCTCCGACGGTTAATGTCAATACCCTTGGCGGCAATACGACGGCGAAGGTCACCAACGCCGCCCTTACTGGCAGAGATGTAACGGTGACGGCGGCAGATTATGCCAATAGTTCAGGCTTTGTCAGTACTGTCGGCGTAGCCGGTCAGGGCGCGGGGATTGGTCTTGGCAGTGATACGAATACCATTAGCCGTACTGTCGAAGCAAGTGATGTTACAGCAAAGGAACTCGCTGTAGACGCAGACTCGCGGCAAGGCGTTTCCAGCTATACCATTGGCGCGGCTGTCGGTGGTCAAGGTGCTGGCGTAGCCGATGTCGTCGCCGTGACGAAGCTCGATAACGCGACGAAAGCGGCTATTGTCGATAGCACCGTGCAGGCTGATGCTGTCGCTGTGAAAGCCAACCACAAGGGCATTGTCAATGCTGGGGGCTTTAGTGTTGGCGGTGCAGGTATAGGCACCGGTGTCGGCGCGTCTGTTGATATCGTCAAAGACGAGTCGACAACAGAAGCGACTATTGGCCAGACGAAAGACAAGACAGAGGTCGTTGCGGACAAATATATTACGGTAACGGCGGCTAACGAAACGGTGACGAAGCTCTGGCTTGTGGCAAACGGCATCGGCATAGCTGGCACTGGCGTAGGCGGCACTATCTCTGTCAACAACATGAACAGTACTGTCAAGGTAAACGTTATCAATGCGAAACTAACGGCGGAGAAACAGGGCATTGACGTCAACGCAGAAAACACCTTTACGATGGATTCATACCTCGGTAGCAACGCCGCTGGTGCTGGCGGTATCGGCGCGTCCGTTTCGGTCAATACCATTGATAGTACGGTACAGACGAATGTTACTGGCAGTACACTGACTGCAGGCGGAGATATTGACCTCAATGCTGTGGAAACACGGAATATTGAACAACTAGCGACGAATGCCCAAGTCGGCATCAGTGCCTTAGGTGCCAATATTGCTATTACCACAGTAGGCAAGAAAGTGGAGGATACAGATGCTCTCGCTTCTATTGAGACAGCAAACGGTGCGTATGGCGCAGAGAATCTCTTGGCTGACGGTGTCGTGTCTGGGGCAATGCAGAAATCCGGTTCCAGCGCCGATACAGCGAAGCCGTCTATTGATGCCGAAAGCGGTGGCAAAGGCTCACAAATTACGGTCAATGTAGATAGTAGTACTATTCAAGCGGGGAAAAACGTCGGTGCTGACGCAACAGAAAAAGGCGACATCCAGATGACCTTAGGCGGCGGCTCTCTTGGCGCAGTAGCGGTCAATGCCGGTGTCGGTAAACTAGATGTGAACCGCAATGTCGCTGTCAATCTCTCCGGCAGGACAGCCCTTAGCGGTGAGAAGATTGCCTTAGGGACAGACGTTACGAGCAAGGCGACGATGAATGTATATCAGGGCAGTGCGGGCCTCTTAGGCGTAAACGCGGCCCTCGGCGAAGCAAAGACTGGTGGGAACAGTGTCATTACCATTGGCAACACGACCTTGTCTGGGCAGGACATCGAGGTGCTGGCACAAGATAATAGCCAGACAGAAGCGAATACTCTGGGTATTACGGCCGGCTTAGTAGCCGCTGGCGTCATTGAAGCAGAAGCGACTAACCAGAGTCATACGAAAGTCGACATCAAGAGCAATATCTTGGTTGGGCAGAAGCTGACCCTTTCGGCAGTTGCCAGCCCGGCTGTGAAAGCCGTAGCAGATAGTATTGCTGCGTCCCTCTTGGTTGGCGGCGCTAGCGCGACGGCTACGGCCAAGACGACAGGCAGCGTCGACGTGACCGTACACGACGGTAATTACCTGAACGTTGACGAAGCGAATATCAAGGCTGACGCCTATGCGCAGGAAAACAAGAAAAATACCGCAGTCTATGTCGAAGAAAATAGCGGTGTCGGCGGTGTCAATGCGAGCCACAACGGGGCAACTGCAACGACCGATTTAGATGTCCATGCTACGGTCGGCGCCATTAAGGGCAAAGAAAAAACGACGACTACCGTTGTAAAAACGACGTGGGATGAATACGGTAATAAGCAGGAAGAAACAAAAGAAGTCACTACAGGCTTGACTGCCCTGCGCATCCAGGGCGAGAATAGCACGCAAACCGCGGCAGACGCGCGGGGCATCGTCGTAGGCGGCGTATTTGCGAGCGGTAATAATCTGGCCATTACAGAAAACACGTCTGATACGACTGTATCCTATCAGGCTGGCACCGTAGACACGCGGCTCGGCAGCCTGCAAATTAGCACTTCCGGTGCTGGTGATAATTTCGTCACGGCAGATGGCAGTGGCGGCACCTTGATTAGCACAGACCTGGCGGCACATGTCAAAAATACGATGACAGCAGATGCCAAAGCGATTATCGGCGGCAGTGTCATCGTCAATGGCGATGTTTCTATTCAGGCAGCCCAAAAGGATACGGCGAATCTCAATGCCGATGCCCTGAAAGCGACAGCTATCGGTATGAGCGTCACGAAAGCAGAGAACACGATGACAGGTTCGACTGTTGTCGATCTCAATGCCTTACACCTTGTCAGTGCCGGTACCGTTGCTGTAGGCGCGACGAATACGGTCACTGTCGGCGATAGGGAAAACTATGCCGTCGAAGGCAGCGGTCAACGTCGGTAACGGGTCGCTCCTGTCGTATGGCAAGCAATCTTTTGAAGCGAAATCCATTGGCGATATAACAGCTGGCGGCTATATTAAAGCAGCCGGTGCTGGTGCCACGTGGGTTGACGTAGATAATCAGGTTACGTCGAATAATAACGTCCTCGTCGGTTCAGGCGGATCCTTACAGACTGCCGGCAGTACTGGTGATATTACCTTAGCTGCTATGGACAATATGGACATTACCGTCACGGCAGTCGCCGATACGCAAGGCGGTGCTGTTGGCGGCGCATCATCTCATGCTAAGAATACACTGAACCGAAACAACGCGATTGCCGTTGACGGCTCCTTATACAGCATGAATGACATCAATCTTTATGCCGGTAAGGACAAGGATGTCAAGCTCGGCTTGACTGTCGAGTCTGAAGCGTATAATAAGACAGCTCTCGCCGTAGCAAAACCTAAGTTGAATAATACGATTCAGCAGAATAATCATGTCACCCTGGGCAAGACCGCTACTGGCAAGAGCGTGCGCAATATCAATCTTTATGGTGACAGTGGCGACGAAAGTATACGTGGTACGATGCCGATAAAGATGAAAACTATATCAGCAAACGCCATACAGCAGCGGATTGGATGCGCGTCCTCAGTGACCACGATAGATACGATTTCTATGGAAAGTACTACCAGCCAGAAATTTCTTACCATGACCGGTACGGCTTAATCACCGGTGAGGGAGCAATGCCTTCCCATGCGTTAGAAAAGGATATTGTAATAGAATAAATATATGTAGAGGCTGTACCGTCTTCCTAGAGGCGGTACAGAACCTCTTTGGTTAGGAGTATGTATAATGAATGCAAAAGCAGAAGTATTTCAGCAATACTTAAAGGAAAAGGACATTACTGTATTTAAATCATTTAAATATTATACAGACGATGAAGGCAATCTGATTTTGAATATGTGTATCTTATGCCGTGATGGCGAAGCAGACGGCGATATGATTTATACGATGTTGATGTCCTTATTACGCACTTACAGGACACATACAAAGACATAATGAAAGTGATTTGGCAATAACGAGTAGAGACGGCTAGCACACCGGTGCTGACCCGGCGTGCTAGCTCTTTTCTCTTGGTAAATGGCTTGGATTCTCTTTTAGATTTGCCCTTTGCCCCTATTTTTGTTATAATAGACGCGGTGTATTGTAAGCGGACACAGGAGGTATAGACAATGGTATGTATTTCCATCGACAAGGAAGGCGATTTTTCGTTACAGGTCATGCGTAAGACCGGTATTGTAATCGCCTATTTTTCGGCACCCTGGTGCGAGCCGTGCAAGACGATTGGCTCGGAAATTACTGCTGCTGCAGCAAAATTTGCTGGTCAAGTCCGCGTTCTACAAGTCAATGTCGATGCCCTAAAAAATGTAGCCAAGAAGTACGATATTGTCGCCGTGCCGACGCTCCTATTCTTTCAAGGAGGAAAGCCTGTGAAACGTATTATTGGCACTGCCTCGCAGGACGAAATTGTAAAGCTGTTGACGGCATTACTAAAAAATCCGGTGCAGGCATAGGAAATGGCAGCCTGTTTTGATAGTAAAAATGTTGGGATGGTATAATAATGATAGGAAGCACAGCACAGGGGAAAGAACAGCAGATGTTGTCTATTGTCGTTCCTGTATATAATGAAGAATTAAACATCAAAAAATTTTACGAAGAAACGACAAAAGCCGTCCAAACCTTGGATATGAACTACGAAATTATTTTTGTAGACGATGGCTCAAAAGATAAAACGCCACTCTTACTGAGTCGGCTGACAGACGAAGATGCCCATGTGCGGGCTTTGATTTTAGCGCGCAATTTTGGGCATCAATTAGCTATTACGTGTGGCATGAACCATGCCCGTGGCGATGCCATTATTACCATGGATGGCGATTTGCAGCATCCGCCGACTATGATTCCAGAGCTCGTAGCCAAATGGCGTGAAGGATATGACGTAGTTCAGACCATTCGCGACGCTACGGCTGATGCGAGCTTCTTCAAGAATCTGACATCGAAATGGTATTACATCATTATCAATGCTATGTCCCCTGTCCATATTACACCAGGCGGCTCTGATTTTCGCTTAATTGATAAGAAAGTGCTTTCTACATTTAAATTATTCCGGGAACATGACCGGTTTATCCGCGGCATGATTGGGGATATTGGCTATAAGCAAACGTCCCTCGATTTTGTGGCACCCAAACGGTACGCAGGGAAATCTAAGTTTTCTTTGCGGAAAATGTTCAATTTTGCCTTAGACGGCATTACGGCATATTCTAAGATACCGTTGCGCATGGCTTTTTATGCCGGCGTATGTAGTGGTTTTTTTAGTGTAATTATGATACTTCATGCCTTGTATTGCCATCTTGTCGGAGAAGCCGTACCAGGCTGGACGACGACGATTATTATCGCCTGCTTATTCGGCGGGCTCCAGCTCATCTTTTTAGGCATTATTGGTGAGTATATTGGGAGGATTTTTGAAGAAGTGAAGCAGCGGCCGTTATATTGGCTGCGGGCTGAACTCGGACAAGATAAGAAATAAAGGTATGAAGCCATAAAGTTGTGTCGAATCCTTGTATAAGGTACGGGGGAATCAAATTCATTGGGGTGAATCGCACGTGTTTTAGGAAGCATTTGCGGAGGCGGCCTTCAAGCCTAACCCGTCAGTTAACCTCGGAGACAGAGAGGAGTCTTTATGTGGAAGAAATTAAGTAAAGTTTGTATGGTTGTAGCTCTGGCAGCAGCAGCCAGCTTACCAGTAAGTGCAGCTTCGTATTATACCGTTGGGAGTAAAGGCGATGACGTCAAAGCCATTCAGAAGCAGCTTCGGAAATTAGGCTATGATGTCAACACAAACGGCGTGTACACGAAAGACACAGCCGATGCGGTATCGCAATACCAAAAAGATAAAAAAATCGAAGTCAGCGGTAGAGTAGGTGGCTGGACATACTATTTATTAACCGGTAAGCGCACAATGCTCACGCAGAATGACAAAGCCTCAACGGCTGCTAGTAGTAAGAGTAAGTATGCCAACATCGACAACGGCGGCCGTGATTATAAAGGCTCTACAGGAAAGGTTTCGAAGTGGAAACAATTTTCTGGCAACAATGCAAAGTTTGGCCAAAGCGTCGTTTCGTCTGCCTATGAATATTTAGGCGTGCCCTATGTCTTTGGCGGCAATACACCAGATGGTTTTGACTGCTCCGGCTTTACGAAATATGTTTTTTCTCATAATGGCATTGAATTGCCGCGTATGGCTGATGAACAGTACGAATTTGGTGATAAGGTCAAACGGAGCGAATTAGTTCCTGGCGACTTAGTCTTCTTTACGACGTATGAACCGGGTATTTCCCATACAGGGATTTATGTCGGCAATAACAATTTCATTAGTGCAACGAGCAGCGGCGGTATTCGCGTAGACAGCCTGGACAGCTCCTATTGGGGTCCCCGGTATGTAGGCGCAGCGCGCGTTCATAAGTAATCACGTGGCTAGTAGGGAGTGAGCAGTGCCTGGTTCACTGCGTACTCCTTACTAGCCATTCCTTATACAGAAAAGCTATGGGAAATACGATAAAACTATTGCCTAAAAGGCGTAAAAAGGCGTATAATTTTCCCATATAGAAAGCATAGAGGAGTGTTTTAGATGAGATACATGACAGGCAATGAAATTCGCACTGCCTACTTACAGTTTTTCAAAAGCAAGGAACATTTAATTCTCCATAGTTTCCCCTTGATTCCGCATAACGACCCGAGCTTGCTCTTAATCGGTGCCGGCATGGCTCCGCTTAAACCGTATTTTACAGGCAAGCTCGTACCGCCGTCGCACCGTGTAACGACGAGCCAGAAGTGTATCCGTACCGGCGATATTGATAACGTCGGACGGACAGCGCGGCATCATACGTTCTTTGAAATGTTGGGGAATTTCTCCTTTGGCGATTATTTCAAGAAGGAAGCTATTTCCTGGGCCTGGGAATTTCTCACAGAAGTCCTCGAACTGGATAAGGATAAATTATACGTTACGATTTACCCAGATGATAAAGAAGCTTATGATTACTGGCACAATATGATTGGTCTTGCTGATGAACGCATTTTCCCGATGGATGACAACTTTTGGGAAATCGGCGAAGGCCCATGTGGTCCGGACAGCGAAATTTACTACGATTTAGGGCCGGAACGGGGCTGCGGCAAACCGACTTGCACTGTTGGCTGCGACTGTGACCGCTATTTGGAAATTTGGAACCTCGTATTCTCTCAGTACGACCGCCAGAAAGATGGTTCGTACAAACCGCTGGCTAAGAAGAACATCGATACAGGCTGTGGTCTCGAACGGCTGGCTTCGGTTATTCAGCAGAAAGAATCGAACTTTGAAACAGATTTGATTTTCCCGATTATCGAAAAAATCATTGACCGCTGCCATGGCGATTACAGCGACCCACAGCAGAAAATCGCCATGAAGGTTATTGCTGACCACATTCGCGCAACGACGATGATGATTAGCGATGGTATTTTACCGTCTAACGAAGGCCGCGGCTATGTTCTGCGCCGTATCATCCGCCGTGCTGTCCGTTTCGGCAAACTCCTTGGCATTACGGATATGTTCCTCAGCAGCCTTGTTGATACGGTCATCGATATTCTCGGCGTGGAATACCCGGAATTAAAAGAACATGAAGACCTGATTAAAAAGGTTATTGATACAGAAGAAAAACAGTTCAGCACGACGTTGGCCCAAGGCATGGAATTACTTGACTCCATGATGGCTGCGACGACAGATACGAAAGTTCTTGCCGGCACAGAAGTATTTAAATTATATGATACCTTTGGCTTCCCTATGGAATTAACCGAAGAAATTGCCCAAGAAAAAAGCTATACCATCGATAAAGACGGCTTTGCTGCAGCCATGAAAGAACAGCAAGACCGGGCTCGTGCAGCACGAGCGAAAGTCTCGGCTAAAGTGGCTACACCGGATACGACAAAGCTCAACCAGAATGCCCTCACGAACGACCCGACAGCAACGAAAGCAACGGTCGCTATGCTCGGTAAAGGTGGCGTTGAAATCAACGAAGCTCATGACGGCGAAGAAGTAACGGTTATCCTTTCGGCGAACCCCTTCCACGCAGAAGGAGGCGGCCAAGTCGGTGATACAGGCGTTCTCGTCGGCAAAGAAGGGAAAGCTGATGTTACCGATGCGAAAGCCTTGCCAAATGGCTTGACCTACCTCGTAGCGACAATTACGGAAGGTGTCATCCACGAAGGGGACGAATTGTCCTTATCGGTCGACACAGAACGTAATTTAGCCTTAGCTCGTAACCATACGGCTACGCATTTACTCCAAGCAGCACTGCGCAAAGTCCTGGGCAATCACGTCAACCAGGCTGGCTCTCTCGTTGAACCGGATCGTCTCCGCTTTGACTTTACGAACTTCTCGCCTGTATCGGCAAAAGAACTGGCTGAAGTAGAAGACATGGTCAATGCAGAAATCCTCAAAAACGTACCCGTTACGATTGAAGAAATGCCCATTGATGATGCCAAGAAAAAAGGTGCGATGGCTCTCTTTGGCGAAAAATACGGCGACGTTGTCCGCGTCGTTTCCGTTGATGACTTTAGCTGTGAACTCTGCGGCGGCTCGCACGTTACGTCGACAGGTATTATCGGCTCCTTCCGCATTCTTTCCGAATCGGGCACAGGCACAGGCGTACGCCGTATTGAAGCCGTCACCGGTGCTGCAGCTGTAGAAAAAGCGAAAGCTGACGCAGCTGAACTGGAAAACATTGCAGCTCTCTTAAAAGCGAAAGTCGCAGACGTACCGGAACGGTTAGCCCACGTCTTACAGCAGATCAAAGACGCTGAAAAAGAATTACAGCAACTGAAGAAAGATGCAGCTATGTCCGATATGGATAGTATTTTAGGGGCTAAAGAAGATATTGCCGGTGTACCTGTCGTCACGGCAGTAGCCCAAGCTGAATCGATGGATGACCTCCGCAGCCTCGCCGATACAGTCCTTGATAAACTCGGCAGCGGTGTCGTACTCCTCGGTACAGCTAATGGCGATAAAGTCAACTTCGTCTGCAAAGTTGCTAAAGTAGATACGAAGAAAGGCCTCCATGCCGGCAAGATTATCAAAGCAGCGGCGCAAGCTGCTGGCGGTAACGGCGGCGGCCGTCCGGACATGGCCCAAGCTGGCGGTAAAGAACCAGATAAATTAGAAGCAGCCCTGGCCGTTGGGAAGGATACAATTCGTTCCATTCTCGGCTAGTATATAGTAAACTCAAGTCTACGCAAAGGATGTGATGACATGGCAGTAAGCGACGAAACGATGGTTGTCAAAAACCGTAATGAAGAGCAAACCGTTGCCTCCATGATTTTAGAAGACGTATATCATGCGCTTGAAGAAAAAGGATATAATCCGGTCAATCAAATCGTAGGGTATTTACTCTCCGGTGACCCGACCTATATTACGAGCCATAACAATGCGCGGAGCAATATCCGCCGTATTGAACGGGACGAACTGATTGAAGAATTAGTCCGTTCGTACGTCAAACAGCGGGGGTTATAAGCGTCTATGCGTATCCTCGGACTCGATGTAGGCTCGCGGACCATTGGCGTGGCTTGCAGTGATGCCTTGCTCCTTACGGCACAAGGTGTAGAAACGATTCGGCGCGAATCAAAAAAGAAAGACTTTGCTCGGCTCCAAGAGATGATTAAAGAAAAAGAAGTGCACCGTATCGTCGTCGGCAGACCGCGCCATATGAATGGCGATTATAGCGAAAATATGGAGAAAATTGAACATTTTGTAGCAGAATTTCGTAAAGTTGTTCCTGATATGGATATTGTCTATTGGGATGAACGCTTGACTACTGTCATTGCACAAAATGTCTTAAAGGCTGGCAATGTACGGCGGGAAAAGAGAAAACAGTTTGTCGATAAAATGGCAGCTGTGCTCATATTGCAAAATTATTTAGATGCTCATCAAGGAGGATAATATGTCAGAAGAATTAGAAGAAGTTCAGGTTGTTACGATTACCGGTGAAGATGGCGCAGAAGAATACTATGATGAAATTGCGCAATTAGAAATTGATGATAAGGTGTTCTCTGTGTTAGTCCCTATTCCTAGCGACGAAGAACATGACCATGAAGGTTGTGATTGCGGCTGCGAAGGTGGAGACGAAGCCATTATTGCCCGCGTCGATATTATCGACGGCGAACCTACATACGTAGCACCGACAGATGAAGAGTTTGAAAAAGCAGCTTATGCATATCAAGATATGGTCGAATCTGAACTCGAAGATGACGAAGAAGAATAAAGCGTGAGTTACACCAACGAAAAGACATGCTTCGGCATGTCTTTTTTGTTGTCCTCCACGCAGAGAAGGGGAAGAGTATGGAATTACCAACGATTCAACAGTTAAAGAACTTCATCGTGTACGGCACATGCCGTAATTTCACTGTAGCTGCTCAAGCAGCGAATATTACGCAGTCTGCCTTTAGTGCGCAAATGAAAAAACTAGAAGATAGTGTAGGCCTCCAGCTCATTGAACGGTCCAATCGGGGGAGCCGCTTAACGCCGGAAGGAGAAGAGTTTTTAAGACGGCTCACGCCGATTTTACATGAATTAGAAGGCTGTCTGTATGATATGCAGGCGAAAAATGGTACGATTCAAACCTTGTCTATTGGGACCATGCTCTCCTTAGGCGACGTCCTCATGAATCGCCATATTGAATATTACCAAACGCATCATAGTGAAGCATCGCTACGCGTGTATAATATGGAAGCACGCGAATTATTGCAGTGGCTCCAAGACGACAAGCTCGACATCGTTTCCTTGTATTATTTACCCAACATGGATATTGACGGCTATGAACGGCAATTTGTCTGTTCTGAAGAAATTGTCTACTATGCACCGCACATTCCCGTTCCGACTAAGACGGTGCATATTCCCTATATTGCGGCCCAGCCGTTGGCGCAATATTCGCCCCATTACTTGATGCATACGTTCTTGGCGCAATTCTTTACGGATACAGCCTGTCCAGCTGTGCAGCCGCAAGCTTGGTTTTCTACGCCCTATGCAATCATGCATTATTGCCAACAACACCACATTGGCGCGCTCTTACCGAAGCGGTTTCTCCAGGCTATGGGAGCCGTAGAGGGCATGTATAGTGTTGAGCCAGCGATTACAGTTCCTTGCTATTTAGTGTATAAAAAGGATAATCCTAAGTATCCTTCCATAAAAGTTTTTACAGATTATATGAAAGACATTCAATCTTTTTCGCCGGAACCGTGAATGCCTATAGCGATGTTTGTCATGATGAGAAACGATGACAGACATCGCTTTTTTTCGTTATACAAGGCAAAAGAGGAGGTGTAAAATAGGCCTATCATCTGCTAAGGGAGTTGGTATTCATGACGGAGAAATCACTTTGGAATAGAGATTTCATCCTCGATACAGGCATCAATTTTATGGTGTATTTAATTTATTATTTACTCATGGTCATCATTGCAGTCGTCGCCAAAGAAGACATGCACGCCAGCCTGAGTGAAGCAGGCCTTGCGTCCGGTATCTTCATTGTCGGCACCTTGCTGGCGCGCCTCCAATTTGGCAAAGCTATTGAACTCTATGGTCGGGCGCGTTCTTTATACGGCGGTATTATTTTTTATTTACTCACAACGGTATGCTATTTTTATTTACCCAATTTAGCCGTCTTATATGGCATCCGTTTCTTAAACGGCATGGCTTATGGTATTGTTTCGACAGCAACGAATACGATTATTACGAATTGCATTCCTGAAGATAAACGGGGCCAAGGAGTCAACTATTATGGCCTCAGTACGAGTCTCGCTGCTGCTGTAGGGCCGTTCTTAGGGATGGCCCTCATGTTACTGGGCAATTTCCAGATTATCGTGGCTTTTTGCAGTGTCCTCGTCGTCTTGTGTATGATTGGTTGCTTCTTCCTCCGCGTCGATGAAATCGAATTGACACCGAAACAACGTGCTGAAATGCAAGCTATGACCTTAGAAAACTACGTAGAAAAACGAGTTTTCGTCATTTCTGGTGTGGGCTTTCTCATGGGCTTTGCTTATTCGAGCGTCTTGGCCTTCCTTGCTGAATATGCCAGAGAAATTCATCTCGTCCAAGCGAGCACGTTCTTCTTCGTCGTCTATGCCGTCGTCATTACCTTGACCCGTCCGGCAACGGGCATCATTTTCGATAGAAAAGGCGAAAATTACGTTCTCTATCCGTGCTATTTCTGTCTGGCCATCGGCCTCTTCATTTTGGATATGACTGGCGCATCGTGGCAGCTTCTCTTAGCCGGTGTCTTCGTTGGCCTGGGGTACGGGACGTTCATGTCTAATGGACAAGCTGTCTGTGTAAAATTAACACCGCCTCATCGTGTGAGCGTTGCCTTGTCAACCTATTTTATTGCCTTAGACTTAGGGATTGGCGTTGGCCCTTATGTCTTAGGGATGTTGCGTAATGTCATGACATTTCCGGAATTATACGCTGTATCTGGCGTAATTTCTCTCATTTGCTTTGTCCTCTATTACGTCTTTTATGGCCGTCATGTGGTGTTGGCAGATGAAACAGTTTCAGAAGATTTGCTCGTTGCTAACCGCAAATAAGAAGAGAATATATACACAGGCTAATCTTACGGCATTCGTGAGATTAGTCTTTTTTATTGCAACCATACATATACTTTATGCAAAATACAGTATACTAATACATAACAATACAGTCATATCTTAAAGGGGGACTTAGTATGGTCCAATTTACCAAACGTATGGAGTACATGAAGTCTATTGCTGATGTCGTGAAAAATTTATTTAGTACAGGGAATGCACCGGGATTAATTCCCTTTAGCATTGGCTCACCAGCATCGGAACTGTTGTCTGTAGACATCGTGTGAGACATTGCTAGTGATATCCTTACTTGGGATAAACGAGGTGTAGAAGCCTTGCAGTATAGCAGTCCCAAAGGCATTGCTGATTTGCGTGAAATCGTCGCTCACGACTTATTAGCTCCTAAAGGTATACCGGCATCGCCAGATGACATTGCCATCGTCTGTGGGGGGCTGGAAACGATGAATCTCATTTGCCAATTATTCATCAATCCTGGTGATGTCATCCTCGTCGAAGACCCGACTTTTGTCCATTGCGTAGAAATCTTCGATATGTTCCAGGCAAAATGTATTCCTGTCGCCATGGATGATGACGGCATGCGCTTGGATGCAGCAGAAGCGGCCATTCAGCAGTATCACCCAAAGATGATTTACACCGTGCCGACTTTCCAAAATCCTACAGGCCGGACCTTATCGTTAGAACGGCGCAAAACCTTAGCTCAATTAGGGAGTCAATACAATGTGCTCATCCTCGAAGACGACCCGTATCGGGACTTGCGCTATAGTGGTGACGAGTTGCCACCTATCAAATCCTTTGATACAACAGGCCATACGGTCTTAGCCAACAGTTTTTCTAAGATTTTCTCGCCAGGGTCACGCCTTGGTTATGTTTACGCTACACCAGAAATTATTAGCAAAATTGTCGATGCCAAAACGGCAACCAATTCCCATACGAGTGTCTTAGCCGAAGTGCTCTGTGCAGAATTTTTTAAACGTAGCTATTTCCCGGCTCATTTAGAAAAAGTACGAGCAACCTACAAAGAACGGCGTGACGTCATGATGCAGTGCGTAGACCAATATTTCCCGGCTGGCACGAAGCGCACTAGTCCTGATGGAGGTTTGTTCCTCTGGGCTGATGTGCCCGATGCAGGATTCTTCGTCAATGGCCAAGGAAAAGGCCAGACTTGTATGCGCCTTAGTTATGGCAATGTCAGTCTCGAACAGATTGAAAAGGGCATCAAAATATTAGGCGATGTACTGAAATAACAGCAATAGCAGAAGAAAAATGATGTGTACCCAGAATCCTGGACACTGTAATGACAACTAAATAAGATGGTTTAGATGGATGCTAACCGGTATGTTACTGGTGGCATCCATTTTGTTTTCTGTT